>NZ_JWLW01000015.1 GCF_000808575.1 Alteromonas marina
ACTCTGCCTTCTTTGTTTTTATAACTGTACGTAGGAAGGTTTTTTCGCTTAATTGAAACTGCTCTAGTCGGTAATAATATCAATAACTGAGATCAGCACATCTTCAGCAAAGGCTTCACCTACCGTTTTTTCATTATCGCGTCGTAGTTTATAGGTTTCTAAGCAAGCATTTAGCTGCTCATCGGCGGTGTACACCCCATGAACATCTGCGTTATTAGCTTGCTCAATACAGTGATCGGTTTGTCCTGTCGTGACGGTACTGCACCCGCTCGTTCCCAAGGTAATTCCAACCATAAAAGCCGCAGGGGCGATCCAGTTTACGTGTTTAAATATTCTTTTGTGGTTCAAGATAACTTAATCCTTCAATAAAGACTGCAAGCGTTTTTGTCTATTAACATAGACCTGATGGCCATCGTGCTCAGACGTAGAAAGTGCTAAAGCTTGGTTCACGCTTTCCAGCGCTTTTTTGTACTCGCCCATCTGCTCATAACCATAAGCTAAGCCATTATATGCGTCTGGCGTTTGAGGATACTCAGCAATATCGTATTTAAACAAGGCGATGGCTTTGTCGTAGTTTTGTTTACCCACATAGTGATAACCTAACTCGCGAATAACCCATTCCGGCGCGTCGAGTTTCTCGCCTCGCTGCTTTGAAACACGGGCGTAATAATCTTTAATACTTTTAATATCTCCACTGAACTGCTGCGGCCTTAAATAAGCTGATAAGAACAAATGATGGTAAGCGCTGAAAGTTGACGCAGCTGAGACCAAATTGTGCGTAACCCCCTCGTAGGCTTCGTTCTCCCATCTTAATCCGGCAGGTTGATTTGCCCGCATTCCAGAAATCATATCGTTGTAATACGGGCGCATGGGCGCGCCTTCATTGCCGATAGACGTGTAAATGAAGTGGTCTAAATGATTGGCAGATTTTAAGAATGCAACCGTACTTTTTGCAGATGCGCCATAGTTCCACCACACCGCAGCACTGTAAGTCAGCGCGGCGTTAAAAAGCTCAGGCTTCTGGGTAAGTGCGTACAGCGCGAATACACCTCCGGCTGATGCACCCTCAATCACTCGAAAGTCATGCACGCGATATTTCTTCTCTACCATTGGCATAAGCTCAGTGGTTATAAAGGAAAGAAAGTTTGCACCGCCACCGCCGTAGCCTACAGGCCCGTTTGGATCTTCATTTGCTGTGGGATATAGATCGCGAAGTCGGTCGGTATTTTCAATGGCGACTATAATGACTTCAGGTGCAGCATTCTGAGATTGAAGCGATTCTAGTACTGCATTCATCATAGTAAGGTTTCCCGCACCATCTAGACGATAAATAACGGGGTATTTCTTGTCGGGGTTTTCGGCATAACCTTTTGGAAGCTGAACGACCACTTCTCGTTGCTCGTTTAGCACTTTAGATTTGAGTTTCTCTACCTTCAATTCGTAACGCTGGCTGTCGCTGTCTGTTTCGCTGTTAGCCGAAAGGCTCGTGAAAGCAAGAAATAGCAGGGCAATTATAATATGTATTTGTGACTTCAAACTTAAATCCTTTTATAATACGCTTTGCTTTTCGCAGTAATACTATCTACTTGATTGGACCAAGCGAACTTTTATTATTATCTATTGTATAACAGAGGCTTATCCGGATTAATGACACTTTCAGTGCCACATTACTCTGTCTATTCCCCTTTAGCAATACAGGAACTTTCTGTAGACATTTCTCCGCCCAAATGTTTAGTCAGCACAGCGTGTAGTTCCGTTTTATTGACTGGTTTTGTGAGATATCCATTCATCCCGGATGCTAACGCTTTATCTATTTCTTCGGCAACCACCGCAGCAGTGAACGCGATAATAGGAATAGTGATGTTAGCTTTTCGCAACGCCAAAGCGGCTTCAGAGCCGTTCATTTCAGGCATGTGTAAGTCCATCAATATAAGGTCGAAATGCTGCTTTAGTGCAATCTCTACTGCTTCTTTACCATTATTAGCAAGCGCAACTTTCAACCCTGTATCTTCTAACAAGGATTTTGCTACGACCTGATTAATGTCATTATCTTCTGCCACCAAAATAGTAAGGTTTGAGAACGACGGTGTGCTTTCCTGTTCTTTAGCGCCAATTACACTACCTGCAATTTCAAACGGTAGCTCGAAATAAAATTCACTCCCCTGACCTACCACGCTTTTCAGATAAACCGTGCCGCCCATAGCTTCAACCAAGCTTTTTACTATCTGTAAACCAAGTCCCGTTCCCCCGTGTATTCGATTAATGCTGCTGTTGGCTTGGGTAAATGCATCGAATACGCGCTCTTGTTTAGAAGCATCAATCCCGTCCCCCGTATCCTTAACTGAAAACCTGACAAATTGATGGGTCTTTGACGCTTCACCTTTCGATAGCCCTAAAGTGACACTGCCCTGATGCGTAAACTTTATCGCGTTGCTCACTAGGTTGTTTAACACTTGAGAGAGGCGCGTTGCGTCCCCTACAACACAAGTATTTAATGCTTTATCTACTTCTATTCTCAGTGAAATACCTTTGTTCTGTGCCAATTGTGCATAAAACGCCACGCAATCTTTAGCAGTACTTTTTAGATCAAAGGGAATGATCTCCAGCGCAAGTTTTCCCGCATTCAGTTTGGAGAGATCTAATATGTCGTTCAAAATGCGGTTTAGCGAGAGTCCTGAACGCTGAATCTTCTCTAGGTTAGGCCGTGCACTTTCCGAAATATCATGAGAAAGCACTACATCGGTCAATCCCAAAATACCGTTTAATGGCGTGCGTATCTCGTGTGACATAGTGGCAAGGAATCGTGATTGTGCAGCCGACGCTTGCTTTTCGCTCGCAAGTGCCCTGTTTAGTTCAAGAGTTTTGTTTTTACTCTCTACAAGGGCTTTCTCTAATTGGCTAGCTAGAGCATAGATAAGAAGGGACACAACAAGGTTGGTCACACAAAGCCTCAGCCAAAGGCCCTTGTCATAATCCCCTTCGTAAAGCGGCACAAGAAAAGTACAGCACGCGAGTACTACCATTGCACTTATTCGCCAACCATTAGAAAGCAGTAAAATGGGGAAAATAGTAGCAATTGGAACTAAGGTTGCAGGCATGAGACCATTGCTTATTACAAGGTAAGGCGCGACGGGAATGGTGAGTATTGCCCACAATTTCGCCAAAGGTTCTTTGTAGTTAGAAAAGATAATTCCCGCTACCGAAATTGCACACCAAGACAGGCCGAAAAATACTGCCACATACACATTTTGGGGTTGGGCTATGACGATTACCGCTAAGATGAGTAAAGAAAAAACCAGCAGAATTTTGAAACCAGCTTTTTGCAAGGCCGATGTGACTTCGCCAAATGATTCAGGTGCTGTGGTGTACTGCTGCGACATTCGCGCCCTAAAGATCAGTAAACAATTGATAAAACAGTATAAGTACTAAACAGCGATTTTGCATAACAATAATAGGGTCAGGGTCATGATTCTGCCCCTATTATTGGCCCGAACCTTGCGAATATATTAAATATTATTGCAGCTAGGCTTGCCTATAGGACGCCAAGGCTCTTAGACTCGTTCTTTTTTCATTGTCCGCACCTGTTTGGTGCATAAATAGATTAAATAAGGTCACTATGCGCTTAAGTAGTTTTGTTTTATTCGTGTGTATATCGTTTTCGTGTCTCGCCAAAGACGATAGCATCCAATATGGTCCAAAAGATTTTTCCAATGTTGTAAATAAATGGACAGCCGTGGTTGCTGCTTATGAGCCAGAAATTGAAGCCATTGACGCCGCATTTGCAACTATGGACGACGCTCAAATTACGCAAACAGTTTATATTAAAGGGGTTAAGTATCAGTTAGGCACTTATAAAGGTGAGCCCATTGTTGTATTTAGCACGGGCGTCAGCATTACCAACGCAGCAATGACCGTACAGATGGCACTGGATTATTTCCCTATTGATAAGCTGGTTATGATGGGTATTGCTGGGGCCATAAACCCCAAATACACACCTGGCGATATCGCAGTACCTGAACGTTGGTATTTTCACGACGAGTCAGTCTATATCAACCCGAAAAAAGATGACGCCAGCGCCTACGAGCTTCCAGACTATTACGCTAAACAGCTTGAGTATTACAAAGCACGACGCGATACAGATAAGCACGCACCCAACTACAAAAACATTGGTTTTATTCATCCTACCGAGGTGGCAGTAGTTAAAGAGGGTTGGGACACTCGCAGAAGAATGCCCTATTTTACTGCCGACAAAACGTTATTGGAAATGGCAAAACGCGCGCTCACAAAGATCCCACCTATCACGATGCCGTCAGGTAAAGAAATTTTGGTAGACATCGGCGGTAACGGTGTTACAGGCTCAGTATTCGTAGACAACGCTAAATACCGCGAGTGGCTGCGCGACGTCTACACCGCTGATGTAGCAGAAATGGAATCAGCAACCGTCGCACAGGTGAGTTTTGTTAACGACGTAGATTGGTTAATTATCCGCTCAATTAGCGACTTAGCGGGCGGTCAGCACGGTAAAAATGTGGAGAATGTATTTGACGCAATAGCTTCTGGCACCGGCACCAACCTGCTACTTGGCATACTCGACGAACTCGTAGCAACCGACCCCAAATAACAAATAAGTGGGGTCAGAGTACATTTCTTCGAGTCAATGAGTAAATAGGGTCAGAGTACATTTTTCGGCTATTAAGCAGAGTAGGTTTCAAAGAAATGTACTCTGCCCCCAATCTTCCTAGTTAATGTACTCTGACCCCATTATTTCAGGTATAAAAAAGCCCCAACCTAGGTTGGGGCTTTTTAATGTTTATTTGGCGTTAAATGCTTAAACGCGCTTAACAGCTACGTCCGCTTCGAACTTAGGCTTAACTGCCAAGTCTTCTGAAGGTGGGGCAAACTTAGTTAGATCAATGCCTGCAACGGCTTGCTTGTACTCTTCAGTTGTTGGGAAACGACCAAGCACGGTTGAAAGTACTACTAGCGGCGTAGAGCCTAGTAGTGATTCACCTTTCTTCTCAGCAGAGTCAGCAACAACACGGCCTTGGAAAAGACGTGTAGACGTTGCAATAACTGTATCGCCTGGCTCCGCTTTTTCTTGGTTACCCATACATAGGTTACATCCAGGGCGCTCTAGGTAAAGAATGTTGTCGTACTTAGTACGCGCCGCTTCTTTAGGCTTAGCGTCGTCAAATTCAAAACCTGCGTACTTCTGAAGGATTTCCCAATCGCCTTCTGCTTTAAGCTCATCAACGATGTTGTATGTAGGTGGCGCAACAACTAGCGGCGCTTTGAACTCTACAGAGCCGTTAAGCTTCTCTAGGTTACGCAGCATTTGTGCGATAATTTGCATGTCGCCTTTGTGCACCATACAAGAACCTACGAAACCTAGGTCTACTGGCTTACCATCGTAGTAAGAAACCGGACGGATCACATCGTGGGTATAACGCTTAGATACGTCTTCGTTATTTACGTCTGGGTCAGCAATCATTGGCTCATCGATTTGGTCTAGGTCGATAACCACTTCTGCGTAGTACTTAGCGTTGTCATCTGGAGCAAGCGCTGGCTCTTCACCAGACTTGATTTCAGCAATACGCTTGTCAGCAAGGTCAAGTAGACCTTGAAGCATTTTCGCTTCGTTGTCCATGCCCTTGTCGATCATAATTTGGATACGGCTCTTAGCAAGCTCAAGTGACGCAATCATAGTCTCATCGTTAGAGATACAGATAGACGCTTTCGCTTTCATTTCCGCAGACCAGTCGGTAAAGGTAAACGCTTGGTCAGCTAGCAATGTACCAATTTGTACTTCGATAACACGGCCTTGGAACACGTTCTCGCCAGAGAATTGCTTAAGCATTTGTGCTTGAGTAGCATGAACCACATCACGGAAGTCCATGTGCTCTTTCATTTTACCTTTAAAGGTAACTTTCACAGACTCTGGAATTGGCATTGCCGCTTCACCTGTCGCAAGCGCTAGCGCTACCGTACCTGAGTCAGCACCGAATGCTACTCCTTTTGACATACGCGTGTGCGAGTCACCACCAATGATGATGGCACGGTCGTCTACCGTGATGTCGTTAAGCACTTTGTGGATAACGTCAGTCATTGAGTGGTAAACGCCTTTAGGATCACGTGCTGTGATTACGCCAAAGTTGTTCATGAATGACATTAGCTTAGGAATGTTAGCCTGTGCTTTCTTATCCCATACAGATGCCGTGTGACAACCCGACTGGTAAGCACCATCAACTGTTGGAGAAATTGTTGAAGCCGCCATAGACTCTAGCTCTTGGCAAGTCATTGGGCCGGTAGTGTCCTGAGAACCTACAATGTTAACTTTAACGCGAACGTCAGAACCAGCGTGAAGCGGTGCATCTGAGTTTACGCCTACTGCATTACGGTTAAAGATTTTCTCAACAGCAGTAAGGCCTTGACCTTCGTGTGATACTTCTTTTGAAGGTGCGTAAACGGCTGGCGCTTTAACGCCTAATGTACGCGCTGCGAAAGACTGAAGCTGCTTACCGAATACTACAGCGTAAGAACCACCCGCTTTCATGAACTCCATTTTCTGAGGAGTAAATGAGGCAGATACGTCAGCTAGCTCTTCTGAACCATTGAAAAGCTTCTTCGCTTTGGTATCGATAGTAAGTACCGTACCTGTTGCAACAGAGTAAGCTTCTTCTAGCACTGGGTCGCCGTTTGCATCGCGAACGACTTCGCCGTTCTCGTCTGTTTTCTTAACCCAGTTTTTAAGGTCAAGACCAATACCACCGGTTACATCTACGGTAGTAAGGAAGATGGGTGCGATACCGTTAGTACCAGCAACAATTGGCGCTTTGTTTACAAACGGAATGTAAGGGCTTGTTGGCTCACCAGCCCAAAGTGCAACGTTGTTCACACCAGACATACGTGAAGAACCTACACCCATTGTGCCTTTTTCAGCAATAAGCATAACTTTTGCGTTAGGGTGCTTTTTACCTAGCTCAACAATTTCCTGCTGCGCTTCAGGAGAAATCATGCACTGGCCGTGAAGTTCACGGTCTGCACGAGAGTGCGCTTGGTTACCTGGAGAAAGAAGGTCAGTTGAGATATCACCTTCAGCGGCAATGTAAGTTACAACTTCAATCTTTTCTGGAACGTCAGGAAGCTTTGTAAAGAATTCAGCTTTTGCGTAGCTTTCTAGTACGTCTTTAGCAATGGCGTTACCCGCTTTAAATGCTGTTTCAAGACGCTCAGTATCGGCTTCGTATAGGTAAACCTGAGTCTTCAACACTTCGCCTGCAGGCTTGGCAACTGCTTCATCATCAGAAAGTGCAAGGTCTAGAAGTACTTCTACAGACGGACCACCTTTCATGTGTGAAAGTAGCTCAAGTGCAAACTCTGGCGTGATTTCTTCTACTTTTTCTTCGCCAAGTACAATTTCTTTCAAAAATTGTGCTTTAACACCAGCAGCAGGCGTAGTTCCTGGCAAAGTGTTATAGATAAAGAATTTTAGAGAGTCTTCGCGGTGCTCGTTTGTTGTATCTTTAATTTGAGCAATAATTTCAGACAGCAGTTCTGCACTGTCAATTGGCTTAGGGTTAAGACCTAATTCCGTTTTACGGGTTTCGATCTCTGCCAGATATTCTGAATACAAACTCATATAGTTCTCTCGGTCTTAGTTTTACTTGGGCGTAGTGTTAAGTCGGTCTTAGCTATACGCATATATAAATGAGGGATATTTTAACTGATTTTTAGCAGTTACGTAATGACTGAAAGTGATCAGTTGGCTATACAGCCGCTTAAACCAAAGCTGAATAAACAGCATAGAGCATAGGCGAAAAAAATGACATTTTGACCAAAATAAGCTTTAAGTATTAAATTCAGCCACTTACAGAAATATAGGCGGAGATAAAAAAGCATTTTTAATACGAATGGTTTGACCAATAAAGATAAATAATAGTGTTGCACTTATGACAAAGATTCATTCTATTTATGGTGCTACCAGTACAAATTACCATCAACTTTGAAGCAAGATTTAAGTTTAATGGTTTTTATTGTGCTATTTTCTGTTTAGGTGAAACTTTTACCACCTTGGCATTCTCACCGTCTGTCAGAAGAATTAAGTTACCTTGGTGATCAACCGCTATATCTCTCAACCGCATTTCTAGTTCGTCAAAAACCTTCGTAGAAACATACTTACTCGAAGTTTTATTGACCGCATATAAGGCTTTAGCTTTCAAACTGGTAACAAGCAAGGTGTCGGTCAACATTGGATATTGATCATGTGAGTAGTAAATCATAGATGATGGCGCGATGGATGGCGTCCAATCCACAATGGGGTCTGTCATGCCAGGATAGGTTGAAAAAGGTGATATTCTGGCGCCTGAATAGTCTTTTCCTAAGGTGACGACAGGCCAACCATAGTTCGCCCCCTTTTGAAGCAGGTTCACTTCGTCGCCGCCGTCTGGACCGTGCTCATGCAAAAATACTTGTCCTTGTGGCCCTTTAACCAAACCTTGCGGATTGCGATGTCCCGACGTATATACGTAGGGGCTATCAGGATATGTAGGATTCACTAGCGGCTCGCCGTTTATGTTGAAGCCCAGTACCTTTCCCAATTGTGAATTAACAACCTGTGCTTGCTCGCGATAATCAAACCCGTCACCGGTAGTGACTAGAAAGCTCGGAGCTTGACTTGCGTCACTACTTTCCAACTGAAGAAGCTTCCCGCCATAGTGTACAGGCGTATCTTTCGTTTGCGCCACTTCAATTACGGGTTCAATGTTACTAATGCCTGAAGTGAAAGAAAGCTCACCTTTTACTACAGCAAGACGGTTAGCATCATCACTCCCCTTAGAGTAACTAAGTAATACAGCGGGATTCGCGGGGAATTCAGAAGGGATAAGAATGTCTAGCACGCCTCCCTGTCCTTTTGTATACAAGTCATTAAGCGCTAAAGAAAATCTAGATATTTTTCCACTGTCATCAAGAATAACGAGTTCACCATCTCTTGTTATTACCAATATATGCGTGGTTGCTTTCTCTTGGTCTATAAGGGTTGTTAACGCCTTCGGGTACGCTAAAGAGGTGACCAAATCTTCTGTCATTACATTATTAGCAAAGCTTTCTATCGCTGGCGATACAATCTTCAACACTGCATGGTTATCAATCTTAGAGTTAGGTTTAACAGAGTTGTCAGAAACCAGACTTAAGGCAAGAGCTTGCGTAAATGCCCCGCTAACAAACGCGAAAGCCAATAAACCTCTTATCATACGCCCTGATTTCATTGTGATTGTCCTCGTTAATCAAACCTGACTCTAGCTACAATGGTACACTTCTTATGGAAGCTCAATATAACTACATTCATTGTTTTTGTTGCGCTTTGATGAAGGTTAATCCATGGTATTGGCCGATAAAATTTGGAATCTGAAACATGAAAAACCTTACTCGCCGCGCTATTTTTCATTTTGTCCCATCTTGGGCTGTGGGTTTTCTACTTGCAAGTGTGTTCCACTCAACTTCCGTTTTAATGGCTCTTGTGGGTATTAACGTTGAATTAAACGTCAATGATTGGCTCTCCATGCTGTGGCAGGATGCGTTAGGCCTTTTGCCAAGTTACGGCGTCATTATTGCAATAACGCTGTTGCTTGCATTTTTAACTACGCACTTTGCTATAAAACGCTTTAATTTTAATAACGTAAACACCGATATGCATAGCAAACGACTTATTCTCTTCGCGTTAGCCGGCGGCTTGTCTTTTCTTTTAATGTTATTAGCCATGCAACCTATACTAAACGTAACCCTTATTGCGGGCGCTCGCTCCACTCTTGGCCTACTCGCGCAGTGCACTGCAGGCATGTGTGCAGGTGCCGTTTACAGCAAATTAAGTAATAGTTTCAACAATTATTGATAACTACGGCTTATACTATTAAATAAGCCAACACTGATGTAAATAAAAAGTTAAGTTTGCTAATGTAAGTTATAGACTCAACTTTCTTGCCTTACTAGGAAAAAGCAACATGATAACTTATCCAGATAATGTGACGTGTCTCGCCGACTATATTGAAAGTGTTTTGCACAAGTTCGCAGACAAACCTGCATATACGGCACTTGGGCAAACTCTCACGTTTGCCGAAATTGACAATAAGTCATCAGCACTAGCACGCTATTTCGTGCATGAGGCAAAACTTTCTCCTGGTACCAAGGTCGCAATCCAGCTTCCCAATCTAATTCAAAACCCTATCGTTGTTTACGCCGCTCTGCGCGCTGGACTCGTTGTGGTAAACACAAACCCTCTGTATACCGAGCGTGAGATGAAACACCAGTTTACCGATAGCGGTGCAAAAGCATTGGTTATCTTAAACGACTTACTTCCCAAGTTCGCCAGCATAAAAGATGACACAGGTATCGAAACAGTGATTGCCACTTCAGCGACAGAGCTGCTAGACCCTAATACAGCGCCAACGCTAGACGGGACGGTTTCTTTTAGCAAAGCAATTGAAATGGGAAGTGCACTGCCCACATTCTCTCGCCCTTCAATAAAATTAGACGAACTCGCCATGCTGCAATACACCGGCGGCACTACTGGAGTTTCTAAAGGGGCTGCGCTCAGCAACAAAAACGTATTGGCTAACTGTATTCAGATGCTTGACCGCATAGGTAAAGGTTTCAAGGACGGTGAAGAAGTGCTGGTGTGCCCGTTGCCACTTTATCATATCTATGCGTTTACGGTCGGTATGATGGCGCTATTTGCAAAAGGCACGCACATTATTCTTATTCCTAATCCAAGGGACATAGACGGTTTCATTCAAACTCTCAAGCCTCATAAAATATCGGCCTTTATGGGTATAAATACGCTATTTGTCGGACTTGGACGACATCCAGAATTTGCAAAACTCGACTTTTCTCAACTACACCTCACTATGTCTGGCGGTACTGCGCTCACCCAAGCTGCAGTATCAATTTGGCGAGACATCACAGGGAATACTATTACCGAAGGCTATGGGTTATCAGAAACTGCCCCCGTTGTCTCATTTAATATTCCAGGCAAAGAAGAAATTGGTACTGTTGGGCATGAGCTAGAAGACACAGAGGTAGCACTTCTTGATAGTTATGATAAATCTGTAGCTGAAGGAGAGTCTGGACAAATAGCAGTGCGTGGTCCACAAGTGATGCTGGGCTATTGGAACCGCGATGACGAAACCGCAAAAGTGATGACCGAAGACGGCTTCTTCAAAACCGGGGATATTGGTATTCGTACAGAATCTGGTGCAATTAAAATTGTAGACCGCTTAAAAGACATGATTATTGTCTCTGGGTTTAACGTGTATCCCAATGAGATTGAGGAAGTGCTAACGTCTCATCCTGACATAATGGAAGCGGCTGTTGTGGGTCAACCAGACGACAAAACTGGTGAGCGCGTTTGTGCCTTTATTACTGTTGCAAACGACATAAGTATCGATAAGGTAACAGCATATTGTAAGCAGCACCTTACTAACTACAAAATCCCTAAATCGATTACCGTTCTTGAAGAGCTACCTAAATCTACAGTGGGCAAAATTCTCCGTAGAGAACTACGTAGCGCGTGACACCACGGAAACGGCTGATCTTTATAAAGGTTGGCCGTTTTTACTTATAAATCAGTTTATTGCTACCAAAGAATAACATCCTAATATTGTAAATTGGCGCGCCTCTTACTATAAATAAAGAACGCTACTATTAATCTTTGCCGATAATGCTTTCAAAGACGTTCTTTTTTCATAGTTTAGATGAGTTAAAACAAGAAAGTGACGCTTTGAAAGCGTTCGCCCCATCTCTGCTAATAATGTACGCATCGTCTCCATTTCTCAGTTCACCCGAGCTATTTCCGATAGTGAGTCATATTTGTCCTGACTGCGTTGGATGCAGTACCGCAGGTGAGATTTCCGCTAACCGAGTAACCTCCAATAGTATCTCTGTCGTTCTTTTGCGTTTCGAATCTTCGTCATACGCCAAAATACACCACACAACGTTAAGCGACATGCCGTCTTCTTATGAAACCGGTCAGTCACTTGCAAACCGTATCGAACAGAATGGCCTGAAAGGTGTTTACGTATTGGCGCCTGGTGTCGAAATAAATGGCTCAGCCTTGCTAAAAGGCATTTCGACTCACTTACCGCAGAATATAGGAATAAGTGGCGGTCTTGCCGGCGATGATGGCGCATTCGAACAAACATACGTACTGCACCCTAATGGCATTGATAGCCGCAGTGTTGTTGCCGTTGCGTTTTACGGTCAATCACTTAGTTTTGACTACAGCGCACGCGGCGGATGGCGGTCATTTGGCCCAGCGCGAAGAGTCGCTTCGGCAAAAGAAAACCTGCTGTTAGAACTCGACGATAAGCCGGCATTGGATATCTACAAATCGTATTTGGGTGAATACGCGGAAGACTTACCAGCGAGCGGGCTTCTGTTCCCTTTTGAAGTACTAAATGAAAACGGCGAGCCGACGGGAATTATCAGAACTATTCTTGGCATTGACGAGCAAACTAAGGCCTTAGTATTAGCGGGTGAGGTTAACGAAAATCAGTACCTGCGCCTTATGAATGCGTCAACGGAAGACCTTATCAGTGGCGCACTTGAAGCGATTGCCCCTATTGCCAGCAAAAACAGAGATGAAGATTTGCACTGTTTAGCTTTGGTGACAAGCTGTGTAGGTAGAAAACTAGTTATGGGTGATCGGGTCGAGGAGGAGATTGAAGAGTTAGCTCTGCAGTTAAGCAGTAATACCAATATTGCTGGATTCTATTCTTACGGAGAAATAAGCCCTTCATGCAATGAAGCTCCGTGTGAACTGCACAATCAAACGCTAACCCTCATGCTGATGAGGGAAACACATTGAATTCCCTATTAGAACGTCAGTTACGCCGAGCGTTTCAGCTTGACGATACAGAATCACTCGCGCAGTGGCTCAAGGGACTTGATGACGATAGTACAGAACATACGAGCCTAAATCTGCAGACGCTTAAACGGGGACTCGCTGCTCTTATACCGAGAATTGACGAATCTTACACGTTTAATGAAAGGGACATCAAATTAAGAGATAGAAGTTTACATATCAGCTCGGAAGAACTTATTGCTGTAAATAGAAAAGTTCGTGAAGAGTTTAACGAACAAAAGGCCGTTATCGAAACCTTACGATTAGCAGTAAACCAACTTTTAGAAGAGCGAAATAAGCCGCTGATAGATGAGAAATTTACCAACCTATCAGATCTTTCTTCACTCATGTACGAGCTTATATGTGAACAGAAAAATGCAAATAATGAGCTGCTATTACAGCGCAAAGCTATGGACAAGCACGGCATAGTCGCAACTATCGATCTCAAAGGTACGTTATTATCAGCGAACGATAAATGCTGTCAGCTTTCTGGCTATTCTCGCGAAGAATTAATAGGACAAAGTACCGCTATTTTCCGCGTGGAAAATATTTCGCTCACTGAACAAGTCGAAATATTGGGAGCACTTGTTAAAGGTGAGATTTGGCAAGGAGAACTAAATAGCTTTACGAAAGACGATAAGCCTTGGACGGTCTTTGCAACCGTTGTCCCTATTGTTGAATACAACCAACGGGTAAATCGTCTTGTGGTAATTTGTACTGACATGTCAGAACAAAAGCGTCTAGCCAGTAGACTTACGGAAGATAGGGCTTTTCATGAAAGCATTACCAATAGCATCGGTGAAGGCGTTTATGCGGTTAACGGTGAAGGCACAACACAATTCCTTAACCCCACGGCTTCTCGTCTACTTGGGTGGACCTTAGAAGAGTTACAAAACAGACGCTTTCACGACACGGTTCACTACCAAAAAGGGGATGGAACACTACTTCGCAGAGAACAATGCCCTGTAAACAAAACAATTAAAAGCGGGGCGTCGTACACCTCTTATGAGGATTTTTTCACTGATAAACGAGGGCGCTTATTCCCTATTTCTATCGTTGCCGTACCGCTTTTTGATAAAGAAGGTAAGCCGGATGGGCATGTAGGTGTTTTTAACGATATTAGCAACCAAAAAGCCATTGAGCACAAGCTTCAGAAAGCCTACGACGAGGCTCAAAGCGCCAATAAAGCCAAAAGCGACTTTCTCGCGACCATGAGCCATGAAATTAGAACACCAATGAATGCCATCATTGGGTTAACTCATCTGGCATTAGAGTCACAGGATAGCGACCAACAGCAACAGTATTTGGAAAAAGTTCAAAACAGTGCAAATGCATTGCTCGAACTCGTCGACAGCATCTTAGATTTCTCAAAAGTAGAAGCAAACAAAATCGATATTCTCGATGAACCTTTCACCCTAACAAGGACCATTGAAAAACTGGCGCAAGTATTTCAAGTTAAAGCGCAACAAAAGCAACTTCAGCTTCTTTTCGACATTCGCTGTAGTACTAGTATCCCCTGCCATGGCGATAGCGAGAAAATTTATCAGGTGCTTCTGAACCTTTTAAGTAATGCCATAAAGTTTACTGATAAAGGAACCGTAACACTTATAGTCGAACAGAAAGGTTCTATGCTGGTGTTTTCCGTATCCGATACTGGGATGGGAATAAGCGTTGAAGGACAATCTAAGCTATTTAATGCATTTGTTCAGGCTGATGCCTCTATTTCAAGAAAGTTCGGTGGCACGGGGTTGGGCTTGGCCATATGTAAACGGCTTGTTGACTTAATGGGTGGAAACTTAACCTTAGAAAGCAAAGTTAATGAAGGTAGCTGCTTTTCATTTTCATTGCCGGTGTGCCACAACGAGAAAGGTGAAACCAAGCCTACATTACCAGCTTCTCTTCCTAAAAACATTGTATGTATTCAAACACATGAAAGCGTAAGGCAAGGCTGTAAGGTGTTCAGCAACACACTAAAGCGGCTCGGTATTAAGTGTCATGTTGTAGATGACGTCAACAATACGCTTCCAGACAGTGCTGAGCGAAGCATAGCGTTTATGTCCAATGATGAGGGAAGTTGGAGGGCGCTGTCTAATAACTTGGAAGCTGGAAAATATAACAACATTAACTTGTGTGCTTTGGTAAGTTTATTCAGCCGCCAAGAGGTTCAGAAAAAATTGGGGCATTTATTGCCTGGCGACCTTAAAATTGTTGAGCTTCCGTTCACCGATAGCGACATCATTTCTGCCCTTGCGCCGCTTCAAGCCTCTGAAAAGAAACAATCGATGGACAGTTTAGAAAGTAAGAAGTGGCGAACTGTACGGTTAGCTGAAAAACAGGTTTTAGTGGTGGATGACGACCCGATAAGTGTAGAGATTAGTCAGCAAATACTTGTCGATTTAGGTATGAAAGTAGTAACTGCAACGACAGGAAAACAAACCTTAGCACTTTGTGAAACAGAAAAATTTGACGCACTTTTACTTGATTGTCATCTGCCTGACATTTCCGGATATGACATCGCCGAAATACTTTCACAACAGCATGGCTGGACAGTACCCATCATTGCACTGAGTGCGGATGAAACACATGAAGCTTCAGAAAAAGCATTGGCTTCGGGCATGTGTTTTCATTTAGTCAAACCAGCTAAGGCAGATGAGATCATTCACACTATAGATACGAATATTCACGCAGGCTACATTGAAGTAACTATTCCCGATGATCCCAGCCCTTTCATTTCTTCATTGGTAGCTTTCTACAATAAATACAGTCAGCAGAGTGTAATGTCAGATTTACTCAACATTTTCCACTCGCCCTCTGTCGATAATCTACTATTAAAAGAATTGTACGATGATGCTCAGAGCATTGGTGCCACTACCTTAGCACAATGTTTACAAGTACTTATTGAAACAGGTGAAAGACCCGAAGCTATCATTGCAAAAGATGTTGCAACTCTGTCCTTTGAGCTAGATGCAGCACTTCGCCTCATTGCACATACGATAAACAAAGGCACGCGTAAAACCGATATGCACTCGAATGAAAACCTGGATGACGCGGCAATTCTCTCAAGCTTAGACACTATACAGAATGCGTTAGAAGCTTACGATGCAAAAGCCCTTGAGTACATATCCAGTTTTGCTGCCCAACATTCAGAATCTCGCTTTACAATTGAAATTAATCGGCTTAAGCAGCTTGCCTCTATTTATGATTTTGAAGGGGCTTTAGTCCTAATTAAACAGTTGATAGACACTATTAGTAATGAACAACGTTAAACCCCAAAATAATAGATTCAGCGTACTTGTTGTCGATGATGAACCAGCCAATATTGATATATTGCTTGGAATACTTAGTCCTTATTATGACGTCAAGGTTGCGCCCTCTGGTGCCATAGCTCTCAAAATAGTGCAGCAGTTTACGCCAGACCTAATACTGCTTGATATTATGATGCCGGGTATGGATGGGTTTGAAGTATGCAAACAATTAAAAACTGACAGATTGCTAAGCCAGATTCCGGTCATTTTTGTCACAGCGTTGACACAAGGCGAAAGCGAAGAAAAGGGCTTTAAACTGGGTGGTGTCGATTACATAACCAAGCCAGTATCGCCCAGCATTACATTAGCGCGCGTGAAAACACATATTAGTCTTGCCCATCAAATGCGTATGACAGAAAACCTAGTGGCCAAACGCACTGAAGAACTCAGCAAAAGTCAGCAAAGTGCCATTACCATGTTAGCTGCTGCTGGGCATTATAATGATACAGACACAGGGCATCATATCTGGCGAATGGCGGCCTACAGCAAATGTTTAGCTATTGCCTGCGGCTGGTCCTATGACGATGCCTGCTTGTTAGCGCAAGCGGCGCCTATGCACGACACAGGAAAAATTGGTATTCCCGACGCTATTTTGAAAGCACCTCGTAGGCTAATAAACAGTGAAATGGAAGTGATGCGAACTCATGCACAAATTGGTCATAAAATTCTTTCGCAGTGCGATACGCCTTTGTTTAACCTTGCAGCGGAGATTGCGCTATGTCATCACGAAAAATGGAACGGCACAGGCTATCCTGAAGGCTTAGCCGGTGAGGACATTCCTGAGAGCGCTCGTATTGTCGCAATTGCAGACGTATTCGATGCTCTTACGATGAAACGCCCGTACAAAAAAGCATGGTCTGATGACGATGCTTTTAATTACTTACTAGAGGGCGCAGGCAAGCATTTCGACCCCAATTTAGTGGCGTGTTTTATCTCTATAAAACAGGAAATATTAGACACCAAAGCATATTGGAACCAGTTAGAAGCCGAAGGGAAGATGGCATCAGTAAGCGACTTGCTTCCTCAAAATTCTTAATTAGGGCATGATGCCTTATTCAACTCAACGAAGAAGGTGAGCCACATTTTAGTCAATGCAAGAGTGAATAAATGGCATAAAAAAAGGTCGATATTATCGACCTTTTCAAAAAGAATACGTGTTGAGCGCAGGGCTTAACTTGCGCCAAGCTCGGCAGCAATAGCATCTGCTTGACGTTTTTCGCCCTGCACAAACTGCTTCCACTGCTGTGCCATAGCACGACTTTTTTGGTGCTTTTCTGCTTCAGCTAGCTGATTAAGCGCAAGGGCATATTGCTTCTTGTTGTAAAGTGCCATGCCTTTAATCAGGTAAACCAAACCAGGGTTTCTCAAATTGCCCTTTTCAACCGCGCGGTCTGCTGCAGCAATTGCATCGTCAAAACGCTCTTCATTAAGAAGAATTTGCGCCAACTGTGCATCTAACTCTCCGTCTTCAGACAGTTCAGCCGCTTGCATCATCACTGGTATGGCTTTGTCTTGCTCTTTGGCTAGCGACCAGCTTTGGCCTAAGAACTTAAGATTGCGCAAGTTTTTCTCTAGCACACCGTCGTTCATCGCCTGCTCCATCAACTTGGCACCTTTGTATGGCACGCGATGATAGTAATAAAGCTGCGCCATATTGAACACATCAGCGGATGTATTAACGAACCCGCGCTGATAAGCGGTTTCCATAATAGCCAACTGCTTGCGCTCTTCGCCTAGCTCACCGTACATACCGGCCAGCTGGATCCAATACTTAGGTTCGTCAAAAAGCTTCACCATTTTAATAAGAACGTCTTTAACCTTTTGAGGCTGTTTGAGTTCATAGAAAATAGCACGCTGAAGTATTAACCAACCTTCATCAGGGATCATGCCTTCAGCTTCGTGATCGGCAACGGCTTCAGAAATCCACATTGCAGCTTCGTCGTACTGTTTATTTTGGTAGTACGCCTGGGCTTTGATGACTTTATTTTTAACCGGTACAGGGCCTGTATTTAGACTTTCCCAACGCTCTAAATAAGTGATGGTGTCGTCGTAATTACCTTGCATAAGGTTAAGCTGAGCCAAACTGAAAAGTGTGGTCATTTCGAACTTTTCAGGAATAGGCTGTTGCTCTACCACCTTGGCAAACGACTCCAACGCTTTTGCATAGTCTTCGTTGTTGTAATAAATGAAGCCGAAAAAGTTGTACATCATCGCTTTTTCGTAGGCATTCATAGAATGAGACTTATCTTCCACTTCTTTCAAAATGGAAATAGCTTCTTCTACATTGCCCGCTTCATCAGCTGCCGTTTGGGCACGGGCTAGCTGCTCGTAGACTTTACCGCGAAGCGTAGGCACACGACGAGTTTTCTTTTCGCTCGCTTTTTGCTCTTGCGCAACAGCGTCACTCGCAACCAATATAGTAGGTAAAGATACTGTGGCCGATGCAAATGCAAACGCCAGTGCACTAAGCAATGTATTCGTCTGTTTTCTCATCATGTTCTGTTACCCGTCTATTTGGAACGTAATACGGTTTTGTACACCAGACACTTCCGTTGCTTCGCCATTTACCACTCGAGGCTTATATTTAAACTTCATTGCCGCATCAATAGCCGCTTGTTCAAAAATACCTGAAGGGTTAGCTTCAACAACAATTGGGTCGCGTACTGCGCCTTGCTTAGTTACTGTAAATTCAACAATAACGAAACCTTCAATACCCCGCTGAAGTGCACGTCTCGGATAAACCGGCGCAACCTTAACGATAGGAAGATATTCACCGTCACCAGATTCAAGGGCCAAGCCGCCTTCTAGCGAGATGTCGTCTCCGACTTCAGCACCAAAGTCCATCGACGTACCTTCTGCATCTGGAGAAGGCGAGTCCATTTGAGGCTGCTCCATTTGCGGTGGCGGCTCTTCAGGCTTAGGTGGCTTCTTCGGCTTACGATCTTTTTTCTCAACCTGTTCATCCTGCTTAACCCTTACGAAGTCAAGCACGCTTCCCTTGGGCGGCTCAGTTAGTGCGCTGCCACCCATCTTGATAAGCGATTGCATCAAGAAGAACAGGCCTAACGTGATCGCAAGGGAAATAACAAATGCGATTAAATATCGTGGCATGATTTATTGCTCTTGGGCTGCAATCGAAACATCGTAAACGCCAGCGGCTCGCGACGCGTCCATAACCTTAATCAGTGTTTCTGTTGTGGCTTTTTTGTCAGCCTGAATTACAACAGAACCCTGTGGGTTTTCTGCGCGAAGACGCTCAATGTTCGCTTGTACTGCGCGAACGTCGATACGGCGTTTGTTAATCCAAATTTCGCCTTTATCTGAAATAGCGATAAGGATATTGGCGCGGTCCTTTTTCACAGCAGTTGCTGCTTCTGGACGGTTAACATCGATACCCGCTTCTTTCACAAATGACGCAGTCACAATGAAGAAGATCAACATGATAAATACAACGTCCAGCATGGGCGTCATGTCGATGGCTGCTTCTTCTTCATCGACTAAGTTTTGAAAGTGCTGCTTCATAATAAATACCTTACCTTAACGCTTAACTAGCATTAACGTTGAATAATCAATGCATCCTCAAGATGCGTGCGTTCTGATTTCACCATACGAGTTAACCAGGTAGCGGCGAATACGCCTGAAAGTGCGCCAACCATGCCCGCCATTGTGGGGATAGTGGCTTTCGATACACCTGACGCCATTGAACGAGCATTACCTGAGCCCGCAATCGCCATTACATCGAACACTTCAATCATACCGGTAACCGTTCCCATCAAGCCTAGCAGCGGACAAAGCGCAACCAGTGACTGGATAATTGGGATGCTGCCGTTTAGGCGCATGGTTAACTGTGAAATTGTTTTCTGACGAACCTGCTCTGCGAACCAAGAAGAGCGATCGGCACGTGCTGTCCACATGGCTATCGCGTCTTTCTTGGCTTGCTTGTGCCAAACCATCAGATACATCGCACGCTCGAGGATCAAAAGCCACATAACGAATATCAGCAGACCGATGACCAGGAGAACCTGGCCACCTGTTTCTGTGAAATCGCGAATTGCTTCTAGAAACTCGATCATGATTAGCCTCGCTCAGCGCGCTCTGCAATTACGCCAGACGCCTGTTCTTGTAGGATGTACACAATGTTCTTAGAACGTGTGTTAAGCATTGCATAAAGCAGTGTCATTGGAATCGCTACAACTAGACCGAGTACTGTTGTTACAAGTGCTGTTGAAATACCACCTGCCATCAGTTTCGGGTCACCCGTACCAAACAACGTGATAGCCTGGAAGGTGTTGATCATACCGGTTACCGTGCCTAGTAGACCCATAAGCGGTGCTACAACAGAGATAATCTTAATGATAGTTAGGTTACGACCTAACTTAGGCACTTCGCCCAAAATCGCTTCTGTAAGGTGAAGTTCAAGTGCTTCAACGTCGGCGTCTGGGTGCTCGTCACGTACTTTAAGTACACGGCCAAGCGGGTTGTTAGTGTTTACTTCTTTGCTCTTAAGCTGTTTGTTCACTTTCATGCGAATAAGCGTCAGCGTTACAAGACGCTCAAGGGCAAGTAGAAGACCAAATGCACCAACGATAAGAATGATATAACCTACTACACCGCCCTGCTCTACACGCTCTTGAAGGTTAGGCGCTTGAACAAGAAGACCTAGGATTGAACCACCCGTTGGGTCGATACCGAACTGCACTAATTCACCGCTTGATGCTTGTAGTTCAGCAGCAGAATCCATGTAACGGTCAGCAGGCTGACGTACAAGCTCAGATACTGTACCTGTTACACCGTTGTACTCTAGGTATTTACCATCGGCAACAAGTGCAAAAGGACCTACGCGAACAACAGACTTATTCACTTTTTCACCGCCCGCTTCAACAACGTCTGTCTTGAACGTAGTGACTTTGCCGGCTTCAGTCATTTCACGCTGCATTTCAAACCAAACGCGCTCAATTTCTTCAATTGATGCAAGTTTTGAGCTTGAACCCATGTCTTGTGCCATCTTATCAAGGAAGTCAGCACGGCCAGGGATTTGCGCAGAAACCACTGAGTTATAGAATTTGTTTTTGGTGTCGCCAGCGATTTGTTGAAGCACACCGAATAGCTCTTTAAGCGAACCAAGACGTGTGTCTAGTGCACCGTTTAAGTCAGCCAGTTTGAATTCGTTTTCTTCGAACTGAGTTTCAAGCTGCTCTGATTGTGCAAGCATTTGGTCGCGCTTTTCACGGGTTTCGCGAAGAATGCGATCTTGCTCTGCACGTTGCGCTTGGAAATCGCGCTCGCGCTGTTTGTTTTGCTGAGACTGTGCGAACTGACCTTCTTCTAGTTGCTTAAGAAGTGCGTCTAAGTCCATGGCACGGTCGCTTTGTGCGAAAGCACCAACGCTGATGCTAAGGGCTGCTAGACCAACAGCGATACGTTTTACTGTGTTAAACATTCTCATCAACCTCTTAGTCTGTAATTGCCACTGGCAGCATTAGCAAGTCTGGTGCAAGTTGCTTCTTCGCCATGCGCAGACCTTTTGTAATTTGTGTACGGTAGCTGCTATCAAGCTCTTCCCACTGACGAGTTTGCTTGTTCCAAACACCCTGCATGCTTGCATCACGTGTTTGATAAATTAGCGCTGTACGACCAAGGCGTAGGAACTCAACGTCACGCTCTTGACCGTTAATTGTGTGAATACCGCTGTACGCTTCCATAGTGCGGCCGTAGTCCATCTCTACCTGATACGCTTCCATTACGCGACGGAATTTTTCAGACGCAGCAACGTCGGCACGATCCATCATAGCGCGAAGGTCAGCTACGCGATTTGCGCGCTCTTCAGGAAGGAAAGGTACGTCTAGCGCAACAAACTGCTCTAGGCCGTCAATCATACGCATCATAAGTGGTGTGATTTGACGCTCAACAACAGATACTTCATCGATAGCAGCGTTTAAGTCTGCCATTTCTTGTTCTTGGTTATTGATTTGCTTACGAAGCTGAGTGTTATAAACCTCAAGGCCTTCGATTTCTTTCATCAATGTTTTGAACTGTTGAAGTTTGCTGTCGATTTGATCGGTAATACCGTTAATCTTTTCTTGCGATTTCGCCGCTGACTCGTTTATTTTCGCTGCCTCATCGACAACGGGTTTTAAGACTTCATCGTCTTGTGCAAGCACGGGTGTCGCTGCTAGCGCACCTGCTACAAGCAAAGCATTGATAAGCTTCATACATTCAAACCTTTAAAGTTAAAAGAAATCGGTTGTATCCGACTATAAATTTCTGCGCGTAGGATAGGAGTTTTCTGTGACAGTTTTATTACGGAACTGTCATAAATAGACCAAAAGTGTCATCTTCATCGCATAAAAAAGGCCGCTGAATAGCGGCCTTGGCAATAAGTTCAGGTTTAGAAGTCGTATTTAAATGACAACCTAATACCTGTCCCCCTTGTCTCTGACCTAAGCAGCGTATCGTTGAACTCAATTTCACGATCTTCACCTAGGATATTCTGAACACGTAATGTGACAGTGCTATTAAAGTCTGGGTAGTACTTGTAAACCATATCAAGTGAATGGAATGGTTGTTCGAAGTTATCATCGAAACCATCGATACCCGCGATCAGGATACGCTCACCGAATACGTTGTAAACAAGTGACGCAGAGTGTTCACCGTTGTCTGAGTCATAGCCTAATTGCATGTTTAACACATACTGAGAATGACCTGTCATACGACGCTCTACATTTGTAATTGCCGCAGACACACCGGTTTGCTCAACGATATTCTGACGGTCTAATACAATTTCAGAGTCACTCACAGTAATGTTTCCAGTGGTAAACAAGTTGTCCCAAATACCGTCGCCAATGAAGGCTAAGTCCTGTAGGAATTCAACTTCAACCCCGTACACCTCGCCAGATTCAGCGTTAGCAATACGAATTAGCGGTGGACCATCCTGAGCTGGAGACTGTACCGATTCAATTGGCGCCTCCATGTCTTTATAGAATAGGCCTACAGACACGTTGTTACCCGCTTCTCGGTACCATTCCCAACGTAAATCATAATTAATGATATCTGTTGTGCTTACACCAGGTGTACCCGCAATCGGGAAGTTAGTTAACGGGTCTAAGTAAGTCGCCGAAGAAACCTCACGAAGATCAGGGCGAACTACCGTTTGACCGATACTTGCACGTAGCTGCATATCGTCTTCTAAGAAGTAAGTCACAGCAAGCGCTGGATAGAAACCGTCTTCTTGGAACGCAAGCTGCGAACGATCCGCTTCATCACTCAAATCAAACTGGTTTGTGCGCGGATCTAGCGGCGCCACTACCTGACGGAAGTCTTCCCAGCGTACGCCACCAGTGAAACGCCATTTGTTGTCATAGAAGAAGTCAGCTTCAAGGTAGTACGCATCAATTTTTTGACCTGCTACGTAGTCATCACCAGCAATAGTCGTATCACGAATAATTGGTCGGCTAGACAAAGATAGGGTGTCTAAAACGCTGTCGCTGAAGATTTCGCTAAAGTCGTTACCGTCCAGAATTGAACGGTCTTCAACACCAAGCGTATTGATGTCGAAACGACGGTTTTCAGCATTACGTGTTTTTGTGACGAAGCTTGCACCTACCTTGTACTCTGTTTCCCACTTACCCAATGACATCGGATAAGTCACGTTATAGCCAAAGTTTTCCAAGCGATCGTGAAGATCCTGGAAAGTATAGCGAGCCGCAGTTTGCGCATCTGACAAAAAGATTTCGTTCTCGTCGTCGAAGATACCGTCTTGATTCACATCTTCCATGACGAAACGAGCATTGAAGTTACCTGGCGCATGGCGCACAGAGCGGCCTAATGAGTACGTCCAGTCAATCCCCATGAAGTTTAGCTCTGGGATTGTATGCTGACCTTTAATCTGATTGGTATACAGCGAGCGCTCTTCATACTGAACGTCAATATCTCGAATACGCAAGCCTTCTGCTTGGTTCAAGTTTTCTGTGTTACCAAACATCTCGCGAATTTCATCACGCGTATCGTTTAATACGATAAGGCTGTAATCAATACGATGTTGACGGTTATAGTCTACACCTAGTGTCAATAGAGAAGACCAAGTCACCGTTTGCTCAGTACCTTGGATATCATCAAAGAAGCGAACATTAATAATGTCATCACCCACTAAGTCAGGGTCTTGAAGTTCGTATTCTTCTGATGAACGGGTTTGCGCTGAATATCGCGAAGTTACTAGAAAGCCAAAACGCCAATCATCATCGTAGTCGTAGCTATCACCATAAGTGACGTTCACACGCATATCGGGGTCAGCCGACGTTCTCTCAAGACCGTATTCCCTGTTGACGCCTTTGAATAACTCTAATGCTTCTTCTGGCTCTAGATCATCCAAGAAGTTCTTTGAATCCCAACGCTCTTGAATAGCAGCGGAGGCTGCACGTGTTCCATCATCTTCACCGGTCCAGTCGCGACCACCACCAGCATAATCTAATACGTCGCCTGAGTTTTCTGTATCAATACCAAGTGCAGCAGATACGTTGAAAACACGCTGTGTAGGTATAGATTTCAATCGAATATTTACGTTACCACCACCGAAAGCCGCGGGCATAGATGGTGAATACGATTTCTGAACCGCAAGGCTTTCGATAATGCTCGACGGGAACAAGTCGAGAGGTATTACGTTACGCGTTGGATCTGGGCTTGGCACGATTGCGCCGTTTAATTGTGTTGATGAGTAACGCTCACCAAGGCCACGAACATAGATGAAACGACCATCTACAAGTGTTAGACCAGTTACACGGCGAAGTGCGCCCGCAGCATCACTGTCACCAGTACGAGCGATCTGCTCTGCACCCATTATATCAGCTACGAAGGCTTGATTTTTACGTTCTTCCATTACTGCCGTTGCCGTGCCTTTAAGGCGTGTACCGGTCGCGACAACTTCCTCAATCACTTCTTCTTCATTCGATTGAGCGAAAGCCATAGACGTTGGAAGCACAATGCTCGCAGCAACGGCTAAGCTGATGGGTTTTAGAAGAAACCTGTTAGCAGGTCTGTTCATGATGAACCTCTTTAGAAAGGAATACATTCACGAAAATAATTCGTGTCTTACAAACTTAAAAGCAAGTGCGTCACTGTTGCAACGCACTTGCTTGTCTTTAGCTATGCGAACTGGGTCTTATTCAAGACCAACAGTCCATCCCGCTGTCCAGTCGTTATCAGCGTCTTTAACTGCGCCAATAAAGTCTACTGAAGAGAAGAAGCTGTCTAGCGTCGATACGTCAGTCGCTTCTGTTGCGTCTACTGTGTAGATACCGTTAAGTACCGTTGCAGTATTATCTAGTAGGCTGTTACCTGTTTGAGCAGTGAACCAAGCTTCTTGGCTGAAGTCGCCAGAATCTTTGATATTTTCCGCACACGCTAGTACAGATGTTTCAAAAGTAAGCTGAGGCGTGTTGGTACCATCCATGTTAGCAAGTAGCGTGGTATCGCCATCGCTTAAGTCGGCTTCAAAACACTCACCCATACCCGCTGGACCAGTTACAACAAAGTTGAAAAGTTGTGCATTGGTTTGGTCACGCAGTAGAACACCTTCCGAGTCAGCATTAGCAGTGTCAAACTCGTTGCCAATAATCGTCATGTTAGCGACCATAGGATTTGAGAACGCTGTGCCGTCACCGCCGTCACCGTCACCTTCTATAGCACGGTTAGCGTCCGAATTATCTTCTGCCTGCTTAACAAGAACAAACTGTAGCTTACCTACGTAACCGTTATCCCAGTCAACAGAGTCATCTTGGATACCAGTTAGCGTAAGATATTTAACGTTTACTGCACCGCCGAAGAACTCAACGCCGTCATCGGCATTTTTATGAACTTGTACGTACTCAACAGTAGTACCAGAACCTACGCCACCAAATGTGATACCGTTAAGTTCGTTGTCTGGCGCAATCTCAAAACCGCCGTGCATTACGCGAACGTAGCGAAGTGTACCAGAACTGTCAGTATTGTCTGTACCGCCAAATACTGCACCTTCTTGCGCACCTTCAACTTGTAGTGAGCACGAAGTGCCATCTTGTGGGCATTTAGTCGATTCACCGTTACCTAGAACAATCATACCACCCCATTGGCCCGCTTCACCTGCTTCAAGACCGCCAACAACGTGGTCGCGTGAAGTGAAAGTGATTGGGTCAGCAGCCGTACCGTTTGCGTTGATTTCAGAATCTCGGCTAATTACTAGGTAGTCGTTACCTGAGGCACCGTAAACCGTTACACCTGGCTCAACAGTAAGGGTTGCGCTGTTTTCTTTATCACCACCTACGAATACTGCACCTGAAAGCGCGTAAAAGTTACCTGCAGTAAGCGTTAGGTCTGAAGTGATAGTACCTGACACTTCACACGTAGTAGTCGTTCCGTCTACTGGCGTAATTGAAGTAGTACCTGATGGGCAGCCAGACGCAGATTGTACTAGTTCGATGTTGCCGCCACCAAAACCAAATGCCCAACCTTGACGCCAGTCATCTTCACCAACAGCACCAACGAACGTGTTCGCTTCAAAGAAAGTATCAAGCAATGTAGATGCGTCGCCACCTGCGGTAAGAAGTTCGCTTTGCGCAGTTAGTGTACCATCAGGGTTAAGACCAAGGTTTGCACGGTCTTCAAACGCGATTAGCTGATTGCCTTCTTGACCAGTAAACCATGCTTCTAG
Source organism: Alteromonas marina (assembly GCF_000808575.1). Lineage (GTDB taxonomy): Bacteria > Pseudomonadota > Gammaproteobacteria > Enterobacterales > Alteromonadaceae > Alteromonas > Alteromonas marina_A. Next base: position 26,882 of record NZ_JWLW01000015.1, read on the forward strand.
GTCAACTGCACCTTCAGGTGTGTTGAACGGCTCAGAACAAGCAATGGCTGAGTAAGTCATAGTTAGATCACCGTCAGAAAGGTTAGCTTGAACCGTTTCGTCTGTGTCCATTTCTAAACACTCGCCCATACCTTCTGGACCAGTGATAAGGAAGTTCATTAGGTTTGCGCCTGTTTGGTCGCGAAGTAGAAGACCTTCAGAGTCAGCATCTGCCGTGTCAAAAGAATTACCGATAACAGTCATGTTTGCGATCATTGGCTTAGAGAACTCTAGGCCGTCACCGCCATCGCCGTCACCTTCGATACCACGGTTGGCATCAGAGTTGTCAGCAGCGTGCTGCACGTAAACATACTGAAGCTTACCTTTATAACCGTTGTCCCAATCAACTGAGTCATCTTGGTTAGCTGTCAAAACTAAGTGTTTCGCGTTTACCGCGCCACCGAAAAACTCCACACCGTCATCTGCGTTGCTGTGAACCTGAACATAATCCACTTCTGTGCCTGAACCAACACCACCAAAAGTAATACCGTTAAGTTCGTTGTCTGGCGCAATTTCAAAACCCGCATATTTAACAACAACATATTTAAGGATACCAGAACTGTCTGTATCGTCAGTACCACCGAATACTGCACCTTCTTCAGCGCCTTCTACTTGAAGTGCACAATCAGAACCGTCTTGTGGGCACTTTGTTGACGTGCCGTTACCAAGAATCACTACGCCACCCCATTGACCAGCGCCAACTTCGTCGCCAACAACGTCGTTGAATGAAGTCATGATAATAGGAGCAGATGCTGTACCCTCAGCTTCAATTTTTGAGTCACGGCTTATAACAAGATAGTCAGCACCGGTACGACCAAAGATCACTGTGCCTTCTTCAATGGCAAGTGTTACGCTGTCTGCTTTGTCGTTACCAATAAACACTGGACCTTCAAGCGCCCATACTTTGTCGTTAGTTAACGTGATAACGCCTTGATCGTCAGCATCGTCAGCTGTCAAGCGACCAGAAAGAACACGCACTTCAACCGTTTGGCCAAACGCATCAGAAACTTCACCACTTAGGAAAGAGCTTACTTCACCTGGAGCTGTGTCAGTAGAACCAGTATCGCCACCAGTAGAGCCACCGTTGTTGTTAGTTACACTGTTATCAATATCGCCTTCGCTGATATTGATGTCGCCACCACAGCCCGCTAGCACAAGTGCAGTAGCGATAGCTGAAGCCTTGAAAAGTTGCTTAAGTTCCATGTGTTTCTCCAGGTACGGTATAGTTATGGATTTTGAAAACGCGAAAACTTTAACTGAGGTAGATGACACATTTGTTACATTAAGTCGCTGTAACAAAAGTTTCATAGAAAAAGTTCAATTTTGGGCTAGAAAATACGCTTGCAAGACTCTCTCTGGCAACTGGAAATTTGTTTTTCGTATAGTTTTCAAAGCTTAATTGGTAAACGTTTGAATTTTTTGGCCGGACGTGAACTTTATTTATTACCGACACCATCTCTCATTCAATCGTAATTATTTTGCCGATTGGTAATGCACCTTTCTGATTTATGACGTAATTATGACATTATGGGTAAAGAAAAACGGACTTTTAAAGAGACTTTAGCCAAAAACTCGTTGATTCATGTAGCGGCATTAGATTGGTTTGCGTTGTTTTGAAAGGGCATTTATTATTCATCAAGCAATCGGCGTTGGCGTACCAATACATCTTCACGGATGGGGAAATAGCCGTCTCTTAACACCTGCTGCTGCCCTTCCTGTGACAGTATATAGCGCAAAAACTCCCTTTCCAAAGTAGGTAACGGCTCACCGGGTTTTTTATTTATCACTAAATAAAGAAAACGGGCAAACGGATACGTTTCGTTGCGCACCGTATCAATTGAAAGAGGGATTAAGCTGTCTAGCGCATTACCTAATGGCAGAGCGCGAACTCCTGCGGTTTTATAACCGTAAGCGGCATAGCCAATCGCGCCTGTACCGCTGGCCACAGACAATACTACAGATGCAGAGCCAGGTTGCTCGTTTACCGTATTCTTAAAGTCACCATCGCACAGCGCCATCACTTTAAACAAGCCGTAAGTACCCGATACTGAATTTCGACCGTACAGCCTGATAGGAGAACGATAGTCTATATCGTCAACGCCGAGCTGAGACCAATTGGTAATGGCTGTATCGCTGCCACAAAACTGGGTTTCAGAAAACACCGCGTCAACTTGCTCAAGGGTCATACCCGGCAGCGGATTTCGTCTATCCACAAAAATGGCGATGGCATCCATTGCCACCTTTAATACCGTAGGCGGGTAACCGTGGGTTCGTGTAAAATCCCGTATTTCACTGGGTTTTAGTTCTCTGCTCATAGGGCCTATGGTGGCAGTACCTTCAATAAGTGCCGGTGGAGCGGTAGATGAACCGGACGCCTGTATTTGAAAGCCGACCTGAGGATATAGGGTTTTGAATTCCTGTGACCAAAAGGTCATTAAGTTTGCCAGCGTGTCTGAGCCAACAGAGGATATTTTTCCTGCCACCCCAGGCTTGCGTTCATAGGCAGGTACTTGATAGCGACCAGAAGCAGCTGACGAACTTTGAGTATTTTGAGAATTAGCCAGGGTTCCAAGTGGTAACAATAAGCCTATTACTAAAAGTAACGTTGAAAGGCGATAGCGTTGCCCTTTCATCTTGTCATGCTTTTTGCTCACCAACACTTCTCGCCTCTTAGGGTTACAGTTGCTCTGCAATCAACTCGTTATCCAGCACAAACGAGAAATTGCTGCCCTCACCCAATGTACTGGTTATATCTAAACGGGAATTATGATGACTTAGTACATGTTTTACAATGGAAAGACCTAAGCCTGAACCGCCTGTCTTACGTGAACGTGCTTTATCCACGCGATAAAAGCGTTCGGTAAGGCGGTTAAGGTGATTTGGCTCAATACCATCACCGTTATCTACCACAGAAAATTGCGCGCCATTTGGTTTACGTTGCCAATACACATTAATTTCACCACCTGCTGGGGTGTAGTGAACCGCATTGAAAACCAGGTTTGAACACGCGCTTCGAAGCTCAGTTTCCACGCCAAAAACATAGAGTTCTTTATCGATGTGGAAGTTTATTGTGTGGTTTTTCTCTTTGTTAAGCGCCTGCGCTTCTCTTTCCACTTGCGCAAGGACCACAGGAATATTCACAACATTTTCGTAGATGCGCTCCGAACTTGCTTCAATGCGCGACAACACCAGCAAATCTTCTATCAAGTTTTGCATACGGTGGGTTTGCGATGTCATTTCTTTCATCGCTTTTTGCATGAATGGATCGGAGTCTTCATCAATAGGAAGAATTTCAAGGTATCCGTTAATGACCGTTAGCGGCGTACGCAATTCATGAGACACATTTGCCACAAAGTCCTTACGCATTTCTTCAAGCTGGGACACCCGCGTTATGTCACGGGCAATCAGCAATAGATGCTCATCGCCATAAGGCATAATCCGGTATTCAAAGGTTTTGTTGGGGTTAGTAGGCGACGGTACTTCAATGGGGTATTTATAATTCCCTGCATGAAAGTACTGAATAAACTCCGGATGGCGCAACAAGTTGTCGATTCGACGCCCTGAGTCTTGCGGCCATTTAAGCCCTAAATCCAAGCGAGCAAGGCGGTTACACCAAATAATGCAGGCCTTAGCATCAACCACTACCGCCGCATCAGGCAAGGCTTCAGACCCCTCTCTAAAGCGCTTTACCAATTCACCAAGTTCTTTACGCTTATTGCGGTTACGACGCTGAAGGTAATAAATCCCTTCATAAATATGTTCCCACACGCCACGCACGGTTGGTGGAGACATTTTACGACTATGCCATAACCAGCGATTTAGCTTGTAAAGATGCCAGTAGTTAAATAGCAGTAGCAGCGTTGCGCCAATAGCAACGGCAAACAGCATATCATCCAAATACCACCCTACCAGCGCAAAAACCACAAGGAATAGCACTAAGCGCAATGTACTTCTCAACCAGGAGAACGGGTAATACATGAAATAGCTCGCGTTGTTAAAGGTGGAATTGGGCGCATGCCCAGATGGCGCTGCGGCATCAAGGGAATAACACCATGTTACTCCCTAAACACTACATTTATTACAGCTTAGTAGAAAAACGGTAACCCGCGCCGCGTACTGTCTGGATCATAGCATCATGTCCGTGGCGAGAGATAGCTTTGCGTAGACGTCGAATATGTACATCTACCGTTCTGTCTTCTACATACACATTGGTTCCCCAAACATTATCTAGCAGTAACTCTCGGCTATAAACACGTTCTGGGTGCGTCATAAAGAAGTGCAACAACTTAAATTCAGTTGGCCCCATGTCTAACGGCTCTTCATTCGCCATTACGCGATGTGATACCGGCTCAAGTTTTAGGCCATTAAATTCAATGGGCTCCTCGCTTGATGTAGGCGTTACTCTTCGCATCACTGCTTTTATTCTTGCCACAAGCTCTTTCGGCGAGAATGGTTTAGTCACGTAGTCATCAGCACCAGCATCTAACCCACGAATTTTGTCTTCTTCTTCGCCACGGGCCGTAAGCATGATAACGGGAATGTCACGAGTAAACTCGTGCTGCTTTAAACTTTTAGCTAGCTGTACACCGCTTCCTCCCGGCAACATCCAATCTAATAAGATTAAATCTGGGTAAGGTTCGCAAATTTTTTCTTGCGCGATGTCGAAATCTTCGGCTTCAATTATGTTAAAACCAGACTGCTCAAGCACAAACTTAAGCATTTCACGGATAGGCGCTTCGTCCTCAACCACCAACACTGTACGAGACATCGTAATATTCCTGCTCATTTTTAAACGCCGTTATTATTAATGTGGTCTGTGACAGTTTTATTAAAACGATTACATTAATGTGTCAAGTTTAATACGTTTATAAAACACGCGACGCACAAAGTTTGAGCATAGAATCTTGTTTATTCATACGATTGCGCATATTCTTGGTTTGTCTTAAATTTCAACGTGTATGTAATTTATAACGACTATCTCGCCATGGTGTGGGTATCATCAAAAGTCTGAAGTAACAGGGGTATGTTTTTCTATGGCTGCGGTCAAGACGGGGTTATCGAGGAAGCTTTTAGCAAGGGTACTGTCTGTATACTTTGCCCTCACACTGCTTGTGACAATAGGACAAATCTTTACTGAATATCTCAGCACAAAAAATCACGTTGAAGGCGAGCTGCAAACCCTGAAAAACACCTTTTCTTCAAGCCTGACTCGCGCCTTGTGGGAGTTAAATAATGATCAGGTCCGCGCTATTGCTGAAGGATTAATGTCACTGCCTATTGTTGAAGGACTTCAAGTACGCGGTGAGAATGGCAACTACATTGCAGAGTATGGCATTCGTGCGCAACGCTCACCCGCACCTGTTGATCAAGAACTCATAGAAGATCACGCCGGCGGCGTTTTTAGCTATAGCTTTCCATTGGTGTTTAAATTCTCTGGGCGCGAATCTACCGTTGGCGATGTCACCTTGTATTCGAGCTTCGACACTATTTTTAGTCGTATTGAAGTGGGCGTGTTTTTTCTCATCGGTAACGCATTGGTAAAAACCACTTTTCTTGTCTTCTTATTCATGACCGCATTTCGCACCATGCTTTCTGAACCGCTGCAAACCATTACTGAGCAAATGGGTAACTTCGATCCGCAACATCCAGAGGAGAGTAAACTCAGCATAAAACTCGATGATGACAACGAGCTATTACAGCTTAAGGAATCTTACAACCACGTTATTGACGACCTTATTATTTCAAACAATAAGCTGAAAGACGCGCAGAATGAACTTACCCTCGCCAACAAGAAGCTAGACGACCAAAACCTTATATTAGAACAAGAAGTGGCAAAGAAGACCGCATCTTTGTCTCAAATCATGCTCGACTTAGAGCAGCAAAAAGACGAACTTATTGCCCATCAACGAGAGCTTCGCCAGGAAAACGAAAACCGCCAGTACATAGAAGCTGAACTTCGCAAACGCAACCAAGAACTCGCCAGTTCAATGGATACGCTTCATCAAGCACAAGAACAATTGGTTGAATCAGAGCGCATGGCCTCACTAGGCGGCCTTGTTGCGGGTATAGCGCATGACGTTAACACGCCCCTAGGGGTGAGCGTTACCGCAGCCAGTTTTCTTCAAGAGCGACTGAACAACTTAAAGACCGACTTTCAAGATAAAAGCCTGACCAGTAAGAATATGGCAAGCTTTATTGACGAGGCTGAGCAAACTGCACTCTTACTTTTGAGTAATTTAGAGCGGGCATCCGACCTTATTGCTAGCTTTAAACAAGTGGCCGTTGACCAAACTAGTGAAACCGAACGCGAGTTTGTTTTAGGTGATTACATTAACGAGATCATTCAGTCGTTAAAACCAAGCTTCAAGCATACTGAACATCAAATTAACGTATCCTGCCCCGACAATTTAGTTGTAACCTGTGCACCCGGCGCCATCGCGCAAATTGTCACCAATATGGTTGTTAACTCAATCACACATGGATTTGAAGATAAGACAGCCGGAACTATAACATTGGATGTGAAAGAAGCTGGCGAAAACGTTGTGGTTCAATACAGCGACGACGGTAGGGGCTTAGGTGAAGAAGAGCTAGGAAAATTGTTTGATGCGTTCTTTACCACCAAACGTGCGGAAGGTGGCAGTGGTCTGGGCACACATATTATGTATAACCTGGTTACCCAGTCACTTCAAGGCCATATCGAAGCTGACAGCCCCCCCGGCAACGGCTTGCATTACACTATCCGGTTTCCTAAGAAAACGCACGCTTAGCTCTCCTATTTATTTTCAATCTGTAAAGCGTGCGGTAGGCGCACTTTTTAGAGCCAGTTATTCAATTGCATCGCAAGTATTCCGTTGGTACGCTTGCGCCCTATTTTTATCAAGAGAATGCTTACACTATGTGGTTTAAAAATGTAAAAGCCTATCAAATAACTCAGCCGTTATCGCTAGACGAGGGTGATTTAGAACGTGCGCTTAACGAACACGCTTTTCGCCCATGCGGCAGCCAGGATTTAGCAACCATGGGGTTCGCCTCTCCGTTTTCTCAGGCGGGTAAGCAAGGCACAATGTTCCATGTTGTTCAACAGCGTTTTTGGATAACCCTAAAAAAACAAGAAAAGATTTTGCCCGGTGCAGTGGTAAATGCCGAGCTTGATGAAATGGTGGCTAAGATTGAAATGGAAACGGGCTCGCCCGTTGGTAAAAAAGCCAAAGCAGATCTTAAACAAGAAATTCAAACACGTCTGTTACCTCAGGCATTTACAAAAAATACCTATACCCACGGTTTTATTTCGCTTGCTGACAACTTAGTTGTGGTTGACGCTTCATCTGATGGCAAAGCAGAAGCCTTTTTGGCCATGGTAAGAAAAGCCATAGGCTCACTTCCAGTAGTGCCATTTACGCGCAGAAGCCTTCAAAGCGAGCTTACGCACTGGGTTACTGAGTCAACGCCTGAAGGTGTAGGGCTGCTTGAAGAAGCTGAACTTAAATCTACCGATGACACCGGCAGCGTTATTCGCTGTAAGAACCAGCCGCTTGATAGCGAAGAAATCAGTATTCACCTTGATGCAGGTAAGCTGGTCCAAAAGGTCGCATTCGAATATGCAGAGACGTTAACGGCTATTATGTGTGAGGATGGCGCCATCAAACGTGTTAAGTTCACCGATCGCATTAAAGAAGAAACTGACGATGTACCAAAAGATCAGGTTGAAGCGCGCCTTGATGCAGAGTTCGCGCTTATGTCAGCTGAAATTTGTACACTGCTTAACTTCCTTCGCGGAGCGCTTAATCTTAACGACGATAGTTTATAAGCGAGCGACAAGTAAGTAACAAGTAAAGCAAGAAAGGTAGCCTAGCACTATCGAAAAAGCCTAATTACCTTAGGGTAGTTAGGCTTTTTATTAGGCCCTGTTAATTAACTTACTTGTTTGAACTGGCAACTGTCATGTAGCACAAATAATTCCAAGCTTTTTTTCTGGGCCTTTTTCCTAACTTTTGCAAGAAAGTTTGCAAGAAAGTTGCCCAATCGCTTTAAGTGGGATAGTGAATAACCACAATAAAGCGCGTTTCTCCTTCTTCATCTCGATAACCATGAGGCTGATCTGCATGCAATAGACACTGTTCTTGCGCCTTAAAGGTTTGCCATTCACCGTCTTGCAAAACCCCTAACTGTCCTTCTAATACATGAATATGTTCGGTAACACCTATTTGATGCGCCGAAGAGTGCTGCTCATGAAAGTCCGTTAAGCATAGTTCAAACATTTCAAACTGGGTGGCTGGATTAAACGGAAATAGCGTTTTAATGGTTACGTTCGGGTCATTAGCGAATTTGTTATCGACGTCTTGAGACGAAGGCTCGATGCTTTCGTTTGACAAAAAGGAAGAAAACGAGCACTCAAGACCTGTGGCTATCTTCCACAAGGTGGCGATTGTGGGACTAGACTCGCCTCGTTCTATTTGCCCCAACATGGCTTTAGACACGCCCGTCAACTGTGCTGTTTTATCAAGTGAAAGCCCCCTAACCTTGCGAATAGACTTCATGTGCTGTGCAATACTTTTTGAGATAGCAGAAGGCTGCGCATTCGCTTTTGTCATTTAATGAAGGCCTTTTTTCGTCGCTTATGTTAATAAAGTAGTTGTGCGCTATAACGCACAAATGTTAAGTTGTTTAGTGTACGTTATAGCGCACAAAAAGGTAGAGTAGCACATTCGATAGACACTAAAAGCGTGTTTCATCGCTCAGCCGATTCCAAATCGAAATTCCATCACGAGGGTTTTCATGAGTAAATGGAAGTTAAGTCATATCAGCGCAGGGCTAACCGCGGTTACAGTAGGTTACAGTAGTTCTGTTGTCATTATCATTGATGTAGCGCGTAAAGCCGGCGCCAGTGATAACATGGTAATAAGCTGGTTATTCGCGCTTGGGCTCGGTATGGGCATTACCTGCATTCTGTTCTCGTGGCTATCCAAACTGCCCGTTGTTACCGCTTGGTCTACCCCTGGCGCGGCTTTTTTGTTAACCAGTATCGGTGACTACCGTTTAAGTGAAGCCATTGGTGCATTTATACTATGTGCCTTGCTTTCTCTTGTAACTGCGCAAAGCCGTAGCCTGCTCAAACAAATAAGTCGGATTCCCCCTGCAATCTCATCGGCGCTTTTGGCCGGCATTCTCTTACCTATATGCCTTGCGATATTCAGTGATGTTAATGACGCACCCTACTTAGTTGCGTTATTTATCGCGGCTTATTTAGTAGGAAGCCGACTATTTCCCCGCTATCTTATGCTGTTGTTGCTGGTCATGTCGGTGACCATTAGCTTTTTTATGAGTAGTGCAGATGGTGTGGTTGCTCTATCAAGCGACTCACCAGGGCTGACATCAATATTCACCCTGCCCGAGCCTATTTGGGTAACGCCCACTTTCTCACTGAGTGCTGCCATTGGATTAGCATTTCCCCTTTTTCTTATCACCACGCTTTCTCAAAACTTGCCAGGCATAGCTATTCATCACGCCCATGGCTATACGCCCGACCACAAACCCATTTTGTCAGGCATTGCCATTGTTCAAGCCTTATTAGCACCTTTCGGTGGTTTTACCTTTAACTTAGCGGCGATAACGGCAGCGCTATGCATGGGCGAGCAAGCGGATGATGAAAAGTCACAGCGCTATAAAGCCGCTATAGCAGCGGGGGTGGCGTATTTGTTCATGGGGTTATTAGCGTCTGTGGTCGTTGCGCTATTTGTGAGTATGCCCAGTATCATTATTCATCTGCTTGCTGGACTAGCCCTATTAGCTACGCTGCAAGGAGCAGTGGTTCGCGCTATGGAAGTAGAGCATCACAGGGCTGCTGCTCTGCTTACCATGCTGTGTACGGCGTCTGGATTTAGTTTATATTCCATGACTTCAGCGGTGTGGGGATTAGGGTTAGGTTTATTGCTGCTTTACGTTCAAAAGAAGCCTGTTAGCGCGTAGCAGCATTTGTTTGCTTTGTGCCGTTTCATTGTCAGCTTTTCATAACGAAAAGGCCGGTACTGAAGTTATGCTTCAGTACCGGCCTTTGCAGTATTTTTTAGCTTAAAACACTTACAAGAAGATCTGCTTCGCTGCGCTTGCAAGCTCTTCAAACTCATCAGAGTGAAGTTCGCCCATATCTTCAACCACACCGCGCTGCATCGCTAAGTTTAACATAGCGTCTTTTTGACTGCCTGCAGCACCTGAAACTGCCGCGCCCACACGTACAAAATCAATATAACCTAGTTCATCAGGCAAGTAGCTTAAATCTTTCCAGTTTTTAGCCACGTTGACAAAGCTATCGCCGAAGCCCCATTCTCTCATTATGCTTGCACCAATGCGGCCAGCTAATTTATCTATAGCAACTTCAAGGAATGAAGGGTTAGCAAAGATTTCAGGATGACGTTCAGCTTCAGTCAAAATAGGTAAAACGCCAATGTTGTGAACCAGTGCCGCTAGCGTCATGGTATCCATGCTCATTTCACGCTTTTTCGTACGAGCGATATATAGCTGAAGTACTGCCATAGAGTTAGCAACAATATTTACAGTGTTTGCCCACTCTTGCTGTAAATAGCGTGCAACTACATCGTTTTTAGAAACGAATAGCTGCTCCATTGCTAACGCTGTAGAGATATTCTTAATTTGGCGCAAACCAATTCGTGTTACCGCTTGGCTGATAGAAGTCACTTTTACACTGCGGCCCATGTAAGCGCTGTTCGCAATTTTGATCATTCTTGCGCTGAGTGATGGATCTTGACCGATAACATCACCCATTGCGTTCAGGTTAATATCGGGATCGTCTGCCGCTTTACGGACTTTCAATGCAATAGCAGGAAGTGTAGGAAGGACCAGTGTGTCATTATTTATTTTTTCAACCAAGATGGTTGAAAGCGCGTTCTGTGTAGACATATTTCTACCCTTAGAAAGTTCCAAATAGCCTTGATAAGGCGATAGTTTGCGTTACCCGTTGTTCATCTAGGCATCATTAATTCTGACGCACTAAACAAATTGAATGTTCATGCGTTGCATTCCCTGCGTTCATTCACATAGGCCTCTATGTTTCACGCTAAAATACAAACCGTTTATTGTTTTATTATGGTATTTCTATCACCATACTATAGTAGCTCTTTGGTTTCGACCAACTAAAAAAGGCTGCTTCAGTACGAATAATTAATAACCGCAGAAGCACCAGAGCTCATTTAAAGTATAGACAACTAGTAGCAAACCACTATTGATATTGAGCAAATAATTTTCATACTTTTGTATAAAATCAAAAGCATAGCTATAGTGAACTACTTTATCACCGCACCAACTACTGTTTAATGACAGTGTAACGACACGGTAAACTTCATTATGAAAAAAACGATTTCAACATACTCTCCTATCGCTGCGGCTGTAGCAGGGTTATTCATGCTGACAGCGTGCAGCAAAAGCGCCGACATAACACAAACTCAAACGGCAAAGCCTGACACCACTACAGAGCAAACCTTACTTGTTGATGAGTCTCGCTTGTCTATTTATCACGGCGTAGATCTTACCAGCGATTTGTCACACCTTAGTGACAATCAACACAAAATGCTTTCACTGTTAATTGATGCATCGAAAATCATGGACGACTTATTCTGGAAGCAAGCGTTCTTTGAAGATAAAGATGCATTTCTTTCGTCAATTAGTGACGAAAAAGTTCGCCACTTTGCAGCGATAAACTATGGACCTTGGGATCGCTTAAATGGCGATACACCTTTTTTAAGTGGCTATGAAGACAAAGCGCTGGGCGCTGAGTTCTACCCCCATGATATGGAAAAAGAGGAATTTGCCACGGCAGATTTTGGCGACAAACAAGGCCTTTATTCCATGGTGAAGCGCGATGAAGCGGGCAACCTTTATTCGGTGCCTTATTCTGAAGCCTTTAAAAGCGAATTAATGAAGGCGTCTGACTTACTTAAAAAAGCGTCAGAGCTTGCTGAAGATGAAAGCTTTAAACAATATTTGCAGCTGCGTTCTGAAGCCCTACTATCAAACGACTACCTGGCTTCTGACATGGCGTGGATGGATATGAAAACCAACCCTGTTGAGCTAGTTATCGGTCCTATTGAAAGCTACGAAGATCAACTCTTTGGCTATCGCGCAGCGTTTGAAGCCTATGTACTCATTAAAGACTTAGCATGGAGTGAAAAGCTAGCTAAATACGCGGCCTTCTTACCTGAATTACAGCAAGGCCTTCCGGTTGCTGAGGCATATAAAGCGGAAATGCCAGGTTCTGATGCAGACCTTAACGCTTATGATGTTATTTATTATGCCGGCCACTCTAATGCAGGCAGTAAGACCATTGCAATTAACTTGCCCAATGACGAGCGAGTACAGCTAGAAAAAGGCACCCGCCGCCTTCAGCTTAAAAACGCGATGCGCGCTAAGTTCGATACTATTTTGGTGCCTATTGCGGATACGTTAATTGTACCAGAGCAACGTGAACACATTACGTTCGACGCCTTTTTCGCGAACACCATGTTTCATGAAGTAGCACACGGTTTAGGGATTAAAAATACCCTAGATGGTTCAGGGACTGTGCGAGGAGCACTTAAAGAGCATGCGTCAGCGCTTGAAGAAGGCAAAGCGGATATTCTAGGTTTGTACATGGTACAAAGTCTTCTTGAAAAAGGTGAAATCACTGAAGGTACACTAGAAGATTATTACGTTACCTTTATGGCTGGCATTTTCCGTTCTGTACGTTTCGGCGCAAGTTCTGCACACGGAAAAGCGAACATGATCCGCTTTAACTTTTTTGCCCAACAAGGCGCCTTCGAGAAAACAGAAGACGGCATGTATCGCGTAAATATGGAGAAGATGGGCGCCGCAGTAGAAGCACTATCTGAACTAATCCTTACGTTACAAGGTGATGGCGATTACGATGGCGTAGCGAAGCTAGTAGAAACTATGGGTGTAATTAAACCCGATCTTGCTTCAGATTTAGCGCGCCTAGAGGCAGCGAGCATTCCAGTTGATATTCACTTCAACCAAGGTAAGAAAGTGCTAGGACTTGCTGACTAAGTAAGCACTGGACTTATCAAATAAAAAATGCCGCCCTGAGATAACTATCAAGGGCGGCATTTTTGTATCGCTAATTACACACGCTACTCTACATGCTGCTTCATGTTTTCGGTATATGGAGGCCAGCCTAACGGTTTACCCGCTAATACATGCAGATGAATGTGATACACCGTTTGACCACCGTATTCATTACAGTTCATTACCGTACGAAAGCCTTGGTCAGCAAACCCTTGCTCCTTTGCAATTTTTGCTGCAACAAATGACAAGTGCCCCACCACTTCGCGATCTTCTTCGGCTATATCGTTTACCGTTGCAATTTGCTTTTTCGGAATAACCAGAAAGTGAGTCGGTGCCTGAGGGTTTATATCTTTAAACGCCAGCGCCAATTCATCTTCGTACAATATGTCCGCTGGAATTTCCTTGCTGATGATTTTATCAAATATTGTTTCTGCCATATCTCACTTCCCTTACCAATTAGGTGATTACCAATTATGTTAGCGGTGTTAAACATTTGCCTGCGAACATAATTAAAATTAAGTGCTATTGTGCGGCGCTGGGGCACATTCTCATGCGAATAACCCCCTCATACGAAAACCCCTCATACGAAGAATAGCGCCCTTTTTCTTTACTTAAGCGAAAACAAACCACAGTAGTATTACGCCCAACGCCAAGCGATAGATAACAAAAGGCAGCATGCCGATACGCGATATCCAGCTTAGGAACAAATAGATACAAAGGTAGGCGCTTACGAATGAAAACGCCGCGCCATAAAGCAACGCATACCAGTCTACCGCTTCGTTGGCATTAAGCAGGTCGAGAGTGGCTAAAAGCCCCGCGCCTAAAATAACTGGGATAGACAGCAAAAAGGAAAAGCGTGCACACGCTTCGCGCTTAAGGCCTAACATCAAACCTGCGGTCATCGTAATACCTGAGCGAGATGTGCCAGGAATGAGTGCCAATACTTGGGCTAACCCGATATAGATGACTTGCTTAAGTGTCAGTCCTTCTAGCTCTTGTTCGCGTTTTGCAGTGGCATCGGCGTACCATAGCAGCAAACCAAAAATAATAGTGGTACCCGCTATTACCAGCGCCGTACGTGCGTTTTCTTCTATCCAGCCTTTCATTAAAAAGCCAATAATAACCGCTGGAATAGTCGCCACAATTACGTACCAAGCAAGTTTGCTGTCGGTAGATTGTTGCTTGCTAAACCCTTGTGTTACCCATGCCACGGTCATCTGCCCTATTTCTTGGCGAAAATAAATCATTACCGCTAGAAGGCTTCCCACATGTACAGCAACGTCAAACGCTAAGCCCTGACTTACCCACCCAAAAAGTTCAGCGGGCAACAATAAATGCCCAGAGCTACTAATGGGAAGAAACTCAGTAACGCCCTGAATAATTGCTAGAATAATAATTTCGAAAAGTGTCATTCCTTTGCTTAACTCCAAGTAAAGTCAATTGGCCATAATTGCTGTTTCTGTTTATCAAAGTTTTGCCACATTTGGGCATAGGTTTCTTGCGTTTCGGGGTGAATGTCGTCGGGAACAAGTTCAGCTAACGGCCACAGCACAAACGCGTTGTAGCAAATCTCTTCGCGAGGTAAAACCACAGGGGTTGTAGTTACCTTACTATCATAGGTAAGCAAGTCGAGATCAAGGGTTCTGGCACAGAATTTTTTGTCTGTATGCACCCTGCCATTGTCTTTTTCAATGGCTTTAAGAATTGCGCACACCTCTTCTATACTTTTTGACGTCGTCGCACGGGCAGCAGCATTATAAAAAGGGCTGCCGTTAAAGCCCACCGCTTCGCTTTCGTAGACCGAAGACACTGCAACATCTGAGAAGTGTTGTTTTAGGGCAACCAAAGATTGCCTTGTGTAATGCTCGCGCTCAATATTAGAGCCAATGCTGATTAAAATGGTGTGTTGTGACATTAATTGCGCTCTTTACGCATTTCAACGGCAACGGTTTGCGCATTGGGAAGAATATTAGGTTTAACTATTTTTAGGGTTATCGATGCAACGGAGAAGTTTGCAAGTACCGTCTCCATAACCTTGCTTCCGAAAGCCTCAAGTAATTCGAACGTACTTTCTTTACCTACTTTTACGATGCACTCGGCTACTTTGGCATAGTCTACCGTATCAGCAACATCATCACTTTGCATCGCTGCGCTTAAGTCAACATCAAGTGTTATATCAAGAAGTAGCTGGGTGGTTCTTACTCGCTCCCAATCATAAACACCAATCAGGGTATCTACTTCAAGCCCTGTTATATAAATTTTTCCCATGGAATTTCATCTTGTCTGTTATCAAACCAGTTTATTGCCCTACTTTCCGGCTCCAATACTGGTCTTACTACTGCGCTTTCAACCACATATTGCTGGTAAACGGTGGTATATCGCGTTTGGATGGAGTAGCTTTACGCTTGTGTGGCACAACTATACCGCTGTATGACAACTGGGGGCAACCAAGGTTTTGTAATTTAATGGGACAAAAGCCTTTAACCTCCTACAAAAGAAGTGAAACCTGAAAGGTCTTGCTTCTAAAACGCTTTTGATAATTAGAATGAAAAAATGATTTCGCTAACGCTTTTAATGGCTGCTGTTGCCTACCTCTTCGGTTCACTATCAAGTGCAGTGGTTATAAGCCAATTATTTGGTTTACCGGACCCGAGAACCGCCGGCTCTAAAAACCCAGGTGCCACTAACGTATATCGCTTGGGTGGCCGTATTCCTGCGCTACTGGTACTTGTTATGGATATACTAAAAGGCACTATTCCCGTTTACGGCAGTTACTTTCTGGGCATAGAGCCAATCATGTTAGGCGTCATTGCTATTTTCGCGTGCTTGGGGCATATTTTTCCGCTCTATTTTGGTTTCAAAGGTGGAAAAGCCGTCGCCACTGCGTTTGGCGCTATGCTCCCTATAGGCCTCGATTTAGCAGGTTTGCTTATTTTGAGTTGGGTAGTAGTGGTGTTTCTTACGGGCTATTCTTCATTAGGCGCGCTTATCGCAGTATCTCTTGCGCCGTTATTTACATTTTTGATTAAGCCTTTATATACCGTGCCCGTGGCAATGCTTTCGCTGCTTATCATTCTACGCCACAAAGACAACATTGCCCGTCTTTTAGCGGGCAATGAAAGTAAAGTATGGGATAAGGGAAAAGTTAAAGAGTAAGCGCCTTTTCCAGCACATCTAACTTACCATCTATTGGCGTAACCGGCGCAATGCCAAGTATTTTGGCCAACGCAGGATAAACCTCCAGATTGCTAAACACAGGTAGGGTGGTATTCGTTTTAAACGCAGGTCCCACTGCTACAAACGTCGCCCCCATATCAGGCAGCGTGTTCATGTAGCCATGCCCACCTTTACTAATATGCATGCTGTTGGCGTTTTTAAAGCGTGCTGGCGGGGCTATCTCAATAATGATGTCACCGGTTCTATTTCCCACTTCCATATGTCGCTCAGCGCGCTGGGTATCGTTAAGCACAATGTAACGGTTTTCGGCTATATGGGTAAGACGTTCTGTTTCTTCGGTGATTTGTTTATCGTTCACGCCCACTTTGGCGTAAAGATGAACTTGCGCTCCCTCATTTTCAATAATGAAGCTATCAGGTATAGATAAAGACTCAACTTCTATAAGCTGACTTTCATCAATGGGTGTCATGCCGTGGTCCGACACCACCACCAAGTTTACCGGCAAATCTAATGCGTTAATGCGTTCATAAAGTTGACCAATAAGTGCATCCACTTCCTGCACCGCATCATTGGTTTTGTCGGCAAAAGGTCCTTCATCGTGTCCTACCGAATCGGTAAGCGAGAAATAACCCGCAATAAAGCGAGGGCGCGACACCTCAGGCAGTTTCAACCAAGTTATGATCTGATCTACTCGCTGTTGGTAATCGGCGTATTTAGAGTAGTGATAGAAGTAGCTAGGCAAGGTACCTGATATGCGTGAATCAGACTCTGGCCAGAAGAAGGTAGCTGCCTTCATGCCATGATATTCCACTAAGTTCCATAGCGGCGTTGCCGTAATCCACGTGCTGTCCATGCCGCCGTAACCCAGCTTGTACTGCGCGTAGCCTTCTTTCGTTGGGCGAGACTTATCAAAAAATCGATTGTTCACGATGCCGTGGTGTTTCGGTAATAACCCAGTGATAAGTGAAATATGGTTGGGAAAGGTATTTGAAGGATAAACAGGGGTCATAGACGACGCTCTTACCCCTTTCTTTGCAATAGCACCAAGGTGTTGCGCGTTGTGTAATTCGATATAGTCGTGGCGAAATCCATCAAGAGAAATGAGCACGACATACTGATCTTGCTGCTCTTGCTTCAGGCCTTTTACAAAGTCATTCAAGGGTGCTTTGCTTGATGCAAATGCATTAGACGCAGTGAGCGCTGCAAATGTAAGCAAAATAAATAACGACAATGCTAAATAGAATAGCGGTGCATTTTGTTTTGTTCCGTCTTTTGCTAAGCGCATGGTGTTTAACGTCCTTACTCAAGGTTCATTTTAGTAAAACAAAAGGCAATGGAATGCGCTCCCATTGCCTTTTATTTATGCTTTTTTATTTTACCTGCTTGCTATGCTCAATATTTTCCCAGTGAACGTAGAGAAGACATAGTAGCGTTTACAACGAGGTGTGGCGCCTAATTACCGGTTTTTTATGAATACCTAAATCGCCGATAAAGTATCAAGGGGCCAGCGCGGCTTGGCTTGTGAAGACAAGGCCAAGGTTTCCCCAGCTTTCAAACGCTGCATGCCCGCATAGGCAATCATGGCACCATTGTCTGTACAATACGCTAAGCTAGGATAAAACACCTCACCTTTTAGCTCTTGCATCAGGGCTTTCATCTCACTGCGCAACATTGTATTTGCACTTACGCCGCCAGCAATAACCAAACGCTTCATACCAGTCTGCTTTAATGCTCGCTTACATTTTATAATAAGCGTATCAACAACGGCTTCTTGAAACGCGTAGGCAATATTGGCTTTAATTTGCTCAGCATCACCACCGGTTAGGTCAGCATCGCGAATGGTGTTTGCCGCAAAGGTTTTAAGACCGCTGAAGCTGAAATCTAGTCCTGGTCTGTCGGTCATCGGGCGAGGAAACTTATAGTGTCCCGCTTCTCCCTTTTCAGCCAATTTTGCTAAAAGAGGGCCGCCTGGGTAATCAAGGCCAAGTAACTTGGCGGTTTTATCAAAGGCTTCACCAGCGGCATCATCAATAGACTCACCAAGTACTTCATATTGACCAATGCCTTCGACTTTCACTAGCATTGAGTGGCCACCTGAAACCAATAACGCAACAAAAGGAAATTCAGGTGCGTCGTCTTCAAGCATAGGCGCTAATAAATGCCCTTCCATATGATGAACGCCCACTGCTGGCACATTCCACGCATAGGCCAATGAACGCCCGACAGACGAACCCACTAACAATGCCCCTACTAAACCTGGGCCTTGGGTAAAAGCAACACCGTCAATGTCCGACGGTTGTGTGTCGGCGTCTTCCATAGCCTTTTCAATTAAAGGAATGATCTTTCTCACGTGGTCCCGTGAGGCAAGTTCAGGTACTACGCCACCATAGTCGGCGTGCAGCTTAACTTGGCTGTATAGCTCGTGCGACAGCAACCCTTTTTCATCGTCGTAAACGGCGATGCCAGTTTCGTCACAAGATGTTTCTATTCCTAAAATACGCATGGGGAGTAACCCTTTTACTACTAACTTCAATGCCTAGTTTTTGGATCTGCTACCGTCTGCTTAATACAAAAGGTCTTCGTACCGTTGTTGCAAACCACATTGTTAACGCGAATACCAAAAACTGACTAAATAATTCTGGCGATCTGGCGCGATCATCTTTATGATCCCGCCGCGATCATAATACTACCCTAGTCAGGATTACCCAATTTCACACTTTTGATCACAATCGTCTTTCAAAAGGAAATTGAACAAGAAAACATTCTGAAAAGGGCGCTTACTACGAGCCGAGTTAAACAACCCGGTGCTTAACGAGCGCAGAGTTTACCTTTAATCCTGCATTCATGGAATGCCAGTGAACAGGTAAATGAACGGTAAATGCACAATATTGGCTATTTTTTGGCAATTCATCCTTTACTTTCTCTGTAGATATGATTAGAATTTCGCACCATTTTTAACCCGGGTGGCCTTTTTAGCGCACAATTTTACCCGGATTTACACAGTAAAAGTTTTGAGGTGAGTGTTTAATGCCTATCGTTAAAGTTAGAGAAAACGAGCCGTTTGATGTGGCGCTGCGTCGTTTTAAGCGTTCTTGTGAAAAAGCAGGTGTTCTTTCTGAAGTTCGTCGTCGTGAATTCTTCGAAAAGCCAACTTGGGAACGCAAGCGCAAGAAAGCTGCCGCTAAGAAGCGTCATCTTAAGAAGCTAGCTCGTGAAAACGCACGTCGCGTAAAACTCTACTAATATAGGGTTAAGTAACGAGTCTGAAAGGTGTTGCAATTGCAGCACCTTTCGCGTTTCTGGGCCTCTATTTTTTGGCCTTATTCTTATCGACTCCATTTTTTCCTTTTCAAATGGTTGCATTTGATTTTCAACCTGGGGCTTAATAATACCAGTCCGCATAGATTATTACCTTCTGGGTGGGCAATGACCTATGCGTATTGGTATCAGCTCAATCTACTAATAAAAAATCAGGAAACATCATGGCACTAATTGATGATTTAAAAGCAGCGCAAAAAGATGCGATGCGTGCAAAAGAAAAAGTACGTCTTGGTACTATTCGTATGGCAATGGCTGCCATTAAGCAAAAAGAAATCGATGAACAAATTACGCTAGACGATAGCGCAATCTTAGCGGTACTAACCAAAATGGTTAAGCAGCGCCAAGACGCGGCTGCACAATATGACGCAGCAAACCGCGACGACCTAGCTAGCAAAGAACGTGAAGAAATCACTTACATTGAAGATTTCTTACCTCAGCCTTTGACTGACGATGAGCTAAATGCACTTATCGACGAAACCATGGCTGCGACTGGAGCATCGGGTATGCAGGATATGGGTAAAGTCATGGGCGCCTTGAAACCTAAGGTTCAAGGCCGCACCGACATGGGTGCTTTGAGTGCAAAAATTAAGGCGCGTTTGAACGCTTAAACTCTGCCCTTTCGTAAAAGTGAAGCGTGTAGAAGGTGTGCATTGTCACACCTTCATTGTTCTCATTTTTACACTTCCCTGTTAAAGTAGATTACTGTTTTCATAATGTTGTAGCTTGTCGCTTGAAGCGTAGTTACGACTTGTGCTTTTCTCATTCTTTTTTAACTAACCCTTTTTGAAAGTACCCTCATGGCTGGAAAGATACCTCGCGATTTTATAGACGACTTGCTGTCACGTACCGATGTGGTAGAAGTGGTAGATAGCCGAGTTAAACTTAAAAAAGCAGGTAAAAACTACCAAGCGTGCTGCCCTTTTCATAACGAAAAGTCGCCATCTTTCACTGTTAGTCAAGACAAACAGTTTTACCACTGTTTCGGCTGTGGCGCTCACGGTAACGCTATCTCGTTTATTATGGAATTCGACCGCTTAGAATTTGTCGAGGCCATTGAAGAGCTAGCGCGCTATCACGGGCTTGAAGTCCCCCGTGAAAAAGGCAGTCGCCCTGCCATGAGCGAAGAGAAAAAGCAGCAACAGCAAGACGATTATGCAGTCATGGAGCAAGTTGCGCGCTTCTTCCAGCATCAGTTACGCCAAAATGGTAATAGCAAAAAAGCCATCGACTATTTGAAAAACCGTGGGTTAAGCGGCGATATCGTTAAGCTATGGGAAATTGGCTACGCGCCAGACAGTTGGGACGCACTGCTAAATACCTTTGGCAAAGATCCACAGCGCGTCAAACAGCTGGTCGATTTAAAGCTAGTCAATAAGAATGACCAAGGACGTACCTACGACTTCTTCCGCGACCGCATTATGTTTCCTATCAGGGACAAACGGGGTCGTGTGGTGGGTTTTGGTGGCCGAGTATTAGATGACGGCGGCCCTAAATACTTAAACTCGCCAGAAACCCGCATTTTCCACAAAGGCAGTGAGCTCTTTGGCTTTTATTCTGCCAGACAAAAAAATCGTAGCCTGGATACCGTCGTGATTGTAGAAGGCTACATGGACGTAGTGGCACTCAGTCAGTTCGATATTAATATTGCTACTGCTGCGCTAGGTACAGCTACCACGCCTGAACATATTCAAATGCTGGTTCGCGCTACGTCTCACATTGTGTGTTGTTACGACGGTGACCGCGCTGGTCGTGAGGCCGCATGGCGCGCGTTAGAAAACGCCCTACCCGCACTAAAAGACGGCGTACGTATTTCGTTTTTATTCTTACCCGATGGCGAAGACCCTGACACTATGGTGCGTCAGGTGGGGAAAGATGCGTTTATGGAGATGCTAAATGACGCCATGCCTTTATCCCGCTTTTTCTTTGAAAACTTATTAAAGACGCACAATGTGGGCACGCCGGAAGGTAAAATTGCCCTTAAGAAAGCGGCAATGCCGCTTATCGAGAGCACATTAGGTGATGATCAAAAGCAAATGCTGCTGGAAGAATTAGCCAAGCACACTGGCGAGTTCGATCGGTTTAAACTTCAGCAAGATATCACCAAAGCCAATCAAGGTTCGAAGCAAGCTTATTCTCCGAATCGCAATCAAGTAAACAAGCCTAAACTGTCACCGCTTCGTATGCTGATACGCTTGCTGCTTGATAAACCTGAATTAGCCACACTATGTGAAGACGTTCAAATTGATATTTTTGCGGGCAGCAACGCTGCTGGTATGGATTTATTACGCGATGTTCATCGCTATTGCGTAAGTCATCCTCAAGCAAAAACCGCGCAGCTTGTTGAAAATTTCCGCGACCATCCCCATTCTTCTACTATCGCGAAATTATTGTTACAAGAACACTTGGTTAAAGACGAGGATGCTGAACGGGTTTATAACGACAGCTTCGCTCGCTTACTGGACGGGCATTTCGATAGCCGCATTGAAACCTTAATTTCACGCTCGCGGGTTCAGCCGCTGACACAGGCGGAAAAACAGGAATTGAACCTGCTTATGAGGGAAAGACAGAAAAGTTAACCTTGGGCAAACTGACCTAGAGGTTATCCTGTTCTTCTGTAGGCTTTTGCATAAGGCTTTTTTAAACGCCTATGTTAGTGAGATTAAGTTAACAAGATTGGTTTAGCTAGAATACGCGCTGTCTGGAATACGCGCTGTAAGTATGCGCTGTTTTATAGCTTAAAAACACTGGCTAAAAAATCGGCCATCAATCTGGTAAAACCACCGTTTATTCTGCTATACTGGCTAATTCGCTGTGGGCACATATAAACGTGTCTCATTCACTATAAAGTGAACAAAAATACAGCAGCACGAGTAGCAAAGATATAGCCGAACATAACGGGCAGATCCGAACCCGAGCAGATGTGCATCGCAAAATAATGGTTTACACCAGCGTGGCATCGAGCATTAACGGCCTTGATACAAAAGCAGTACTACAGCAGAACGGGGAACATACCTAGACGTATGTTGTCTTTTCTATTGCAAACTAATTGAATGTGAGAAGTGTAGGTTATATGGCGCAAAGCAAGCAGTCTCAGATTAAACTCCTGATTGCAAAAGGTAAAGAGCAAGGTTACTTAACCTTTGCAGAAGTAAACGACCACCTGCCGCAAGATATTGTCGATTCTGATCAAATCGAAGACATAATCCGCATGATTAACGACATGGGAATTCAAGTTTCTGAATCAGCTCCTGATGCAGACGAACTTCTCATGCAAGAAGCGAATGCTGATGAAGATGCTGCAGAAGCGGCAGCTCAGGCACTAGCTACTGTAGAAAGTGAAATTGGCCGTACGACTGACCCAGTTCGCATGTACATGCGTGAAATGGGTACGGTTGAACTTCTTACTCGTGAAGGCGAAATTGAAATCGCTAAACGAATTGAAGATGGTATCAACCAGGTACAATGTTCAGTTGCTGAATACCCAGAAGCTATCACTTATCTATTAGACCAGTGGGATCTTTACGAAGCAGAAGAAATTCGCTTGAGCGACATCATCTCTGGCTTTGTTGATCCTAACGATGAGCAAGACCTTGCTCCAACGGCTACTCACGTTGGTTCTGAATTATCTGAAGAAGAGTTAGATGATGAAGACGACGATGAAGATGATGAAGACAGCGATGAAGACGATAGCGGTGTAGACCCAGAGCTAGCCCGTGAACGCTTCACTGAGCTACGTGAACAATACCTAAAAACTCGTGAAGTCATCGAGAAGAAAGGTCGTGCTCATGCTGACTCTCGCGCACAAATCAACGCATTGAGTGATGTATTCAAAGAATTCCGTCTGGTTCCAAAGCAATTCGATCGCATGGTTAAAAACATGCGCGAGATGATGGATAAAGTGCGTATTCAAGAGCGCCTTGTGATGAAGTTCTGCGTGGTTAACGCCAAAATGCCTAAGAAAGACTTCATCAAAGCATTTGCGGGCAACGAAACGTCTAATGCATGGTTACATGAAGCAGTTAAATCAGGTGCACCATACGCCGCTGACCTTGCTGTAAATCAGGAAGAAATTGAGCGCTGTATTAGCAAGATGAACCAAGTTGAACAGGAAACTGGCTTGGTGATCGCAGATATCAAAGACATCAACCGTCGCATGTCAATCGGCGAAGCGAAAGCACGCCGCGCGAAGAAAGAAATGGTTGAAGCTAACTTACGTCTTGTAATCTCAATTGCTAAGAAGTACACCAACCGTGGTCTTCAATTCCTAGACCTTATTCAAGAGGGTAACATTGGTCTAATGAAGGCGGTGGATAAGTTCGAATACCGTCGTGGTTATAAGTTCTCAACTTATGCAACGTGGTGGATTCGTCAGGCAATTACCCGTTCAATTGCTGACCAGGCGCGTACTATCCGTATCCCTGTTCACATGATTGAGACGATCAACAAGCTTAACCGTATCTCTCGTCAAATGCTTCAGGAAATGGGTCGAGAGCCTACTCCTGAAGAGTTGTCAGAGCGCATGTTAATGCCTGAAGACAAAATTCGTAAGGTACTTAAAATTGCTAAAGAGCCAATCTCGATGGAAACCCCTATCGGTGATGATGAAGATTCACATCTTGGCGACTTTATCGAGGACAGCACGATTATTCAGCCCCTCGACTCAGCAACTGGCGGTAGCTTGAAAGATGCAACGCAGGAAGTATTAGCAGGCCTTACTGCCCGTGAAGCAAAAGTACTTCGTATGCGTTTCGGTATTGACATGAATACCGACCACACGCTTGAAGAAGTAGGCAAGCAGTTTGACGTAACCCGTGAGCGTATTCGTCAAATTGAAGCGAAAGCACTGCGCAAACTTCGCCACCCTAGCCGCTCTGAGCAGCTACGTAGCTTCTTAGACGAATAGTAAAAGCATTACTTTAATAAAATCCCCGGCCTTGGCTGGGGATTTTTTTATGCCTTTGTTTTATCCTAATTCCGCTTTACTAGCGCTAGTAACAATGACTTTTGAAATGTAATTGGCGCCTACAAAAAAGCCTCCTTGCGGAGGCCCTAAATAGCATTTGATAAGGTGTTACACTCTGAATTGCTTCGCAATTGACTCAAGGTGCTGCGCCAGGTCAGCAAGCTCATTACACATGCTGCCTAATTCACCTGAACGGCTCGCTGTTTGCTCGGTACGCTCATGAATTTCATCAACGTGACGAACTATGTCAACCGCTACGGTGCGCTGGTCTTCGGTATTGTGCGCAATTTGCTCGTTCATTTGGTTAATGCGCCCAATCGTACTGGTAATGGTTTCTAGACTGCTTCCCGCTTTATTAGCCGTCTCTACACTGCTAGTTGCTTGTTCGGTACCACGAGACATTACCTCTACCGCTGAGTGAGCAGCATTTTGAAGCTGTTCAATAGTACTTTGAATTTCTTCCGTAGACTGCTGTGTGCGCGATGCTAGCGTTCTCACTTCATCTGCGACTACCGCAAAGCCTCTACCCTGTTCACCCGCTCTTGCGGCTTCAATGGCGGCATTTAGTGCTAACAGGTTGGTCTGCTCTGCAATACCTTTGATCACATCCAGCACCGAGCCAACTTTATTAGAATCAGACTCTAGACGTGCAATAACGTCTGCTGTTTCACGTACGTTCTCAGCAAGCTGCTGTATACTTGTAACGGTTTGCTGAACGATTTGACGACCTTCGCTGGCTGCTGTAGTGGCTTCGTTAGCGTCGCTTGCCGCTTGCGCAGCACTATGTGCCACCCCATCAACAGAACCGCTCATGGTGTCTACCGCTTGCTTAGCATTGGTTGCAGACCTTTGCTGCACATCGATAGTACGCTGGGTTTCTTCCGTTACACCGCGTAAGTTCTGCGCTAAATTAGATAGCGGCAAACTCGCTTCTACCACATCACGCACTACGCCTTGAAGCTTGTCCATAAACTGATTGAACCAGTATACCAGATCGCCAATTTCATCCTCGCTTTTGGTTTCTATACGAACCGTTAGGTCGCCATTTTCTTGGGCAATATCTTTAAGCGAACGAACCACGTCATCAATGCTTTGTTTAATGCCGCGAACAATAGGAACTGCGGTTCCAAACAGCAATATAGTCACAACTACGGCTAGAATTACACCCGTGCTAATTAACGAGGTATTGGCACTGTCTGTGTTTTTAAATGCTTCTTCAAATGCCGCCTGTTGAGCATCACGAAATTTAGACATAGAGGCTATGGCACCATCGTAAGACTGATTCATTTGAGCTGAGAGTTCGCCTAAACGACTGAAGTCGGCAGTGCCGTTGACCATGGACTGTGATACGTCGTAGGCAACATCGAAATAATTATCAAAGCCTGAGGAGATGCGGGAAATTTCACTACGAAACTCAGGGCTAATAGAAGCAATTTGGTTTAGGCCGCTTTTTGCTTCTTCAGCAAGTTCTTGCGCCATAGTCAGGGTATCTTGATCGCCCGTTGTCACTGCACTTGCAAGGGTATCGCGAACCTTTTGCATATCAACTAACGTTGATGCTGATAATTGAAGAGCTGGAAATTGAACTTTCTGAACTTTCTCTAGCGTTGCACCGTTATTGAGTGCGGTATAAACAGTGATAAGCAAGTAAATAACAAAACTTAGCGCTGCGATCCCTGGTATAAGGAAAATCTTAGTCGCAATTGGCATTTTTTTTAGAAAGTTCATCAGCTATCCCACTGTTTTTTATAATCGCTTAACTACGTTTCAGTGTTACCTGAAAACACGTCATATCCTAATTTATCTACCTGATAGCGAAAATCTTTAATGAAATTATGGCCTCGCACCTAGTGCGAGGCCATAACAGGTAGTTAGAACGTATAGTTTACGCCTACTTTAAGCAGTGTTGCATCATTTAGATCATTTAGATCATCTGAGTACCAAGTTACATCTGTTTTCAGAGCAAAGCCCGGTTCAACATCGTAGCGAAGGCCAACAGTTACTGCAGATACATCTAGCTTCTGCTGCGCCGCGATACCAGCAGCACCTTGGTAAATTGCAGCCCATGTTCCATCCGTTACCGCATCACCCGTAGAGATTGATGAAGGTAGTGAAGCAACCAGACCTAATTGAGTGGCGTTATCTGCTTCTTCAACTTCATAAGTAATGTGTGGAGTAAACTTACCAAAGCGCATACCAGCAGTTACATACCACGCTTTGTTATCAGCAATTACAGAACCATCTACTTCTGTTTGAGTAAACTCCGCACCAACAAACCAATCATATTTGTCGATATCAACGGCTACTTCAAAGAAAGTACCTGTATCTTCGTTTACATTAAAATCGTCAGCAACTGAAGCTGCAGTTGGAATGATAGGCCCGAACTGCGCCATGCCAGCTAGGAAGTTATCAAAGTCAGCGTTGGCAGCGCTGGTTTTACTACGCCCTAACAGAGTACGCGCACTGAACCAATCGCGCGTGGCTTCGAAAGAAACAGCAACAACGTTCTCTAACTCTAGCGCAGCTGGCGTACCAGAAATGGTAGTATCAGCCTCTACACGCCCTACAGTAAGCTGTGCGCCGTATTCCCAGTCACCTGAGTAATTCATATAGTCAACGCGCACACCGTCAATGTTGTTAAAGTCAATACCGTAAACAGCATCTGGAGGTGTTAGCCAGTGGTATGAATAACCGATATCTAATGACGCAGAGTATTTAAATAGCGGCATACGAAGACGACCCGCACTAATGTTGAAATTATTGTTCAACGCGTAGGTCATGTACGCCCATTCGAAATCAGCGTCGTAATCTTCACTGCCACGGCCAACTAGCTGAGCAGTAGCAGAAAGCTTGTCGCTTACATCGCCGCGCACCTGAAGTCCAAATACACTAGCAGGGTCGAAGTTAAAGTCGCTGTCGTAGTCGTATACTGACTCGTCATCGTCTAGTGTCATACCACCAATAAGATTTGCAAAGCCGTTAATTTGAATATCAGCCAGTGCCGGAGTAGCTAACAGGCCGGCTATAGATAAGATAGCAAGTTTGGTTTTCATGCGTGTTCCTTAAATTCTTTGTATAAACGGTCAGTTAAAAGGTAGCGACTACTCGTACGCTGTCGTTAACAGCGCCTGCGTCGACGTAACCAATAGCGCCAGGATTACCTGCTACAGCAGATATCACTTCTGCGTCGCTACCTAATGCTTTTGGTGGTTGACCTTTACCGGTAAATACGAGCTTTGACCAAAACGCAGTAAGCTGTGCTGCAGTTTTGTTTAATACTTTTCCGTTAAATTCATCAGTGGCGGCTTGCCCTTCTGCTAGCGCAACAGGTTCAGCTTGTGTACCGCTAGGAAAAGCTTTTGCTTTATTTAAGAAAAGTCGGCTAATGCTATCTTTGTCTAGCGCATCTCCATTGCTGGGATGCACGATGACTGCTACATCAGCAATCGCAACGTTGCAGCAAAGTCCTGCTGCAAGTATCCATTTTTTCATCATATGTCCTCTGGAGTCTGTGTGAATGCTAGCTCATCGCTCTTTGCTATTTATGAAGGCGCTAAAAACGACTTTTGCGTATTTGAGCGATTAAAAGCAAGCATGTACTTGAGTGTCCAAACATTTACAACGAAGTAAGTATTGGTCACAAATACAATATTCGCCACTTTAAGCTTTAAATTTTTACCTTATGTAAATTAATAACTTATATATGCATTTGGGAATGGCGCGCAGTGTAGTGAAAGTAGAAAGTTAAACAACTATACAATTGTCTAATGTATACCTTTGAAACTTATAGTTACCTATAAGCAAGTTAAATAGATGACCCAATTGGGATTATAATCATCTAAAATCAATAACTTGAAATCAGGAAGACAGGCATTACAAGTGATGGAAACCTATATTTCAGTATGAAAATGCATACCTTAAGGTTATCCAGTTTGCGCCAACGAATGTTGGCGACTGAGTGAAATTCAAACAAAAAACAGTGGGGCGAGCCGTTAAGACTCGCCTTTTTTATAGGACATCGCTTTCTCCAGCTCGTCAATTTTATTGGTTCGCTGCATTGGAGAGCCTGTATTTCTTGCTAGCCAACTGTACGCAGTTGGAACCACGTAGAGGGTCATAAATATTGATAGAAGCACACCCGAAAAAATAACCATACCGATCACCATTCTGCTCTCAGCGCCTGGCCCAGAGGCAAGTACAAGAGGCAGCGAGCTAAATACCGTGGTAAAGCCAGTCATCACTATGGGTCTTAAACGCTGGGCGGCTGCTCGCTTAAGTGCTTGTTCAAACTCCATACCAGCGTCGCGAAGTTGATTAGCAAACTCCACAATCAGAATACCGTTTTTGGCAGCAAGTCCAATAAGCATAACCAAACCAATTTGACTGTAGATATTAATCGTCATATTGCTGAAAAACAGCCCAATGTAGGCACCAACCAAGGCCAGCGGCACGGTGAGCATAATAACCAATGGGTGTACCCAGCTTTCAAACTGCGCTGCTAATATTAAATAAGTCACAGCAAGCGCCAACATGAAAACATAAACAAATGAGTTACCCGCCTCTTGATAAAGTTGAGACTCACCTTTGTAATCAATAGAAACATTGTCTGGCAATTCAGTGGCAACAATATCTTCTAAGTATGTAAGCGCTTCTCCCAATGTATAGCCATCTGCCAGATTCGCCGAAATAGTCACAGCACGCATTCGGTTGTAACGATTAAGCTGCGCTGACGTAGCTTGCTCTTCAAACGTTAACAAGTTATCCATGGGAATCAGTTCACCGGTTCGAGAAGAGCGCACATATAAATTCTCAATGCTGTTAGGGCTTCGAAAATCTTCCTCTATACCTTCCATGATGACATCGTATTCTTCCCCTCTATCGAGGAAAGTCGACACCCTACGCTGCCCAAGCATGACCTCTAACGTACCACCAATATCACTAATTGATACGCCCAAGTCTGCTGCCCGGTCACGATTTATATTTACTAACAGCTGGGGTGACGTCTCCTTGTAGTCAGAGTCTAGTCGAATCAGCCCTGGGTTTTGCGCGGCTTTTTGTATTACCGTGTCGCGCCACTCAACTAGGTTTTCGTAGGTGTCCCCTTGAAGAACAAACTGAACAGGGCGGCCTAGTCCACCTCCCGATATACCGCTACGCATAATTGCAAAAGCACGGACGTCAGGTACATTGTTTAGCTTGGCACTAATTTCATCCATTAAAGAAAATGTACTGAAATCTCGTTTGTCCCAGTCTGCAGAGCCAACTATCGCAATCCCCGCATTTCCTCCGAAACCAGGTGTTCTAACCAACAGACGATTAATTTTACCGCTTTCTCGATAGGGCATTAGAATGCTCTCGATTTGTTCGAGGTTTCTTGCATTACTCTCAAAACTTGCGCCCTCTTGCGCATTCATTAAGATAAAAAAGTTGCCTCTGTCTTCTTTAGGCACAAACTCACTTGGCACTTTCTCTGAAAGCTGAACTAACGCTACAACCGCAATTGCTAGTAAAAGTAACATTAGAATGGGTTGATGGAGTGTTTTGCCTAACGTATTAAAATAGCCTGTTTCTAGCTGTGTAAACCGCTTGTCCATCCAACTACCAAAGCCAGAAGAACGGGGGCGCTTTTTGAGTATTTTTGACGCCATCATGGGGGATAGCGTGAGAGCCGTGAAACTTGAAAATGCCACTGCTGCAGCAATGGCCAACGCAAATTCGGTAAATAACCGTCCAATATTTCCTTCAAGAAATACCAATGGAACAAACACAGAAATCAACACTAACGTTGTGGCAATTACGGCAAAACCTACCTCTCTGGCCCCTCGATAGGCAGCCAAAATAGGCGGCTCTCCCATTTCTATGCGTCGATAGATGTTCTCAAGCACAACAATAGCGTCATCCACTACAAGGCCAATGGCTAATACCATAGCAAGTAGCGTAAGTAGGTTAATTGAGAAGCCCAGCGCATACATCACAATAAATGCGGCGATAATAGAGACAGGGACAGTGACCGCGGGGATAAGCGTTGCGCGAATATTCCCCAGGAAAAGGTAAATCACGATCACTACCATTAGCATTGCGATAGCCAGTGTCTCATACACTTCGTCAATCGACGCTTCGATAAACACCGACGAATCGTAGCTTGGCACAATAAAGATATTATCTGGCAAGGTAGCTTCTATTCTTTCAATTTGCGCTTTCGCTGCGCGGGCTACTTCAAGTGTGTTTGCCTTTGATTGCTTGATAATACCAAGCCCTATCATGTTAACGCCATCGCCACGAAACTCGGTTTCGTCATCTTCGGCGGTTAACTCAACATTAGCAATTTCACCAAGTCGCACAAGATAACCGTTGTCTCCTACGGCAACCGTTAGCGCCGCGAAGTCGTCAGGTGTTAGAAAGGTGCGTGCTACGCGAACTTCGAAGTTGCGGTCCGTACTTTCTACTTCACCTGCTGGTAATTCTACATTTTCAGCACGTATAACTTGCTCTACATCACTTACGGTTATGCCTCTAGCCGCCATAGCATTGCGGTCTAAGAACACTTTCATGGCATACCGTCTTCCACCGCCAATTTGTATACGGGCCACGCCATCTACAATCGAAAGCCTATCCACTAATACCCGCTCAGCGTAATCTGTCAGCTCCATGGTATTAAGGTTCGTGCTTCTAAGGTTGTACCACACCACGGCACTTTCATCTGAGTTCGCTTTCGATACTTCTGGTGGGTCGGCTTGGTCTGGCAGGTTATTGAGTGCGCGACTTACTCGCTCGCGCACGTCATTCGCGGCAGCATCAATATCACGAGAGAGCTTAAATTCAATGGTAATGTCTGAACGACCATTACGAGACGTAGATGTAACGTTTTTAATCCCCTCAATACCTGAAATTCTGTCTTCTAATAGCTGGGTAATTCGGGTTTCCACTATGTTCGCGGAGGCGCCCGTGTAGGTTGTACTTACCGATACAATAGGCGGGTCAATGTCTGGGTATTCGCGCAAACTCAGCATGGAAAAAGCGACAATACCAAAAATAATCAGCAGTAGATTGATTACGGTTGCAAAAACCGGGCGCTTCACAGAAACGTCTGACAATAACATGACTGCGTGCCTCCTAGCGGTTTAACACATTAACTGGAGACTGATCGCGCACGCGAAGTGTACCTTCGGTTATCACTTCGTCTCCTTCGTTCAACCCGTTAACAATTTGTACTAGCCCTGGGCGGCGTTCGCCTATTTTCACTTCTGTTTGATGGGCAACATCATCTTTAACCACATAAACGTATTGCTTATCTTGTACTGGAACTAATGCTTTTTCCGGTAGGACTAAGGCGTTAAGCACACGTTTTTCTACCACCACTGTAAGCAACATTCCCGGGCGAAGGCGCCCGTCTTGATTGTCAATGGTTGCGCGCACGCGAATGGAGCGACTAATGGGATCAAGGCGTGTATCGATATTGGTGATTTTCCCCGTAAATGCTTCCCCAGGATAAGCCACTGAGGATGCACTAACCGACTGTCCTTTCGCCACGCTTGCAAGGTGATTTTCAGCAATACTGAAGTCAACTTTAATGAGACTAATGTCATCTAAACTAGTAATGGTGTCTCCGGGCTGTACTAGTGAACCAATGCTGATTTCACGGTTGCCTAAAAACCCACTAAATGGCGCGCGAACTTGAAGGTCATTAAGCTGAGCCAAGGCAATGTCTAACTGGGCTTGTAGCGCTTTCACTCGGGCTTGTTGTTCATCGAGAAGTTGTTCAGACGTTGCATTTGACTGACGCAGGTCAGCGATACGGGTAAACTGACGTTTAGCTTCATCAATATTTGCTTTTAGCTCTTCTACTCTAGCCCGCTCTTCGGTGTTATTAAGCTGCACCAGAAGCTCGCCTTCTACTACTTTATCGCCATCATTAAAGTTTATTGCCTTTACCGTATCGGTAACTTGTGCAGTGACATTTACTGACTCGTTTGCGGTAGCCGTACCCAGTGACTCTATGGTGATAGGAAAGGCTTGAGACGAAACAACGCCCGTTTTAACTGGCGTAGCTCTTGCGCCGGCGTTTTGTTTACTTTCTTCCTGAGGCATATTCAAATACACCACAACGCCAGCAAGTAGCACCACGCCTAGTAACAAGGGTGATAACGATAATCGTAAAGACATAACCTTTCCTATTGGTAAAATAGTATTCCTTTGAGCAAGAATTTTTTAAGCGCTCAACGGACACTCAAGTACACAAATTCGCTTAACGTTAAACGTGAGCGTTCCCAAACATTGTTTCGTGTACCGCGTTATTATTGTTTGTTGTGTTATTTTTATTTTTGCGTAGAGTCTGTGTGGTAAAAATGATTACTTTTAAAACAATTACAAACAGACACTAGAGTATTTTACCCAAATCAATGGTCATCTTATTTCGCTTATCAGCTATATTTGCTGTTTTAACGCTTTTCGCATGTTCAAAATCTTCACCTAGCTCTCCAATGTGCCGCGTTTCAGAAGCGCTTTTATCTGAAAGTGTGCACATTGGTAGTAGTATGGCCGAATCTCCTGTTGGCGCTGCCTGTTTAATAAAAACCGGGAACAAGGTACTGATGGTAGAACATCGGCTGTCTGGTAAATTAGACTTTCCAGGCGGAACTTCGGATAAGAATGAATCGCTTGCCTGTACCGCTCACCGGGAAACATGGGAAGAAACTGGCTTCAATGTAGAAGTTAGCGCGTATCTCTTTACGACCTCTAACGGCTTAGTCATATTTGGTTGTGATGTAGACGCCGGCATTGAACGCCTTCCTGACACCTTCGATGCTCCATCATGGGCAAAACTAGAGGTAGTAAGATTGGTTAAAGTAGACCCGTTTATGCTAGACCACGATGCATTGAGATTTGCTGACGATCTTATTCCCTTGCGCGATGGCTACACCCAATTCGATATAACGCAGCACTGACAAAGCATTGTTCATTGTTGCGGGTATTGGTAAATTGTCGCTATAAAACAAACAGGAGAAGTGGCTTGTTTTCACTCCCAACCTTAAGCCTAAAAGGCAAAGTCTCTGATCAAGAATGGCAAACTCGTGTCGATTTAGCCGCGTGCTATCGATTGGTTGCAGATATGCGATGGGGCGACCTTATTTACACGCATATTTCAGCCAAGGTACCGGGCACTGATTACTACTTGGTTAACGCCTTTGGCCTGACATTTGACGAGGTTACTGCCTCTAACCTGGTTAAAGTCGATTTAGAAGGCAACATCCTTGACGATACGCCTTACGGTATTAACCCTGCTGGCTTTACCATTCACAGTGCTATCCACGAAGTGCGCCACGATGCCCAGTGTGTTATTCATCTGCATACACTAGCCACAATATCAGTCGCATCGATTAAAGGCGGACTTAAGCCGTGGAGCCAGTATTCAATGTTTTCACTACCGTCACTGTCTTATCACAGCTACGAAGGTTTAGCCGTTGATGATAGTGAAAAGAAACGTTTGCAGGACGACCTTGGCGACACTAACCATATGCTTTTGCCTAATCACGGCGGTCTAACCCTTGGCCCCACCGTTGGCGACGCCTTTATGCGCTTTTACGATTTGCAACGTGCGTGCGAAATTCAGCTTGCCCTGATGCAATCTAATGAAGAGGTTATCGAGATACCGCAAAGCATTATTGATGGCATATACGCACAGGCCAATGTGGTGCACAGCGGCGAAACAGGCGGCCAAAAAGCATGGCCTGCCATGCTTCGCAAAGCTTACAAACTAGACCCGGGCTTTTGCGAATAATTTAGCTTAGCCAGCTAAACGCCAACTTATTTCAAACAGGAATTGTTTATACATTATGAAAGTCACCAAAGTAGAAATTTTTGATATCGAATGCCCTAAGCGCCCTCAGTGGAACCCGGTTTTCGTACGCGTTTACACCGACGAAGGTATTACCGGTGTGGGCGAAGCAGGACTGGCTTATGATTGGGGTCACAGCGCCGCTGCACACATGATTAAAGAAATTGCCGAAGCCATGCTGATTGGCTTTAATCCTTTTCACACTGAACTGCTGTGGTCGAGAATGCTGCGCGAAGGCTTTTGGGGATTAGGCGGCGGCCCGGTTATTTATGCTGCGATGAGCGCTATTGATACTGCACTTTGGGACATTAAAGGCAAAGCGCTTGGCTTACCGGTTTACGAATTACTGGGTGGCAAAACTAATGGCAAGCTTCGTAGCTACGCCAGCCAGCTTCAGTTTGATTGGGACAAAGAAGTGGCCAAGCTTAACGACCCTGCTGACTATGCTCGCGCCACTGAAAAAGCACTTAAAGATGGTTACGATGCGGTTAAAGTTGACCCCATCGTTTACGATAAAGACGGCAACACCCACTTCGACAGAACCAAGCTTTTCACTAAGCCCGAGCTTAAACTTTTCAAATCCCGCCTTCAGGCGATTAGAGACACAATGGGCGAAGATGGCGACATCATCTTTGAATGTCACAGCTTATTAGGTGCATCAACGGCTATCCAGCTGGGTGACATCGTTGAAGAAATTGGCTGTCTATATTACGAAGAGCCAGTGAATTACCTTAACTCAAAGCTTCACGACAAAGTAGCGAAGAACGTGAACGTGCCTATTGCGGGCGGTGAGCGCCTGTACCATCGCTGGGATGTACGCCCTTACCTTGAAGACCAATCTATTGATGTACTTCAACCTGACGTTGGCCTTTGTGGCGGTTTCACCGAAGCGAAAAAGGTGTGTGACTATGCCGACATTTACGATGTACGTATTCAGGCTCACGTTTGCGGTGGCCCTGTTGCAACAGCGGCAAGCCTACATCTAGAAACGGCCATTCCAAACTTCTTAATTCACGAGCACCATACCTACGCTATCAAAGACTGGAACCGTGAACTTTGCATTCAAGATCCTCAGCCAGTAAACGGCTTTATTGAAGCGCCTGACACACCGGGAATTGGTATCGATCTAAACGATGAGGTGGTTTATCGCTCGCCGCACATGACGGTGACTGCGCTTAAATAAAGCTGAAACCCAACGGGTTTATTGAAGGCAATAAACCCTAGGCTAGTTCAGCAGCTTAAGTAAGCTAGCTTTATGCGATGTCGTACCATCGCTTCGCATTTTCGTACAGCAGCGCCGCTTTTTGAGTTACAGAAAGCGGCGTTGTCATATCAATGAATCCATGCCAAAGCGCGGCATACGGCATTCGCCACTGACACAGCGGGAAGTTGCTGGCAAACATCATGTGATCTGTGCCAACGGTGTCCAGCAAGGTTTCAAAAATATAAGACGCACGTTGCCACAACCAACGGCGCTCTTGCATTTCTAATCCTGAGAACTTAAACACAACTTGCTGCGTTTCATTCAAGTCGCGAATATTCTGCCCCCATGTTTTAAACGCAAAGCTATTTACCTCAATCGGCGCTATTGCAGCATGGTTTATAGCTACGTTTAATGCAGGCGTTTGCTCTATAACCTTAAGCAATGCGCGCACAGTATTGCTATCTGCAAGGTTTAACTGCGCTTCAAAAGACAAGCCTTGCGACGCCATATGATGAAGCCCCCATTTAACTTTAGGGGTGCGTAAAAGTACTTCAGCATCGTCATCTAATATATGACGAAGCCCACGTATTGAGCGGTACTGCTTTAGCTTATCGATATGACTGCCGACATTATTTCCTGTTAAATCGATACACCCAACTGAGCGGAATGGCAGCGTACAATGACGCTCCAAGAACGCAATTTCACGCCAGGGTCTTTCGTTATCGTAACCCGCTTCAATGTGAACAAAACCGCCTAACAGCCCTAACGACGCGCGATAGAGCATGTGCTCTGTAGTATGTTTTGCAATCGCTTTTTTATCTGGCCAAAAAGGGGCATTGGCTGGTTTCAGCCAATCATAGTGCCCTTCGTTTAAGGCAAAGAAGTGAATATGAGGGTCTATCCAAGTGATTGAAGGCTTGCTCATCGTTGTTCATAAAACCTTGGTTTATGCTATTGCTGATAAGGCATTTCGCGTTGCTTTTCTGTTCAGCTCTTTCTATTGTGCTGTGTAGCCCCCATCCACCGCATACAAGCTACCCGTGATGAACGACGCTTTGCTACTGCATAGGAAATAAGTCAATTCAGCTACGTCTTCGGGCTGGCCCAAACGTCCAATAGGTTGTGCAGCGGCTTCTTCAGCTACCACTTCATTTTTATCTGCCCCAGAACGTGCCACATAATTATCAATGGCGTTATGAAATAGCGGTGTTTCGATGGTACCCGGGCATACCGCGTTAACGCGGATATTATAGGGTGCGTAGTCAAGCGCGGTGGTTTTCGCCATAGACGCCAACGCACCTTTGCTGACACCGTAGGCGAACGAATTGCGCTTTCCGATAAAGGACTGATCTGAGCCCATCACCACAATCGCGCCGCTGCCCTGCTCTTTCATGGTTGGCAGGCAAGACTTAATCGCGCCATACGCCCCTTTTACGTTCAAGTTTAGTACCTTATCAAGCAGCGCTTCATCAGTGTCTTCAATAGTTGCTGAAACATGTATACCGGCATTACAAACCAATGCGTCTATGCGTTGATAAGAACTAATAACCTCATTCACCGCGGCTTCAATATTACGCACAACACTTACATCACACGGCTTCCAGATAGCATTAGGTAACGCTTGCTCAAAGTCTCTGATATCTAAATTAATGACTTGATAACCGTTTTGACTAAACAGCTTGCATACCGCAAAACCGATACCCAAGCTTCCCCCCGTTACAATGCAAACCGGGATCTGCGCATCATCACTGCTATGTTTAAGGTTTTTCTTCGCGCTTTCTGGATTCATGTTTTTATGTACCGTGTTGCTTGTGCGTATGTGAACGGGTTATTTCAATGTAGGCTAAGCATGCCAGTGAGAATTTGAATTGCAAGCGAGCTTACCACTTGAGTTCACTTTTCTATATTAACATCAATGCGTCAGTCATCATCATCAGAGCCTGTGTGACCTTTGCTGCACATTTAAAGTCCACGAGTCTTGGAAAACCTATGTGTTTCTCTCATATCAGTCCGCATAGATCATTACCCACATCATCCAAATTTATTATTAACTTTCCTTTAACGGACTATTCGGACTACGCTTTTTGTGACTATAATAGACAAAATTAAAACACTTGTTTGAAAAAGGAGTCATCCATGCCTCTGTACCACGCCCCTACGACTGATTTTCAGTTCTTGTTAAAAGACTGGCTTGGACTTGATGCTCACTACGAAAAGCTCGGTATCAGCGACTTTGATAGCGAACTTGCCAACGAAATTATTGCACAGGGTGCAAAGTTTGCTTTGGATGTGGTTGCCCCTCTTAACCGTGAAGGCGATGAAGAAGGCTGTACGCTAAAAGACGGCAGCATTACCACGCCTAAAGGCTTCGCTGATGCCTATCAGGAATATATTGCTAACGGCTGGAATGCAATGCTAGGTACTGCCGAGTACGACGGGCAAGACTTACCGTACACCATGGCTGTGCCTGTTCACGAAATGCTAAACGCGGCGAACTTAAGCTGGCGTTTAACCACCATGCTTACTGAAAGCGCAACACTTGCGGTTACTAAGCACGCCAGTAAAGAATTAAAAGATATCTACCTTGCTAAGCTAATCAGCGGTGAGTGGACAGGTACCATGAACCTGACCGAACCTCACGCAGGAACAGATTTGAGCTTGCTTAGTACCAAAGCTGAGCCACAAGGCGACGGCAGCTATAAAGTCACCGGTAATAAGATCTTCATTACTGCAGGTGATCACGATTGGAGTTCGAACGTTATTCACCTTGTTCTGGCTCGTCTACCCGACGCCCCTAAAGGCGTTAAGGGTATCAGCTTATTCTTAGTGCCCAAGTTCCTTCCAGATGCCAGCAATGAGCCTGGCGAGGCGAACAGCTTGTCAGTGGGAAGCATCGAACACAAAATGGGGATCAAAGCGAGCCCGACTTGTGTGATGAATTTTGACGGTGCAACGGGTTACCTTGTTGGTGAAGAAAACCAAGGCCTAGCATGTATGTTCACCATGATGAACGATGCACGCTTCCAAGTAGGTCTGCAAGGTTTAGGGGCGGCAGAAGCCTCTTACCAAGGCGCGCTGACCTATGCCCGCGAACGCGTTCAGTCTCGCGCACCTCAGGGAATTCAAAATCCAGAAGGCAAAGCAGACCCAATCGTCTTTCAACCTGACGTAGCGCGTATGTTACTAACGCAGAAATCACTGATTGAAGGTTGCCGTGCACTTTCACTTTTCTACGCAAAATTCATGGACGTAGAGAAGCTTGGTGAAGGCCAAGAAAAAGAAGATGCCGATAAGATACTTCAGTTTCTAACTCCAATCTGTAAAGCCTTTATGACGGATATGGGTCTTGAAACCACTAGTCTAGGTGTACAGGTATTTGGTGGTCACGGCTTTATTCGTGAATGGGGTATGGAACAACTTATGCGCGACGTGCGCATTGCTATGTTATATGAAGGTACCAACGGTATTCAGGCGTTAGACCTTATTGGCCGTAAGCTTACCCGAGATGGCGGCCAGATGATGGAAGCGACCTATAATGCGTTTAACGCTTTGGTTAGCGACATTCAAGACAGTGAGGCGAAGGGTCTGGCTCAAGGTATTCTTGATGACTGGCGTGCATCTTCAGCCGATTGCTTAGGTATGGATGCCACCACTGCTGCTGCAGCTGCTTGTGATTACCTAGCATACAGCGCCTATTCATTAATTGGTGTACTGTGGTACAGCATGGCCGACAAAGCGCAAGCTTCAGGTAACGCGGTACTTGCAGCGTCTAAGGTGAAGACACGTGACTTCTATATGGAACGTATCTTTGTGCGTCGCGATGCGCACAAAGCCGCTTATAAAGCTGGTCCTGAAAGTACCCTTGCAATATCAGGTAATGAGTTTGATTATCTGTAAGCAGCTTGTATTTCTATAGCCCATGAAATATGGGTTCTGAACACAAAAAAGGTCACTATATGTGACCTTTTTTACTATGATTTGAACGACTCTATTAGTCGTTCGCTGCTACTTGTGTTGAAAACGTATCTGAAAACCAATCGTTAAGCATCGCTTTTTCATAAGAAAGCGATTCAGTGCGATTGCGGCGAATATTCGATTCCATAAAATCCATATCTTTAAGTTTCACATCTTCACCACTTAAGATGACCTGACCGTCAGCATTAGCCAACGAGTAGCTAAACGTCATTCTAGGAATATCAACGCGCTTGATTATTCGCACGTCGCTGCCAGCGCCGTTACCAAATCCCACAAATTGACTCGGCCACACTTGCCCGGCTAAATCAAGGTTCGTTACCGTCATAGACAATACCTGCGATTCGGGTAAATCGCTGGCCAAATCTACAATGTGTTCTTCAAGCTCTTGTAGCGTTCGTTCGCGGAACCGTTTACGAGATTCATTGGTTGGTCTTACATCGCTATAA
Source organism: Alteromonas marina (assembly GCF_000808575.1). Taxonomy (GTDB): domain Bacteria; phylum Pseudomonadota; class Gammaproteobacteria; order Enterobacterales; family Alteromonadaceae; genus Alteromonas; species Alteromonas marina_A. The sequence continues at coordinate 66,913 of NZ_JWLW01000015.1, forward strand.
GACTCAGGTTCTTCCCACGTTATTTTCACCTCAGCGGCTTGAGTGGGAGCAAAAACGGTAAGGAGTCCCACCGCTGTGGCGCAGCTTAAACAAGAAAAAGTACGTAATTTATTCACTTTTATGCTCCTAAATTCAGTCGTTTAAACTATGAGTTAGCAAGACATTTAGAGAAAGCTTAGCATGCAGCAATTGTCGGCTTTTATATCAGCTTTATATTTAACCAACCTTGTTAAAATTGGCTAGTCTCGCTTTGCTACTTGCATAACTGACGACTGTTTAATGATTAGGCATAGTTGAACGCGTTTAGTTCCCGTAAAGTTTGGGTTTATATCGTCATTTTCACAATAGGTGTGGTGGAAACGTTTCACGCTAGCGCTATCAGCTGTGATTTGTTTGACATAATTCTGCTGATAAGGCTTTAAAGGGCTTAGCTGTATATTTATTCTATCTTGTAAACTCTGCAGTTCTTTTCGCTCTGGAAGAGTAGCAACAGACACCAGCCATTCTGAAAGAGAGTTTTGAATATCTTCAAAGAGATACTGAACAAAAGGAGATCGCAGCACAATTACTAAAACAATAATTTCAGCAGCGATAATAAAGAACCTAAACATGACTTCTCAGCTAACTTCGACGGATGTTCACAACAAATAGCCCCCAAATGGGGCGGATTGAGACACAATAAGCGCCACAACTTTTTGTCAATTTACATTATAACAACGTCCACTGTACATGATTTGGGCGCTAATTAACCATACTATTGGCAATAATAGTTCGATAACTGATTATGAATAAATACAGTAATCTATACGCAGGTATATGTAGGGAGTGCTGAGCTTTGATTTACAAACTTTAATCGCTTTCAATACATGTTGAACGACCGATTACCTGCAACCTAAATTGCCGCGAATTTGAAATTTATAGCTAACATTTTGTATGTGAGCTCGTATAAGCTGCTTGTAAAAGTTTACATCAAAGCTCTATATCACCTCATTAAGCAAAATGAGTAGAAAACTTTCTGAAGTTTCAGTATTGACTGAAACTTTAAAAAGATAGACCATACGTCGCATTATTGATCTATATTAAATATGACGTGTTAAACGCAGTTATACTGCACAGGCAGTTTGTTACGTCACATAAGGTTAAGTTATGAATGAACAAATACCGGTAAAGACCGTCACGCCGGTAAAAGTACATAAACCCAAAGGGGGTCCTGAAGGTAAACGCCACGACTCTCGTAGCCGTATTTATGTGCGTGCTGTACAAGGCCCTTTAGAGACCTTTAGACGCATGTTTGGCCTTTTCTTTTTGGGCCTTTTTGCCATCATTCCATGGATTCAGTACAACGGCCATCAAGCCGTGCTGCTTGATATTGGCGAGCAGCGATTTACTATTTTCTCACTAACCTTATGGCCTCAAGACCTCACTTTACTGGCCTATATATTTATAGTTTCCGCCTTTGCGTTGTTCTTTGTCACCACTTTCGCTGGCCGCGTGTGGTGTGGATTTATGTGTCCTCAAACAACATGGGTATACATTTACACGTGGTTTGAAGAGAAGTTCGAAGGCCCGCGTAACAAGCGTATAGCGCTAGATGCTCGCAAAATGGATGCAGATAAATTTTTGCGAAAGACGGCAAAGCATACCGCATGGGTTCTGGTAGCACTATTAACTGCGCTAACCTTCGTCGGCTACTTCACCCCTATTGATGCCCTGTTTGTTGACTTCGTCACATTTAACACCAGCTTCTGGGCAGGTTTATCGGTTATTTTCTTTGCCGTATGTACGTACGGAAACGCTGGCTACATGCGCGAAATCATGTGCACGCACATCTGCCCGTATGCGCGTTTTCAGTCTGCCATGTTCGACAAAGATACCTTTACTGTATCGTACGATGCAAAGCGTGGAGAGCAACGCGGCCCGCGACCACGCAAACTTAGTCACGAGCAAGTAAAGGAAAAAGGTTTAGGCGACTGTATAGACTGCAACCTGTGTGTTCAGGTATGCCCAACCGGTATCGATATTCGAAATGGCTTACAATACGAATGCATCAACTGCGGTGCCTGCGTTGATGCCTGTAACGGTGTTATGGACAAGATGGGCTATCCTAAAGGCCTGATAAGCTTTACCTCGGAAGAAGAACTTGCAGGCGGTAATACTCATATATTGCGCCCTAAACTAATTGGGTATTTTGTCGTACTTGTTGTTATGACCGGTTTACTATTCGCTAATATTTGGATGCGTAGCCCCACCGAAGTCGACATTATCCGCGATAGAAACTCGCTATATCGCGAAACGAATGAAGGGCTAATTGAGAACGTTTATACAATAAAAGTACTTAACAAAACTCAGCAAACCCAAACCTACTCTATTACTGTAAAAGGTTTGCCTGACTACAAGTACATTGGTGAGCAAACTGTAACAGTTGAAGGCGGTGCGGTGTATAGCACGCCAATTTCGGTTGCAACTGACGCCTATAATCTGGAAGATACGGTTACCGATATTTTTATCAGTGTAACCACCACTATTGATGGGGAAACGGTTACTGTTGATGAGCCAACCAAGTTCCTTTATCGATGACAGATTTTTCATTCTCTGGGCTTAGCCCAGACACCATATTAGATGCCCTGGAAAGTCAGGGCATTTTTCTTCAAAGCGGTTTGCTAGCACTAAATAGTTATGAAAACCGCGTCTATCAGTTTTTGGCTGAAGACGGTCAGCGCTATGTAGCAAAATTCTATCGCCCAGGTCGATGGACAGACGCTCAAATTCTTGAAGAACACGCGTTTGCTGCAGAGCTAATCGATAACGAAATTCCATTGGCTGCGCCCATTTCTCTCAATGGCAGCACGCTGCATCATCACACCGTGGCCGAAACTGACTATCGATTTGCGTTATTTCCTTCGGTAGGCGGCAGGCAATTCGAGAATGACAATCTTGATCAACTCGAATGGATGGGGCGTTTCATTGGCCGTATTCACCGCGTGGCCCATGCTAAAGGGTTTGCACATCGCCCCTCCATTGATATTGAAAGTTACCTCGATGAACCGAAGCAGGTGCTTACGCAAAGCACACTGCTGCCAGAGCATCTAAAGACAGCATTTTTTGCCATACTTAACCCCGTTATTGACGCCACGAAAAATGCGTATAAGCCAACATCTAGTATTCGGCTCCACGGTGACTGCCACCCAGGCAATATACTATGGCGCGATGGCCCTACTTTTGTTGATCTTGATGATTGCCGCATGGGCCCTGCTATCCAAGATTTGTGGATGATGCTAAGCGGCGACCGCCAACAACAGCTTTTACAGCTTGATACTTTGGTGGAAGCATACGAGGAGTTTCACCCGTTTGACACTGCACAGTTGCCACTTATTGAGCCCCTTCGCGCTATGCGAATGGTGCATTACATGGCATGGCTTTCACGACGCTGGGAAGACCCTGCTTTTCCGCGGGCATTTCCTTGGTTTGCTGAAGATAAATACTGGGAAGGTCAAATACTTGCTTTGAAAGAACAGCTATCGGCCCTTCAAGAGCCTCCACTGAAATTAGGATACTGAGCCAGCCCCTTTTTTGCTGAAAAAACGCTTTTTCGATGACCGTTGTCGTTAATCTTATGGTGGTTACGAAAAAGCGTAAGGTATAAGAAACCGTATTCGCTATCACTTTTTAACTTCGATATAATCGATGGAGTGTAGGTGCTCTTGTCTAACGCCATATTAACTACGGTGACAAGGGTTAAACGGGAAATCAGTGAAAAACTGATGCTGCCCCCGCAACGGTAAACTCAACGCGTTGTCGTTTTCTTTTCATACGCCACTGTCTTTTATGCGTTACATATTAAACGCCATTAGATGGGAAGGCAAAAGAGCTATTACATTTTTAGTAATGGTGAGTAAGCCCGGATACCGGCCTGTACTTCATGGTGTCGTTTGCTTGCTCACATCAGTAATTAAGCAAAAACGTGCACTTTCCCTAATCATGTGCTCGGGTGGAGCGCATCAAAGACAACATAAGAACCATGCGTACACATTTTACTAAAGCAGCCCTTAGCGCTGCAGTTATTTCGTGCTTAAGCACACCTGCCTTTGCTCAAACTTCTGACCAAGATATTGAAACCTTAACAGTAACAGGCACGCGTTTGCCTATTTCGTTAACCAAGCTTCCTGGTTCAGTATCGGTGCTAACTGAAAGCGACATTAAAGCTTCGGGCGCACTTCAACTTACCGATCTAATTCGCGGCCTACCTGGCGTTAGCTTGTCTCAGTCAGGCAGTCCTGGTGGCTTAACAGAGCTGCGCGTGCGCGGCGGTGAAACTAACCATCTACTTGTTTTAATTGATGGCGTTGTTGCCAACGACGTAGGCCAAGGAAGCCTAGTTGACCTTGCTCACTTAACTAGCGCAAACGTGGTGCGCATAGAACTTCTTCGAGGCCCGCAGAGCGCAAGATGGGGCAGCGGGGCTATCGGTGGTGTATTGAGCATTACTACGAAATCAGGCCAGTTTGCCGATAATGCGTCACACGTAGACTTCTCTGCTGGCGTTGGCACACAAGGTACGTTGCAGGGCAGCATGAACGCGCGTTCGCAAAGCGATAACGTAGGTATTTCTGCATACGCCAGCTACATACGTACCGACGGTGACAACGTATCTCGTGTTGGTAACGAAGATGATGGCTACGACAACCTGACCGCTGGCATTAATATTAATTATGCCGCAACGTCGGAGCATACGTTAATTGCTAACCTTCGCACGGTTCAGTACGAGAACGATTACGACGGCACTGATTTTGTGACGACAGGCCTTCCTGCTGACTCAGATAACGTGACGGATGGTTCACAAATTAGCGCGAAATTAAGATGGGAATTTGCTCCGGAAAATACAGGTTATCGCTCAGCGCTAAGTGCGCATTATCGCAAAGACGATAACGATAACACTGAGTCAGGTGCAGACACTGGCGGTACCACTGGTGAGCGCATAGAGTTAAACTGGACAGGCTTCTATACCATGGATAACTGGGAGTTTGCTGGCGGCGTTGAATACCTACAGCGCCTTTTTACCCAGCGCGGCCCAATTGCATTTGGCGATCCGAACCAGAAGCAGCACGACAATACTTATAGCGTATTTGCCGAGACAAATGGCCAGCTAACCGAGTCGCTAACCGCAACACTAAGCGCACGATTCGACAACAACAGTGAGTTCGACAATGCCGTAAGTTATCGCGGTGGACTTACATGGCAGCTTAACGATTACTATGCTGTTTTTACCAGCTATGGTAGAGCTGTTAAAACTCCTACTTTTACCGAGCGTTTTGGTTACTTCCCAGCGAGTTTTATAGGTAACCCTAACCTTGAGCCCGAAACCAGTGAAGAATGGGAAGTGGGTGTTAAAGCGAGCTGGACATCATTGTCTGCGCAAATCAGCGCATACACTACCGATCTTGAAGATGAAATAAACGGTTTTGTGTTTGTATCTGACTTGGGGGCGTTCAGCGCAGATAATATTGACGGTGACAGTTCACGAGAAGGAATTGATGTAGAGCTTAACTGGGGCAGTGGCTATGGTGACCTTACTGCCGCCTATAGCTATCTAGATGCTGAACAAACTGACGGTGGTATCTCAAGCACTGAGCTGCGTCGTGCGCGTCATCAAGGCTCGTTAACTTACACCACTAACTTTGGGACAGAAAAGTTCAGCTTTTACACTAAGCTGGCCTACACAGGAAGTCGTTACGATACTTTCTTCCCACCATTCCCTGAACCTTCTCAAACGTTAGCGCTTTCAGCTTATACCCTTGCTACAGTTAACTTGAGCTACCAGATAGACAAACAGTGGCAGGTATCTCTGAAAGTAGATAATGCGTTTGATACCGACTATGAGGATATTGTGGGTTATGCGGGTCAGGAGCGACGAGCGCTGTTTTCTGTTAACTACGCTATGTAGTTAATTTAGGCTTAGCCTAGCAATTTAATCGGCTACATCTTGGTGTAGCCGTTTTTCGTTCAATAATTTGACGTCTATTGTATTACTGTAGCTTTTACTTCTAATTATTGTCATCTCTTTTACCGCCAACTTAGGCTTCAGATCGTTCCCTTTCTCACGTTTTATGGTCTACCCTTCGCAATTAATGTTATTCATATTCTATTCATAGTGAGAGGTTTATCCTGCGACAATCGCTTATCCTATCGCAGACAATGTTAACCTTGTCGCGTACTAAGACCTTGTTGCGAAACAGGTCCTAGTTAAGCGAATAAGGCTGTGATAATCTCAACTTTGATAATCGTTTTTTAATACAGGATCATAATCCATGAAAAAGTTTGCAGTAATGTTTGTCATGGCAATGCTTTTGCCATTAACAGCTTGCGCTCAAGAGCCGGCATCTAAATGGAAAGAAGGTACGCACTATAAAGTGCTTGATAAAGAAGCCACAGATAAACCAGTCATTACTGAGTACTTCTCATTTTGGTGCCCACACTGCTTCCAATTTGAGCCAATCGTTGCACAAATTAAAGAAAAGAAAAGCGACGGTACTAAGTTCAACAAAGTACACGTAAACTTTATGCGCTTTACCGGCCCAGAAGTTCAGGACGATGCTACCAAAGCCATGCTTATTGCACGTGCAATGAAACAAGAAGACGCAATGAACGGTGCTATTTTTAACTATATCCACAAGCAACGTGCATCTATTACAGGCTTGAAAGACCTTCGCAATATCTTTGTTGTGAACGGCGTAGACGGTGAAGAGTTTGATAAAATGGCCAAAAGCTTTGGCGTGAACAGCATGGTGCGCAAGAATCAACAGCAAATTGATGAGTATCGTGAGCACCTAACTGGTGTGCCAAGCTTTATTATCAATGGTAAATATCAGCCTACGTTCACTGCTGACATGACCTTCGACGACATCGCTGACCTAATCGTGTGGCTATCTGAGCAAAAATAATTTGGTTAATATCCAATTTACTCATTAGACCTTGAATAATTAAATGGGCGCTCTGGCGCCCATTTTTTCGCCTTGGAGCATCCCAATGTATGCAGTAAGTGACTTTGCTGACTTTATCTGTGAGCTTGACCAACTAAAAGCAGTTAAGCGCCAGATCACCCTCCCCTGTGACAACTATCGACGGGAAAACTCCGCAGAGCACAGCTGGCATGTTGCATTAATGGCAAATATGCTAAGCGAATATGCGGCTAAACCTATAGATGTGACCCGCGTTATTCGCATGATCCTTATTCACGATATTGTGGAAATTGATGCTGGCGACATGTTTGCTTTCAATCATCAAACAGATCACGACGCACAAGCCGAGAAAGAGCTTGCTGCAGCCAAGCGCATTTTTGGGTTGTTACCAAGTCCACTTGATAATGAAATGCTTGAGTTATGGCTTGAGTTTGAAGCAGCCGAAACCGCAGATGCAGAATTTGCTAAAGCAATGGACCGAGTGCTACCTGTTTTCCAAAACATGAAAGACAACGGAGGAAGCTGGAAGCGTCACGGTATTGCAAGAGAGAAAATTGAGAAGCGTAATGCTCACCTTAAATCATGCGCACCGGCTTTATGGGACTACGTTATGCAGCAGCTTGATGTGGCCGTAGAAAAAGGCTGGCTAAGTCAGTAACGACTCAGCCAGATCTGTAGTATTAATTACAACATAACGTTGTAATAGTGTATTGCAATTAGAAGCGTGTACCAATCCACATCCAGAAGCGATTGGTATCCACCTTTATATCTCCCGCATCGTAAGTACCATACTTAATGCCAAAATTGTACTTACCTGCAAACTTCTTCGTATACTGCACATTAATTTCGCTGCCTAAGTCGTCAGCACCGTTACTGCTGTCGTCAGCGCTGAAATCGTGGTAAGCCAAAAGCCATTTACCACCGGCTAGCCCACCCGATAGAGATAACTTAAGATCTTTTAAGCCCTGTGCTGGCGTGCCCAAGAACTGATCAGTCCAACCGTTGAATTTGTGCAGCGTAGCTAGCGGCGTTGCAAACCCGTACAACCCATCGTCAGAACCTAGTATTTCGTAATCGACCTTAGCCGTCACGCCAGAAAACGTGGCTGCGACATACGCATTTAAATAAGAGGCGTCAAAGTCGGTGGCCGTTTCGCCCGCGCCAGCTTCGCTTGATTGCGTGGCAAACTCACCACCGTAAGCCCAACTCACGCTCTCACCTTTCATCTTTCCATCGTAGCTCACGCCATACGTGTCCAACGCGTTATCCGTGTCGTTGTCCACTTCTAAAAGGTAAGCGTAGGCCACAAACTTGCCAATTTTAGATTTATAAGTAGCATGAAGAATATGATCTTTAGAATCTAAATCTGCCGCCTCAGCAAAAATGCGGTTGCGTTTGTAAAGATAGCTATAGAATAGTTCTAGATTGTCTGTTGCCGCATATTTAGCGCTTACGGCATCAAAGGTCTGGCGGTCTTGTCGCCACCCAACGTGGCCAACAAATCGATGGTCATCCAACGTAATCACTTGTCGCCCTACTCTGGCGGTAAAGTTATCCGCCTTATACTGAATAAAAGCTTGATCAACTTCGGTGGTTTCAGGGTCGGCAATGACCGAATACTCACCTACGTTAAAGCCAGTAGGCCCCACAGTAAACTCATCTTGCCCAAGTACAATACGACTGTCTTCAACCTCAGCGGTAAATGAGAAACCATTAACGCTACCCGAACTAAACCCTAAACGCGTACGCAAAGTCAGTGCACTTGCGTCTTCTAACGCATTGTCTTGATCAACAGCTTCGTAGCGTAAATTCAGATCAGCCCATGCCTTTGAATCGCTTAATGCGCTGTGAATGTCAGCGGCCATTACGCTTCCACCCAATACTGTCATAACAGATGCTGTTAGCATCTTAATGCCAAAGTTTTTTAACGTGTTCATGTGTATTCCCTATCGGTATCAATTTTTATTAGTCAACACTTACCCAGCCAGCATTAGAATGCCGGTTGAAAAGTACTGGTTTTGGTTAGTTGGCGGAAAAGGCTTCCGCCCTAGTCAGGTGCCGATAAAGCTAGGCGGCATCTGACTTCTTAGCGTCTTTTTTTCCAGATGACACCCCGCTGGGTTTTGCTAGCTGTTGTGAATGTTTGTTAGTTGTAGGCGCTTGGTTGGCGCGTGACGAAACGGTTTCAACCTTCTTTTGTTTGTCGTAAAGGAAAGTTAAGACTTCATGTCTGTAGTGGTTGTACTGCTTGTTATCTGCAAGTGCTAATCTATCTCGCGGACGCGGCAACTCAATATCTAGAATTTCGCCAATGGTGGCTGCAGGGCCGTTATTCATCATAACAATACGGTCTGATAGCAATACCGCTTCATCCACATCATGAGTAATCATGATAACCGTGTTACCCAAATCAGCATGAATTTCCATTAGCGAGTCTTGAAGATGAGCGCGAGTTAGGGCGTCTAGCGCACCGAACGGTTCATCCATTAGCAGCACTTTTGGCTCCATTGCCAACGCTCGTGCAATGCCCACTCGCTGTTTCATACCACCTGATATTTCACTGGGTAATTTATCAAGGGCGTGGGTCATGTGCACAAGCTCTAGGTTGTGCATGATCCAGTCACGCATCTCGTTTTTACTCTTGCCTCGCATGGTCGATTTTACGGCCAGCTCAACATTCTTGTATACCGTAAGCCAAGGTAATAAAGAATGGTTTTGAAAGACTACTGCGCGTTCAGGTCCAGGCTGCTTCACTTCTGCGCCATCTAAAATTACGCCGCCGGTAGTAGCTTGGTGCAAACCTGCGACGATATTCAACACCGTTGATTTACCGCAGCCCGAATGGCCAATTAATGAAACAAATTCACCTTTGCTGATTTTAAGATTTACATCTTGAAGCGCAGTAAATGGCCCCTTCGGTGTGGGGAAGTCGATACCCACCTGCTCTAACTCTAAGTGTTTAGTGTGCATAAAATTCTCCTCAAAATTAGCGTAGTACGCTCGACTTGTCCCAGCTTACAGCGCGCTGAATCGATAACATTAGGCGGTCTAGTACAAAGCCAATAGCGCCAATGGTGAGCACTGCTACCATGATTCTCGCTAGCGACTCCGAACTTCCGTTTTGGAATTCATCCCACACAAACTTTCCTAGACCTGGGTTTTGGGCAAGCATTTCTGCCGCAATCAGTACCATCCAGCCAATACCAAGCGACAATCTAAGTCCTGTAAAAATCATGGGTATAGAAGATGGAAGTACTATTTTGGTGAGATGAGAAAACGGCGTAAGGCGCAATACCTTGCTTACGTTGATTAGGTCCTTATCAATATTTGATACACCTACTGCGGTGTTAATAAGGGTTGGCCATAAACAACAAAGCGAAACCGTAAAGGCAGAGGTCACGAATGATTTAGAAAAGGCCGGATCATCGCTGACATAAAGGGCACTTACCACCATAGTCACCAGCGGCAGCCATGCCAATGGAGACACTGGCTTAAATAACTGGATAAGTGGATTTATTGCGGTGTAAGCAGATTTACTTAGACCACATAGTATACCCACGGGAACCGCCACGACTGATGCAATTAAGAATCCAACCATGACGGTGTAAAGGCTTGTCCATATCTGATCAAAGAAGGTTGGCGCACCGGTGAATTCTCTAATTTTTGGCTGATAAGTAGGGTCCTGCGCTACACGCGCTGCATTTCTTGCTTCTTGACGTTGATAGAAAGCGTCTGCTTTTTCGCGCTGTGCAATATGCTCGTCAATTAACGCACCGGCTTGCTCAAAAACTTGTGCAGGCCCTGGGAACTGCCCCAGCGACGTGTCAATACTTTTTGCTACACCATTCCAAATGGCCAAAAACATCAGCAAGCCAATAACAGGCAGCAGCAACGCAGGCGTGGATTGATATAAACGGCTCAACAAAGAGTTGGCGTTTGACGGCGACGATGGAAGGCGAAGAATGGTTGTCATCTTGCTCATTGCTTGCTCCTGACACTTGATGTGCGCTTTTGCGCTGTTTATGCCCCGCCCTAGTTAGAACTGAAGGCAGGGCCATTAAATCAGACACTTACAGTACAGTGTCGCCCTTCAGACCAATCTTAAATTGCTCTAAGTAAGCGTTAGGCTTGCTTCCGTCAAACGTCACGCCATCAATGAATTCGCTCTGAGGCGGCTTGTAGCCCGTTTCCGTCCCAAACTCTGGAAAGTCAGACGCCTTAGCTTTACCTTCGGCAATCAGTGCTTTAGCAGCCTGAGCATAAACTTCTGGTTTATAAACTTTTTTGGCTGTCTCTTTATACCAATCGTCAGACTTAGCCTCTGAAATTTGACCCCAGCGGCGCATTTGTGTGAGGTACCAAATAGCATCACTGTAGTATGGGTAAGTGGCGTTGTAGCGGAAGAACACATTAAAATCAGGCACGTCGCGCTTGTCACCTTTCTCGTATTCGAAAGTGCCCGTCATGCTGTTAGCCAGTACGTCTTCATCTGCACCTACGTAGTTACTTTTAGCAAGAATCTTTACCGCTTCAGGACGGTTAGCATTGTCGTTTTCATCCAGCCACATTGCCGCTCGAATTAGGGCTTTAACCACGCGAATGTGCGTATTTGGGTATTTGTCAGCCCAGCCTTGGCTTACGCCGAACACTTTTTCAGGGTTATTTTTCCAAATTTCGTAGTCGGTGATCACAGGTACACCAATACCTTTAAACACAGCCTGTTGATTCCATGGCTCGCCTACGCAGTAGCCATAGATGGTGCCGGCTTCCATCGTCGCTGGCATTTGCGGTGGGGGGGTGACTGACAGCAGTGCCTGAGCGTCTATTTGGCCCGCAGTATCACCTTTATGCGGCGCATAATATCCAGGGTGAATTCCACCTGCTGCAAGCCAATAGCGTAACTCGTAGTTGTGTGTAGAAACTGGAAATACCATTCCCATGTTGAACGGCTTTCCAGCATTGCGGTATTCATCAACCACTGGCTTTAAATAATCAGCTTTAATAGGATGAACTGGCTTGCCATTTTCCTGTGGAATATGGGCCTTCATTTTGTCCCAAATTTCATTAGAAACGGTAATTCCATTACCATTGAGATCCATACTGAACGCTGTTACCACATGCGATTCCGTGCCGAAGCCAATGGTTGCACCAAGGGGCTGGCCAGCCAGCATATGAGCGCCATCTAATTGGCCGTCGATTACGCGATCAAGCAGCACTTTCCAGTTAGCTTGCGCTTCCAATGTAACGTAGAGGCCCTCATCTTCAAAAAAGCCTTTTTCGTACGCCACAGCAAGCGGTGCCATATCAGTGAGCTTGATAAAACCAAACTTAAGTTCTTCCTTCTCAGGCCAGCCTACCGCTGGCGCTTGTGCTGCCACACTCGCAGAAAAACTTGCTACAGAGACGGCAAGTGCTGCACATACTCCAGCACTCGCCGTTCGAAAGCGTTTTAGCAGTGATGTTGTCTTTAACCCAGTCATACGTGTTCCTCGTAGCCAAAAAAAAACCCACCAGCGTACGACGTTTAACCGTCGAGCATGGTGGGCTTCGTTGCCGTGTTTGTAATATCGGAGTTCTTACAAACGCATCAAGTTGTTAATGGTAAGTCAGGAATTCCCGCTCACACACCTCATCTTTAAGGGAGGTTTATTAAAAGCTTTAGCTTATAAAACCATCTTTATTTTTTATTATTATGCACTTGCCATAAATGCCGGAGATGATGATGCTTCCTTACCGTTCTCCGCTGAATCCTATTTTTTTACCCTATGGTAAGTGTTGTGCACTCCACTCTGCCATCGCATTTGTGTTTGCACCCGTTGCTTTGTACAGCAACGTTGCTGTTGCACGGATTAATTAGCACCCATCGTGCCAGAAATGTAAGCCATTAAAATTTATGAACATTTACACTATTGAGGTAAGAGAAAAGTGAGAATGAATTCGTTTTGGTGCACCACAACAGGGGGGGTGTTCAACCTTGGTGCGCGAAAGCAGATACCAAGGATGAACAAATATGGCCAATGACTAAAGCCGTCTGATTGTGTCGCTAATTTTCTAGAGGCGTTTAGTAAATTGCCCGATAGCGTTTACCACTTCATTGGCACCGCTTTGTATTTCGCTCATTGCTTTGCCTGACTGCGTTGAATACTCTAAGGCTTCGCGCGCTTTTTCCTGACCCGCTTCAATTAACTGAACTGCATTTTCTGTTAACTTTCTGTTTTCTACGACGACGTTTACGATTTCTTCAGTTGCGCTACTGGTTCGCGACGCTAGCTGCCTGACTTCATCGGCAACCACCGCGAAACCACGCCCTTGATCGCCTGCACGTGCAGCTTCAATAGCAGCGTTAAGCGCCAATAAATTAGTTTGATCGGCAATTCCGCTAATACTTTTAACCAAGTCCGCAACTTTTTGGGATTGCTCATCTAGGTCCTTAATACCTTCACTCGCATTGCCCATCTGTTTCGTTAATTCGTTCATCGCCTTAACCGTAGAATCGAGCACTTGATTTCCCTTACGAGCTTGCTCTCCAGTTTCTTGCGAAATGTTGAATGCAACGTTGGCGGCTTCGGAAATGGCGAACTCCCGCTTCATTTGCTCTGTAATTACCGTTGCGAATTTTACTACTTTATAAAGCTGACCATCTTCGTTTCTGATGGGGTTATATGACGCTTCTAGCCACACTTCATTCCCTCGGCTATCAATGCGTTTGAAGCGTCCAGATTCTAACTGTCCTTGCGCTAGCCCACGCCAAAACTGTTTGTATTCTTCCGAGTTCGTCTCTTGCTCTGTGCAAAAGATCCTATGATGCTTTCCAACTATTTGCTCCAACTTGTAGCCCATTGCTTTCAAAAAGTTTTCATTGGCTTTAATTATGCTCCCATCTAGATTGAACTCTATGACTGCGGAAGAGCGATTAAGTCCGGCAAGCATGTCTCTAAGTTCGTTGCTATAGGAAATATTGCGGGTTTGCTCAGCCATATAGAAAGCAATGCATTTTACGTTTCCATAAGCGTCGTCGATGGGCTGTACGATGCCTCTTACCCAAATCTCATGGCCTTTTGCATTATTGAAGCTAACTGCGCCATGCCAATGACGATGATTTTTAACAGCGCCTAGCATATCTTGAACGTCCGATTTCTTAAGCGATTTCGGGTCCATTAGGCTTTCAAGGGACTTCCCTTCTAGCTCTGAAATCTTAAATCCTGTTGCTTGAGTACATAGATCATTAATTGCATGTATACGTCCGTCTGCATTCAACTCAATGTACAACATTTCTTCACGAAGCTCTTCCTTAACCGTTTGATATGCCGCCAGTTCCTTTTCCAAACGTTGGTTTTCGGCTATCAACTCTTTATTTTTGAAAAACATCCTGCGCTCCTAATTAACTTCGTTTCACGCATTATTTATCAGCCGACTTAGCTCATAACGAAGCCCCCCTGACAAAATAGGCACTGGCGTATCACACTGAAATACGGTTAGTTGTCTGAAACGATAAGCTAGTTTTTATTGGTTTTGATTAAAGATAGCAGAGGAAATGAAGTTTATTGATGTTTCACACAAATAAAACTGAAGTTTTTTTGTTCAATAAAGATTAAAGATAGCCCAGTTTGGGGATTGGCATAAACGCGCTTCTTTTTGCTATACAAAAATACTCAAGGCAGCGATGAAAACACGCAGCGATTCCGGCCGCCCGTTTTGGCGCCGTACAAAGCTTTATCAGCGGTATTCAGGATCGAAGTTAACGTCCAGTTGTGGTGATTAACGAAATTGATCGTTGCAACGCCCAAACTTGCGGTAATTACGGGTGAAACTGTGCTCTTGCTGTGCTCTATCCCTAATGATTCTATCGCATCTCGAATCTCTTCAGCTTTCACCTTCGCGCCTTTCTCATCGGTATTGGGCAAAATCGCTACGAACTCCTCACCACCGTATCGAGCACAGAAATCAGTGTTACGGGTAATGACTTCATTAAGCCCAATAGCGACGGTTTTCAGGCATTCATCCCCTTTAGGGTGACCATAGTTGTCATTGTAAAGTTTGAAACTATCGACATCCAAGATAACTACCGTCAACGGCCAGTCATACCGTTTTGACATGGCTATCGCTTTTTCCATTTCCATTTTGAACGCCCGTCGATTTGGAATATTAGTAAGGGGATCGCTAAGTGACAAACGAATCAATTCGGTTTCTTGGCTCTTTACTCTCTCAAAATACAGTGCGAAGGTTTTAGCCAGGCGAGATATCTCGTCACTGCCTTCAAAGCTTGCTACTTCTTCACTATTTTTTTCAACCAAGTTGGTTAAAGCAATTAAACGCAGAATTATACGTTTGTTCAGCATGGTATTAATAAAAGGGAACGGGTAGGAATAGTGCAGCAAAATAATATCTGCGCCTTGCTGTCGCAATCTTTTAGACTCCTCCATGATGGCCTTTTGAGGAGGCGTTATAACAGTATCAGATAATTGGTACTCTTCTATCACTCTCTCATGTAGAACTGATATAACACCAAGAGTTAATTCTTCTTTTTTCTACACTCACAGAAGTGTGCAGGCCGTCAGGGGAGCGCCCCATCCGGTTATCTATCACGTTGCTGGCGACCAATGGAAAGGCAGCCTCATAAGAACGAAGAGACAGTTCATCTTCATAGAAACTAAATTCTCTTTTTGTGACCCCCATCACATCTGGCTCAAGGGAATTGAGAATATCAATAATGTGGGAGCGACGGTCAAACGAGGATAGCGCGCTCGGTCCAATTGAACCGCCGCCGAAAATGAAAAAGACGGTATCACTATTTTGCCGCTGCTGTTTTACGAGGGTCTGTAGATTTGCTTAACGCCCTGTGCGGGAATCGCTTATATTAGGCATATCTGCGGTTAGAACGAAAGTTACCCTAGAGGTTATAACCTGTTCTCGATTTTCAGATACAGCATAACCTGCTCGAAATAAGAGCGACAGGCTAACTAAAAAGACGAGCCATTGCGTGATTCGCATAACACCACTTAAGGTAACTTTGCTAATACTATTAACAAGTATAGCAACGATTAAGTCAATGCGACGATTGACTATTTTTCCTCTATGAAGAGGGTTTAACCCCCCCCCCGCAGTTAAACTTCTATTTATTAGACAGGTAACACGGGCTATCTGACCAATACAAAAGACGTGTGATCTTTGACGGAGTTAAACGGTTATTGCACCAAACGATTAAAACGGCGTTGCGCTTTTATCGCGCTGTGCCCAAAGCTGCCTTGCCTGGGACAGGGCATCTGCAACATCACACTTTTGTAGCAGTACCAAATAGCTGGCAAGTGTGCTTAAGATGGCTTGTTCACCGTAAAGGCTATTCGCGTTACCCGCCCACACATCAAGCATGTCGTTGACGTTCATGTCTTTATCTTTAAGCGCCCATTTGTCAGCAACCACCGGCATTATTACTTCTTCGGTCTCACCATTTCGGGTAATAAATAGCTCAGTTTCCCGCTCACCATTAACTTCAGGATCTCCGCCATCACCACGAAAGCAAAGCGCATCTATAGATGGATAATTCTCATTAACGCGGCAGTGTTTGTGGTCAAGGTGCATATGGTAAACGCCCTGTACGCAAAATTGTGCAGCGGTGGGATTCAACAACCTTGCGAGGGTGTTAGCGCATGAACGCAGGCCAAATACCTCACGAAGCTTAATAATTGTGTCGAGCGCAGGCAGCAAAGAAGACAAATCAAGGTAAGTCACCCCTTTATCCATTAGCTGCTGTTTGGCGTCTGCAATACTGCTAACTTCAGGCAGGCCCAATTGGGGTAACGCTATACTTGCATAAAGGCGCCCCGAACCCGGTTCATGAGCACCGTGAAGCATGACCGAGTAACCATTGTTGGCTAGAACCGCTACGGCCAATAAGTACCACGGTAACTGGCGACGCTTTCCCGCGTAGCAGCCAATATCTAACGTGGGGGTGAGGGTTTTAACTTCTGGCTCTATCAGCTCTCTGCATGCATCGACAAAGCCAATAACTTCTTCTGGTGTTTCTTCACGGGTACGCAGCAACATAAGAAATGCACCGCGTTGATCGCCTGTCACTTCATTGGCCAATACCATTTTCATGGCATGATAAGCCTCATCACGGGTAAGGCTACGCCCCCCTTTTTGACCTTTTCCAATAATTTTT
This sequence comes from Alteromonas marina, assembly GCF_000808575.1. Classification (GTDB taxonomy): domain Bacteria; phylum Pseudomonadota; class Gammaproteobacteria; order Enterobacterales; family Alteromonadaceae; genus Alteromonas; species Alteromonas marina_A. The sequence continues at coordinate 84,031 of NZ_JWLW01000015.1, forward strand.
ATGTATTCACTAAATGGTTGCAGCATGCTTGGATGAATGTAATAGAAGAGTATTTACCTGTTGACGAGACTCTACCACCTTTCCAAATATAAGTAACGTAGGCCCCGTTAAATTTGCTGCTTCTACCTTGCTATGAATATCGGCAAGCACGCCAGTAATCACGCGCTGTTCGGGCGAAGTGGCATTTTCAATTGCCGCTACTGGCCATGTGGTTGGCACGTTGTGATGAATCAAGCCTTTGCATAGCCCTTCAAGTCGGCTTAGCCCCATATAAACCACCATGGTTTGCTTCAATACATTTTGCGCCATGGGTGCCATCTCTGGCCATTGATCCACGTCCTTAAAATGTGCGGTCATAAAACTCACCGACTGAGCACAACGCCTGTCGGTTAAAGGGATCCCCGTATAGGCTGACACACCCGATGCTGCCGTAATACCAGGAACAATAGCAAAAGGAATGTTGGCTTTTGTGAGTGCATCGGTTTCTTCGCAGGTTCTTGCAAATAGGGCTGGGTCACCGCCTTTTAACCGTACGACAGTGTGACCGTTGCTTGCCAATTCAACCACTCGCTTGCATATAGCGTCTTGGGTAAAGCTATGCTTTTTGCAGCGTTTTCCTACATATTCTTTCACCACTTTAGAGGGAATTAGCGCGAGAATATCTTCGCTGACTAAAGCATCGAACAGTACGACATCGGCTTGTTGCAGAAGACGAAACGCTTTTAACGTAAGTAACTCGGCATCACCAGGGCCAGCGCCGACGATGAACACCTGCCCTTGTTTAAGACCTTCAGTTTGCCTGTTTGCTAACTTCAACCACTTGCCAAAGTATGAATGCTTAGCTGGAGCTTTTGGATTATCGGAGCGCTGGCGCGTCGTCACGGTCGTGGCCGAGGTAGAAATAGCATCGCGATAAAAGAGGTTTAACAAAGGTTTCTGCGGTTTAAATAAGGTGCGCAAAAACGGTAACGACCAACTAGATGCAATTGACATGATTTAACGCTCCTAAACAGATTGAATTTCAATGACTAAATGCTTGTCTATCAGTTGAGACAAGGCGGGTTTGCACGAGCCACAATTCGTACCACATTTTAATGCTTCACCAAGCTCTGCCACCGAACTACAGCCTTCCTTGATGGCATGTGTAATGGTTTTTTCGCGCACTTCAAAACAGCTACAAACTACATCACCGTTTAAAAATGCGTCGTCTACTTGGCCACGTATTAAATTGCGCTGTATGTCTGTAGAAATAGATGTGTTGAGAAGGCTGGCGAGCCATTCGTTAGGTACTGACCATGTATTTTTTAAATGTGGCGCTGCCTGCGCTGTTGTATGTGCAGCTGCTGGTGCCCTTTCACCCTTTTCTGGCTCATCGCCTAAAAACGCCGCGAAACAAAGAGTATCATCGACAAGCGCAAGGCATACTGAGTATGTATGATGATGAAATTGCAATAGCACCGCGTTTTGCGGCAGCAGGGGTATCAACGCTTGGGTAAAATCTCGACGACCTTTGTTCGAAGCAACATTCAATACTGATAATGCTGCATCCGAGTTATTTAAAGGTGAAGACGCCTCTGTGCTTTCAAGCGGTGCCGTATTCCAGTAATCACACGCATGCTTTAGTGCGTCTTCATAACTGGGGCTAAATTCTGAATTAAGTGTTGATTGGTTTACTGATGAAACAAAGAGCTTGCCGTAGGTAACGAAATGAGCAGGCGCGATAGCAACCGCCGCGTGTTTTAACTCTGGTTGCCCTGAAATAGGGTCTACCGCGCTGGCATAAAGTGCGCCTAGTTTACTGTGCGAACCCCATTGCGCCGACCAGTGAATGGGAATAAATACTTCCCCTTTGCGCATATCCGTATCCGCTTTAACCGGATAGATAACGGAGGCGTCTTTACACACTGCACTTGAAAGAGAAACGAGGCTTCCGTCTTCAACGCCCAATTCAGCAGCGTCTTTAGGGTTGATATGCACGCAAGCACTTGGCATATGAGCCAGTAACTTTGCCGCTTTACCTGTGCGCGTCATGGTATGCCACTGATCTCGCGCCCGGCCGCTGTTCACAACAAAAGGATAAGCGTCTGATGTCACCTGCAATGGCGCTCTGTAAGTTACGGGAATAAGCCTAGCCTTGGCGTTGGGTGTTGAAAACTGCTTGTCTTTAAAAGGGCGTTTACTGGTAAGGCTAGGTTGAGAATTAGAACTGGCCGTATTCTCAGCTTTTGTAACTGCTTGAAAGGGCCACTGCAAAGGCGATAGCCCGTTGTATTGAGCTTCACTTAACGCTTGTAAAGGTGACAGGTCTAATTGTCGCTTACCGTTATTTTGATAGCCGGTTAGCCCAGCGTATTCGCAGAATATTTGTGACGGATGGGTAAAATTAAATGCCTCGCCAAAGCCCATTTTACCCGCCACTTCACACAGTATTTGCCAGTCGTGTTTTGCACTACCTGGTGGAGGCAATATACCGCGCTGACGTGATATACGGCGCTCTGAGTTTGTTACCGTGCCGTCTTTTTCCGACCACCCCGTGGCAGGAAGGGCAATGTGCGCGTAGTTAAGCGTATCGTTAGACTCAACAATATCAGACACCACCACCATGTCACATTTAGAAAGTGCGCGTTCAACTTGACCGCGATTTGGCATACTGACAACGGGGTTAGTCCCCATTATCCAAACGAATTTTACCTTTCCACTCTCAATTGCATTAAACAAATCAACAGCTTTAAGCCCCTGCCCTTTAGGCATAACAGGGGCGTTCCAATAGGTTTTAACAGTGCTGATATGCTCAGGGTTTTCAAGGTCCATATGAGCAGCCAGCATATTAGCTAAACCGCCCACTTCGCGGCCCCCCATTGCATTGGGTTGGCCAGTAATAGAAAACGGACCACAACCGTCTTTAGCAATTAAATCCATTGCTAAATGACAGTTGATAATGGCTTGGGCTTTATCCACACCAGCAGAAGACTGGTTTACGCCCATAGAATAAAAAGTAATTGCGCTAGAGGCTTTGCAGAAGGCATCAAAAAAGGCCTTAATACTGTTAACGTCCAGGTCGCATACTTTAGCAACGTCATCTAACGTTAAGGCATTTGCACTTTTAAGCGTTTCATCAAGCCCCTCGGCATAGCTCTCAACAACGGATTTGTTTATACGACCTTGTGCGTTTGCATAGCTGAGTAAACCGTTAAATAGCGCTACGTCGCTACCTGGCTTTAATGGAAGGTGTAAATCGGCAATGGTACAGGTTTCGGTTTTGCGTGGGTCAACAACGATGACCTTCATATTCGGATTTTTCAGCTTTGCTCGCTGAATGCGTTGAAAAAGCACTGGGTGCGCCCAGGCCGCATTACTTCCGGTGATCACCAGTAAATCTGTACATTCCAAATCGGTGTAATCGCAAGGCACCACATCTTCACCGAAGGCTCGCTTGTACGCGGCAACGGCTGATGACATACATAGGCGTGAATTCGTATCGATATTGGCACTGCCGATGAAACCTTTCATAAGCTTATTGGCAATGTAATAGTCTTCGGTGAGAAGCTGACCTGATACATAAAAAGCAACGGCATCCGCGCCATACTGCGCAATGGTAGAGGTGATCTTATCCGCAATCACATCGGTGGCCGTGTCCCAATCCACCGATTGACCTGCCATGGTTGGGTGAAGCAAACGTCCGTTTACGTCGTTTGTTTCAAGCAGGTTTGTTCCTTTAACACACAATCTTCCATAATTGGCGGGATGCTCTGGCGTGCCTTTAACAGTGTCCAGGGTTATGGCACGCGGGCTTACGTTGCAACTGATATCTACACCACACCCTACGCCGCAGTATGGGCATGTTGTTTGTCTTAATTGTTCAGACATCATGTCGGGTTGTCGTGTAGGCATATTCATTTCATTACCTTTTTCGGTTTCACAGCTTTTGAATGCATTTTGCTAACAGGCTTTATTCATGTGGGCGTATAAAAAAGACAGTTTGCTTAAACGCCCACAAAAACCTTTTCGCCCTCTACCTTCACAGCGTAAGCCGTGACGGAAACATCGTCGTGTTCTTTACACAGCCCGGTTTCTAAAAAGTAATGCTCTTTGTATAAAGGCGAAGCAACAACAGGTGCACCGCCTATCGACCCTAGAAGCCCGCGATAGAGTACGTTTGCTTTACCAATAGGGTCGTAGTTACTAATGGCGAAAACCTGAGTTTCGCCGTTTATCTTCAAACTGAAAATTGCCACTTGCTGTGAGTCGACAAGGGCGCAAACCCCACTGTTTGTCACTAAGTCGTTCGTCTCACAAACGTAGTGCCATTGCACTTGCTGTGGTTCTGACGCCATTACATTTTGCGCTGCTGACATAATTTGATTCTCCTAACAGGGTTGATAAGCCAGTGGCTATACCATAGAGACAGGAATGAACTGATCTTTACCTGCTACTTTTTCAGCTTCAGTAGCTGGGCGAACCTGGCCTCGCTCTGAAACAAACTGAATATTGGTGTCGCTAGCATTGCTGTTTACGAATTGACGGAAACGCTTGCGCGACTCTGGGTTTTCGATGGTGGTTTTCCATTCGCACTGATAAGCATCAACCACAGCATCCATCTGTGCTTCAAGCTCACCATTAATGCCAAGAGCATCGTTTATCACAACGTCTTGCAGGTAAGCTAACCCACCTTCTAAGTTGTCCATCCACACCGATGTACGCTGTAGGCGATCAGCCGTTTTCACGTAAAACATCAGCACGCGGTCGATGTACTTAATAAGGGTTTCGGTATCTAGGTCGGTGGCAAACAGGTCTGCATGTCGAGGCTTCATGCCGCCATTCCCGCAAACATACAGGTTCCAGCCTTGCTCGGTAGCAATAACGCCAATGTCTTTGCTTTGGGCTTCTGCGCACTCACGGGTACACCCCGAAACGGCAAATTTAATTTTGTGCGGTGCACGTAAGCCTTTGTAACGATTCTCTAAATCAATGGCAGTGCCAACAGAATCCTGAACACCGTAACGGCACCAGGTGCTGCCCACACACGATTTCACAGTACGCAGTGCCTTCGCGTAGGCGTGGCCGGTTTCAAAACCACCAGCGACCAGTTTTTCCCAGATATCAGGTAAGTGCTCTACGCGCGCTCCAAATAAATCAATGCGCTGACCACCTGTGATCTTGGTGTACAGGTTGTATTCTTTTGCCACTTCACCTAGCAGAATCAACTTCTCAGGCGTTATTTCGCCACCAGGTACACGCGGTACAACGGAATACGTGCCATCTTTTTGCATGTTGCCAAGGTAGATATCGTTGGTGTCTTGCAGAGGAAGATGTGAAGCCTTAAGAATGTAGTCGTTATACACCGAGGCTAAAATTGAGCCGACAGCAGGCTTACAAATTTCACACCCTAGACCTTCACCATGCTGCTCTAGTAGCTCGTCGAAGGTGCGAATGCCGTTTACCTTAACGATGTGAAAGAGTTCTTGTCGGGTGTAATTGAAGTGCTCACAAATGGCTTTCGATACTTCCACACCGCGCTTTTCAAGCTCGCTGTCTACCACATTTTTAAGTAGAGCGGCACAGCCTCCACAACCTGTACTGGCCTTAGTTTCACCTTTTACATCGCCAACGCTACAACAGCCGCCTTCAATGGCTGAAACAATGTCGCCCTTTGTCACGTTTAGACACGAACAAATAGACGCGGTGTCTGGGAGTGCATCGGCACCTAACGCCGGTGCGGCATCGGATGACGGCAGAATTAGGCTTTCTGGGTGTTCAGGTAATTCAATATTATTAAGTGCATACTGCAGGAGCGTGTCGTAGTCGCTGGTATCGCCAACGAGTACAGCACCAAGCACGTACTTTTGCTCGCTATCTACCACCAGCTTTTTATACACGCCCTCGGGCTGATTTAAGTACGTGTAGCTAAGCGCTCCGTCTGTGCGTTCATGGGCATCGCCAATTGAGCCCACTTCTACGCCCATTAGCTTGAGTTTAGTGCTCATATCTGCGCCAGCGAACTCGGCATCGCCACCTGTAATATGACTTACGGCCGTGCGTGCCATGGTGTAGCCAGGTGCAACAAGACCAAAGATTTTGTTATCCCACAGCGCACATTCACCCACAGCGTAAATGTTCGGGTCAGACGTCACGCAGTGGTTATCAATAACAATACCGCCGCGCTCACCCAGTGTTAGCGCTGACTTTCTGCCGAGCTGGTCGGAAGGTCGAATACCAGCAGAAAATAAAATCATGTCAGTTTCTAGTGCAGTGCCGTCAGCAAACACCATTTTATAGCGGCAGGTATCACCGGCCTCGATAGTTTGGGTGGCCTTTTGGGTGTGAACCGTAACACCCAATGCTTCAATTTTGTCCTTAAGAACGTTACCACCTGCTTGGTCTAGCTGTACCGCCATAAGCTGCGGGGCAAACTCAACCACGTGGGTGTCGAGACCGGCTTGTTTTAATGCGTTAGCGGCTTCTAAACCCAACAGCCCACCACCAACAACAACCCCTACTTTGCTCACCGTTGCTGATGCTTCAATAGCGAGTAGATCGTCTATAGTACGGTACACCAAGCAATGCTCTTGATCGTTGCCAGGAATGGGTGGCACAAATGGGTATGAGCCCGTAGCTAGCACAAGCTTATCGTAGCTAAACACCTGCCCTTCAGAAGTCGTCACTTTATTATTGTCACGGTCTATATCGGTAACCAAGGCATTGGTAACTACGTTTACGCCCCACTCGGCGTACTGAGCGGGTGTAGTAAGCGCTAAGTCATCAGCACTCGCGCCGCTAAAAAAAGACGACAGATAAACGCGGTCGTACGCAAGGCGTGACTCGCCGCATAAAACGGTTATTTCTACATTGGCATCGCTTTGGTGAAGCTGCTCAACAAAATGATGCCCCACCATGCCGTTGCCTACGACGACAATTTGCGTTTTTGAGTCCAATGAAGTCATGGTATTCCCCTTTTTTCGGGACAAAAAAAAGCCCGCTTCAACTTTCGTTGATGCGGGCTTCGTTGCCTATTTTGCCAACGGTTTAGGTCGGCTAACACATTTTACGGAGTGTTATAAATCACACAATTTTCAGCGATTGACACAAATCACCAAAACACACTTTACGTTTATAGTTATCCAATTTCAGTGCCAAAACCGTAAACGATTGTTTTTATTTGATTTACTAAAAAATTAGCATTATTCAGACTTCACAACTGCACCAAACAAACGCAAAACTGTGTTTACTTGGTGCATTAAGGCTTTCAAACAACTTAGGCCAGTTTATCTGTCGCTACGCGGTAGCGAGGATCTTCAACTACGTTAATTTCAACAAACTTATCGGCCTTGCGAAGCAATGAACGACATTCATCGCTGATATGACGAATGTGTAGCTTTTTACCCTGCTCTTCGTATTTGTCAGCAAGGGTATCTAGCGCATCGATACCTGATGAATCCCAAATGCGAGAGTCTTTAAAGTCAATAACTACATCGTTAGGGTCGTTGGCGATATCAAACAGGTCTTTGAAATGCGATACCGAGCCAAAGAACAGCGGGCCGTCTAGCTCATAGACTTTCCAACCGTCGTTATCGATATGGGATCTCGCTTCAATATGACGAGCGTGTTTCCATGCAAACACCAGTGCTGAAACGATAACACCCACCACAACCGCAATAGCCAGGTCAGCGATAACGGTAACGCCTGTTACTAGGAAAAGTACGAACGCATCTTCTTTGTTTACGCCGCGAATAATTCTGAATGACGCCCACTCAAATGTAGCAATAACCACCACGAACATAACGCCAACAAGGGCAGCAAGAGGAATCATTTCAATTAGCGGAGCAGCAAATAGAATAAAGCCTAATAATACAACCGCCGCGGTGATACCAGACAAGCGGCCACGGCCACCAGAGTTAATGTTAATCATACTTTGACCAATCATGGCACAACCGCCCATACCGCCAAAGAAACCGTTAACGGTATTTGCAACGCCTTGGCCAACGCACTCTTTGTTACCACGTCCGCGGGTGTCCGTCATTTCATCAATTAATGAAAGGGTAAGAAGCGATTCAATAAGACCGACCAAGCAAAGAATGACTGAGGTTGGCAGAATGATCATGAAGGTTTCCCAGGTGAACGGCACCATAGGAATAGCGAAGCTAGGAAGTTCCCCCGCTAGCGTCGCGGTATCGCGCTGGTCAGCTGGCAGCAAGTCACGAACAAAGTCGATTACAGTGCGCGCTTCAAGATCAAGACCATGTACTAACAAAGTCACCGTTACAATTGCTACAAGAGACGCCGGTACAGCTTTGGTTAGCTTAGGTAACAAATAGATAATGGCCATAGTTAACGCCACAAGCCCTAACATCCAATATAGCAGCGTACCTTCCATCCACTGCAACTCACCGGCTGCGTTAGTGACTTTGAACTGGCCTAACTGCGCCAGGAAAATAACAATCGCCAAACCATTTACGAAGCCTAGCATTACCGGATATGGCACCAGTCGAATAAACTTCCCGAGCTTGAAAATACCGCACATTATTTGCAGTAATCCAGCCAAAATAACCGCGGCAAATAAATACTGCACGCCGTGTTGGGCAACCAGTGCCACCATTACAACGGCCATGGCGCCAGTAGCACCAGAAATCATTCCTGGGCGGCCACCAATAGCGGAAGTGATCAAGCCCATCATGAAAGCCGCATAAAGACCAATCATTGGTTCTACGCCGGCTACAAATGCGAATGCTACGGCTTCAGGGACCAAGGCTAGCGCCACGGTAATACCTGATAGCACGTCGTTTTTAACGTTGCTGTCTTTACTGGTAATTAAATCGAACATGTTCTCTCAGAAGCTAGGATGTTAAACACAACAACCCACCGTGGCGTAAGCTGCGCAAAAGCAGAACACCAAGTAGGTAGGAGAATTTTTCGGCGATTCTATCACCATTGTAGCTTAAAATCTTTTAATAGATTGTTACGAACGCGAACCGTTACGTGCAGTCGTGAAGAGACAATCCTCCGTATCCACTCCTCTCATCTTTGCCTGCCAACTTTTTAAGGCCAGCTTGAGGCTTAATTAAATCGCTGATGCTGACAAATTGCCTCATACATGGCATCGTATAAGGGTTTTGGTTAACCGCGTCGTTCACTACGCTCAATTTCTAATTCGAGTCGTGACAAGACGTCGCAATAGGGCATAAGCCTTATTCAACGAGGAGTTAAAGTGGTACCTTATATTCTTACAATTTTGTGCGTGCTAGTGGCGGGCGCTATTCACTGGATGTCGCCAAAGGCTTATTGGAAAGCCACTATTATGTCGACCGCCGTTATCTTATTGTTTTCTGTAGCTGCACTATTTATTTTTAAAGCATCAGGGATGTTAGTAAGCGAACATACGGGTGAAAATGCTGATTTTTCAGGACAAATGCTAACCATCACCACAATGATTGCCTTCTTCGGTTTCTTAATATCGCTGTTTGTAGGCTGGTTTCTTCGCGTAGTCAGAAACTAATTTGGAAAGCAAAACCACATAGTTTGCGAGGCTGCACCATTTTGGCGCAGCCTCTTGCCTCTCAACTTCCCTCTTAACGCCGCTAACCTTCCCGTCCCCCCTTATAAAGTCACCTTAAGTAAAAATTCCAGTCACACCACATGCCGCGAAATGTCAGCACTCCGAGCGTTTTTGTTCACGCTAACGCTTATCTTCATCAATTCTAATAAACAGGGCATAAGTGTTGCTTGGTAGACGTATTGCTCTGCTGAGTGCAGGGGGCTAAGAGCAAAGAGTTTCAAAAAACGTTTCGCCAATAGATGCACTCATCAAGAAAAAATTCGAAACGTGTGCACCAAAGATTAGCAGGCCTTAACATGCTTCATGAACCAGAACAGACCATTGCGCTGTGTAGCGACGCTACTAAGCGCTTTTTGCTAGCGGCAAAGCACGCCGAAATAACTGTGCTTGAGCAATTATCTAGTAATTGTCGAATTGTAATTGCGGTTCGTGAGCTTATTCATGAACTGCAAAAAGAACGTGGGGCCAGCAACATCTTTCTTGCTTCAAAGGGCGAACGTTATAGTGTTGAGCGAATGCAGTATATCGGTGCTAGCGAACAAGCGGAGTCTTTGTTAAAAAGCCATTTAAAGTCCCTATACCTGACAGATGAAATCACTACGGGTAACCCGCGGTTGTTGAGCAGCATTACACTTGCTATGCAGGCGACGGACTACCTGCCCAGACTGAGAGAACAAGTAAGCAAGCAGCTGCTGACACCACTGGAATCCACCCGAGCATATAGTCGCTTAGTGGCCAGTTTACTTACTGTTATCTTTGAAGCAGCAGATATTGCAAGCGACCCAACAATAACCCGCTTACTGGTTGCTCTGTTCAATTTTATGCAGGCAAAAGAATACGCGGGGCAAGAGCGGGCGTGGGGCGCTATTGGTTTCGCAGAAACTCATTTCGATGTTCGCCTTTGTGAAAAGCTAGCCGCACTTCAGCACGCACAAGAACATCACTTCAGTATATTCTGTGAGTTTAGCTGTAAACCGCATAAAGAAGCACTAGAAGCGTTAAACAAAAGCCCTGCCGCAATCGACATAACGCAGCTTAGAAATATGATTGCACAGCTTGGTGACGGCAGTGCGATTTCAAGCGAGATCTCAGAGGTATGGTTTGATGTCGCAACACGACGCATAGATGCAATGCTGGCCATTGAAGTAGCGCTAACTGAAGCCTTAACACAGCAAGCTAACAGTAAAGTTGCTGATGCAAAAAATGAAATGGCCAACCATCAACAACTACTAACGCGCTTTAATGATGAGCACGCCAATGACGGTTCCCCCCTCACCTTATTGTTCGACCCCAGTATGCCAGGCCTTGCGGAAGACACTAAAGAAGACGAGATTAAAACGCTATCACTCAATCAGCAAACTAAAACCTTATCTGCCCATCGCTCTTTTTACGATTTATTGCGTTCACAAGCCCAGCACATAGAAGATATGGGGCGTGAACTTGAGGAAGCTAAGCGGGCAATTCAAGACCAGAAGCTGATAAGCCGGGCAAAGCTGGTTGTCATGGAACAATTTGGATTAAGCGAAAATACCGCGTATCGCCGACTGCAAAAACAAGCGATGAGCGAAAATACGACCATAGCATCTATTGCCGCTAAGGTTGTTAATATTGCAACTAAAAACTCAGCAGGAAGGTAAATGCAAGCTCAACACAAATTCAGACTTTTCGTGTAGCGCCATTTAGTAAGTTTCCACTACAGTATATTTCCATTGTATCGCTATCGCTTTATTTAAGTTCAAACACCTGCTCTACTGGAATAGCAAAATAAGCTGCTATTTTAAGAGCAATAACCACCGAAGGTGTGAAGCGCCCGGTTTCCACGGTACTTATAGTTTTTCTGGAAACACCAATCGCATCAGCTAATTCTTGCTGAGAGATTTTATGTTGCAAGCGGAGCTTATGAATATGGTTATCCAAATCTTCATTCATCTAACTCTTCCTCGCGCAATTTCCATAAAATGGATGTTCCATGGGCAGCCGCGGCTACACCAAGCAAGACTTGAAGCGCATGGGTAACGCCAAAGGGAGCCATGAGATCAGCAAACCATTTGCTATCGCCCCAAAAAGCAAGAATCATTGTGCCGAAAATTAGGATATGACAAGTAATACGCAAGCTAAATGAGCTCACATAGTCCACGTATTCATCGTCAAATGTCAGCGTCCAAAAACCCAAACGAGATATATTTTGGGCGAACTTCATTGATTTAATTCCTAATACTACGCAGTAAACAGCGCTAGCTAATGACGCCAACCCTAGTAACCAGTAAATAACTGAGTCTGTATTGTTAATCGTAGCTAATGCGGCTTTAACTAAAACAAAGAATGCTAAGGCGAGACTGACTTTACCCGTTATTGTCAAATACTCTTGTTCCGTCTCAGGTGGTACTAAAATTGATGTTGCCATTTTTAAATTCCCTATTATTAACGGCGCATTGATGCCGATTAAAGCTCACTGCGTTCTAATGTCACATATGATACCTAAACGGATCATATGTAACCCTTAGGTATCAATGATACCCAAAGGTTACATGTTTGCAAGTTTTTTATGGATTTGATTAATCAAAGCATAGTCTGAAACATTGCGTGCCAATTCGTACAAATATGTATTGCTTTCCAGTTATTTATGAACTTTCAACAAAGGCCAAACAGTAAGCCAATTCTTAGAAGCAAGTCGCTGTTTGAAAACTTCGGGTCTTGGATATTTTGGGTTAATACTTATGGTGCCTGCGAAGTTTGCTTCCAAGCCAAATGGCGCGAGTATGTCTAAATCATCATTGGCTAAAAGGCGAACTGCTACACAGGTTTCTCGTTCTATCCAATAAGAAATAGCGTCGTGGCAATTTTGATAGGGAGCGTGCTCGTGGGCTAGGTGCATCCGCGCTTGATTTTTAACTTGCCAACTAGCTTGGGGTACCATACGCGCTAGCTCGCGTTCAATGGCTTGTTCTTGTGCTTTTAGTCCTAGTTTGGCAGCTACAGAACTTGGTGAGTAAGCTTGCGGTTGAGGTGCTAATTTCAATGCATTATCGGCACCCGCAACACGTTGCGGTGGATTAACGCCACCACTAAAGTAAATCACATCAATATCATTGAGCGGAGTCGGTATAGTTCTTTCGTGTAACTCATCCCATAAGGCATTTCGAACAAAACCAGCACCAATGTACCCTTGCGGTAAATCGAGCGCTCTCAGAGCGCGAAGGCAACGCATTCTGAAAGGGTCCCGCTTGATAACGCCTTCAAGCCGTCTGCGCTTGTCCACGTTTAACCTTCGTCTTTTATACGCAGTTTGCGTTTCCACTTGATGATATAGAAGCAAAAGGCAGCCATGCTGCCACCAGCAAACCACCCTGCAATTATGTCGCTAGGCCAATGCACGCCCAATAAAATGCGGCTTAAGCCAATACAAAAGACAAGAAAGGTGGCTGCCATGTAGATCCACACTTTTACTGAAGCGTTTTGCGTGAAGTACGTCAACAAATAGGCGATATAGAAATAAACAAGCGTAGATAAGGTAGCATGTGCAGAGGGGAAGCTTTGTGTATACACACTCACATCCTGCATGGGCAGCGGAGGACGAGGCCTGTCGATGCCAGCTTTGAGTAAGAAGGTCGTTGCGATCCCCGCAGCGACAGCAATTAGAAAAGTCAGTGCCTTTTTCTTTTCACCGGCCATCGCCAAGGCTCCGGCAACTGAAATCGTGACAAAGACAAGTGCCGTATTACTGCCTAACGCGGTGATATCGCGTAGCGCGTCTTCTTTCCAAGCCGATACATTGCCTGCTTCGCTAATTACATTGAATAACGCATTGTCAAACGTAGTCAGCACGCCCATGTAGACAAACAACATCATAAGCAAAAAACCGGTGCCAAGTAGTAACACCTGAATAGAGGGTGTTTTAATGATGTCTAAGTAAGAGGCTAGCGCGCCGCTGTTTTTCGTTTCACTGCTTGTCATAAATCTACTTCCATTTAGTACAAAAAGAGCGTTATTGGTCGTGCTTGCTACCACCTAGGCAGTTTGGCGATACCATAGATTGCCCACCTCGAGCTTCCCACTCTGCAGGCGTATACGTGTGAAGTGCCAACGCATGAACAGGCCCCTGCAGTGCTTCAGCCGCAAGACCGTTAATTTCTCTGTGTCTCGCTATTAAGCGCTTGCCCTCAAAAGCATCGCTCACTACCGTTACTTTGAAATGACTCTGAGCCCCCTCTGGAACATTGTGCATAAAACTCTCATCTACAACCTCCAGAAAACTCGGGTTAAGTGCAGCTTCAATCGTAGTTTCCAGAAACGCTTTTACTTGCATTTGGCTTACCTTGTTCTGTGAATAAGATGTCGGAATGTTAGATTAATTCTACCACCGATAGGCTTAGCCGTCTTCGCAATACCATGCACATAATGACTTTGTGTTGTTCCTGCCATAATTAATACACTGCCGTGCTCAAGCACCTGTGTATACTTTTCCTTTGTTTCTTTGTGCTTAAAAACAAAGGGCCTTGCTTCACCTAAGGTGACGGATGCAATAACCGGGTTTATACCCAACTCAGGCTCATCATCTGAATGAAAGCTCATGCTATCTTGTCCGTCACGATACCAATTCGCTAACACACTGTTGAACTTTGTATTTTGGGTTGCAGCACATAACGCTTCACAACAATCCTTAATGCTTAAAAGGCTGTTCGTCCACGGATTTGGCGACATGGTTAAATTCGAATAGGTATAGGTACAATCGTCATCGCCGTGCCAGCTCTGAAGGCGGGGAATTTTTACCGGCTTGCCAAACAATCTGATCGAGTCCTGACGCCAGGGTAACTCGGCCTTCAGTAACTCAAAAAAAGTATCTGCATCATTTTTTGATAGCGCCTGTGGAAAATAAGTGACATCGCCCTCTGACAGCGGCAGCTTATGAGATGAGCTATTGTTTTCTGACGTCTCGAAAAGAGAAAACTGCATGCGTAACTATGATATTTCCGGTGATTTTAAATTTTGGCTATGGGCACTTGATCTCAAAAGTGCTTAAACACACCTTTGAAGTTCCCCCAATTACACCTTAATTACGCATGCATTGCTAATGTGGATTTTTCTGCGAGATTTAAAAGTGATTCTGCAACCAGTACATTGTTACCAACAAAAGTGCACTGCATAAGAATAACACGTTAATGGCTAGAGCCGCGTAGCTGATATGATAAGATAGGCAACGCGAACACAAACCAACTAGGCATTCCCAACAGTATGTGAATGCTTTGAGCCTTCTCAGAAAACAGACTCCAATGAATACAGAATTTATTTTTGCCGACCGACAATTCTCGCTTATTCGCTACCCTGAAAAGCACCAACACATAAGCCTTCAAGCATGGGATAGCGCTGATGAACTCGTTATTGAGCACATTGAGAGCTTATTAAGTGAAGCGTCGCTTTCAATTGGCAGCGGTGAAAATGATGGCTCAATGATCATTTTTAACGACGATTTCGGCGCGTTAGGTTGTTGGTTTTCGCATTTATCGCCTTACTGGGTATCTGATTCCTACATATCTTTGCGATCACTGTCTGAGAATTTAAAAGCCAATCATTTACTGAGTAATGCAGAAACGAGCAGTAAAAACGGTCTGCTAACCGCGCCGCTGAAAACCTTGACTAGCGTGCAAAGCTTAACGTTTAAGCCAGAAAAGGCGCCGAGTCTTGTTGTGCTGAAGGTCCCCCGCGCCCTTGCACTTCTTGAACAGCAGCTTATTGATTTACAAAAATATATAACACCTGACACGCGTGTTATCGCAACCGGTAAAGTAAAGACCATCACAAAATCCGTACTCAACCTTTTTGAACAATACATTGGCCCCACCACCACGTCCCTTGCCAAGAAGAAATCGCGGCTTGTGTTCGCTTCGCCTCGTGAGTCAATAAAACTATCTGACTCGCCCTATCCGACGCGCTGGCAGTGTAAAAGTACGATGGGAACGGCGTTAACTATAGACAATCTGGCGAATACATTTTCCCGACAGTCGTTAGATATAGGCGCACGCATTATGCTTGAACATATGACGGTGAGCGCCAATGATGTGGTGGTCGATTTAGGCTGCGGCAACGGAGTACTGGGGGTTAATGCCCTTTCTCTTGCCCCTGATGCCAAAGTAATATTTGTGGATGAGTCATATATGGCATTAGAAAGTGCCAGACTCAATGTGCTCAACAACTTCCCGGATAAAATTGATCAATGTGAGTTTGTTGCAAGTAATTGCCTTGAAACATTAATCAATAGAGAGAATAAACCTGCCGTTACCAAAATTTTGTGTAACCCACCGTTTCATCAACAAAACGCAATTACCGACCATATCGCATGGCAAATGTTTACAGATTCTCGTGAACTGCTTATCAAAAGCGGTCACTTGGTGGTAGTTGGTAATCGACACCTCGACTATCACATTAAACTTAAAAAGTTGTTTGGTGGCGCTAAGGTACTTGCGAGTGATAAAAAGTTCGTTATCTTAGGCACTGCAAAACGCTAAGCGATTAAAAAACGTGCGCGAATTAAGGAATACAATCAAAGGCATTTTTATGAAGAAAATACTTTTATCACTGCTAACCGCCATCATGCTAATTGGCAGCAGTTCACCCGTTATGGCCAAGAAAGACGATGGGTCTCAGGTTCAGCCTGATAACTATTACCCTCGGGTGAAAATAGAAACCACCATGGGCGATATTGTGGTTGAACTGGACAGAAGACGTGCGCCTATTACCGTAAATAACTTTCTTCGTTATGTTGATAAGCGCGCCTACGAAGACACCATTTTTCACCGCATCGTGCCTGGTTTTGTTGTGCAAGGTGGCGGTTATACCGCAGACTTCAACGGCAAGTCGAACTTTCCAGATATCTTCAATGAGTCTGGTAACGGTTTGACCAACGACCTGCACACCATTGCAATGGCAAGACAAAGCGACCCGCATACCGCAAACCGACAATTTTTCTTCAACGTGAATGACAACAGCAGCTTAAACCCAGGAAGAGATTGGGGCTACGCGGTTTTTGGCGTGATTGTAGAAGGCGAAGATATTGTTGATGCCATGTCGGAAGTAGAAACTGAATATTCGATTCGCCTTAACGCGAATAACGTACCCATTGAGCCCATCATTATTAAAAAGATGACCGTGTTACCGCCCTTATAGCGATTAACAGATACAAGCAGCCATAAAGAGCAATGCTTTATGGCTGTAATTCCAACCTGAACAAATGCTGTTTTGGGAAGGTTTTGTCGAAGTAAAAGCCCTGCTTGTTAAATCCTAAGCGCTGTAAAAGCTTCTGCGACGCCATATTTTCTGGGTGCGTCATGGCTGTTAAAAAACGATAGCCCTTAGACGCAGACCACGCAATAACACACTGACATGCCTCGTAACATATACCCTTACCTCTTGCTTCAGGCAGCATGGCAAAGCCTAAATCTGGACATTCAAATGCAAAGCGATTGAAGAGACCACAAACCCCTAACGGTTGTTTGGTTTCGGTTAATTCAACAGCAAGCAGGCCATACCCCCACTCTTCGCGCTGCGCATTCGTTTTGCCAATGTAATCACACGCATCGTCCACTGTATTAACGTTCTTACTTCCAATGAATTTTAGCCATAGCGGGTCCTGCTGCAGAGCGAGCACCCAATGTTTATCATTATAAGTCAGTGGCCGTAGCGTTATTTTATCGTTTGTAAAAATAGCGGTGTTTGTGTTCACACTAGTCCTTTTGGCAAAGTTTTTATGACGCGCATGTAGTGCTAGTTTTCTACCTCTGCAGGCTAATATATAGCTAGAAGTAAGACTTAAGGCAAACAATATTCCTTTGATAGAAGCCTGTCTATGTGCTCAAGGTGATCTGGGTTCACCGCTGCCGCGCGAGGGTATTTTGGGTCCGCTCTGTCATTTACTCTTGGGTGCTCCCACAACGATGTATGGACGATAAACCGCTCGGCTTCCTCTGCACCACCGTGCTCTAAGCATCCACTCAAGCATGTATCTACGTACGTTTGATGTACAGGATAGGCGTCATTTGCCTGTGCACAATCGAGTGTTTCGCAAATCCAAAAGGTAAATTGTGCAAGCACATCGTCTAGAGACTCAGACCCCTTGTGTTGATGAAAATTGAGTGCTTTAGCGCTTACTTCGACAAACCGATAGTCTTTTTCTCTCTCCTGTAAGGCAGGGTTAATTTGTGTTGGGATAAGTTGGGCGTTTAATTTGCTATGCGCATTGACCACGGCGCCAACGTAGGTCTGTTTTTCATGAAGACTACGCGTCACCCATGCCCTTTCGAAGCCAAAAACCGTCACAGGGAGCCCTTGTGTAAAAATGTTGGAGTAGCGCTCTCGGCTGTTTTTGCTTAGTAAGCTTCCATAACCTAACACCATGTGTTTTTCGGTTTGCGCGCTTAACCAATTCGCTAATTCATTCATTTTCACCTCTACTTCATAACTACTCGACATATATCATCTTAAGCATGTTTATCTTTGCAGTTTATTTGACTGGAAAAAAATCGTACTGACCACTTTCCCCTAGTATAAAAAAAGGCGATGTACTGAGAGCCCCAATACATCGCCTTGTATACCGCAGTGGAGTTGTTTAATTAAAACAACGCTCTCACACCCATAGTAAAGTTTCTACCTGGGAGCGGTGCTTGGTCTTTTAAGAAAGATGTATGAACACGAGCTTCCTCATCAGTAAGGTTTTCACCACGGGCAAACACTACCCAATCAATGCCCTGTGTGCCAAACTCATACTGCACGCTTGCGTTAACCAAGGTGTAGCCGTCGGTTGCAGTCTCAAATGACGCAACGTCGTTTTGGTCGTCATACCATGTAAAGCCTACGTCAGCACTTAAACCGTTGTTCACGTAGCTTAATTCACTACCAAAGCGCATAGGCGGCGTACGCGGAAGATTATCATCTTCTATCTCTGCACGAATATAGTCACCAAATACGGTTAAGCGTAGCGTGTCTGTTAAATCAACGTAAGTTTCTGCTTCGAAGCCCCAAATGTCGGCGTCAGCTTGTTGGAAGTAATAGATAGGCAAGCCGTCTTCATCGCCGTGCTCGTCGTGTTCGTGTTCTTCGTGCTCGCCTTCTAGCTCTTCTTCCTCATGCTCGCCGTGCTCTTCATGCTCACTAAGTGCAATTAAACCCGTGCTTGTTTGGAAGATATAGTCATCTGCCTGATTGTAGAAGAAGGACGCACTGTAGCCCCAGCTTCCGGTAAACTTACGGAAAGTAATATCCAAGTTGGTGCTAACTTCCTCGTTAACACTTCTTAAGTCTTCTTCAATATGGCCTTCCTCGTCCATATCAAATACTAGACCTACTTCGTAGCTTTGGGTTGCTAAGTGCTGGCCTGCAGAAAAGAGTTCTTGCTGGCTAGGCGCGCGTTCGCTGCGTGATAAAGTCACTGCAATAGAGTGGCCTTCCTGGTATTCCCAGTTAGCGCCCGCTGAAAGCGACAGGCTGGTGAAGTCATAATCAGGGAAGTTGAAAGCAACAGCGTGCTCTTCATGTTCTTCACCCTCATGCTCTTCATCGTGCTCTTCGCCTTCGTGTTCTTCGCCTTCATGATCTTCATGTAAAACGTTAAGTTCCACTTCGCTGGCATCAGCGTCTAATGTCGTTCGCTCTAGTCGGCCGCCAAGCTCAAAGGTTACATCCCCTACCTTCTTTTGTTCTATAAGATAAAGTGCGTAGCTTGATGTGGTATTAGCGGGGGTAAAGGCTTCTTCGCCTACGGCATTGTAATCGCTATGATTAAACTGTAGCCCGAATACGCCGTGCCAGCCGTTCACTTCTTCGTGATAAGCAGACAGGCGAATGTCGCTCGATTCATTTGTGAATACAGTGCCTGGCTCACCGTCTTCAATCTCAGCATGCTCGTAATCAGTGTAAGCTGCCGCAAATTTAAGGTTAGTTAGCCCTTCAAACGGTGAATGCCATTCACCGGCTGCTTGATAGCGAGTCATATCTACATCAAGTAGCACACCCTCTTCGCCATGGTCGTGTTCTTCGTGCTCTTCATCCTCATGCTCTTCGTCATGTTCATCATGCTCTTCTTCACCGTGAGCATGGCTGTGGCCTGGCACCCCATATTCGTTGTCTAACTTCTCAACCGCGAAACCGAAGTAGCCTTCTTCGGCTACGTAAGATAAACCTGCGACGACGTTGCGGGTCTCCATGGCACTGCTTTCTAATTCACCGTTTGGCTCATCTTCATCGGGGTCGATAGATGCGAAGCCTGGGATGTCAGCATTGTCTGTGTCGCGATAAAAGCCATCTACATGCCATACGATATTACCGCTTCCGCCAGTTACATCAGCACGGGTATAAGAACCATCATTTACTGTGCTGTAGCTGGTCTCGGCTTCGCCTTCTACGCCGTCTATCTGATACTGAGGAATACGTTTGTCAACCACGTTCACCACGCCACCAATAGCGCCACTGCCGTATTGAAGCGTCGCAGGACCGCGAAGCACTTCCACCTGGGTTGCGCTAGAAAGCGTAGCCGCTACGTTGTGGTCTGGGCCAACGCGAGATACGTCAGAAACATCCAAACCGTTTTGAACAATCTTGACACGCGGGCCATCGTTACCGCGAATAACTGGGCTGCTTGAAACCGGGCCAAAATAAGTGCTGTGCACACCAGGCGCGTTTTTTAGGGTTTCCCCTAAGGTTGGTGCTTCTATTTTACGTAATTTTTCAGCACCAATTACGGTCACTGGCGTAACAGATTCCAGTACTGATGATTGAAGCGCATTGGCGGTAACCACGATATTTTCGACGGATGCAGGCTTTAAAACGAAGTCTACATTTTGATCCGTATTTACGTCGCCTAAGTCGTTATCACCATGGATGTAGTTTGAAGAATAAACATGTAAATGAATATGTGGCTGCTTAACATCGTCAAAACGGTAAACACCATTTACATCGGTGTATGCTACACGGCGGCTGCCTTCAATTTTTACTTCAGCCCCTGCGACAGGTTGCCCTGCCGTGTCGGTGACTTTTCCCGTTACTGTGGTGGCATACACAGGCGCACTTAACAGCCCTGCTATGGACAAACTTAGCAGCGAACGCATTTTCATGGTATTCCTCTGAGGATGTTATAACATTATTTAGTGATGTTATAACATTCTTCAGCATTGACCTGCTCATGTCAACAGCAGGTCAACGTAACTTACCCGTTATCTAACGTTATTTAATGCTTTGTGACTATTTAAGTGCAAAGTCAGCACTTTTCTAACCCATAAGTAATAAAAAGGCTTTAAGCTCTGCTTACCGTGAAGTTGATCACCTCTTGTATGTGCGACGCATTGGTTTTTAGCATAAGCAATCGGTCGATACCCAGCGCCACACCTGAACACGGTGGCAATCCGGCATCAAGCGCGCTTAGAAAGTTTTCATCAATGGGCTTTGCAGGTAAACCCGTTTCTTTGCGTTTCTCGTTATCAGTTTCAAAGCGCTCACGCTGCTCTTTTGCCGCACTTAACTCATGGAAACCGTTAGCAAGTTCAGCGCCTTGGTAATACACCTCAAAGCGTTCGGCAACCCGTTCATCAGCGGAGCTTAGCTTGGCAAGCGCCGCTTGAGAAGCAGGGAAATCGTAGATGAAGCACGGTTTTTCGTTACCGATTTTAGGTTCGATTACATAGCTGAATAACAATTGTAACTTGCTGTCATAGCTTAGATTTTGCGGCGCATGAATATCTATGTTCTGCTCTTCCATTGCCTTTAGCAAAACGTCGTTATCAGCACTTAATGGGTCAATTTTTAAATAGGTTTGAAAAGCTTGCTGATAGGTCATTTTATCGGCAGAGGCAGTGTTTAACGTTTCTTGCAGTAAGGCGTCAACCTCGTCCATTAACGCGAAATGATCAAAGCCTAGGCGATACCACTCTAGCATAGTGAACTCTGGGTTATGCCAACGCCCTTCTCCTTCGTGGCGAAACGCTTTACATACTTGATAAATACTCCCGCTGTCAGCACATAATAAACGCTTCATGGCATATTCAGGGGAAGTTTGAAGATACAGCGTCGTAGGCTTACCCGATGAGGCACAGTTGAATTGCGTGTCGAACGCATCTAAATGTTCGTCGGTGACCGTGCCGTTTGAAAGTAAAGGCGTATCAACCTCTAACACGTTTCTTGCGTAAAAAAACTCACGGATTGTTCTGAGTAATTCTGCTCGCGCAACACGGGCTTCATAAGTGGTAGTAGGCTGCCAAGATTGCATGTATTCAAACCTAAGAAGAATAGCTAAAACAAAAAACCGGCACACAAAGGCACCGGCTTTACACGTAAACAGAATGCGCTTAATACCAATCCGCATAGATCATTGCCCACTCAGAAGGCGCTGGCAAGCTTCATAGCGAAGCGTGGGAATGCAGGAATGGTTGTTCCCTTTCAAATTCCCAGAATGAAGCTAGGAAGCTTGCCAGACCTTCCCGAAGGGCGAGTTTAAAATGTCCGTACTCTTTGTTGTGTCACCTTGATGTAGAACCACTATACCTGCGGCAACACGCCGCGATTACGAACATTTTAACTCTCGCTGAGTGGGTAATTATCTATGCGGACTGGTATAAGATATTATTTTTGTGCGCGAGACACGTATTCGCCAGAGCGCGTATCTACACGGATAACTTCGCCTGTTTGAACGAATAGAGGAACGCGAACAACTGCACCAGTGCTAAGCGTTGCTGGCTTACCGCCTGTACCCGCTGTATCACCTTTAAGACCAGGATCAGTTTCAGTGATCTCTAGCTCAACAAAGTTTGGTGGCGTAACCGTGATAGGTGAACCGTTCCACAATGTAATGGTACAAACGTCGTTTTCTACCAACCACTTTTTATTCTCACCCACTGCTTTTTCGTCTGCAGCGATTTGTTCGAATGTATCGTTGTTCATAAAGTGGTAGAATTCGCCGTCGGTGTACAAGTAGGCAAGCTCCGTATCCATTACGTCAGCGCCTTCTACTGATTCACCTGAGCGGAAAGTTTTCTCTAAAACTTTACCTGAAATAAGCTTGCGGATTTTTACGCGGTTAAACGCTTGGCCCTTACCCGGCTTTACGTATTCGTTTTCTAGAATGTTGCAAGGTTCGCCGTCCAGCATGATTTTCAGGCCGCCTTTGAACTCGTTAGTGCTGTAATTAGCCATAATTCCTCTGTCTAAACATAAGGTACAAAAAGTTTCGTGGAACAAATAATACCTAAAAAACCGATTTCTGTAGAGCATAACTGGCAAAAAGAATTAGCAAGTAGCTTTACCGATCCTGCAAAGCTGTTGCAACACTTAGGTTTAGACCAAGAAAAATACGCCCAACACATTAAAGCGCGTCGACTTTTTCCTATGCGTGTTCCACGACATTTTGTGGATCTGATGGAGAAAGGCAATCCACACGACCCGCTTTTTTTACAAGTCATGCCGCTCAGCGATGAATTCCTAACATCACCCGGTTATAGCGAAGACCCGTTAGACGAGCACGACACCGCAGGCAAAGGCATACTGCACAAATACGATTCTCGCGTGTTGTTAATGGTTCGCACCGGCTGTGCAGTAAACTGCCGGTACTGTTTTCGCCGCCATTTTCCTTACGCCGACAATGCGGTAAGTAAGCACCAATGGCTTGATGTGCTTGAATACCTTCGCAGTAATAACAAAATTAATGAAGTGATTTTTTCAGGTGGCGACCCACTGATGGCGAAAGACGATCATCTGTCGTGGCTAGCCAACGAAATTGCCGCTATTGCCCATATAAAGCGCCTGCGTATTCATAGCCGCCTCCCCGTGGTACTGCCAGAACGAATTAGCCATGACTTTGTTGAATGGTTTACCGCATTGCCGCTTCAAAAAGTATTGGTGCTGCATGCAAACCACGCGAATGAGATGTCAGAAACGCTAAAATCCCGATTAAACACATTACGAGAGAGAGGTGTGACCCTGCTCAATCAGTCGGTATTGCTAAAAGGCGTAAACGATTCCGGTGATGCCATAAGTGACTTAAGTGAAACGCTGTTTGAAGCTGGAGTACTGCCCTATTACTTGCACGTGTTAGATAAAGTGCAGGGTGCGAGTCATTTTTATGTGAGTGATGATGAAGGTCGTCGAATCATGAAAGAAGCGATAAAGCGCCTGCCGGGCTTCTTGGTGCCAAAACTGGTGAGAGAAATTGGCGGTCAACCCGGCAAAACGCCTATCGACTTACATTTGCATCCGTAACCTACGCGTAGGTATCAATGTTGGCGCCTAACGCGGGGTTTGAAGATGACGTTTTTGGTACGTCAGCGGCTGATTCCAGCAGCTGAAGCGACGCTTTTCCCTCTTGCTCTTGCTGGCTTTTTGCCAACTTAAGAGAGGCCAACTCAAGTGACGCACCGGACGTTCCAGAGGCACTAGCACCTTGTAGATCCATACCATTTTCCTTTGTTGCTTGTAGCAAAGTAAAAAAATGGGCAGAATTGCCCACCCTTACGGCGTGTTGTCCATTACATAAAAAGCAAGCGGCTTAATTGCCCGCAGACTTCGTAATATACAACTGACTTCAGGTTATCGGCCTTGAAAGGCGAAACTTTAATCATTATTTACCGTGATACATACGGCGTAGCATAAATGATAGCTGCGCAATATATATCAACATTAAGTGTGCGACTAACACGTGCACCGGATTACATTAGAAACAAAAGGCGTGACCATGCAACAGAGCCAAGAGATGCAAGCTGTCCATCAACAACTTCAAGAAACACTTCAAACGCTGCACCGCAAAGCTGTTGATGCCGACCAAATACTAGATAGTTTACAGCGCGATCAAAAAGGGAAGTTTGCAGCCGTTTTCGCAGATGACAGTGGGTTTAGCACATCAGCAAAACGCTTTGGTCCATATGTTCAAGAGATTGCAAATGACTGGCAATCGCTAAAGGAACTGGATGATGATGCGGCCAAACAAGCCCTAGCGCCATTAGTTAAAAAGATAGAACTGGCGCTGGTGACCATTGCGCAATTTCAGCAATCACTGTCTAAAAACTAGTACGCGCAGATAGAGATATATAAAGGAAAGCCCGCTTTATTCGCGGGCTTTATTGTATTTTCTGCTTTCTGACAGCGCACTCTTCCACGCCTTACTGATTATTTTTGATAAAGCGGCAACAAACCAATTCTCCGCTTAATTTCCTGCACTTCTTTTAAGTACGCTTTACTGTCCACCCGCTGATACTGCTCGGTAAACGCTTGCTTACTTAAGCCTTCGGGAAGGCCTTCAATAGGCGGGATGATTTCAAGTTCACTTTGAATGCGCGCAATCGCGTTTTGCACTTCCATCGCAGTATTTGGATGGGTAGCAACCTTTGCAAACTCAGTACCCGACATATCTGCCGCTAAGTCTACAAAACTATAGCCCGAACCACCGTTGCCCCGGTCCATTAGTTCTTTAAACTCGCCAATTGCTAAGGACATACCTTGTTCAGCCATTAACTCTAATGCAGCAGAAATAATGAAGTGACGAGCCAAATCGTTGCGTTTGTGCAGCACAGCACCTCTGCGAGGCTTTAACGCCTTTTCGGAATCTGGCTGTATGTCGCCCACCAGAGCCCCAACACGATGATGCCCAACGTAAACCGCTAAAGCGAGGATTACCGCATTATTATGCAGTACTGCATCATCAGGGGATTGGCTTTGCTCTCTCGCTCGTGCCATCCCTTCGCGCAAGTATTCAATAAGGGATACAGGTTTACTTGATAAGGCTATTTCTCTGCCAGACAAATAACGTAAATAGTACGCAGATAACTGCTGAAGCTCGGTCTGTTCGCTTACCGACATATTCGACGCCACCACGTTTAACTCGCTTAGCAGCTCATCTAATCGCCCGACATCTAAAGTAAGCTCACCGCTTCGCATGGTTACACGTTCCACCCTCGATAACGCAATGGTGGCTATTTTTGATTGCGTATAAGAGTTCACCGTACGCTCTAAAAACCCAAGTAAAAAACGACCCGGAATGGTTAAGTCACCAACTTGGACTTGCTCTATACGCAAGCTATCTCCAGGCAGCACTAGCGCTGACGCATTTACGTAATACCCCGTATTGTTGATAGCGTAAGTGACATTAATGGTTCCCGCCACCGGCGTAATATTCACTACGCCCTTAAAATCAGGTAAAGCACGCTGTAACACACCCACTAAGCTTTCGACTTGGGTTTCGGTGAGCGTAACTTGATGCCCCTCTTCTCGGCGGGAAAACGCCTGTTGCAGCTGACCGAGGAGTTCATTAACGCTATCAGCACCATCTAGCTGCGTGGGCGCTGTCGATGCGACTAATGGCGCTTTTTGCACAGCCATAACCGTAATCGTAGCAACGCTTACTACAAGCAGAACAACAATGATGGCAAGAGTAATCAAAAGCCATTTTACGCTACGCAAAATCATGAGAAATCAGCTGTACCTGTCATTACAATGAATAAGAAATAAGTTAGCGCCCCTGGCGTTCTTTGCTGTAAAACAAAGAAAGTTACGCCCTAACGTGCTGGTTATACTACGTTATCTATTTTCGCGCCACCAGTGACAAGTGGCACGACAAGTCGGCAATTAACCTCCACCGCATTCGCTAAAAAACGAGTTCGCAGTCCACCCAGTCTTTCAAGCTTTTATACCCCACTGTGGCACCAGACAAGTCATGATGTTTCGACAAATCCGTGGGTATCACAACGCAGGCTAGGTTTGCAGCAAGTGCTGCTGTCATGCCGGTTTGCGTGTCTTCAATTGCCACACATTCACCTGGTATTTTTCCTAGCTTGTCCATTGCAAGCGCGTAACAATCAGGTGCTGGTTTGCTGTTTTCGACATCTTCCACGGCAACCACGCAAGAAATATAAGCACTTAAACCATACTGAGATAAGGTTTTTTCCACCGAATTTTTACTTCCCCCTGTCACAATCCCAATGGTGTAACCTTTGTTTGCACAATGTTCAATGGTTTCTTTAGCAAACGGCATTAAGGGAAAAGCTTGCTTATCTAAGTAGTCGCTAATGCTTTTGTGTTTTTGCTGTGCTAGCTGCTGCGGCGCTATACTAATATTAAAATGTTCGACGAGATCGACAGCATTTTGCTTTACAGGAATACCCGCCATCACTTCACAATAAAAATCCTCGCTCAGTTCAACATCGTACTTCAGCAAAATGTCTTTCCACAGGTCAAAATGTACGGATTCTGAGTCAATAAGGGTACCGTCGTGATCAAATAACAGCGTTGTGGTTTTATCGCTTACCGCTAACTGGCGGGCTGATGAAGAAACTGGGTTCAATGTCAAAATAAACCTCCTTGCTAGTTCAATACCGGTTTTGAAAATATATTAGATGTCATCGATACCGAAAAAACGATAACACCTTTAGCCCCTGGTGCAGTGCTTTGTTAATGGTGATTGTTTTCATGCCATATGTCAGAACATGCCAGAACAGTACCAGTGCTGTGATACACTGTGGCTTTCACGAGCAAGAACATTTTCAACGTGGAGTGAATTGGGTGCTTTACCACATACTAGGCTTTGCCAGTGCCGCGCTGTTTTTACTAACATGGTTAGGATTATGGTCACAAATTAAGGCCATGACGCGCTTTCAAGTGCCCGTTTCTAGCGAAAGTGACGATGCTAACCACAGTCTGTCACTTAACCAGTTTGGCTCTAGCTATTTCGCGTTCTTCTCTATCTTCCTTTTCGGTATTTCAGTCGAGCCATTCAACCATTATTTGGTGTGGACACGATTTGGTGCACTCATACTTACGCTCATTATCATTTGGAAGATATGGCAGCACAGGCGCACTTCAATCTCTGGTTACGTTGCCGCAGTTGCCCTGCTAGCTCTCATCGGCGGCACTTTTTCCATTGCTTTTCGGCCATTCCCAACGCTTGCACAGCTTGGCGCAAATACCTTAATGCTGGTAGTCACCGTTATACTGTTTCAAGGTTCACTGCACCAGTGGTTTGTATTGCAGCGCAGACAAAAAGTGGGATCGCTGTCATTTGCACTGTTTCGCAATATATTGATAAAAGACGTTAGCACTTTATTATTTGGCCTAACAATGCCATTAAGCCAAAGCTGGCCGCTACTTATCCTAAACGGCACCAGCGTAATTATGCGTGGCAGTATTTTGTTGCAGATGCACAAACTAAAACGCCGAGAAATTTCCGTATCAGGGTAGTATCTCGGCGTTTTCTACTTGTTTTGTGTGGCAAAGAGATCGCTTGCCTGGCGGTCATTTGTTTAAACTGCGTTACCAATACAAGCTTCTGTTAATAAGTACAAAAGCGGCGCGTTTCTGCAATCTACAACGCCACTTCAGCCATATTACCTTTGCTTTCAAGCCATGTTTTACGGTCGCCAGAACGCTTCTTAGCAAGCAACATGTCCATCAACTCCATCATTTCTTCCGCGTCTTCAATGGTCAGCTGAACAAGGCGACGGGTGTTCGGGTCCATGGTTGTTTCGCGAAGCTGTAGCGGGTTCATTTCGCCCAAGCCTTTAAAGCGCTGTACGTTAACTTTGCCACGTTTCTTCTCCGCTTCAATTCGGTCAAGAATGCCCTGCTTCTCGCTTTCATCTAGCGCGTAGTACACCTCTTTGCCCACATCTATTCTAAATAGCGGCGGCATAGCGACATACACATGGCCTTGCTCTACCAAGGTTCTGAAGTGCCGCACAAAGAGCGCACATAGTAACGTTGCAATGTGTAGCCCATCGGAGTCAGCATCGGCAAGAATACAGATTTTACCGTAGCGCAAACCAGATAGGTCCGTCGAATCTGGGTCAATACCTAGCGCAACTGAAATATCGTGAATTTCCTGTGATGCCAATACCTGAGAAGAGTCAACTTCCCAGCTATTTAAGATTTTACCGCGCAGCGGCATAATTGCCTGAAACTCTCGGTCTCGCGCTTGCTTGGCCGAGCCACCCGCCGAGTCACCCTCTACTAAAAACAGTTCAGAGTAAGAAATATCTTGTGATGAGCAGTCGGTCAGTTTGCCTGGAAGTGCAGGCCCTTGGGTAACCTTTTTACGGGCAACTTTTTTGGTTTGACGAAGGCGACGCTGTGCATTGTTGATACACATTTCAGCAAGGGCCTCGGCAATTTCCGTATGCTGGTTTAACCAAAGGCTGAATGCGTCTTTCACCACTCCTGACACAAACGCGCTGGCCTGACGTGAAGACAGGCGTTCTTTAGTCTGCCCGGCAAACTGCGGATCCTGCATTTTTGTCGACAGGATATAGGCACACCGGTCCCAAATGTCATCTGGCGATAACTTAACGCCACGAGGCATTAAGTTTCTAAATTCGCAAAATTCGCGCATGGACTCTAATAAGCCTTGGCGCAGCCCGTTAACGTGTGTACCGCCTTGCGCTGTAGGAATAAGGTTAACGTAGCTTTCAGTTACTAAATCACCGCCTTCAGGCAACCACATTACCGCCCAATCGGCGGCTTCTGTATTGCCACTGAATGTACCTACAAATGGCGTGTCAGACGGCAAGGTTTCAAACTCTTCTACCGCTTGGTATAGGTAGTCTTTAAGACCGTCTTCGTAATACCACTCTTGACTTTCTTTGGTGATCTTGTTGTCGAAACGAATGCGCAGACCCGGGCTTAATACCGCTTTAGCGCGCAAGTTGTGCACAAGTCGACTGGCTGAGAATTTAGCCGAATCGAAATACTGCGGGTCAGGCCAGAAGTGAACACGGGTTCCTGTATTGCGCTTACCGCAGGTATCAATAACTTGTAAGTCTTCGACTTTGTCGCCGTTTTCAAAGGCAATTTGGTATACGTTACTGTCTCGTCGAATAGTTACTTCTACGCGAGTTGAAAGCGCGTTAACTACCGAGATCCCCACCCCGTGAAGACCACCAGAGAAGGCATAGTTTTTATTTGAAAATTTACCACCCGCGTGAAGCTTACATAGAATAAGCTCTACGCCTGATATCCCTTCTTCAGGGTGGATATCTACCGGCATACCACGACCATCGTCGATAACTTCTAACGATTGGTCTTCATGCAAAATTACTTTGATGTTAGAGGCGTGCCCAGCAAGCGCTTCATCCACACTGTTATCGATGACTTCCTGACCCAAGTGATTTGGGCGGGTAGTGTCGGTATACATACCAGGGCGGCGTTTTACGGGGTCAAGGCCGTTTAAAACCTCGATAGCATCTGAATTGTATTGATTTGACATAGTTATGGTTGTTATTTAAGCCAGCGACAAAGAAAGAGGTACGCGGCGCATAAGCATAGCGCCGCTCAGCATAGGATTGATGTTAGCAGGGCGAGTACAGACTGGCAATGCGCTTATTTCAGCAAAAACTCGGCAATAGCAGGCAAGTGATTTTCGTAACCTACAAAGCTGTGATCGCCGCCTTCTTCAATAACCAGATGACTTTGTGCGTACTTTTCAGCCGCTAAGCGGTAATCCAGTGTTTCATCCTCGGTCTGAAGCAGCACTTTGTAATTGCCTGGCGTTTTAATTGAGGCAGCTTCTAATGCTTGGATTACCCCCATATCGCTTTCTACTATTTCAAACTTTTCTTTGCTGTAAGGGTTTTCGTGGGCACCGATAAACCCTTGCAATAGCTCGTAAGGGCGAACAGCGGGATTGATTAACACGGCTTTGCCACCAAACTTTTCAAGCAAAAACGTAGAGAGATACCCCCCCATTGAACTGCCAATAAGTTTCAGCCCGTTTTCAAGCAGTGCCGGTGTGTTCTCAATAAGTGAAATTAGCTGGTCTTCCACTTTGCTAGGAAAATTAGACAGCTCAGGAATGTGCAAGGTAACGTTCGAGTGATGCTGCTCAAAATACGCTTTGGTGGCTTGCGCCTTAATGGATTTCGGCGAACTTAAAAAGCCGTGGAGATATAAAATGTGCTGCATATTTTTCTCTACCCTGTGTTCTCTGTTCTTTTTTGTTTCTTTGTGTACTTTCTTGCTTCTTTGTTTGCTCTAAACTCGATGCGAGTATGAAACGGGTTTTAACGCCAAACGCGCCTAGCGCATCCTTTAAAGCCAAGCTCGACTAAGCTAAACCCTAACAACGGTAACGTTTACCGTGCCGTCACCCATTAATTTCATCACCTGATACCCCGGCGCTTCATTGCTAACACCAAACTCGGGCCGCATTTCCCACTGCCAACATGTAGAAGGGCTGCTGTAAGAAGGCGTATTGTGCTTTCCTATCAGCTGGCGCAACGGCGAATGTACGTGTCCGTGTAGTAAGGCTTTTATCTGCGGATATTCATCTGTAAGCGATACTAACCGCTGAGCATCAACCAAAGAGTGCTTATCCATCCAACTGTTTGAAGGCAATATGTGATGATGAAGCGCAATAAGATGATTTGTCTGCGGCGACGTAGTTAACGATTGCTCTAGCGCCTGTATGTCGCTTTCTTTTACTTCCCCCGCTGCCATATACATATTACTTGTAGCGCGGGTATCCATGCCGTGTATTTGCCAATTGCACAAGCTTAACGAGTCATTGCTTTGTAGGTGCCGACTGCCAACGTACTTTTCGAAGTACGGATTATTGTCATGGTTTCCCGCCAGCACAAACCATTCTATATTTGCTGGCTCAATATGTTGCTCCATCAATGCAATAAAATGCTGATAGCTCTCAGGGGAACTATCGCCGCTAATATCCCCAGTAACCAGCACGACTACTTGGTGCTTTGCTCTCTGTTCTGGCTCACTTGCAACTTCTTGAACAATGTAATTTTGGATATCAGAAAGCACGCGTGCTAGTGAATCATAGGGCGCGATGCCCGCATATCCCGTCTTATCTTTGTCTTTTAGTAAGTGGCAATCACTTAGCTGAATGAGTGTTATCACGCTTCAGAAGTAACGTTTGAGGAATGTTGCAAACAGAAGTTTAGCCATTCAGCTAAAAAGATATTCACCATGTGCTTTTCGTTACGCTGGCGCATTTTTAAATTCGGATACTCGTACGACGGTTCAAGCGCTCCCGTATTTTGACTATTGATAACCTCTGCCATACGCGCATCGTGATATAAGCGCACCGTCATGCTGGGCGTTAAATATGAGGGCATATCTTTAGTGGTTTGCTTAATGCTTAACGTACTGGTGTAGCGAGCAGACTCTACAATACGTATTTCATAAGACAGGCCGACACCGACCGAAAATTCATAGCTCAAATCTTCCGTATCGCAATCAGGCAAAATTCTCAGAACATGGGAGTAGTTCAGTTCGCAAAGCGCCTGCATTGAAGGAAGATGAGGTACGTATTTTCGTTGATTGCGTTGTGTCACGATGTCTGCCACTGCTCCAGAAGTTGTGTTTTGTGCATAAAGAACCATTGTAGCGCAATTACCGCTGCGGCGTTGTCAATATGGCCATTTTCCAACCATTCAAGGGCGGTATTTTCTTTTATTCGATGTACTTTAATGTCTTCAGACTCGCTTTCTAGGCCGTGAATGCCTTGCGCTTGGCTAGCATCAGTCTTTGCTATAAAAATGTGTAATCTTTCGGTCGTGCCGCCCGGGCTAGATAAATAACTCAGCGCTTTGGTTAATTTATCTAGGGTAATACCTGCCTCTTCCATCGACTCTCTATGGCATACAGACTCCGGTGTTTCTCCTTTGTCGATCATGCCCGCGATAATTTCTATTAACCAAGGGCTTGAAGATGTGGCTAATGCCCCAATTCTAACTTGCTCAATGAGCACAAACTCTTGGAGTTCAGGATCGTAGGGTAAGACCCCCACCGCATGACCGCGTTCAAATATTTCTCGCGTGACCGTGTCGCTCCATTCTCCATTAAAACACTTGTGCTTAAATTGATACTGATTCATGGTAAAGAAACCACGATACACTGGCTTAATGTCGGTGATTTCGACGTCATTTGAGGTAAATGAAAGGAATTCCTTGCTCATTTGCTGACACTTATGGTTCAAATAGATTTATCATACATAGTACATTTACACACCAACCATGTATACGCATGAAAAATGCGATACGGCGTGTGAGCGAATAACAGAAAACTCATATTACAAGTCGTCTATTACTATAATAATTGCGTGGGTAGATCACATATTCTGTTACAGTTAATCGAATACTGTTACGAGTTTGGACTTTCGGTTTGTGGTTGAATTTTCATACACTTGGTTTTAATAAGTCGTCTCAACGAATAAACGACGACGCAACTTGAACACAACAGGAAGACGTAAGCATGAAACGAACACTTCTGTCGCTAGTTATCGGTGTTTCGATGACAACTGGTGCGCTAGCCGATGACCTAATGCAGGTATATCAACAAGCACTGGCGAACGATCCATTGGTAAACCAAGCGAAAGCGCAACGTGATGCTGCGTTCGAAGGAATCAGTCTTAGCCGCGCAAGCCTACTACCCCAAATCTCTGGCTCTGTGGGTTATACGCACTCGGAGTCTGAACGTTTTCAGCAACTTGGGCCAGATACAATCTTTACAACTGATACCACTGTCGACACTATTGATTACGGAATTTCCTTATCAATGTCTTTGTATGACCACGCGAACTGGTTGGGTTTAGACCGAGCAGAGAAAGTGGCAGAGCAAAGCGACGCACAACTTGCCGCTAGTATGCAAGACGTCATAGTGCGTACCGTTACAGCTTACTTTGACGTATTACGCGCCCGTGACAATGTGGAGTTCGTAGGGTCAGAGAAACGCGCTATTGAGCGACAGCTTGAACAAACACGCCAGCGCTTCGAAGTGGGTTTAACAGCCATTACTGACGTGCATGAAGCACAAGCAAATTACGACAGTACAGTTGCACAAGCAATACAGGCAAGAAATCAGCTTGAGTTTGCCCTTGAAGCACTTCGTGTAATTACCGGAAAATACCACGATCGTTTATTCGGTTTAAATACAGAAAACTTTTCTGCGACTATGCCGGTTCCAGCAACCGTTGACAGCTGGTTAGAAACCGCACAAGACAAAAACCTTGCATTATTAGTTGACCGTTTGGCCATGGACGTGGCAAAAGAGGACATCGCCATTGCACGTTCAGGCCACTTACCAACCTTGGCATTGTCGGGTCGATATGGCCGCTCGAAAGACGATGTTGAAGGTGAGTTTATTACTGATGATGGTCAAACCGCACCCGTTGCTTACGACACGCCGTACCTTGATAGTAAGTCAATAGGTGTAACGCTCAGCGTTCCAATCTATCAAGGCGGTAGCGTAAGCGCGCAAACGTCGCAAGCGAAGTACAACTACGTAGCGGCTAGCCAAGCTGCAGAGCAGACGTATCGTCAAACGGTACAGTCAGTTCGCAGCTCGTTTAATAACGTAAAAGCGTCAATCTCTACTATTCGCGCTCTAGAGCAGTCAGTGGTGTCTGCAGATAGCGCACTTAAAGCCACAGAAGCGGGCTTTGATGTAGGTACACGTACTATTGTTGACGTATTGGACAGCACCCGTAACTTGTTTGACGCACGTCGTAACCTTGCGGGCGCACGCTACGACTTTATTCAGTCAGTGGTTACGCTTAAGCAAGCGGCAGGTACATTGACAGGTGAAGATGTGGCTATGATCAACCGTGGTCTTAAACCTGTAGAGAAGAGTAGCAACGAATAGGATGTGATGTAGCGCAAGACCAGCGTTTTAACACCACATAGGAAGGGTGGCCACTGGCTGCCCTTTTTTGTACCTAATACCAATTCGCGCAGATAATTGCCCACTCAGAAGGCCCAGGCAAGTTTCCTAGTGAAGCGTGTGAACGCCAGAAATGGTATGATAAATCTTTGTTAGCATTGAAGTGAATGACTATTTGGCGCAAGAGAATTTTTGCAAAACGCTCAGCAATTGCCGGTATTCATCACATAAGGCTTCTGCATTTTGTTTAGTCATTACAAAACTAGATAAACGCGCTGAAACAGCACGTAATTTTTCTTGCAACAGCCGTAACTCATCATCCATGATTATACCCTTTAAATTTTTCTATCTTTGATGATGCTATATATGCAGGACAAAAGGCTTTAAAACCACCTTTTCGCCCCTACATTGTGGCACATAATATGTGCAAACAACGACTTTAGTATAACGCCAAGTTGGTCTACGACAAGCCTCTTGGCCTATTGTTTTTTTCTTGAGTGATAAATAAAAATGCAAGCCTCTGAACTACAAAATAAATTTGAGCGCATAAGAGCAAATAAATGGTTTGAAGCCTTTGTTATCAGCGTTATCGTTATTTCAGCGCTCCTTGTTGGTGCTAAAACCTACGAACTTCCTGCTGGAATGTCGTCTGTTACTTTGTTTCTAGACTGGTTCATCAGCGCGTTTTTCTTAACTGAGATTACCATTCGATTTTTAGCGGAAAAGAAAAAGCGTTATTTTTTCAAGAGCTTCTGGAACTGGTTCGACACACTCATTGTAATAATCAGCCTAATTCCGGCAGACGATACCGAGCTTGCTCTCATAGCCCGTTTGGTTAGGGTATTCCGTGTACTTCGTATGATTTCAATCATTCCGGAGCTAAGAATATTACTTGTGTCGTTAGTTAAAGCTTTACCCCAGCTAGGCTACGTCATGCTGCTTATGTTTATTATCTTTTATATCTATGCCGCGGTGGGCAGTACACTATTTGAAACTATTAATCCTGTACTGTGGGGCGATATTACTATCTCTATGCTGACACTCTTTAGGATCATGACCTTTGAAGATTGGACCGATGTGATGTACGAAACCCAAGAGGTGTACTCACTAAGCTGGATTTTCTACTTAACCTTTATCTTCTTTACCGCATTCGCCTTCCTTAATATGGTTATAGGCATTGTGGTAAACGTGATGGAAAGAGAAAACGAGAAAGCAAGGGCAGAAAAAGAAGCCGCTTTACTTGAAGAGCAAATTGCACAAGGTCACGTAGAGCCTACGTTGCATGATGTTTTAAAAGAGCTGCGCGAACTTAGGGCTCAAGTTGCAGCTC
This sequence comes from Alteromonas marina, assembly GCF_000808575.1. Lineage (GTDB taxonomy): Bacteria > Pseudomonadota > Gammaproteobacteria > Enterobacterales > Alteromonadaceae > Alteromonas > Alteromonas marina_A. The sequence continues at coordinate 119,538 of NZ_JWLW01000015.1, forward strand.
AAGGCAACAAAGAATACGTGAATAAAGCTGACTAACAAGCTTGGCAGAAACTTTTTTGCCAAAGCCTTTATAGTGGATGCTGTGTTTTAATACCAATCCGCATTTCTCGCGCTCTGGGCATTCACACGGAAAAAGTTGAATGCGTAGACAAACCGAAGGCCACAATAAGTGGCCTTCGTTCGTATTTAGCTTTTGTAATGCAATAAAGCAAGTCCACTAGCTCGCTGCTCGTTGAATTAGCATTACACCCCGTATTGCTGCTTAAGGCTTTCGGCTCTTTGTTTTGCCGCTTCAGAGGTGAACTCTCTGCTTGCTAAGCGTCGCTTTGCTAGCGCTTTTTTATCAAGTTCAAGCAACAAGGCCACGTGATTTAAATATACCTCATCATTAGCAATAGGGGCTGTTGAAATTTGCTCATAGAGCTTCAAAGCTTCAGCTTTTTCGCCCTTGGCAATATAAATTTGAGCAAGGGTATCCACGGCATCAGCATTTTCTCGCTGCAGCGATACAGCCTTCTTCGCAAGCTCTTCAGCTCGCTTCAGTTTTTTATCTTCAAATGCTAAATAAGCCAGGTTGTTAAGTACCACGAAATTATCGGGGGTTTTGGTAAGTATAAGCTCGTAGGTATCAATAGCTGCGGCTCTATCTTTTCCTATTTGACGCTCAGCTAACAACATTGCACTTTGAACGTCGTTATTGTGCGTATTTACGTGCTTTTGTAGAAAGCTAAACGCTTGCTCTTTTTTACCTGACATTTCAAGGGCAGCAACAAGCAGCAAAGCATTGTCTGAGTTTGAAGTAGCATCATAAGCTGCTTTCGCGTGGTCAACCGCCTGCTCAGGCACCTTATCTATAAGGTGTAGACGCGCAATAACGCCCCTTACGAACGGCAACGACTTAACCTCCTCAGACACATTATTGATAATCTCCCATGCCGGCTTTGATTGACCAAGACGGCTATAAAAATACGCTTTCAAAAGCGTTAGCTGAGCGTCTGGGCGCTTAGACAACACCTTGTTTGTTAACTCTAGACCTTGCTTGAATTGCTTTTGTGAGTCGACAATAAGCAGCTTACCCAACACCGCATTTTTATCTTGTGGATAAAATGATAACCAGCGATCAAAGAAAGCCGTTGCGTCGTTTACATTATTGCTCGCAATAAGTGCCTGACCTTTTAAGTTCCAAAAAGCCTGAGGTGATGACTCGTCACCTTCAACAGCAGTCAATAGTGAAACCGTTTTATCTAGCTGGTTATTAAGCGAGTACATTCTTGCTAGTAAAAGGCGTAGGTTTACGTCGCTCTTGTTCTCATTAAATTGTGTCTGTGCATGATTAATGACAGCATCTGCATTTCCCTTTTCCATCGCTAGCGCAAACCATAACGCTAGCGCTTGAACGTCCGAGGGATTCTTATCTATGAAGGTGCGAATAAACGCTTCCGCATTGTCTTTTTTGCCTTCGGCAACAAGTAGCTTAGTTCTAGAATACGTGATCTCATTACCCGCATCATCAAGCGCACTCGCTTTGTCGAAATATTGTGCCGCTTCTTGGTATGCACCTTCTGCCGTTGCAATGTTCCCCAAATAAATCAGGGGCGCCGCAGTCTGCGGTGAAGCCTCATGCCACTCTTTTGCAGCACTTTTTGCTTTTTCCAGCTGATTCGTCGCTATGTAGGCACGCAGTAAGGTTGCTTGCGAGGTGACGGACTCAGGTGCTTGTTCAACCGCTTGTTCGAGGTTTACTAAACCATCGATGTCATTTAATGAAAGCTGTAAAACCCCTAAACGCGATAAGTCTTCGGCTGTAGTGCTAACCCCTTCTGATTTTTCTACCATTTGCTGAGCACCAATGACGTTGCCTTCTCTTAGCAACTGATAGCTGGCTTTCGAAAACAGGGCCGCATCAACACCCTGCTCACCTTCGACTCTTGCTAACACTTCAAGCGCCTCATCGTTTTCACCTAGTTGAAGCATGCTGTCGGCTAGCATTCGAAGGCCAGGGTGATTATCAGGCAAGCTAGACGCCACCATAGTTAAGTGGCGCTGGGCCGCCTCGAAGTCTTGAATTTGATACGCACTAAAACCCGCAACCAAACGCACAACCTGATCGCTCCTACCGTTTTGAACGGCAATTTCCAAGTGTTCAAGGGCTTTCGCGTAATTTTCGTTGGCTGACTCAATAATGCCTTTAAAAGTATTTAGCAGCGGATGGTTTTCGTTCAGCACCAACAAGTCATCGACAATAGGCTGAGCGTTATCAAGATCTCTTATCTCAATAAGAAGCGCGGCATACGCAAATTTGCTGGTAACGTCATCAGGAAACTGGCTAACATAAACGCCATATACTTCTGCAGCTTTTTCTGGTTCGCCATTTTGCAGGTAAATTTTGGCAAGCTGTTGCAATACGTCTTTGTTGGTCGGCGCTTGCTCACGCAACGCTTCTGTTGCGGCTAATGCACCTTCCATATCGTTTTCTAGTACGAAGGCATAACTATCAATAAGGCCCTTGTAAACAGAACTTGTATCTAGGGTAGAAAGATCGGCAAGAAGCGCTTGCGCCTCTTCTTTTTTACCAAGCTGCATCAGTGCTTGAAGCTTATAAAAGCCTACTTCTGCTGATTCAACCGCGGTCATTCCTTCTGCGCGATAGTCTACTTCAGCGAGGGCATTTTCTGCTCCTGACTGTTGATAAGCCACAGATAACAATGGAATAACTTGGCTAACGGGATGACCTAAATCCATTGCCTTGTTAAGTTCTTTTTCTGCCGCCACATAATTGTTTTGTTGTAGGTACAGTTTTCCTAGCTCAAAGCGAGGTTCTGCCGCAGTAGGACCTTTTTGAATAGCGTTTTTGTATTCAACGATGGCCGCATCAAGCTGCTGTTGAGAGGCATAGTTTCGTGCATCAGCCAAATGGCTTTCCATCGACTTCTCGCTACACCCTGACAAAAGTGCACTGGTTAACATAACTGCTAACGTGGTGCGTTTAATTAATTTATTAGTTCTCTGCTTTGTCATTGTAATTCCTTGCCCTTCCTCAGATTTTTGTCGTCACATTCCTGCTCTTTGTCAAAAGCACTGACTAAACTGCTCATTATTTCATCTAATTTGTGCAATTTCGTGGCAACCTATCCATTATTCGAATATAATACTGTTTTTTGCAACACTGCTGGCAAGCATATCGCGAAATACGCTAAGAATACGCTTCATTAACTCGCCGGACAGGCCAGTTCAACGCTGTATAGCGTCTTGCGATAATAAACCGAAAAAGTACGGTTTAGTCGTATGCCGCACCCTCCTTACTTAATGCACCAGGACCCTTAATGACAACAACTGTCGACATGACATTTAAAGACCTCAATTTACCAGAACCAATCTTACAAGCCCTTGAAAAAGTTGGCTACGAGAAACCGTCTCCTATTCAGGCTGAGAGTATTCCTCTTATTCTTGAAGGGCACGATTTACTCGGTCAGGCACAGACAGGGACAGGAAAAACCGCTGCGTTTGCCCTGCCTATGTTGGCAAATATCGATCCTGAGCAACGTAAGCCGCAATTACTGGTATTGGCCCCAACCCGTGAACTAGCTATTCAGGTTGCAGAGGCGTTTCAGGTTTATGCGAGCTTTAGTCAAAAAATTAAAGTACTTCCAGTATACGGCGGTCAGTCGTACGACAACCAAATTCGCCAGCTTAAGCGCGGCGTTCAAGTGGTTGTGGGTACACCAGGCCGTATCATTGACCACATAAAGCGCAAAACACTAGACTTAAGCGAACTTAAGTTCTTAGTGTTAGACGAAGCTGACGAAATGCTTCGCATGGGCTTTATTGATGATGTTGAACTTATTCTTAGCCACGCACCAGAAGAGCGCCAAACTGCGCTGTTCTCGGCAACTATGCCTGGCCCGATTAAGAAAATTACTCAACGTTACTTAAAAGATCCTAAGCACGTTAAAATTGCGTCTAAGGTAAGCACCGCGAGTACAATTCGCCAGCGTTACTGCCAAATCGCACCGCACCACAAACTTGAAGCGCTAACCCGCATCATGGAAGTGGAAGTGTTCGACGGTATGATCATATTCGTTCGTACTAAAACCGCTACGGTTGAACTAGCAGATAAACTATCTGCTCGTGGTTACGATGTAGAGCCGCTAAACGGTGATATTCCTCAGGCAGCCCGTGAGCGTACTGTTGAAAAGCTTAAGCAGGGTAAAATTGATATCCTTGTTGCTACCGACGTAGTAGCCCGTGGTCTTGACGTTGAGCGCGTAAGCCACGTTATCAACTACGACATCCCGTACGATAGTGAGTCATATGTACACCGTATTGGTCGTACTGGTCGCGCTGGACGTCAAGGTGATGCAATCTTGTTTATTTCTCACCGTGAAAAGCGCTTGTTGTTCTCGATTGAGAAAACCACTAAGCAACCTATTGAAGCGATGCCAATTCCTTCAATTAGCGAGATAAATGAAACCCGTTTGAGCCGCTTTAAGCAGTCAGTTGCCGAAGCAGCGCAAGACGATAGCATTGAGTCATTAATGCCAATCGTTGAGATGATTAAAGAAGAAAACGAAGCTTCTCCTGAAGTTTTGATGGCTGCACTACTTAAAATTGCGCAAGGTGATGAGCCGTTAATTCTTAAAGAATCAGATCGCCCTGATATCAACAGCAAGCCTCCGCGTGATAGCCGCGACAGAAACTCTCGTGACGGTCGTGAGAGAAAGCCACGAGTACCTCGTGGAAACCGCAAACCTGAAGAAGGCATGCAGCGCTTCCGTATTGAAGTTGGTCATGTTCACGGCGCTAAGCCTGGTAATATCGTGGGCGCTATTGCGAACGAAGCGAATATTAATTCGAAGCACATTGGCGCTATCGAAATTTATGACAACTTCAGCACGGTAGACCTTCCTGAAGGCATGCCGAAGGAAACGCGCGATACGCTACAGGGCACCCGTGTTGCTGGTCAGCGTTTAAACATTCGCGAATGGTCAGACACGCCGCCGGCTAAAGGTCGTGGCGATCGTGGTAACCGTGGTGACAGAGCGCCTCGCGGCAATCGTGAAGACCGCCCTAATCGCGGAGACCGCGAAAACCGTAAGCGTAAGAACTAAATAGCAATACATTCAGCCTTTATATAACTAATTGCAATATAAAGGCTGTTTTCGTTGTTTTCTAATTAAAAAGAATTGGCGCAAAATAGTGTCAGTTCTTTTTTTGTATTTGAAGCTAAGAAAACCTTTATGGATTACTTTCCGTTATTCCTAGACGCCAGAAAACTCAATGTTCTAATTGTTGGGGCTGGTGAAGTTGCTGCCCGTAAGCTAGAGCTTATTATGAAGACACCTGCGACCATCACCGTGGTGGCGCCTTGGGTTTGCGATACGGTGAAGCAATTGGCGCAAAATGAGAAAGTGACACTTATTGAACGCGAGTTTGAAAATAGTGATCTCACCCATAAAGATATGGCCTTCATTGCCACCGACAAAGGCGATGTTAATCAACATATTCACGACTTAGCGCGCGCTAACAAAGTGTTGGTAAACGTGGTGGACAATACGCCGCTTTGCCAATTCATCACCCCCTCTATTGTTGACCGCTCTCCTATCGTTATTGCTATGAGTAGTGGTGGTGTAGCGCCTGTTTTGCTTCGTTATTTACGTCAAAAGTTAGAGACTGTACTGCCTGCTAACTTAAGTCGATTGGGCGCGTTTTCTGAAAAATTTCGCGACAAAGTAAAGCAAACGCTTAATGGCGTTACCGCTCGTCGATACTTTTGGGAAGACGTGCTCGATGGTGACATTGCTGAAATGGTAGAAAAGGGCCAAGACAAAAAAGCCGATGATGCATTTGAATTAGCACTGCAAGCCGCCGCTCAAGACAAAAAAGTAGAAGGGCAAGTGTATTTAGTAGGAGCAGGCCCTGGCGACCCCGACCTTCTCACCTTTCGCGCATTGCGCTTAATGCAAAAGGCCGACGTGGTAGTCTATGACCGCTTGGTATCGCCGCAAATTCTTGAGCTTGTACGCCGTGACGCTGAGAAAATCTATGTTGGGAAAGCTAAAAGCAATCACACGCTTCCCCAAGACGACATTAACCAATTAATGGTTGATGAGGCTAAAAAAGGCAATCGTGTGGTGCGTTTAAAAGGCGGCGACCCATTCATATTTGGACGTGGTGGAGAAGAAATTCAAACACTTATTCAGCACGGCATCGACTTTCAGGTAGTTCCCGGCATAACCGCCGCAAGCGGGGCGTCTAGCTATGCTGGCATTCCACTTACTCATCGCGATCACGCACAGTCTGTGGTATTTGCCACCGGTCACCTAAAAAATGGCACTATCGACCTCAACTGGCCTGCCCTTGCACAGAAAAATCAAACCGCTGTGTTTTATATGGGTTTGACAGGCTTGCCGATTATCTGCGAAAAGCTCATTGAACACGGTCTTGATGCCAATACGCCTATCGCTTTAGTTCAATCGGCGACTACCGAAAAGCAGGCGGTACTAACAGGCACGCTGAGCAATATTGTGGCTAAGCAAGAAGAGGCGCAATTACAACCGCCTACACTTATTATCGTCGGTTCAGTTGTTAGTTTACGTGACGAACTAAACTGGTACCAATAATCCCTTCCTGCCCCTTTGTGTAAATAAAGGGGCTCTGTACCAGCTTTGCCGTTTATGAACGTCGGCTTCTACTTACCTCCTCTTCAACATTGCTCTGCCGCAATTTCCCAACCGACTACCAACATCTGCCCCAATAATTTCCCTCTGTATTATTGGCAGTAAACAATGCTGCCTGTACTCGTAGTTAATTGCGTTATTTCCTGACTACCGACTAATTATGTAAACGTTTCCACTTACATTTAAGCCCCATTTAATATACATTTAAGAAAAACCAAATCGTTAACATTTTGTTTTCATAAAGTAGGCTTTGGGAAAAATATGCATCAAGCGAATAGCCCCCTTCGTCGTATTGTTGTTGTAGGTGGTGGTGCCGCTGGCTGGTTAACCGCTTCAATCATCGCTGTAACGCACAAGCACGATGACAATATTAGTGTCACCTTAGTTGAGTCACCAGATGTCAGTATATTGGGTGTAGGCGAAGGGACGTGGCCTACTATGCGCAGTACGCTTCTTAAAATTGGTATCAGTGAAGAAACCTTTTTAGCTCAGTGCAATGCGTCTTTTAAGCAGGGTACCAGTTTTCACAATTGGCGCTCAGACACCATTGAACATCAGTACTACCACCCTTTCAGCCTGCCATTTAGGTACTTTGAAAGCGACGTAGCAGCATGGTGGCAAAGCTACGCAGCAGAGCAAGATTTTGCACATGCTGTATGTTCCCAGGCCGCGTTATGCGACCATCACCTCGCACCCAAGCAGCGTCAAACGCCTGCGTATGCTGGCATTGCAAACTATGGTTATCACCTTGACGCAAACAAGTTTGCAGCCCTACTTCAAAAGCACGCGACAACGGTTTTAGGTGTTCAACATATTGTGGATCATGTGGATGATGTGGTTGGCTCATCTTCAGAACCTATTGCTGCAATAGTGGGTCGTGAACACGGTAATATTACTGGTGATCTATTCATAGATTGTACAGGCTTTGCGGCAAGGTTAATTGGTCAGCACTATGGTGTCCCCTTAACATCTTGCTCCAACGTACTGGCCAACGACAGTGCTATCGCAATCCAAGCTCCCTACGTTGACAGCTCAGTTGATATTGCCTCTACCACACACTCAACAGCTCAAGACAGTGGCTGGATTTGGGACATTGGTTTGCCTTCGAGAAAAGGTGTGGGATACGTGTATAGCTCGGCGCATTGCAGTGAAGATGAAGCAAGAGCAACACTGGAGACCTACTTAAAGCACGACAAGAAAACCGCTGATGTGGATGTTAGCAAAGCGAGAAAGATCACATTCTCACCGGGCTACCGTAAAACGCTTTGGGTAGAGAATTGTGTCGCCATCGGCACATCTGCTGGCTTCCTAGAACCTTTGGAAGCGTCGGCGCTTGTCATGATTGAATTATCTGCCACCCACATAGCAAAACAACTGCCTAGAACATATAAAGAATGCCAAGCGGCTGGTCGACAGTTTAATCAGGCTTTCGAAAAAAAGTGGGAAAGAATAGTCGACTTCCTAAAGCTTCATTATGTGTTGAGTGAACGTGAAGCTTCTGCGTACTGGCGTGATATGCGGAACCAAGAGAGCTGCTCCACCCAGTTACAAGATTGGTTAACCCTGTGGAAAAGCCGCAGTCCTATTTCATCTGATTTTGAACTTCGTGAGGAATTGTTCCCCGCGGCCAGCTATTTGTTTGTTCTATACGGCATGGGATTCAGGTCGCAGTACAATGATGTCTATCAAGCTAATTTACACACCCCTGAACAGCGGCAGGCCTACGCAAAACATGTACAAAGTATTCAGCAACAACTCAGTGGTTTACCCACTAATCGACAGTTTTTGAATCAAGTAGCACAATCCCAAGGTCTCTCAATGCACTATTGACGACCTCTGCTAGGGTAATGGGCTGGCACGACCCAAAGCAAAGGCTTCAAAATAGCCTTTGCCTTGTTTTTTTCATTTTCACGCGCATACTCACAAAATGAGTGATCAATTATTGAGTTAACCCAACGATAACAATGAAGCTTCACACTAACTCGAAAAAAAAGAACATTTGGCGCTTTATTGGCAAGGTAACGAGATACCTTGGTCTCGCTACGATCTCTGTGGTTTTCCATGTTCAGCATGCGCTCTCTGAACAACTCGAGTTCAAAAGAAAGAAGACTGATACCGGCATGCAGTTCTATTACGAATGGATTGACGGTGCGAAGCAGCGACATAACCTCAAGTTTGAAATTCCCTTTGAGTCAATTGAAGACTTGCCGCTAAGGCAAACTAATTACAAGCCCAAAATAGCACAGCGACACGTGACTGTTGCGTTGACCAAAGCAGCAAAGGCTATCGACCCCAAGGACGCAAAAGTAACAATCAAGCCCTTGAGAGAAGCCATTAATATTAAAGTGTCGGGGACTGACGAAGAGAAAATAGAAGACGTTCAAGCGCATTTACGTGACGTACAGCAAAACGCTTACGATAGCTACTTGCATGAACATTACTTCACGCGCTTTACGACTTTATTTAACCAAAGTGCCATAAAGCCAGACCACCTGCGTTACATCTCTGAGTCAGTAAAACCTTTGGTGTCCGTTTCTCAAGCGTTTTACGAGAAAGTCGCGTCTGAGTCAGATTCAAGAGCCTATTTTTCTTTAATTCTCAGTTGGCTGCAAAGCATCCCTTACGACACGTTAGAAGATAGAGTAGTGAGTAATGGCTCTGGGTATGCGCCGCCCATTAGTGTGCTTATGCAGAACCTAGGGGACTGTGACAGTAAAGCAGTGTTAGCGTCTTCAATGGTAAGAGCTTTTTTACCTACTACAAAGATGATTGTGCTTTACCTGCCCAACCACGCTTTGCTTGGAATTGCATTAACCCCCATGGCAGATGACCGAACCATAGAGCACGATGGCGACGTTTACGTGCTCTATGATCCTACGGGTCCGGCACTCATTCCCTTCGGACAAGTATCAGAAGATACAGAGCGCTACATTGTGACCGGGCGCTACCAGGTAGAAGTAGTAGAGTAAGTTTCATCTACATTTGCCTGTTATTCCCTGAATAGAACATCACTTCATTGCCAATCACACTGTTGGTAGATTTATCGATAATAACAAAGCTAACAGATTGCATGGTATTAGCCATTGGCGACAATGCTTCAACTGAAAACGGCACATTTCGCTTTTCGCCTGGTGCTACGTTTATAGTCGGTACGTTAATAAGCTGCATATCTGATGGCGTTTCTATAGCAATTTCATAGGTTTTGGCCACGCGGGATTTATTTAAAACGGTTAACGTATAAGTGTTTTCAATGTGTCCCGCGTTGTTCTCTCTGTAAAGCGCGTTGCGGTCACGGCTAATTGAAGCTTCGAAGTCCTGCCTGTCGATAGCCCACTCGCCCATTGCGAGCAGTATGGCAATGATTGCGGCGCCGTAAAGATAGTTAGTGAATTTACGCCCAGAATTCCTGCCGGCTCGCGAAAAATTGATAAGTTTGAGCGGATAGCCAAATTTGGCCATGACCTTGTCGCATGCGTCAATACACAGGCCACAGTTAATGCACTCGTACTGAATTCCTTCACGAATATCTATGCCTGCTGGGCAGACTTGAACGCACAAATTACAATCCACACAATCGCCCAAGTCTTTGTGCTGTGAAAAACGCTTCCTTGGCCCGCGACTTTCTCCTCTCGTTTCGTTGTAAGTAACCAATGACGTACTGTTATCAAACATCGCAGCTTGAAAGCGAGAATAGGGGCACATGTGCGTGCACATTTTCTCTCGAAGCCAACCGGCATTGGCATAAGTGCAAACGGCAAAGAACATTGTCCAGCCTGAAATTAACGCAGGCGCAGAGAAAGTGAAAAACTCCGTATAAAGACGAGATGCCGGATAGAAATAAGACATAAAAACCAGCGCAGTAATAAGGCTTAATGCCAACCATGCACTGTGTTTTGCCCCCTTTACGACTACTTTTGTTAGTGAGCTAGGCTGCTTATCTAAAGCCTTGCTTTGATTGTGCGTACCTTCAATACGGCGCTCTACCCAATTGAAAGCCAGAGTCCATACGGTTTGAGGGCAAGTAAAGCCACACCATACTCGCCCGTAATGACGGGTGACTAAAAACAAAACAAAAGCCGCAAGAATAAACAGAAAGGCAAAAATCATGAGGTCTTGTGGATACAACACCCATGTAAAAAGCGTGAGGGTTTGACGCCCCACGTCAAACAAAATCGCCTGCTGTCCTTGGTATTGAATAAAGGGGAGCGCAACAAACAGCGTCACTAATACTACATTCAAGTATCGACGTATTTTTTGAAAGTGCCCGGTTTCCTCACGGATATAGATTTTTTTGCTTTCTACGGGTGTACAAGCAATGATGTCTTCTTGCCGAATTTTAACTGCCGTCATTAGCTTTCTCCGAAAATTTTGCGCTAATGGTAGGGATTTAAGGCCGTTAAAATAGAAACAGATTAGGGGTTTCTTTATAGATCAGTTGCAATAGATTTTAAGGCGCAGATATTTAAGGCGTAGGCTTTGAAGTCGCAGATTTTTAAGGTGAATGTTTTTCTTATTTCAAACCTGCACCCTATACATAATGTGCAAAAACTACGGTTTGCGTTACGCAGATTGATAACACGTTATTTATAAAAGACTTTTTATAAATAACGAAAGCTTAAGCAGTTGATTGCGCTTCGCTTCATTCAGAGCAAACGATGCATTTAAACGAAAACAATGGTTAAACTCATTGGTTAAGCTAAACAGTTTTCCAGGCGCAATGGTGATGTGTAAACGCAACGCTTCTTTATAAATAGCCATTGCATCAACATGCCCCCGGCATTCCACCCACAAAAAATAGCCGCCGCTATGTGTATGAATAGTCGCAACGTCTGATAGAAGGTCGGTAAGCAGCGCCGTTATCGTCTTCTTACGAGCGATGAGTTTTTTTCGCAGCTGCTTTAAATGAGACTCGTAATTTTTTGTGGATAAATAGTCTACAAGCGCAAGCTGTATCGGCGCACTGGTTGCCAATGTACTCATAAGCTGCTGTTTTTGTATTTCAAGGGCACGCTTACCTGCGGCGACCCACCCTATTCTGTACCCCGCCACTAAAGACTTGGAGAACGATGAACACAACATGCTATCTCCCTCTTTCATAAAATGCTTAATTGGCAGAGGTGGACGCTTGTCAGCATAAAGCTCGGCATACACATCATCTTCAATAAGGGCAACATTATACTTATCCAGTAACGCGGCCACCTGCTGTTTTTGAACGTCACTCAATGAGTATCCAACAGGATTTTGAAAGTTGCTCATAAGCCAGCAGGCTTTCACATTATGATTTTTAAATGCGCGCTCAAGTGCAGCTACATCCAGGCCAGTGTTGGGTGATACCGTTACAGTAATCGCTTTTAGACCTAAACGTTGAAGCGCCTGCAGCGTTCCATAAAACACCGGCGACTCGACGACCACCCAGTCTCCTGGTGTGGTGCATGCCTGCAAACTCAAGTTCAGCGCCTCTAGCGCACCAGCGGTAATAATGATTTCATCAGGCGATATATTCACGCCTTTGGCGGCATAGCGCTTAGCGATGATTTTTCTAAGGTCCAGGTTGCCTGGAGGCAAATTATCCATAGCGCTGGTCAAGGAAATTTGCTGGGCAGCAGCTGCAATAGACTTATTTAAATGTTGCCTTGGATAAAGGCTTGGGTCGGGGTAAGCAAATCCTAAACTGAACATGTGGGGGTCGCGAGAGGCCTGCAGCACTTCATATACAAAGTCGTTAATGCTGACGGCTTCTGTGGCCTGTACACGTTCTTTTGAGGAATTGCTCGCTTTAGCGGTTACCAGAAAGCCCGAACGTTCTTGGGAGCTGACTATACCTTGGCTTTCTAACATCTGATAGGCGTGCAGCACTGTCATTAGGCTGAAGCCTGTTTGTGCTGCCTGTTTGCGAAGAGATGGGAGCTTTTCGTTTTCTACCCACACGCCGCGCTCAATCTGCTCTTTAAGTTGGTGAGCTAAAACTTCGTATTTAGCCACGTTTTGCTCCGATAGTTCCCACTAGCGGAGTATAACAGTGAGGACAGTATTCTGTTATAAAAACAATACTGCCAATTTACGCATTATCTTAGGTTATAGATTTTCTTCAGCAAAACTTGCAAGACGACTTCTTACCACGCCGTCTAAGTTTATGGTGGCACTGCCCGAGAAGTCTTTAAACTTTTCAACCAAGTAAGTAAGCCCCGATGTCACTGCGCTCAGATAGTTACTGTCAATCTGTGCCAAGTTACCGCCCACTATCAGCTTAGTTCCTTCACCACAGTGTGTGATGATCGTTTTAAGCTGTGATGCAGTTAAGTTTTGTGATTCATCCGAAGCTACAATGACACAGGCTTCGTACAACAAATGCTATGTACAGGAAATGTTGCAGAAAAAATTAGACGAATAGCTTGAGTGTTATTTTTGGGGAAAAGATCAGAATGAAGACACCGGTTTGGGCTTAGAGGCTGAGGGATCCCCACGAATTTAATTCCATGTGCCTGCGGTCCAGGCCCCGTCGACTATGGAGCTGTACCATTTGAGTGCAGTTTTCCACTGTCGCATAGTAAATGCGTATTCGACAAGCGACAGCCCTGAGTCCAAGGTAATGGAATGACAACACGCTCCTGGTTTCAGTATTGGCTTGGAAGCGCCGATGCTTATTCGATGAGACAAGTACTATCCCCAGTAATATAGCTACGAGTGACGCTAACGTCGTCAGCAATACCAGTATTGTTAGACGCTGCTTTTTCACGCTTTTATTCTGTTCGTAGCCAAGCCCGAACTTCGTGCTTTTCATGTCTCTAAAGCCTTCTTCAATTTGCATCCGCTGGCGATAAAT
>NZ_JWLW01000016.1 GCF_000808575.1 Alteromonas marina
CACTTCAGGAGAGTTGGCAGAGCCCGGTTTAATGCACCTGACTTGAAATCAGACGTGGGGTCAAACCCACCGGGGGTTCGAATCCCTCACTCTCCGCCAAATACGAAAAACCCGCACTTAGCTGCGGGTTTTTTTATGGGTGAAATATTTTCTGATCTCATCCTGTCTGTATCTTGTAACTACAAAACACTTCATAAAAACCAAGTTATGTCGCGCTTTATTCACAAAAGCTTGATATATATAAAAAGGTTAATAATCAACTGAAATCATTACGGCATTTAAAAGCGCTCTTCTTTTATTTTTATGGCGCTGGTCCTACGCAGTTGGTAGTAATAACAAAAATCGAGAGGACATTATGCAGGCAATGCCCACACTTAATTTACGGGACGGAACAGTTGAGCAAAAAAGACAGGAAATAAAGGCTTATTTCCTCGATTCCTTTGATACCTACGAATCGCTTTTCTCTTGTCTTGCCAATGATGACGTGTTTTATCAACGACCTGAAAAGTTGCGCCATCCGTTAATTTTCTATTTTGGTCATACTGCTACTTTCTTTATCAATAAATTAGTACTGTCTAAAGCAATAAACGAGCGCATTAATCCAAAATTTGAATCGCTATTTGCCATTGGTGTTGATGAAATGAGTTGGGATGATCTCAACGATGAAAATTACGACTGGCCGAAGGTGGAAGAGGTACGTCAATATCGTAATCAAGTGCGCACATTGGTATGCGATTTAATAGATACCATGTCTTTTAGCATGCCTATTGACTGGGAAAGTCCAATGTGGCCCGTTGTTATGGGAATAGAGCATGAACGTATTCATTTAGAAACCTCATCTGTTCTAATCCGACAGCTACCCATTGCATCGGTACGCCCCAGCCCAGAATGGCCTGCATGTAGCACTATGCAAACTAATGCTGAAGCGTTAGAGGCTAATGTTTTAATGACCGTTCCGGCACAGAAAGTCATAAATGACAAAGCGTGGGACAGTGCTTATTACGGCTGGGACAATGAATATGGTTCTCAGCAAGAATCCGTTAGCGAGTTTAGTGCGTCTAAATTTCTTGTAAGTAATGGTGAGTATTTATCGTTTGTGCAAGACGGCGGCTATAACAACGCAAAATACTGGGAGGCTGAAGGTAATAAGTGGCGTGAATATACTAAAGCGCAGCACCCTGTATTTTGGATTAAAAAGGGTGATGAGTATTTATATCGCAGTATGCTTGAAGAGCATCCACTACCTTTAGATTGGCCTGTGGATGTGAATTATCATGAAGCGAAAGCGTTTTGTAACTACTTGAGTGAAAAAACGGGTGAGCTTATCCGTCTGCCGACTGAAAATGAATGGCAAGCGTTACGTCAGCAGGCTGGTGTAACACAAACCGTATACAGCGAAGGCTTTAATATAGCGCTGCAAAAATATGCGTCGAGTGAACCTGTTAATGTTAATAAGTCCGGCGAATTTTATGATGTTGTTGGCAACGTATGGCAATGGACGGAAACACCCATCTATCCGTTTGAAGGCTTTAACGTTCATCCTTTGTATGACGACTTTACAACACCCACATTTGACAATAAGCATAACCTCATTAAAGGTGGCAGTTGGGTATCTACTGGTAACGAAGCAATGAAAGATAGTCGTTACGCTTTTAGGCGCCACTTCTTTCAGCACGCGGGGTTTCGGTATGTTCAAGGAAAGCGAGTTATAGCAGTGAACGATTTTGATTATGAAAGTGATACACAGGTTTCGCAATACAGTGAATTTCATTACGGCGACGAGTACTACGGCGTCCCTAATTTTGCTAAAGCCAGTGCGCAGTTTTGTATTGACGCTATGCAAGGGCGTCAACACGCTAAAGCGTTAGATTTGGGGTGTGCCGTTGGTCGTTCTACCTTTGAACTTGCAAAATACTTCGATCATGTCGATGGCATCGATTTTTCTGCACGCTTTATAAAAACAGCGTTTGAGATGCAAGAGCGTGGTGAAATACGCTATAACCTTATAGAAGAAGGTGAACTTACGTCGTTTAAGGCGCGCAAGCTCTCCGCGCTCGGTTTAGATGACAGTGTAGACAAGGTTGCTTTCGCACAAGGTGATGCGTGTAATTTGAAGCCGCAATTCACAGGCTACGACTTGATCTTCTTAGGCAACCTTATTGATAGAGTGTATAGTCCAAGAAAGGTATTAACGGACATGGCCACGCGGCTAAATAAAGGTGGATTGCTCGTTGTCGCCAGCCCCTTTACATGGTTGGAAGAGTATACCGAAAGAAGTGAATGGTTGGGCGGCTACAAAGATGAAAATGGTGAAACGCTTAGCTCTACTCAGGCGCTTGAAGATGCATTAGGTCAGAGCTTTAAACGAATTGCTGAACCTAAAGACATTCCATTTGTCATTCGAGAAACAAAGCGGAAATACCAACATACGCTTTCTGAATTTAACGTGTTTGAAAAGATAGAATAACACGGTGTCTATTAAAGTGTGTGTGCAGTATAAAGTGAGCGCGGTACGCGTGTAACGTGCTTATAAGTATAGTAGATTTCAGAAGGCCTTTAGCCAATAGTAAATGCGTAAGGCTATATAAATAGGATAATGTGAAGGTGAGCAACGCGCTAAGCCATTTCCCCGTGTTCAACGCTATGCAAAGCGAGTTTATGCCTTACAAGGATGTATGGCAGGCACCTTCTCACCTGAAACTCGATCAAACTCGTCTTAAATATTCAGCGATATTTCGCCGCTTTCAGGGCGCGTCTTCATCTCAAGCGAACGTTGTCGCGTCTCAGCGAGACCCTATTCCAATGTGGATAGCGGATATGGACATCCCGCCTTGTGATGAAATTCTCAGCGCGATTACACAAAACCTTCGCTCTACTTATGGATATCAGTCCCTTGATATCGGTGACGCGGTAGAAAAACGGTTTGAGCGTACCACGCAAAAAAGTAGTCGCTTTAAAGTAGAAAGTGGCGATGTTGTGGATGTTGCGAGCGCAATAGGAGCAATAGACGTTGCGCTTCACACTTTTTGCCAACCTGGTCAAAAAGTCATGGTTTTAACACCAACCTATTCCCCTTTAACAGAGACTATTCATAATAACGGCTTAACGCCAGTATCTATTCCAGTCATTCAAAACACGCGTCAAATTCAGACTAAGCTTTCTGAAGTTGCCGCGACAAAGGATAGCGGCAAGAGTCGTCAGGAAGACGTCGAAGGTTCTCACGCAACTATAGATACTTCAGCCTTCGATAGTGCTGCGGCTGCATTTGTGATTTGCCATCCTAATAACCCTACAGGTACAGTGTTAAGTGCAGAAGAGCAGCTTGTTATTTTGAGCTTCTGCGCCAAGAACGATATTTTAATCATCACTGATGAGGTGCACAGCGAGTTTGCATTTAACTCGTCAAATGAACCAACGCTAATCCCCATGTTTGGTGCAGAGGTAAACAATAAGAGAGAGAGGCGCCAAGAAAGTCAAAACGGTGGTAACATCCATACTCATCAACTGCCACGCATTATCCACATCAATAGCGTATCCAAGGCGTTTAACCTAGCGAGTATTCCAGGTGCATCGTATGCGGTCATTAAGGATAAAACGATCAGAGAGACGTTTGCCCAAGCTATTAATAGCAGGCACCTGAACGCAAGTAATTTAGGAAAAGTTGCGTTGATTGCCGCATATGAGAAGGGAAGTACTTGGTTAGACAGCGTAAAATGTGCGTTGAGCTTCAACCGAAAGCTTGTTGTGCGCTTCTTTGAGCACTATGGTTTATCTGTTAATTATACAATGGGCAGCGCTGGTTATTTCTTGTGGCTAGACCTTTCAACGTTCCCTTCGCATTTAAAACAGCCGAACAGTATCGCTTCTGTGGATGAAGCTCCTTTAGGTGACGCTTCTCGTCAACCTCTCAAATATTCACCCGTGACCACTGTTGAAGGATGCATTGAGCGAGGCGTGATAGGTAACGACGGCGCGCCCTTTGGTTCTCCACACCATATTAGGCTAAATTTAGCCTGTCACCCTGCGGTTGTAGAAACCGCGCTGCAAAGACTGTGCTTTATTTCTTAGCGTAGCTTAACTCGCATCTGTTGATCGACAGTCAATTTTATTCTAAATATTAGAATAATAATCTCAAATATATGACATTTTATTTCTATTAAAGAGGATTAAAATGGCCTTATTAAATAATTAGCCCTTAACACATGTTCTATCGCCCAGCGTTACTCCTGTTGGGCAGAAGAGTCAGTGGCGGCTTACGGTTATAAGGAATGCAAGATGATGTATTTGAGAAAAGCGAATGAAAGAGGAAAAGTGAACTTTGGCTGGCTAAAAAGCCAACATAGCTTTTCGTTTGGAAACTATTATGACGCAAAACATATGGGGTTTTCAGCGCTACGGGTTATCAATGACGATGTTGTTCAGGCCGGTAGAGGTTTTGAAACCCACGGTCACAGAGATATGGAGATAATTTCATATGTTGTGAGCGGTGCTTTAAAGCACAAAGATAATACCGGTAATGAGTACGTAGTGCCTGCGGGTGACGTGCAAGTAATGAGTGCAGGTAAGGGTATAATGCATTCAGAGTTTAACCCTTCTACTGAAGAGCCTGTTAACTTTCTGCAAATTTGGATTCTGCCCAATGAAAAAGGCGGTACGCCCAGCTATGCGCAAAAAACCTTTGGCACACAGGCGGGTGGAAATAACCATGATTCAAAGCTTGAATTATTAGTAAGTGATAACGGTGGGGAAGGGTCATTACGCATTAAGCAAAATGCGGCAATCAGCCGTTTAACATTGAAAGCTGGCGAAACATGGGAGCATGGCACTGAAGACCAAAAGGGTTACCTTCATATGATTAGCGGTAATGTACAGGCTGTGGTAGACAGTGAAACGAATGCAGTTGAAATAGGGGCAGGCGATGCTTTGGGTATTTATGAGCAAGACATCATTCGTCTGAAAGCCTCAGAGGAAAGTGTGGCCTTGTGGTTTGAATTACCTAAATAGCTGTCTAAAAGTAATCTAGATCAATAATTTAGTTTCAAATTGTGTATCTCTACTTCACGAATGCTTATCTCGTGGTATGATGACTTGAATAAGACTAAAGGCTGGTAATAATTCTCATTAATGAGTTTTATTAGTCTTTAATCCAGTTGTATATAAAACTGAAGTCAGTGAGATACTAGAGTGATAAAAATAATCCTAGCAGATGACCATGATTTGGTCAGAACAGGGATACGCCGGATTCTGGAAGACGTAGACGATTTTACTATCCTCGCAGAAGCGAAGAACGGTGAAGACGCGGTACTTTTGTGCCGAAAAAATGCGCCAGATGTGGTACTCATGGACGTGAATATGCCCGGTATTGGTGGACTGGAAGCGACAAAGAAAATTGTTCGTATGTCTGAAAATACGCGTGTTATTTGTGTTTCAATGCACAAGGAAAGTCCTATTCCAATGCAAGTTATGGACGCAGGCGCATACGGTTTTCTGACAAAAGATGCAGAGCCAGACGAAGTAATACGCGCTATCCATAAAGTTGCGGCAGGACAAAAGTATGTTGATCAAGAAGTGGCCAATAGCATAGCCATAGGTAAGTTATTGCCTAGTTCTGATAATCCGTTTGACGAGCTATCGAGTAGAGAACTTACAATAGCAATGCGATTAACCGAAGGTCACAAAGTGCCGGATATAGCCCGAGAACTCAGTATTAACTCAAAAACGGTTAATACTTACCGTTACCGAATGTTTCAAAAGTTAGGCGTAAATTCTGATGTAGAGCTAACGCACTTGGCCTATCGTCATAAGCTTATCAATCCTAACACCTTTTAAGCGTCACTAGACGCGCAACGTCAAAGTGATTATGTCTGCATTTGATTCAGCAGCATTTCTTAAGAATCTAACCTCTCAACCTGGCGTGTACCGCATGTACAATAGTCAGGAAGAGGTTATTTACGTAGGAAAAGCCAAAAACCTTAAAAAGCGCGTATCAAGCTATTTTCGTAGTAATCTTGATAACGCCAAAACGCGTTCGCTAGTTAGTCAGATTGCGAACATGGATGTCACGGTTGTAAACAGCGAAACCGAAGCGTTCTTGCTTGAGAACAACTTCATCAAGAAATACAAACCGCGTTACAACGTGGTCATGCGTGACGACAAGTCTTATCCCTTTATCTTCTTATCCGACCACGAACATCCAAGGCTTTCTTTTCATCGCGGCCCTCAAAAGAAAAAGGGCGAATACTTTGGACCATACCCCAGTGCGTGGTCGGTGCGAGAAAGCTTGCGTTCAATGCAGCGAATTTTCCCCGTACGTCAGTGCGAGGATAGCTATTACCGAGCTCGCAGTAGACCTTGTCTTCAGTATCAGATGCAGCGCTGCAGTGCGCCGTGTGTAGAAGGCTATGTGAGCGATGAAGAATATAAAGAGCAGGTCAATTTTGCACGCTTGTTCTTGAAAGGCAAAAACCAGCAAGTGATTGGTGGGCTGGTGGAAAAAATGGAAAAAGCCAGCGAAGCGTTAAACTTTGAAGCAGCGGCTCGTTACCGCGATCAGATAAACGCGCTAAGAAAAGTGCAGGAACGACAGTGGGTTGCCGGTACCCAAGACGAGATGGATGTGTTTGGGTTTGCGTTAAAAGGCAATATGGCGTGTATTCAGGTAATGTTTATTCGCGAAGGGCAACTGTTAGGCAGCAAGGCCTATTTTCCTAAAGTACCTAATACTGCCGATGAGCAAGAAGTTTTTGAATCCTTCTTTCTGCAGTTCTATTTGGCCGGCAACAAAGTGATCCCGAAGCAAATAGTGTTAAGTAACACCTTAAGCGATGAAGATGCTATAGCAGAGGTGCTTGCTAGTGAGGCAGGGCACAAAGTGCATTTCTTTAAAGGGGCGAGAGAAGAGAAACGTAAGTACCTGCAACTTGCTCAGTCAAATGCACAAACTGCATTAGATGCTCAATACAGCCAGCAAAAATCTGTTTTCGCACGCTATCTCGACTTAGAAGCGGCACTGGAAGTTGATACGCCTATTCAACGCATGGAGTGTTTTGATATATCACATACGTCTGGCCAGCAAACGGTGGCTTCGTGCGTAGTATTTAATCGTGAAGGTCCGCACAAAAGTGATTACCGTCGATACAACATTGAAGGCATTACCCCAGGTGATGACTACGCGGCCATGGCTCAAGCGTTGAAACGTCGCTACAAATCAGTAAAAGAAGTGCAAAAAATTCCAGACCTTCTATTAATTGATGGTGGCAAAGGCCAGCTTGCCCAAGCAGAAGCGTTTTTTGAAGACTGGCCGCATGACAAAAAGCCAATGCTCTTAGGTGTGGCAAAAGGGACTACCCGTAAGCCTGGTTTAGAAACGCTAATTCTAGCTGGTAGTCATCAGGTGCTTCCCATGGACAGTCATTCGCCAGGGCTTCACCTTATTCAGCACGTTCGCGATGAGTCACACCGATTTGCCATTACCGGGCATCGCAACCGACGTCAAAAAGTTAAAACCACGTCTAGTTTAGAAAGCATACCGGGTATTGGCGCTAAACGAAGACAAACGCTGCTTAAATTTATGGGGGGCTTACAAGGCCTTAAAAAAGCCAGCAAAGATGAGATTGCGAGCGTACCTGGTATTAGCCCTGAGTTGGCGGATACCATTTATGATCATCTTCATCAATAAATGAATGAGTAACAAGCATTACATTGCAAATTAAGGTAATGTGTTACAAAAATGAAAGATGCAGAGCTTATACGCTACCGCGCTAAAACGCCCATAGAGGCATAACACCGAGACGTACTTTTTATGTGGACTGTTCCAAACTGTATTACTTTATTCCGAGTAATCCTTATTCCTGTATTTGTAGTTGTTTATTTCCTTGATTGGCGCTGGGCACACGAGGCGGGCGCGTTTATTTTTTGGCTTGCCGCCATTACCGATTGGTTTGACGGCTATTTAGCAAGAAAACTACAGCAGTCCACACCCTTTGGTGCGTTTTTAGACCCAGTTGCTGATAAGCTGATTGTGGGCGCTGCTCTTCTTATGATTACTCATAGTTATGCAAATCTTTGGATCACGTTGCCATCTATAGCGCTATTGGTTCGTGAGATTTATGTTTCGGCGTTGCGTGAATGGATGGGGTCGAATGGCGTAAGAGATGCGGTTAAAGTGTCTTTTATAGGTAAAGCAAAGACAACTGCGCAAATGTTAGCCTTAATTGGTTTACTTTCAGGCTTAGAAACCTTTATGGGCGTAACAATTTATTGGGTTTCTTTGGGGTATATTCTTTTATATTTCTCTGCAGTGCTGTCAATTTGGTCAATGTTTGTTTATACAAAAGCAGCGTGGCCACACCTTCGAAGTGGTGCTACAAAGTAGAATTGATCGCGGTTTAATCAAAGTGAATAAAAAAATAGCAAACGATCATAAAAAACCGCATTTATCTCAATTTAAACGCTTTTTTGTGTTGACAGTTTTGAATGGGTAGGTAGAATGCACCCCACATTTCGAGAGGACATCAACCAAACGAAATGGTCGATTAAGACATGCGGGAATAGCTCAGTTGGTAGAGCACGACCTTGCCAAGGTCGGGGTCGCGAGTTCGAATCTCGTTTCCCGCTCCAATCTCTTAGAGATGAGTTTTAATCACGCGCCAGACGCATCTGGCGGAATGGCAGAATGGCTATGCAGCGGATTGCAAATCCGTCTATCTCGGTTCGACTCCGGGTTCCGCCTCCAAACGCTGCAACGCAGCATCAGGTTCTACGCCTGACACCTTTGCTGAAAAGCAACCCGATGCCCGGGTGGTGAAATTGGTAGACACAAGGGATTTAAAATCCCTCGCTGGTAACAGCGTGCCGGTTCAAGTCCGGCCCCGGGCACCATTTCATGTTTTAACACACTCCATACCAGTCAATTTTCGCCTTTATTCCTACTGTTTATCAGGCTTTTGTGTCTTACTACGTCCAATACGGTCTATTGTCATCCCTAAGCACATGGTGCTACATTCGGTGCTACATAGATTCAATTACGACTAAATAGCACCAGCAAGTAAGCATGTTGGTAGCACCAGTCGATTAATCAGACGATAGGTAGCACCACATGCCCTTAACAGACATTCAAATAAAACAAGCTCAAGCAAGCACAAAGGATATATGGCTCACAGATGAGAAGGGCTTGCGCTTGCTCGTGAAAAAGAATGGCTCTAAGTACTGGCGTCTTAAGTATCGTTTTCAGGGTAAACAAAAGACGCTGGCAATTGGCGTCTATCCAGAAGTATCTTTGAAGGATGCACGAGAAGCAGTATCAGAAGCTAGAAGGCTATTAAGGGATGATATTGACCCTAGCGCTATAAAGCAGGAAAAGAAGCACCTTTCTTCTGTAAGCGAAATAGAACTGTTTAACACTCAAGCACGGCTTTGGTGGAACAAACAAAAGGGCCAGTGGAGCGAGGGCCATGCCGCCCGAATTTGGACTCGTTTAAATGATAATGCGTTGAAGACGCTAGGCAAGCGGCCCATTGGTGAAATCACACCTCAAGATATAATTAGAACCGTTCAAAAAATAGAAACGCGTGGCGCGCTCGATGTTGCACAAAGAGTACTTCAAGACATAAGGCGTGTGTGTCGTTTCGCTGTACAGACTGGCGTTCTACTCCATAACCCTGCTTCTGAGCTATCCGGGATACTGGAAAAGCGTAAAACATCGCACAGGGCCTCTTTACCAAGGGAAGAATTGCCACAGTTTCTACGTGATTTAGATGACTACCACCAGCAAGGCCGCTTACTCACCAAGCTAGCTATTGAACTATTAGTACACACTTTTGTTAGACCTGGTGAGTTAGCCGGTGCTCGTTGGGATGAATTCGACTTAGAAGAAAAGCTATGGCGGATACCAGCGCATAGAATGAAAATGAAGTCCGATCACATCGTGCCACTTTCTAGGCAAGCACTTGCAGTATTAGAAAATACCAAGCCGTTCAGCGCTCGTTTCGAGTTCGTTTTTCCTTCTGAAAGAGATAGGTTTAAGCAAATGTCTGACAATACTATGCGAATGGCTATTTTTCGCATGGGCTACGATGGTGAAACTAAAGGCAAAAGCAAGGCTAACCCACATGGGTTCCGTGCTACTGCATCTTCAATACTAAATGAAACTGGCTTTAACCCAGACGCAATAGAGCGTCAGCTTTCACATATGGAAAGGAATGGGGTTAGAGCTGCTTACACCCACCATGCTCGTTACTTAGAAGAACGTAAAGAAATGATGCAATGGTGGAGTGACTACTTAGATAGTCTTAAGAATAACGGTAACGTTACGCCCATTTTTAAAAAACAAGCCTGATGAGTGTCGTGCAGGGTCAATTAACTACGGTAGGGAATTATTATGGAAATCAATAACAGATTGAAGAATTACTTAGACGCAGGTGAGCATGAGAGTCAGCTACTAGCGTTCACCAGTTTGTATAACACCATGCAGCTTGTTATAGATGGTGGTCGCAGCTATACAGACTCACAGTCTCAGACGTTATCAGAAACGCTCAGCTTAATGTTACCCGCATTTAAAAGTGCGTTAACCCAGCTTGAAAGCATTGGTAAGGGTGATAGTTCTAAAGACCTAGCGTTAATCATTAGGACAGGAGAAGCTTCAAGTGCCCTAGCAGATGAAATGCTAGGCATTCTTGAAAATGGTGTATTCCAACAAAAAGATTCATCTACAGAGTATCAATCTTTTAGAAGTGCTTGTTATAGCGTTAGTTCTCAGATATGTGACGCTTCACACGAATATCATGCGATTCTTCACAAGTATATCGACCCTGACTATAACGTGCTGACTATCACCGCAGCTTAGCCTTATAAACTGGCGCTAGGGTAGCTCCCGAAAAGTGACCCCAATCACCTGTGCCAGTTCCTCTTTATGGGATTCCGTAGGGGTACGGTATGACAAAAATGCTCGGTTCATTAGATGAAGCGTTCTCATCGTGGAAAAATGAAATTCTTCCTGATTTACAGCATAAGGCCAGAAGCATACAAAGCCTTAATAATGAATTAGCCACGGCACAAAACGATGGTAGTAGAGAGTATCTTAGTTTACTCATCGAAAGGGCTAAGCGCGCTTCACAAGCTATCAGTGACATTCCTAGGCTCTTTTATAATAATCCTGATAATGCTTATATCTGGAAAGATGCTATATCCTGTAGCGACTACACAGCTCCAGACTTACTTGCTGTAATTGTAATGGGGTATTTAGGACCCAATAACCCCCAAGGCAAGCTAACAGCAAAGGACAGGCAAAAATGGAAAGCTGATGTGGCTCAAACGTCACAGAGACTCGAAGCCCTTTTATCTGGAAGCGACTTACAATCAGTATCTGACGAAAGGGTATTTAACCTATACAAAGACCTAGCGTGGCTTATTGATTTTCATGTAACGAATAAAGAAGAGGCGAAGGCTTTGAAAGGCGCATTAGAGGAAAGGGTTTTTGAGTCTTCATTTGGATTTATGTGGGACTTAGAGAGACTTACTCAGGTTAATGCTGATTCTGAACGTTTTAAGTCATGGGAAGATTTACAATATACCTATGAGCCGTTCTGGCCTGAAATCACCCTAAAGAAACCCAATGACACCAATGCACCACGGGCTTACTTTATACGATATGTCACTTACTGCTTGCTTAACCTAACAAACAAAGCCCATATAGACCGCGTAAAGCGACTTTCTGATGCTTTCTATAGTGAGGTAGATACTAAGTCAATACGGGGCCTTACAGCGGATTTAACCGCAGCACACAAACGATAAGCATTTTTGTAATAGGGGGTTTTTATTCTTATTTACTCAAAATCTCCCTAGGGGATTTATTCCTTATTTGCTGCTTTATCCCCACTTATTAGGCGTTTCGGTTTTATTTAATATTTCCACCCTAAACAACTTTGGTCTTAAGTGGAGATATTTGGAATGAATAACAGCGCATCGGCATATACCCCTATAACAGATGACCCAATTTTAAGAATGCCAGAGGTTGAGAGGACCACTGGCTTAAAGAAAAGCACAATATACCTACTGATAAAGCAATCACAGTTCCCTTCTCCTATAAGCCTAGGCGGTAGAGCAAGCGGCTGGCTTCTTTCAGAAATCAATCAATGGAAAGCTGAACGTATAGCAATATCACGGGGGCAGTAATGCAAAAGACTATCCCGTATAAGCCTGATCACTTCTATTTTATCGGTTCTACTGTAAATCAAGTTATAGGTTTTCGAGCTGCTCGCGGTACTGGCCCATGCGAAGTGATGGAAACAGAGAATGAGGGCTATTATTTGGAATACACCCCCTCTAGTCACTTAGCATTTCAGTTCAAGTTTAAACATCATGCATTGGCTAACGGTGACAAATGCTTGGTGTACGAAATCCCCGAAACTTTCAACCTTCTTTCTGTAAGCGACAAAGCTAAGCAAATGGGGTTAGACCTATGAAATTACGAGAGCTAACAAGTAAAGAGCACCTCAAACCCGAACACGTGTATATCATTGGGGATAGTGAGCATAGAGTACTCGGTTTTCTTGAAGTGTTACGCGTGGCCCGTCAGCCTATAGAGCAATTCACAGTTAACAACTTAATATACCTCTGCTACCCACCAGCAACCGAAATCAATCAGCTACCAAGGGAAGTCATTAACTTACCTTGTGGCGCTACGTGTGTGGTGCATTGGCTAACCTTCAAAGCAAAAAAACGAAAACCCCAAAAGCCTGTAGCCCTTTTCTCAGCTCATGTGAAATCGCAATCAATGAGCAGAATAAACAAAGCTAAGTCTTGCAGTAAGAAGAGGTATTAATGGGTAAGTTAGATTTTGAAGGCCTAAATGAGTATGCGTTGAGTAATATTGATAGCGTATTACATCATTACTTACCTAACGGAAAGCATGAGGGCCATGAGTACAAGCCATTAAACCCAAGAAGAGCAGACAATAAAACTGGTTCATTCAGTATTAATACCAATACAGGTGTTTGGGCTGACTTTGCAGATAGTGAAGCGAAAGGACAAGACGTTATATCCTTGGTGGCTTATGTTACAAACAAGCCCCAAGGCGAAGCATTCAAAGAGCTTAGCGACTTACTCAACTATGGTAATAGAGTTGCAACAAAGACAAACAAAAGCGCCACAAATACCCGTAGGAATAGTGAAGAGTGGTTACGCGTAACGCCTGTGCCGCCCGAATTTGTAAAACGTTGCTTTAAAAAACACCTAAAGCACGGCTTACCTACTTTTACATGGGAATACAGGGACGCTAACAATCAGCTCATTCTTAAAGTACTGCGCTTTGATAAACAGATAGACGGCAAAAAAGAAAAAGTATTTGCACCGTTAGCCTTATATAGAAACCGTGTTACTGGTGAAATCAAATGGCGATGGTCTATACCAAAAATAAACCGTCCATTGTACGGATTACACGAACTAGCCAAGCGCCCTAAAGCCACAGTAGTTCTTACAGAGGGTGAGAAGGCCGCAGACGCGGCAAAAGCATTGTTCCCTAGCTGTGTTTGTATGACGTGGCCTAACGGATCTAAGTCTATCAGTAAGGCCGATTTCACACCGTTGGCTAAGCGTAATGTAATCATATGGCCTGATAATGATAATGCCGGCATTAAGTGCGCTAAAGAGCTTAAGAACTTACTTACATCATTAGATGCAGCAAGCATTAGAATTATAAATTTAGATAGCTTGGCTAAAACCCCTCTTTCTGAAAGCGAAGGTGGCCCTTTATTTGGTGAAGATTGCACGTGGCCCGATAAAGCAGATGCCGCTGACGCGCTTGAACTAGGTTGGGGGGCTGCACACTTAGAAGCGTTAAAGAAAAGTGGTGAACTATTCATAAAAGAGGCGATTACACACGCCCCTAGCGATATTAAGCCCAATGTACCTCAAGGCTTTAAATTAACCGATAACGGTGTAGAAGCGTTTTACAAGTCTGATGATAAAGGGAATGAAATATACAAGCGAATATGCGCCCCTTTAGAACTGTTAGCCTTAACCCGTGACGCTGGTGGCTCTGGTCAAGATTGGGGTGTACTTGTGCGCTTTAAAGACTATGACGGTCAAGAGAAGCGCTTGAATATTCCTAAGCGCCTGTTTGCTACTGACGGTGGTTCAGACATTAGAAAACAATTGCTTTCCGAAGGGCTTCATATAGAGCCACGCTCGCAAGAGAAAGGAAAACTCATTGATTACCTTAACTGCCCTGACATAACCAATAGAGTAGGATTAGTTAAGAAATTAGGTTGGCATAAGAATGCTTTCATTTTGCCAGACCAAACGATAGGCAAAA
This sequence comes from Alteromonas marina, assembly GCF_000808575.1. Lineage (GTDB taxonomy): Bacteria > Pseudomonadota > Gammaproteobacteria > Enterobacterales > Alteromonadaceae > Alteromonas > Alteromonas marina_A. The sequence goes on from NZ_JWLW01000016.1 coordinate 14,312, forward strand.
CAGAGTCACCGCTTCTCTACGACAATGAAAACGCTCGGGATTGTAAATTAAAGGCCGCTGGCGCTATATCAGATTGGCAACGTGAAATAGCGTCATATTGCGAAGGAAACCCTTTACTTACTCTTGCTGTGTCTCTGGCCTTTACTGGCCCCCTAGTTAGCTTGATGGGGCTTTCTGAGAATGTAGGCTTTCACTTCTACGGTGACAGTTCGTTAGGTAAGTCCACGTTAATGAATGTTGCTTGCTCTGTGTATGGCAAGCCTAGTGAATTTAAAGGTTCATGGCGTACCACTGATAACGCCTTAGAAGATACCGCAGCTTTACATTCAGATATGCTATTGGCGCTCGATGAGCTGAACGAAGCTAACCCCTTAACTATTGAGGGCATCATTTATATGGTTGGTAACGGTAAAGGAAAGAACCGCTCTGGCCCTGACTATGCCAAGAAGAAAACACAGCGTTGGAACCTAGCGTTCTTGTCAAACGGTGAAAAGACTATTGATGACTACTTAGGCAGCATTGGCAAATCGGTTAATGGTGGTGTTCATATGCGTTTTCTTTCTCTGCCAGCTTCTCAGCACGAAGACGAAGCACTTAAAAAGCGTAATGGCATATACACCGATACACATAACTTTATTAACGGTGCTGCATTGTCTGACCACTTAAACAAGGCGTGTGAAAAGTACTACGGTGAACCGTTCTTAGAATTTATTAAGCAGTTAACCAGTACCGACTTAGGCGAACTAATCAAAGTGCATCATGCAGAGATTGCAACTTATAGAGAACGTGTGCTTGGTAATGATGCTGGTGGACAAGCAGTAAGGGCCTTTCAGAAATTTGCGCTGGTGGGCTTAGCTGGTGAGCTTGCTTCAACTTTTGGCATTACTGGATGGAGCGAGGGCCATTCTATTCAATCGGCTATATCCTTGTTCAGAATGTGGGTAGATATTCGGGGTGGTACTGGGAACGTGGAAGAGATACAGCTTCTTAATCACCTGGCGAAGCAAATAAAGCTTTATGGTGAAAAGCACTTTAAACGGTGGGATAGAAGAGGGGCAAAAGACCCTATGGTCATTGATGAGCATGTACCATCTAAATTAGAAATGTGGGGCTATAGAGAGCAAATTACTATTAGGCACCCTGACAAAGACGCCACCACAGACCATATGTATTACGTCTATAAAGATATTTTTATGGATGTTATGTGTAAAGGGTTTGATGGTAAGAGGGCCGCTCGACTGCTTAGAGATCTAGGCGTTTCTATGCTTAGACCGTCAGAGCTAGAACGTAAGAAGCTAAACACCTCTGAAGCTCTACCTAATGCTGGTGGTAAGTCTCAACAGGTGATTAAGTTCAAGGCATCTTCACTCTTTGAAGCTGTAGATAGAATGGCTTTAAGCGATAGTGAACAAGACGAAGCTAAACAAGCTAAGTCAGCCTGACTATGTATATATACCAATGGATAATGTCTAATATACTAAGCCTGTTTAGATATACAGGTTTAGTATTGTTGCATCTGATTAACCACCTAAACCCATTACTCCAACTGCTCATTTCTTTCTCTGTAAGCACCAATAACACGCCATTTATCTTATTAAATTTGCACTATGCAGTACCTGTTTGCACTTTGTTTATAGCCGTTTGCAGTAGTGCAAATGCTAAATATGTATTTATAAACATAGAGTTACAACTCCCGTTTGCACTATTTGCACTATTTGCACTCTATTTTACTAGGTCTGGAGTTTCTCCCTTCTACCCTGCGCAACGGGGCTTAACGCGCTTTCAGTTGTAAAGACTTTTAAACAGACTTCAGTTGAGTGAGGTGGCATTGCGTATACCCACCACCATAACCTTTGCAAACGAACTCACTTCATGGTCATGTTTGCCTACAATATTTCACGGGTCCTTTTGGAAGGGGTCCTCATACGGCTCAAAGCACCGCGTTTTTTTAACAGCTAGGAATTTTCATAGGGGGGTTATAATTTAAGGTGTAATAAGTGTAATTAAATCATTGGTTTAAATGATATGTAAATCCATACCTAGCTTGAAGTATAAGCTTTGTTCGTATTCAAGAGGGGTCATATCTCACCATTAAATTGAACGTTTGCACTAAGGTATTGTATACCAGACCTAATTTATAAATATTACTCAAAGGGTAATTGGGTTTTACCTCGTTATGGTTGTCCATACCCAATACAGCAAGACCAAAATATAGTGTGTCGAATCGGGCTTCTCTTCGCGTGAAAGCAAAAAGTTAAGGGGCACGGGGTTAGATAGGTATATTTCTACTGCAAAAAGTGCAAATAGTGCAAATAACAGAAATAACTGTATATTTATCAGCTAAATAAAACGTTTGCACTCTTGGTTAATGACTAAAGTAAAGTGCAAATTGAGAATCGATAGTGCAAATTTAGAAGGGATTTACCATGAAATATAGGGATGTAGCACGGGGCTGCTTAATTCGCGCTAATGCCATGTTACCGTCTAATAGCGAAGAGGTACTACGGTATGCGGCCCTTGAACTTAGGCAGTGTCTTGAATGTTTGATATACGAAAGGGCATGGTGCTACAAAAGCGTGCTGTCTAACGATGACCTCAAAGAATGGCAGCCAAGCAGACTTATTAAACGTTTGCTTGAGATTGCGCCATATGCTGACAGAGGGGTAAGGCTCACTATGGCCAGTAAGGAAGACGAGAACGACATTATAATGGATGAGACTGAACGTGTTCTATCGCGGAAAGAATTGAGTAAGCATTACCATAAGATAGGCTCTTATCTTCACGCTAGCTTTAACAATGATTTAGAACCTATCGCTCTTAATACCACCAGCGTTAATAAAACGTTGGAACGGTTAAGCATCTTACTGGATGAAGTGATCAATAGCCCTATCTCTAAACTCGTTCCTAAAGCAGGTCTTTTTACATTCGACTGCAAAAAGTGTGGTGAGCGCATTGGGTGTGATCCTGACTACACCGTTAGTAAGTTTAATCTGCACTGCTCAAACTCTAAGTGTTCAGCTTCATACGAAATTACTTTTGATGCTGTTAACCACCAGCTTAGTTACAGACCCGATAAAGTAAGTGCAACGTGCGCAAACAAAGGCTGTCTTAATCCCGTTTCTATCTGGCAGCGAGATATAAACCACGGTTTCAAGTTCAATTGTGATTTATGCAATAGGGAAAACGTAGTGGCTTACTCGATAAGCCTGTTTGATTAGTATTAGCAGACTGTTAATACTGAGTTACTTGAACATGTGTTTTTAAATAGGTTAACCTTACTCAGTTTAAAAAATACATAATAACTGTAAACGTTTTAATATATTTAAAGGGATTTTAAGATGCGTGATAGAATTTCCGCTGTTCCGGCTGCTTCGATCAATTCTCTAGAAGTTCACGAATTCATCTACCACATAATGATTCAAGGAACGAGTTTACCCGAATACCTTAAAGAAGTAAGTCTCACTTTTGACCAGCGTAAATTTTTTACCGAAATGATTCAAGAATGCACTAAAGGCACCCAGTACATTTTTGACGAGAGAAACAAAGAGGGAAAGGGTGAAGAAGAGTCGTTACTTTCTACATGGTGCAACGAGATAACCCAAGATCCTAAAAAATACTTTGAAAGTAACTCAAAAAAAATTGCAAAGGACTTCTTAAGATTCCATCCAAATACAGCGGTAAGTGGTATTCTTATTGTCTCAAGGGTGACAATGGAAATCGACGCTGAAACCAAGTCATTCATAGCTATCATCAAAGTAGACTACACAAAAGTACTCCAACAGATAAGAAACAAAAACGACAATTTGAAGGTTTCATTTAAGGAAATATCAGACTCACTCGCTGAAAATAAGAGTGCGATTCAAAAGCGAGCATTAATCGACGTAAATAATATTTTCAAATGGGACGCTCTTGCAGTTGAGCGTGGTCGCGTTGGGAAAAAGCTAGACAGTGATAAGGCTATTACAGATTATTTTGAAAGATTTTTGGGTGTTAAGCTTCTTGCGAATGACTCTGTTTACTCGCGTCGAGTACCATCTCTTGTATCGAAGTGGGCTGGTACTGTAGAAGGACTAAGTAAGAGCGAGGCTAAAGCTACTGCAGTGGCGCTTATTAATGCTCATGATGGGCAGGTTCTCTCAATGGATGATATCGCTGTGGCTGTGTGTGCTCACGAAAATGAAGATGTTCATAATGAACGACTTATATCTTTTAAAAATTTCATGGGTAGGGAAGAAAATGCAATGGAGGGAGTGCAGTTCGTTGCAAGACCTGCTTCCATTCCTGACAGTGACAAAGTTAACTGCTATAGAACCAATAAACACGTAATTGTAAAGTTTGAGGGTAGTCCAGAATCTAACGGTATAGAAATTACCTCAGACAACAAAACTGGTGAAAAACTTATTATAATTAGGGCAAGTAAGATTGATGAGCTCTCTTAAGGCTATATGCGATGACTTGGCTCTATTGCTAAAAAATTCACATAATTCTCAAGACAATTTAGAAACGCTTTTCGTCGAAGGCTACTTTAATGAAGAGTGTTTCAGTGTATTTAAGCGCCTTTTATCGCTATCAATTAGCGAAAGCTTTATAGAATCACTTTTCATAGATAATGAAAAATACGATTTTGAACACGATGACGAAGAATTTGATAAAGGCTCGGTTGACTGGTCAATAAATATTAATAAAGCCAAGCTGCTTGAGAAAACTGGCTACGACTCTAAGTTTACAGCTTTTGAAGAGTATCTATTCTTTTCAGATGATTTCCTTGATGTTGCTGAAAGAGACTTTTTCGGCTTCAGAAATCCTTTCGAGCCTTCATTACTTTCAGAAGACAAAGTCATCAGAATACAAGTGCATGGCCTAGATGTATCGATATCTGGAGAATATTTGAGAATAACTCCTGTAGACGATACCAACGTTTTTAAAAAATCGACACATCTCTATATTCCTAATCAGGATAAAATAAAGAGCACGATAAAGCTTATATCAAACTCAGCAATTCAAATTGCCCCGGCATTATTCGCTATAACTAAAGGAGATGTAGGTGATTCTAAGTTTGCGATTATTCGAAATGCATACAAATCTAGCCTTTTAGCAAGCTTGGCAACCTCTTTCTATTCACAGGGGGATATTAGCCTCGACGGGCTAAAACATCTCAGTGTAAATATAGGTTCATGGCGAAGTGAAGATCCGTTAGAGTGCAAAAATCTTGAAGAGCTGATTTCGTGGATTTATACAGGTGATGACTGTGAAACAAAGAAACAGCTAATAGCTGACAGATTAGCTTTAGAACTACCTCAAAAATTTAACCTCCAAGGGCTGAACGATTCTTTAATAATAGAAAGTCTAGAACAGGCCAAGTCAAAGTACAAATTCCTCTTAGCGGAAAGGAACGAAGATTATCGTAAAGAATTAAAGGAGCTATACAGCGACCTGAGAGATTTCTCGACAAAGCTTAATGAACTATGTGACTCGATCAGCAAAGGTCTTGTTACAGATGTTTTATCATTGTCGTTCATTTTTTCTTTAACGGTATTTTCACGAATTACGCTTGGTAAAAGAGAATTTATGACCGACAGCTCTATAGAGCTCATTTTTAAAGGTGTTGCTGTATATTTGTTAGTTTCTTTCGTCATGCGCTTTTGGAACGCTAACCAATCTCTAATTAACTCTGAAAGAATCTTCACTGATTGGTCTTCAAAACTTCATAACCACATTTCCAAAGAGGAAATAAAACAAATTAGTGAAAAACAATTGCTTCCACCTAAACAGCACTTTTTAACCGTTTACGTTGTTGTAGGTGCAATACATTTTATATTGGCAGTTTGTAGCTTTTTTTATAGAACTTGGTTGTATTAAGCTTACGTCACTATTTAGTAATCTGATTGAATCTTACTCAGTACTCTAACGAGAATGTTTTAGAATTTAAGCAAAATATTTTCTTATTAAAAGCTGGTTACTTATAACAAAAAAGTGAATCCGTTAAAGAGGTCCTAAAGGTAATTTTTGGTGCTACAAATGGTGCTACAAAGTCGAAGTTGTTATATTTATATCATTACTAATCAGTAGTTTGTGTTTTTGTTTTATCTCCGGCCCCGGGCACCATTTATCTACTCCCAATTCTCCAAACTTTAAATCAAAAAATTGATAAGACAATTGCGCTCTTTTATCACCAATTACTATGGTAAAATCCGTAAAAATTTTGGCAAAGACGTACCATCTTGAATTCTGTTATGTCACTTCGTTTAGACGAGTTATCTCGTGCTGAACGTCCATTCCACGCGCGTGGGAGTAAAGTAGTTCGCTGTGAGGCGTGTCTGCTTCCAACGCAAAACTGTATTTGTGAATTTAAGCCTGAGGCTGGCACTGATGTGGCGGTTTTGTTTTTGATGTACAAAGGCGAATATTATAAGCCTACTAATACCGGTCGTTTAATTGCGGATGTGGTTAAAGATAACCACGCATTCTTGTGGAAGCGCACCGAGCCAGAAGAGGCGCTATTGGCGTTACTTCGTAACGAAAAATATTTTCCTATCGTGGTATTTCCACACGAATATGCTGCAGCTGAACGTTGTATTGATACGCCACCATTGAATACTGGGAAAACGTTACTATTTATTTTTTTGGATGGAACGTGGCGTGAAGCAAAAAAAATGTTCGTGAAGAGCCCCTACTTGCATGACTTTCCTGTGTTGGGCGTGAGTATGGACGTAGCGTCAGATTATCTACTACGCGAATCTACCCATGATTTCCAACACTGTACTGCTGAAGTTGGTATTAGCGTATTAGACCTTGCGCAGCAGAAGCAAGGGGCACAAACCTTAGCGCATTATTTCAGTGTGTTTAGACGGGAATATTTAAAAGGTAAGCCGCATTTGCAGCATAAGCTTGCGTTTGCAGAGTCGCAGGTTAAAAGTAACATTTAAAAAGCGTCACTTTTATTTGCGAAAGTATTGTTTTACATCCACTATTTCATATTAACAAAACATGGAGAAAGCGAATGGCATCAGTTACTTTTCAAGGCAATACAGTTACGACAAAGGGTCAGCTTCCTGAAGTAGGTACATCTGCACCAGACTTTACCTTAGTGAAAGCAGATTTGGGTGAAGTAACACTGTCTGAGCTTGCAGGAAAAAATGTGATATTAAACATTTTCCCTTCTATCGACACGGGAACATGTGCAATGTCTGTGCGTAAATTCAACGAAGAGGCGGCAAAATTGGATAACACTACAGTTATCTGTGTATCGGCAGATCTTCCGTTTGCAGCGGGTCGCTTCTGTGGTGCTGAAGGTATTGAAAATGTACTTACAGGCTCGACTTTCCGCTCAAGCTTTGGTGATGACTATGGTGTTACCTTTGAATCAGCGCCGCTTACTGGGCTGCTGTCTCGTTCAGTAGTGGTTATCGATGCTGAAGGCAAAGTGGTTTACACAGAGCAAGTTGCAGAAACAACAGAAGAGCCGAACTACGACGCGGCTATCGCAGCTCTTAGCTAAGTAAATCCGCAACATAGGTTAGTTGGTTAGCTAACTATGTAATGTGTTTGAATACGCACCGATTTGTTTTATCGGGGTATTACAGGGCACTCACTGATGTGGGTGCCTTTTAGGAGAATGTAATGGCATCGGTATTGCTCTCAGTTGGTGAATTAGCCAATGTAATGCAACAAAAGCCGGTAACGCTTGTACGAGCGTTAATGGACGACCCCGTTTCAAAAACACCAGATACGCGAACGGCAATGGTTTTACCTGCGTCAGTCGACTTTGACTTAGATAGTGAAGGTAGCGATCACACTACAGGTCTCCCTCACAGTATGCCTTCTGCAAACGACCTTGCAATTTATCTTGGTAATCAGGGCATAACAGCGAACACACCTATTGCGGTATACGATACCCGTGGAATATATTCTGCGCCAAGGGTGTGGTGGATGTTAAAAGCGTTGGGCCACCAAGATGTTTATATATTAAATGGCGGGCAGCCTGCATGGGAAAAAGCAGCGCTGCCGGTTTCAGAACAACAACAATACGGAAAATTAACCTATCAAGCTACACCTAGGCCTGGTTGGTTCGCAAATTCCGGTGCAGTACTTCAGGCAATAAATACTGAAGCACAACTTGTTGATGCGCGCAGCGCGCCGCGATTCAAAGGAGAAGTGTCAGAGCCTCGTGAAGGAGTACGTTCAGGTCATATGCCTGGTGCGTTTAATATTCCTTTTGACACCTTACTCAAAAGCGGGCATTTTTTGCCAGTTGAGCAGCTTAAGGCTATTTTTGACCGCGCTAATATCGATTTACGCAAACCCATTATTTGTACGTGTGGTTCTGGCGTTACCGCCTGCATAATTGGTGTGGCGGCATTATTGTGCGGCGCTACTCAGGTTTCAGTCTACGATGGCTCTTGGTCAGAGTGGGGCGCTGATACTCAATATCCTGTGGTCAAAGATATGTAAAGAGTCGCGGCTTTTAACTAAGTAAATACACAACATGCTAATCGTATAATTAGCGCTATAATTACAGAGTAAGAACAACCTGATGCCATCTGATCAATCTCTACCCAATATTGTTATTCTTACCGGTGCGGGGATTTCCGCTGAATCTGGATTAAAGACATTTCGGGATAATGACGGCCTTTGGGAAAATCATCGCGTAGAAGAGGTGGCCACCCCAGAGGCTTTTGAACAAAATCCTAGCTTAGTTTATCGCTTTTACAACGCTCGACGTGCGCAGCTACAGCAAGACGACGTGAATCCTAATGCAGCGCATGAGGCGCTGGCCAAACTTGAGAAAGCGTTCGGTAGCAACCTGATGTTGGTTACTCAAAATGTAGATGACTTGCATGAACGCGGTGGAAGCCAGTCTGTTTACCATATGCATGGCAAGCTGCTATCGGCGCGCTGCGCTATAACCCAGCAAACTTTTGACTGGAGTGATAGTTTTGATCACACCACTAAATGCCCGTGTTGCAACAGAGTAACCTTACGACCGGATATCGTGTGGTTTGGTGAAATGCCCATGTACATGGAAGAGATTTACGATGCGCTTTCAAAGGCTGATGTGTTTGTTGCTATTGGCACATCAGGTAATGTCTATCCTGCCGCGGGTTTTGTTCAGATCGCTAAAGAAAGTGGCGCACACACCATAGAGGCAAATTTGGAGCCGGGCGTAACTAATGCATTGTTCGATGAATCGCTAACAGGCCCTGCTTCTCACATCGTCCCACAATGGGTTGATCAATTAATATCAAAGTACGCGCTGTAGGAGGCGCATAACATGCAGTATATGAATGAGTTTCTTACCATTGCGTTGGTACACCTTGTGGCTGTTGCTAGCCCAGGGCCAGATTTCGCGGTGGTTGTTCGAAACAGCGTGGCCTATGGCAGACGTATCGCCATGTACACCAGTATAGGGATTGGCTTAGCTATATTACTGCATGTGGCTTACTCGTTAGTAGGGCTTAGTGTGGTTATTGCAACTACTCCATGGTTATTCACCACGTTTAGCTATGCCGCCGCAGCTTATTTACTGTACCTTGCGTTTGGTGCGCTTAGAAGCGGGCCTGTAAAGCAGGACCAGGCGGTTAACGCTGAAAAGAAAACATCCCACATATCGGCAAAGCGCGCAGTTTGGATGGGCTTTCTAACAAATGGGCTTAATCCAAAAGCGACACTGTTTTTCCTCTCGTTGTTTACTGCAATTATTAGTATTGATACTCCATTTACAGTGAAACTTGGCTACGGTATCTATTTAGCTATAGCCACTGGACTGTGGTTCTGTTTTCTTTCATACCTTTTGAGCACCAGTAAAGTAGCCGAGCTTATTGGTAAAAAAGGGTATTGGTTAGACCGTGCGATGGGGGTGCTACTCGTCGGTTTAGCTGCGAAATTAGTACTAGGTTAACGTTTGTTTACCTTACAAACAGGCATTTGTTTTTGTGAATTGGTATAATCGCGCCGATTTTTCAAAAAGATAAGAGAGTTGTGTGAAAGACGTAAACCAAGACCGCCTGAACAATACGTTGTCTAAACAGTATCAATTTGATACCAAAGGTCTATTGCGCCGCGCTGCCGGTTTAACAAAGGCAAACTTTTCATCATTACTGCAGGGAAGTGTTGTTCTATTTTTGACGTTTGTCGTGTTAGGTGTATTTGCTCAGCAGTACATCACAATGAATGACGATGGGACCTACGTTTTCGAGCATCAGTCTATCATAGAAATTGTTGCAATCTGCATCGTTGCCCCGCTGTTGACGGGGTTGTATATGATGGGCGTTTTTGTTGCCCGTGGCACTAAAACTTCAGTATTTACCGTATTTCAGTTTTTCCCCTTGATATTTTTGCTGGCGCTAACTCAGTTAGTAAACAGTATTCTTGTTCAGCTAGGTATGATGCTGCTTATCATTCCTGGTCTTTACTTTTATTTAGCGTCGTCTTTTTCCTTAATGTTAGTCGCTGACAGAAAGTTAACGCCAATTAGCGCGATCATCCTGTCGTGTCGCGTATTTAATGCATACTGGACTCAAATCGCCAGCATATTTGGTGTGTTCTTTTTACTGTTTGTGTCGGTGCCGTTAACGCTGGGCTTTTCACTTATTTGGGTATTACCGTTTTATTTTAGTATGATGGGCTTGCTCTATCAGGAATTGATTGGCGAGCAAGGAGTGAGCACGGAAGCATCTGAAAACGATGTGAATGAGTCTAGCTTCGATGCATAAGCGTGAAACCTTTAAAATTGTTCTTATAACGCTGGGCGTATTGGCTGTAATCGTCATTAACGCCATAATTTTTACAAAGGACGAGCCGGATATTTTAGATATACCGCAAACGGTTGAAGCTAAAAAGCCGGTGCCTAACTTCTCTGCCTATACAGATGTAAAAGAGAAGAAAGAAGCATTTTTTAACTATTTACGTCCTGAAGTAGAGAAGCAGAATGCGTATCTACTTACGTTAAGGCATTACGTGCAAACCTTGTACAGAAAGGCGTTAGCTAACGAGACGCTCTCTGAAGAAGATATGGCAAGGCTTGAATGGTTAGAAGAGGAATATCGAGTTAAGCCAACACAGCCGCTTAAAACGAAATTGCTGGCGCTGCTACAAAAAATTGATGTTTTACCAGTCGAACTGGTACTTGTTCAGGCTGCAAACGAGTCGGCTTGGGGAACCAGTCGCTTTGCGAGAAAAGGCTATAACTTTTTTGGGTTGTGGTGCTTTTCTAAAGGGTGTGGCTTTGTTCCAAATCGTCGAAACGATGGGGCGTCTCACGAAGTAGCCAAGTTTGATAGCCTGTCCCGGGCGACGTACACCTATATGCGAAATTTAAACCGCCATGATGCGTACGCGGATTTACGTGAGATTCGCAGTAGACTGCGCGCTAATCAAATACCGATTACTGGTGTGGCACTCGCTGAAGGGCTTATGAATTATTCTGAACGTGGAGCCGCTTATGTTGAAGAGCTTCAAACTATGATCCAATTTAACGAGGAGTTTTTATCCGAATGATACGCGCGGCCTTATTTTTTGCTTCATCACTATTTGTGGGTGTAGCTAGTACAAACGTTGCTGCTGAAACGATAGATGTAGAGTACAGCCGTTTTTATAGCCATGTTAAAAAGCTAGATAACGAGGATACTCAAGCACTGCAGTTTGCTTTTGGATTTGTCCGTGTAGGTGAGGGGCGTTTGTGCGAAGTGAACGGGGCGTCTATCGTTACTGACAAGAAAACCATGCCGCTTACGGTAAGTGAAGAAGGGCGTTTTACTGTGCCAACTGAAAAAGCCCTGAAGCTTGCCAATGCACTGGTTCGCATTGATTTGAACGAACGCGCAAATGTGTGTGATATGTCGGTTCAATTAGAAACGAAACCAGAGTATTTAAAGCAGCACTACACCAAAGAAGACCTAACATTTCTGTATGCTCAGTATGAGGCGTTTTTTAATGAAATGGGAAGCTTCTTGTCTTTCATGATGCCTTCAGTAAAGGGCTTGATGATTCAGTTTGATGACAAGAATCTAGATTTCATCACACCACAAGGTGTGCAAATCAATAATGGTGTGTTGCATTTAGAACAAGATTGGATCGACGACGCAAAAGGCCTAACGCTGCCTCATGCGCCGTTACGTGTTACTGCTATGGCTTCAAGCTAAGCGCTTGTTATATTCGCGATTAGGTAAGTAGCTGATACCTAATTTGCTCTGCTAGACGCGCGATGGTTTCTTCACCCTTCGCGCATAGCTCTTCGGCTCTATGGAATTCCATAATGCCCACATCGGTAAGCTGAGGTTCAATAAGTATGTCTGGCGGATCGCCCGCTAGTCTTGAGCGAGTAACGCGTGCTTGAAGAATCTCAAGTGAACTGCTCATCACGCTCATAATTCCCGGCGGGTTGCGCTTATTCACTTTTGCGGGCACTTCGGTAAACTCTTCTTCCACTTTTTCAATCACATCAGAAGCAATGCCTTCTTCAGTTTTTAACTCGCCAGTGTCAGATAAAGCTTCGTCTTTATCTTCATTTTTCTCTAACGCTTTGTCTTCTTTACTATCAGGCGAAAACCATTGGCGTAGTACGTTTTGACTCTTCGTAAAAAAGTCCTCAGTTTTGCGCTGGTTTTCCTCGTGATCCTGCCTCAACTTTTCAAGACGAAGTGGTCGAAAATCGGCGTTAAGGTTAACCGCGATTACAAAATCGGCCCCTAATTGGCGACATAAGTTCACCGGTACAGGGTTTACAACGGCACCGTCTACCAACCAGCGATCTCCATGTGCTACGGGCGCAAAAAGTGCGGGAATAGCGCAGGATGCTTGAATGGTGTCTCCGATAGGACCAGAGTTAAACACCACTTCACGGCCGGTATAAAGGTCGGTAGCTACAGCCGCAAACGGCTTAAGCATGTCTTCATAAGTCGATTCACAAAACTCGCTTGCTAGCTTGTCGAAAACTTTCTGTCCGCTGGCAATACCGCCGCGTCTAAGTCCTACGCCCATAAGAGCAAGTACCTGCCAGTCGCTGAGGGAACAGGCCCACTCTTTCAATGCTTCCAGCTTGCCACTTGCATAGGCAGCACCAACATAAGCACCAATAGAGCAACCCGCCACCACGTCAATTTTAACGCCTAGCTTTTCCAATGCTTCAATTATACCAATGTGAGTCCAGCCCCTCGCGGCACCGGCACCTAAAGCAAGTCCAATTTTCATTTACTTCGGTTCCATGATGTTAACGACTTCAATAGCGTTGTCTTCATCGCTGAAGTTTGCGCTATTTTCAGTATTAAAAGTGGGTTGGTCAAATCCAATGTCACCATCCTCAACAGGCCCATCTTGAGTTGTGATCGCCTTAAAGTCATACAAATTACTGTCTACTAAATGTGAAGGCGCCACATTTTGGAGAGCACGGAACATCGACTCTATACGACCTGGGAAGCGACGGTTCCAGTCTTGAAGCATAGCCTTTATGTTTTGGCGCTGTAAGTTCTCTTGTGACCCGCAAAGATTACAAGGAATAATTGGGAACTCAGCGGCTTGAGAATATTTCTCGATGTCTTTTTCTGTGCAGTACGCCAATGGACGAATAACGATATGTTCACCGTTGTCGCTGACCAGTTTTGGCGGCATGGACTTAAGTTTGCCACCATGGAACATGTTGAGGAAAAACGTTTCTAGCATGTCGTCGCGGTGGTGGCCTAACGCAATTTTAGTAGCACCCAGTTCTTTTGCTGTGCGATACAAAATACCACGGCGCAAGCGAGAACAAAGCGAGCAGGTCGTTTTTCCCTCTGGAATTTTGTCTTTAACAATAGAGTAGGTGTCTTCTTCTACAATTTTGTAATCAACACCAATGCTTTCTAAATATTCAGGCAAGATATGTTCTGGGAAACCAGGCTGCTTTTGGTCAAGATTAACCGCAACGATATCAAAATGAATAGGCGCAATCTTCTTTAAAAACAATAGAATATCAAGCATGGTATAACTGTCTTTACCGCCAGATAAACACACCATAACTTTGTCGTTGTTTTCAATCATGCCGAAATCACCTATGGCTTTACCCACATTACGGCGAAGACGTTTCTGAAGTTTATTGAAGTTGTACTTTTGCTTACTTTGCGCAGCGTTTAAAGGCGACGCGTCAGCACTGCTTGTGCCTAAACTCATAATTAACTAGCTTGGTTTGTGATAAAGCCATCATTATACATTAAAGCGGCTTTTCGAGACCATGCTTGTGAAGTTAAATTTGTTGGTGACATACCGTGTTCGCCGCTAAGTAACGGCAAACACGGGCTATGTAGCACTGATGAAAAGACTACACCGACAACGGCGACACAAATCCATCTGGCTTAATAGCAAGCACATCGCAATTGAGTTCGTCGATCACGTGTTCTGCAGTGTTACCAATTAGGGCCGCTGAAATGCCCACACGGCCAACAGTACCAATAACAACCAGCTCTGCATCCAGTGTTTTTGCCACTTGCGGGATGACTTTTTCCGGAAGGCCTTCTCTTACTACACATTTGTTCTCAGGAATACCGTACTTTAACGCGTGACTACGCATTTCCTTTAAATGATGATTTTTTACCGCGTCATGATAGGTATCGGGGTCGAACTCAGGTACTTCTATGGCGATATTAAGTGGTGTAGAGGGGTAACTGTTGACCAAATTCACGCTACCTTTCAATAAAGAGGCGTAGTCGTTAGCAATGAGGGTGAGCTTATCGTTAAGTGCGGCATGCTCATCGTCTTCACTGCCTACGTTTACTGCAGCAATAATCTCTCCACCTTCTGGCCAGTCGTGCTCTTTAACGAGTAATACTGGGCGAGGGCATTTACGCATTAAATGCCAGTCGGTGGGGGTGAAAATAACAGAAGCAAGATCGTCGTGCTTTTTGGTTGCCTTTACCACTAAATCTATCTGATTGTTTAGGGTGTAGTAAATAATCGACTCATACGCGCGATTATTCCATTCTACAACGATATCAGTTTCAGTGAATCCTTGTTCTCTTAAGTGGGTGGCAAGCCATTTTGCATGCTCCTTTGTAACTGCATCGCGCATTGACTCGCGCTCATCGGGGCTAAGCATGGTCGTCATATCATAAGATAAGTCGTATACCACCATCATGGCGGTAACTGAAGCGCCTGTTTTTGAAGCGAGTTCATAAGCACGGCTTAGTGCAGGTTGATTATCGCGCTCGGCATCTACCACGGCCAGAATTCGTTTACACTCAATCATAACGTCCCCCTAACTACGAAACTTAGTAGCGGCTGTCGAAATCGAAGCTCTTTAACAGTTATTCATACTAACTATAAACGACATTAAGAAAAACGTAAGTTGTTTTAGATCAAGAATTTTAGCCGTTACATACCGCGCTAGGGCCATTTAGGGCCGCGAGTTTGGTATTTAGACGGTCGAAATCCAATATTGTAATAAGTTTGCCGTCTACTTTAATAATGTTGTCTTTCTGAAAGCGGCTTAGAAGACGACTGATGGTTTCGATGGTCAATCCTAAATAGTTTCCGATTTCATTACGCGTCATTGTTAGGTGGAATTCTCTGTTCGAGAAGCCTCGCTCTTCAAAGCGTTGCGACAGGTGTGAAATGAAATACAGCAAGCGCTCTTCGGCGGTGCGTTTGTTTAAAAGCATGATCATATCGTGATCTTGTTTTATTTCTGCACTCATAAAGCTCATGATTTGATGGCGAAGCTTTGGAAATTGTACCGACATTTCATCAAGAGTTTCGTACGGAAGCTCACACACCATGGCTGTTTCTAATGCAGACGTGTAGCTTTGGTGCATGTTCTCTCTTAATGCATCAAAGCCGATAATATCACCAGGAAAGTGGAAGCCGGTAATCTGTTCTTCACCTTCGGTATTGGTCACAAAGGACTTAAATGAACCTGTTCTCACTGCAAATAGCGAACGAAATTTATCGCCGGTTTGAATCAGCGTATCGCCCTTATGAAGCGGCTTTTTACGTTCAATAATATCGTCAAGAGATTCAATTTCTGTTTTGTTCAGCGCCACTGGTAAACACAGGTGGCTGAAACTACAGTTTTGACAGTGAATAGAAAATTGGCTTCCTTTGCTCATAATGCATGCTCTTTTAAAGAATACCCCACCATAATACACCGATTTTTAAATGATTGCCCCACAAACAAGATAAGCTGCATATATGGCCATTATTATGGCAATAATTTGTCTAAAATAGGTGTGCTGAAAACTTCGAATAAGATACTGACTACCAGCACTAGCGGCGAGTAAGGTGGGCAGAGTACCTAAACCAAAGAAAAACATAAGAGCTGCGCCTTCAACTGCAGTTCCTGCCGCTAACGACCATGTTAGTGTTGAATACACTAAACCGCAAGGAAGCCAACCCCAAATAAAACCATAAGGCAACGCACTTAAAGGGGTCTTAAATGGCAAAAAACGTTTTGATAAAGGTTGTAGTTTGGAAAATAGGCCTTTACCGGCATTTTCCAGCACCGTTAATCCTGTCCACCATTTGCCCAAATAACAGGCCAGTAGAAATAACATAATGCCGCTAAGTAAAGACAGCGCATAGTTGGCAAGCGGTATGTAGTCTGCGGTGATTTTACCAAGAGCCCCGGTTAAGGCGCCAGCCACCGTATAGCTAGTTATGCGACCTATATTGTAGGCAAGGGTATAGGGCACAGCTGAAGCACCTTTTGGAGATACCATTCTAAGCGCTGCAACTATTCCACCACACATGCCCACACAGTGAACACCCCCAGCTAAGCCTATAAGAAATGCAGAAAAGTAATTAATCTCTGCCATGAGGCGCTTGGCTTTTATCTATTATACTTTCTTGAAGTTGCTTGCGTTGCTCAGCAAGCTTTTTCTCTTCAGGAGGAAGGTCATCGTCAAATAGAATACTGTAGCCCTGACGGTCTAGATCCTCGAATTGATTAGTTTTCACCGCCCAAAAGAATATCACGATAGCGACAGCGACTATGATAATGGCGATTGGAATTAATACGTAAATAATACTCATGCTATTTGCTCAATAGTCGCGTTGAGTTTGTGACTACAATAATACTGCTTAACGACATACCAACAACAGCCATCCACGGTGAAAGTAGGCCAGACACGGCGAAAGGCAGAATCAAAACGTTGTAACCTACCGACCAACCAATGTTTTGTCTAATTTTTTGCTTCACTTGGTGTGCGGTTTTAATCAGTTCAGGTACAGAAAGTAACTGATCGCCAAGTAATATGACATCAGCAGCAGTTTTAGCAACGTCTGTAGCATTGCCTACTGCGATAGCCACATCTGCACTGGCGAGCACAGGCGCATCATTAATGCCATCACCCATCATCATTACTTTTGCCCCCGATTGCTGCATAGCCTGTACAGCATCGTATTTCTGCTCTGGTGTGAGCCCACCTTTAGCTGTTGATATTGGCAAGGAAGCGGTAAGAGCGTCCACGTTTTGTTGTGTATCGCCACTTAATACTGCAAGGGTGTGACTTTTTGCCAGAATATTTAAGGTTTCTTGAGTATCCTCTCGCAACGTGTCGCTTACCTCAAACGCCGCCATAATACGGCCCTTCACGGTGAGAAAGACATTGGCTGACGGATAATCCTTAAGAAGCTTTTGTTGTGATTCGTGGACACAAAATTGGGCAGAGCCCATTGAAAACAAGGTGTCGTTAATTTCACCGCTAATGCCGCCTCCTGGCGTCACGGTAAAATTAACCACATTGTGGATAGTAGGTCTGCTTGTGTCATTATCCGTACTATGGACGTTACTATCGCCAAGGGCTTTATTGGCACTAAAGGCTTTATTGTGGCTAAAGGCTTTTGCAATAGGATGTTCAGAGCGCGACTCTAGAGCACGGGCAATTGAAAGTGCACTGTCACTGTCTACACCGTCAGCATACCAGGCATTTGAAATGGTAAATTTGCCTTGTGTCAGCGTACCAGTTTTATCCAGTGCGATGGTGTCGATATCAGTGATTTGTTCGAGCGCATCGGCGCGTTTAAGCAAAATACCTTGCTTGTTCAACTTCGCCATAGCGCAAGTTAACGCTGATGGCGTAGCCAACCCTAATGCGCAAGGGCAGGTTGCTACCAATACTGATATGGTGATCCAAAACGCGTCGTCGCTCCCCTGATATGCCCAAAACCCATAAGTTAAGGCAGAAATCAGCAAGACAGCTGTTACAAAATATCGAGAAAAGTTATCAGCTATTTGTGCCGCTTTAGGCTTATTCGCCATAGCACTTGCTTGCAGCCTTACTATTTGATTTACCAGCGCATTTTTGAGAGTTTGTGTCACTTTAATGGTCAGGCTGCCGTCTTGACATACAGTACCACCATAAACGGTGCTATTGTTTGACTTGCGCACCGGATTAAACTCACCGGTAAGCATAGATTCGTCAACCGCTGCGTTCCCTTCGATCACCACCCCATCAATGGGGATCGTTTCACCCGGCTTAACCAGCACCACATCGTCAATTCTTAACTGCTTTGCCAGACACTCGGTTAGGCTGCCATCCGGCAGTAATTTGGTGGCTGAAACGGGTACATACTGCATCATATTGGCAGAGATCTGTGCGGCGCGATGACGGCTACGATGTTCTAAAAAGCGGCTGAGTAACAGCAGGAAAATGAACATACAAATAGATTCAAAATACACCTCGCCTTGCTCTAATACTGTAGAGCGAATTCCAGCAATGTAAGTACCGAATATGGCGAGCGTAACGGGTACATCCATATTAACTGTTCTTGCGCTTAGCGCATTGGCGGCGCCCACATAAAAAGTGCTGCCTGAATACAGCACCACAGGTGTAGTAAGCGTAAGGGCAACCCAGTAAAAATACTGTCGGGTTTCTAATTCAATAGCGCCAAACCAGTCAAAATACAGCCCAGTCATTAGCATCATCACCTGCATGGTCATAATGCCTGCTAGGCCAAGCTTTTTCAGAAAAGTCTTTTGTTCGCGTTTATAACTGGCTTCGTGTTCGTCGGGGTGAAATGGCGACCCAACATAACCAATGCGTTTTAGTGTAGAAAGAATCTGACTAAGTTTGATTTGAAAAGGTGACCAGGTAACCAGTGCTCGGCGCTCTTGAACGTTCACCGCAACTTGCTTTATCCCTTCAACTTTTGACAACTGCTTTTCGATAAGCCAGCCACACGCAGCGCACGTAATACCTTCAAGGGTCAATTGAATCTGTTTGTCCTGACCTTCTTCAAACACGAACTCTTCTTGAAGGGAAGGGTCATCATACACTTTGAGCTTGTCGAGTGTCTCTAGAATGCCATCGTCTGATTTTTGCGCTGGTTCGGTTCTAAACTGGTAATAGTCTTCAAGACCGTTGGTTACGATGGCTTCGGCCACGGCTAAACATCCAGGGCAACACATGTCGCGTTGCTGCCCTAATATCACGGTAGTAAATTTTCCATCGTCTGAGCCCGCAATAGGCAAGCCGCAATGGTAACAGTCGTGCTTGGCCATTATGGATTGAATTTCATTTTGCCAGAGTGGGGCAGATAGATGGTATTTTGTATTTTCCAGCTATCATCAATAGGGGTTAGCGATACGCGCCATTTACCATCAAGATCTTCTTCGACAAAACCGCGATAAATACCCTTAGCATCGCGGCTTAATAAAACGCTGACATCACGCTCTTCAAGCGTTACGTGATAAAAGCTTAGTTTAACCGCATTACCTTCTTGTGGAATACCTGAATGAAACTCTAGCGCTATGCTGCCATCTTCAATGGTTAAATCGGTAGTGATATTCTTGCGGCGGGCTATGGCCTCTTTGTCCAGACGGGCATTGATCGCTTTTCCTTCCTTGTAGTAGTCGTCCACCACCAGGCTATCTTCGGTGCTAATAGCAAGGTTTAACAACACGCCACCCATGATGAGTGTAATAATAGGTACGGCAATTAAAAACCAGGGCCAGAACTCTTTATACCAGGGTCTATTCATCGAAATCTTTCTCGTATTTACTTCACTAGCAACGTCGCTAACAACATATTTATTATTGCTACATCAGTTAATAACAATAAATATAGTGTTGGGGACGCAGGTCTAAGGCGCACAAAATGTGTTCGCAACGGCACTTTCTGTGTCGCTGTCTATATCGCTGTATTTTCTCATAAAAAAAGCCCCGTAGTAACGAGGCTTTTTAAGATATTTAATGATTTAAATCATTAATCATTTGAAAGGCTGTATACATACGCTGCAACAACGTGAATTTTGTCATCACCCAAGGTTTTCTTGAATGACGGCATTACACCGTTACGACCGTAAGTAAGCGTTTCTGTTACCGCTCTGTGGCTGCCGCCGTATAGCCAGATATTGTCAGTAAGGTTTGGTGCACCAAGTGCTTGGTTACCTTTACCGTCCATACCGTGACAAGCCGCACACGCTGCGAAACGTGCTTTACCTGCTTCTGCAAGCTGAGGGTCCACATCGCGACCGCTTAAACTAAGTACGTAGTTAACCACTTCTTCGATACCGTCTTCACCCATGGCATCTAGCCATGCTGGCATAGCCGCTTTACGACCAAGCGTAAGAGTTTCAACGATTTTTGCACCTGAACCACCGTACAACCAGTCGTTGTCCGTTAGGTTAGGGAAGCCGCCATTTTGACCTCGTGCATCAGAACCGTGACACTGAGAGCAATTTTGTAGGAACAAACGCTGACCTACTTTATTTGCTTCTGGGTCTTTAGCCAGTTCTTCAACAGGAACTTGTGCA
This sequence comes from Alteromonas marina, assembly GCF_000808575.1. Lineage (GTDB taxonomy): Bacteria > Pseudomonadota > Gammaproteobacteria > Enterobacterales > Alteromonadaceae > Alteromonas > Alteromonas marina_A. The sequence continues at coordinate 35,030 of NZ_JWLW01000016.1, forward strand.
TACGCTTCGAAGATCGGATCGAACTTCTCGGCAGCGAAATCTAGTTCACGGTCATATTCTACTAGGTAGCCTTGCTCTTTAGCATCAATACGCGCCTGAGCTGACTCTTCTAGCGATTGAATATTTTGGTTAGAGCTCTTCCAACCCAAAATACCTTCAAACGCACCTAAGCCAGGATAAAGCGCTAGGTATAAAAAGCCCCAAACGATGGTCATGTAGAACATAATTGTCCACCAGCGAGGAAGTTGATTGTTCAACTCCTCAATACCATCGAATTTGTGGCCCATTGACTCACCTTCAGGTACGCCGGTCTTGTTAGCAAGGGTCCAGCGTAGAAGGAAGTAGCAACCAATGATTAACCCTAGAGTTATCACTGAAATCCAAATTGTCCAAAACATACTCATGAGTTCGAGACTCCTGCTAATCTTCTTTTGATTTTTCTTTTTCTTCGTCTGCAAACACTAGGTTTGCCGCTTCATCGAATTTTTTCTTGTTGCGGCTGCTAAATGCCCACCACACAACACCGATGAAGCTTACAAAGACGATGACAGTAAAAATGCTGCCTACAATTCCCTGGTCCATATTATTTCAAATGTGTGCCAAGAGATTGTAGATAAGCAATAAGGGCTTGCATTTCCGTTTTACCCTGTACTGCCGCTTTCGCGCCCGCGATATCTTCGTCGGTATACGGAACGCCAAATCCACGGAATACTTCCATTTTTTTAGCTGTTAACTCACCATCAAGCGTGTTTTCCGCAAGCCAAGGAAAGCCTGGCATGTTCGACTCTGGTACTACGTTGCGAGGATTAAGCAGGTGAACTCGGTGCCATTCGTCGCTGTAACGACCACCAACACGTGCTAGATCAGGACCAGTACGCTTAGAACCCCAAAGGAAAGGGTGCTCCCATACTGATTCACCAGCAACGCTGTAGTGACCATAACGCTCTGTTTCGGCGCGGAATGGACGGATCATCTGGCTGTGACAACCTACACAACCTTCACGGATGTAGATATCACGGCCTTCAAGCTCAAGCGCGGTATATGGACGTAAGCCTTTTACCGGTTCCATGGTTTGCTGTTGAAACATCAACGGCGTAATTTGAACCATGGCACCGAAACTGATAGCGATAAGAATTAGTACCGTTAACAGACCGACGTTCTTTTCAATTAACTCATGTGCGTTTTTCATTATTCGTCTCCTTTACTACGCTGGCTGAGTCGCTGGGTCTGCAGCGATACTGCCTTTAGGTGCACGAACGGTTTTCCATGTGTTGTATGCCATTACAAGCATACCTGCTACCACGAAACAACCACCAATGAAACGAACCACATAGAAAGGCTTAGACGCTTCTAATGACTCAACAAAGCTATAGGTTAACGTACCGTCAGCATTTACTGCACGCCACATTAGACCCTGTAGTACACCAGACATCCACATTGCTACGATGTATAGAACAACACCGATAGTTGCTAACCAGAAGTGTACATTAACTAGCTTGGTGCTATACATAGCGCGCTGACCGAATAGCACTGGAATTAAGTGGTAAATTGAACCAATTGAAACCATTGCAACCCAACCTAGAGCACCAGAGTGTACGTGACCAATTGTCCAGTCAGTGTAGTGAGATAGTGCATTAACAGTCTTAATTGCCATCATTGGGCCTTCGAAGGTAGACATACCGTAGAAAGACAATGAAACAATAAGGAAACGCAATACTGGGTCGGTGCGAAGTTTATGCCACGCGCCAGATAACGTCATAATACCGTTAATCATACCACCCCAAGATGGAACGAATAGGATAATAGACATCACCATACCTAGTGACTGAGTCCAGTCTGGTAGGGCAGTGTAGTGAAGGTGGTGAGGACCGGCCCAGATATACAGAGAGATAAGTGCCCAGAAGTGAACAATTGATAGTCTGTATGAATAAACCGGGCGACCAGCTTGCTTAGGTACGAAGTAGTACATCATACCAAGGAAGCCCGCAGTTAGGAAAAAGCCTACCGCGTTATGGCCGTACCACCACTGCATCATAGCGTCTACTGCGCCTGCATACAGTGAATACGATTTAGTGAAAGATACCGGAATAGCCATGCTGTTACCAATATGAAGAACTGCAACAGTTAACATGAACGCGCCTAAGAACCAGTTTGCAACATAAATGTGCGAAACTTTACGGATTACTAGGGTTCCGAAAAAGTTAATGATATAAGCGATCCAAACCAGTGCCAAAAGAATATCAATTGGCCATTCTAGTTCAGCGTATTCTTTTGTGCTGGTTAAACCCATAGGTAGGGTAATTACAGCTAAAACAATAACGGCTTGCCAACCCCAAAAGGTAAATGCGGCAAGTTTGTCACTGAACAGTCTTACCTGGCAGGTACGCTGAACGATGTAGTATGACGTTGCAAATAGCGCACAGCCGCCGAAGGCAAAAATAACGGCGTTAGTGTGCAATGGACGCAAACGTGAGAATGTTAGCCATGGTGTGTCAAAGTTAAGCATAGGTGCAAATAACTGCGCGGCAATAAATACCCCTAGGCCCATACCAATGATACCCCAGACTATGGTCATGATGGTAAATTGCCTAACTACTTTATAATTGTAGTCAGGTTGTGCTTGGCTTATTTCACTCATTTTAATGAATCTTCCACTTCAAATGAACTATGGTCTCCAACTGCCGGAATAGTACGGTCGAGACGTGTATCAGCTAAGGAATAACGCTTCACACCGAGCTCGGAAAGAGTAATAATTATTGTCTCCAAGCCAGTTGGTACGCGGATGATAAGGTTTTTAATTACAAAAAGATACCATAAACTACCTAAGCTTGATCTCCGTCAATGAAGAAATACACAAAATTTAAGAAATGCTAAATAACGATAACAATAAACGATCAAAAATTTTACATTCCCAGCTTCCATTAGTGGCTATTATTGTGGTAGCCGTGTGTGTATACCTTGCACATAAATTCCAATCATCGGTGTTAAAAGACACAAGTATAGTTAATGGAATAGGAAACAGCTGCAACTTTGTCAATGAAACTTGCGAATTCTTAATTGATGACAGGTTGGCCATTGCCACCTTTTCAGCCATGCCTGAAGCCGAAGAGTCAGTAACGATTAAGCTCTTAGTTCCAGAGGGAGAGGAAATAGAGAGCGCATGGATTGAAGGGGTAAACATGTATATGGGCAAAATCCCCGTGCTGTTAGATAACGACGGGGAAGGAAAATGGTCAGGTTGGTTTATGTTAGGCAGTTGTAGTGAGCCAGTTATGAAATGGCAGCTACGTCTAAATATTAAAGATAAAGAAAGCCCCAGCTATTTGTATTTTGTTACACAGCAGTAACTGTTTTAAAAGCAACAAGACTCTCTCTAAAGAGCAGATAGCAAACAAGTACGAAAAAGGCCGCTCTTGAATTAAAAAGCGGCCTTTTATTAATTAGCTGTGATGTAGCGTGAACGCTTTATCTTACATTTGAGACTGTAAGTAGTTTTGAAGACCAATACGCTTGATTAGACCAAGTTGTTGTTCTAGCCAATGTGCATGGTCCATTTCTGTATCGTCTAATAGCACGATTAGCATGTCACGGGTCACATAGTCTTTCTCGGTTTCACATAGCGCTATCACTTCACGCAATTTTGCGTCAACTTCATATTCAACACGTAAATCGCTTTCAAGCATTTCAGGTACATCTTTACCCACTTTGAAGCCTGTGCGCTTCGTCATGTCAGGCGTACCTTCTAAAAACAGCATGCGTTCAATTAGCTTAGTTGCATGCCCACGCTCGTCATCAAATTCATGATCGATGCGTTCGTAAAGTTTATTCAAACCCCAATCAAGATACATCTGAGAGTGAATGAAATACTGATCCATGGCAGCCAACTCATAAGAGAGAAGCTCATTTAAGCCATTGATGATTGCTTGGTTACCTTTCACTAGTCATCTCCCATTACTTGCGCTTGTAGGTAGTTTTCAATACCCATTGCATCAATTTGGTATTCTTGCGTTTCAATCCAGTCTAGGTGCTCTTCTTCATATTCAAGAAGGTCTTCAAGTAAATCACGAGAGACATAATCCTGCTTTTCTTCACATAGCGCGATAGCTTCACGAAGTAGTGGAAGCTGCTCTTTTTGAAAGCGCGCATCGCATGAAAGCATTTCAACGGTGTCTTCACCGATATAAAGCTTGCCTAAAGCTTGAAGATTAGGAAGGCCCTCAAGGAATAAAATGCGCTCGATAAGATCGTCCGCTTGCTTCATGTCCTTGATCGATTTTTTATAATTCTTTTCGTTAAGTTCAGAAAAACCCCAGTTTTTGAACATACGAGCGTGCAGAAAATATTGATTTATCGAAGTAAGTTCACTTGTCAGCACTTCGTTCAACTTTGCAACAACTTGTTTATCACCTTGCATTGTGAAAACCCTATTAACGTATTTGCGTGAAGTTTAGTCTAAATTTGATGTCGTGTCAAAAAAAAGTCTTTGTAAAACAGTTGTTTACAAACGATAACGTTTCTCAATTCATCCATTGTTCGCATTTAGAACAGCATTACTGTTGTTCATGGGCGTAGGCTAAGCTTTCTTCAGCAAAACCAAGTCCTGCTTCAGTAAAGAAGTTGAATACTTTGTCGACGCCATTGTCTAGCAAACTGGACACTTCATCTTCATAGCGAGCTATGGCAGCGATTTTCCCGGTATAACCAGCGTTCTTTAACTGGCGAGTGATATTAATCGAATCTTGGATAGATGGTAGAGCAAGCAAAACGAGCCGTATTTGCTTAATATCCAGGTTGTCCCATAAATCCACGTCCTCGCCATCGCCGCAAATAACATCGAGTCCTTCCTCAGCGAGTTCCTTAACTTTAACCCGATCAGCATCCATACCCCACACGCTCACATCGCTCAACTTCGATAGCGCATTAAAAGCACCGCGACCAACACGCCCCATTCCCAACACTAAAAATTCTGCATTGTGGAGAGTAGGGTAAATATCTTCTTTTAAACGTTCCTTTTTCTCGAAGCGTTTAATGGTATGCTTATATTTGTGATAACGTGAATGTGAGTTCCGATAGAGCACGCTGGTAATTACGAATGAGATTGAGACGGCAAGGGCAATGACTACTAACCATGAATTTGCCAATAATCCTAAAGAAACCGCAAGCGCCCCAACGATAAGCCCAAACTCACTGTAATTTGATAGCACCAAGCTGCTTAAATACGCAGTACGTCCTCTAAGACGAAGCGATGTAAACAAACCGAAAAACAGCGCAGCTTTTAACGGTATAAATAAGCAGAATACAATGGCGAGAACAATCATACTCAGACTGGGAAGCGCTGTTAGGCCTATGGTAAGGAAAAAGCCAATTAAAAATAAATCTTTGAAACTAAGTAGTGACTTGGCAAGTTCTGATGCCTTTTCGTGTTGCGCCAACATTATTCCAAAGATAAGTGCACCTAGGTCGCCTTTAATATTAACCAACTCAAATAAATGATAACCACCCAAAGCAAGAATGAAACCTGTAAGAGGTAACAATTCTCCGTGGCCTGATTTATTAATCATCTTGTTGATAATTGGCATTGCCGGGAATAATGCGAGAAGGGCAAGTGCCCATACCGACGGTAGCTTGCCTGTTGCAGCTACAAGAAAGATTACGGCAAAAACGTCTTGCATAACTAAAATGCCAATGGCCAGTCGGCCGTGGCGGGTTTTACTTTCGCCACTTTCTTCTAATACTTTAACCACGCACACTGTGCTACTGAAACTAAGGGCAAAAGCGATAAGCGCAGCGCTTTTCCATGTAAGCCCATCAACGAAATTTGCTGCAACCGCACCTATCGCATAGACGCAACAGGTAATAACGCCCACCCATACTAAGGTATGTGAAACGCTTCCCGCCCAAACTTCTCGACGACTCAAATCGCGGATGTTGAGTTTCAGACCGATGGTGAAGAGCATAATGGTGATGCCCAAGTTGGCTATTTGGGTTAGATCTTCAGTGAGCGTGTAGCCTGCAAAATTTAATAAAAAGCCAGCTACCAAGTAGCCAACTAAAGGAGGAATGCCAATAAGTTTAACCGTTAAGCCGCAAACAAATGCGAAAAGAAGAAATGCATACTCCATGAATTACCTTTCAGAAAATGTTGAACGTCAAATCCGTTACCTTTTTATAGGTTACATCATCTATTAACCAGTGATAGCTACAAATCGCCCTGTCAACTCGCTAATTGAAAGGTTTTAGACTAGCATGCAATGGCTTGTTTTCGCAGCTAAAAAAGCATTGTAATTGCATATTTTGGTAACGCGTAACCCAATTAAGCTAAAAGCCGGCTCAGTATATTTAACCCCTAAATCAGTCATTTACCGCTAAAGTAAATCTAGTTCCCGATTTCAGGTGTATTGAACAGGGTTGTAGGCATATTATTTTGTTTAGATATGACAAAAAATAAAGAAGGACTTTGAATGCGTTTAACAATTCTAACTGTGCTAACCCTGCTGGTCGCTTTCAATGTGGTGATTGGCGTATTGTGGGCGCCCGTGTGGTGGCTTTTACTTTTATCAATCACATTACTTATTTTTGGTCTATATGATGCCTTCCAAACAAAGCATGCCATATTAAAGAACTTTCCATTAATTGGCAGAGTACGATGGACCGTCGAGGGACTAAGGCCCTACATCCAGCAATACATCATAGAAACCGATACTGGCGGAGCACCTATTTCCCGCATGTTTCGTTCGATTGTTTATCAACGTGCAAAAAACAGTAGAGAAACTGTTCCCTTCGGTACTCAGCTAGATACGTATAAAGATGGCTATGAGTGGATTGGCCATTCTTTATCTGCTCGCGAGGTGGAAGACATGGATGAAGATCCCCGAGTAACGGTAGGTGGCCCTCATTGCAAAAAGCCGTATCGTGCAAGCATACTTAACATAAGCGCAATGAGCTTTGGAAGCTTGTCAAAAAATGCCATTTTGGCGCTAAATAAAGGTGCTGCAAAAGGCGGGTTTTACCATAACACAGGTGAGGGTGGTTTAACCCCATATCACCTCGAAAACGGTGGCGATATTGTTTGGCAAATTGGTACGGGATACTTTGGTTGTAGAAGTGAAGATGGCGGTTTCGATCCTGTTCTTTTTGAAGAAAAAGCCAAACTCGACAATGTGAAAATGATAGAAATAAAGCTAAGCCAAGGCGCTAAGCCTGGACATGGTGGTATTTTACCTGCGTATAAGAATACCCCTGAAATAGCTAAAATAAGAGGTGTTGAGCCTGGAACTCAAGTTGATTCTCCCCCTAGACATAAAGCGTTTGCAACGCCTTTAGAAATGGTAGATTTTATTAGTCAGTTACGCAAGTTAAGTGGCTATAAACCAGTGGGTATTAAGCTGGCGCTGGGTAGAAAAAGTGAGTTCATTGCCATGTGCAAAGCCATGGTAGAGAAGGACGTAACGCCAGATTTTATAACGGTAGACGGGGGCGAAGGAGGTACCGGCGCCGCACCCCTTGAGTACACAAACTCTATAGGATTTCCTCTGCGTGAAGCCTTGGCGTTTGTTGACGATTGTCTCACTGGTTTTGGTATTCGCGACAAAATTAAAATCATTGCTTCTGGAAAAATCATTACCGCTTTTCAGTTAGCGAAAAATCTAAGTTTAGGCGCCGATCTATGTAACAGTGCCAGAGGAATGATGTTGGCACTTGGATGTGTTCAGTCGCTGTCATGCAATACGAATAAATGTCCGACCGGTGTAGCAACGCAAGACCCCAAGCTTGCCAAGGGCTTAAACGTTGAAGACAAGTACGAACGCGTGTACCGCTTTCACAAAAAAACTATTCATGCGCTGATGGATATCTTGTCTTCTACAGGACATGTGAGAACTAGCGAACTAAATCGTACCCATATATTTAGGCGAGTAGATCAGTGTAATATTGCGCGTTACGACGAAATTTTCCCGTTAGTTAAAACAGGAAGTTTCTTAACCGACGACGTTCCCGATAGATTTAAATTACACTTAAAAGAAGCAAATGCTGAAAGCTTTATGCCTTGTAGTTTATTGGCAGAAATAGAGAAAGAAACGAAAGCGGTATCTTAAAAAAACTAAGCCATGACTCCTAATCAAATACCGATTGTGGAGTCACGCTTAACGATTTTTAATGCCTAAAACTGCGAGTTAATCTTTAGATTGCTCGCTTGGAATACGCAGTTGATAGAGGCGGTAATCACTTGTCCTGTATGGTGTTACTTTATATTTAGGCTGAAGATACGCCACTAAATCTATTAGTTCAGAAACGGTGAGCTCGTCGTTTACAACTCGCATTAATGACACACCGTCTTCGCTGGTGAAACTGGCAGGCTGTCGAGGAGTAAGTTTGTGTGACGGGTTAATAATACTTGTCACCAACTCTGCATAAGTTTTAATTCTTCCACTGCTGCCTCCCAACGGAATAGGCTTCGCGATTAGGTATTGCGCATTGTCGGACTCTTTTTCTCCTGCAATTCTGTGACAGTCTTGGCACTGATACTTTTTAAATACCAAATAGCCTTTTTCCATATTGCCTTCGGGCAAGCTAAAGCCGCGAGGTGACTGCGCGCCCTGGTCACAGGCGAAAAGGAGAAGCGTTGCTATAACAACTATTGCCGTTTTCATACTCATTTCCCTCTTTCTTATACGGTAAAGATACTTAATGTTCACTAGAACTAATGTGCATACACTGATTATGAATGAGGCTACAGACTAATCATTGACCTAGCTCAAAGAAAAATTATTTGTATAGCACTACTATTTAACGGAATTAGTTAACGGTATGGTAGAAAAGCACTGCTACCAAACAAAAATTGAGGACTGCCACAATGCAAGGTTATGAAACAATTTTAGTACCTATAGATATTTATTCTGACTACGAATTAGTGGTGGAGAAAGCCATTGCAATAGCGGGCAATAGTCACAAAATTCACCTCCTGTATGTTGCTTATCCACAAACCAATGTAGAGCCTTACGGACTATTTTTAGAACGGGATTTTTCAGAGGAAGTAAGAGAGCAGGCATTAAGGCAGTTAAAAGACGTTGCCGCAAAACATGATATACCTTACAGCCACATCAATGTAGAGATAGGTTCTCCTGCTGATGAGATTCACCATATGGCCGAAAAGATTAATGCAGATCTCATTGTTGTCGGCACCCATGGCCAGAGCGGTCTTCGTTTGCTACTTGGGTCAACGGCCAATGCAGTACTACATGGTGTTAAAACAGACGTGCTAGCTGTGAAAGTATAAATTAATGCGGCGATTAGCGTCGAAAATACCTTAAATATTCATGATAAATACCTTCGCCGTCATGCAGATGTAACGAAGGTCAGTTACGTTTTGTAAGGCTGTAACTAATCTTAAAATTACTTATCATGATAACGAAACGGACAGGTATTTTACGCGTACTCTATGCCACTTACTATTCACTTAAGGGGCTTCGAGCAGCCTTTTTAAGTGAAGCTGCGGTAAGACAAGAAATTTTCGCAATATTGATAATGACACCTATAGCGTTTTTCATCGACGTTACGCATGTAGAACGTATATTGCTGGTGATATCTTTATTGATAGTGCTTATCACTGAGCTACTCAACACCGCTATTGAGAAACTCTGTGATCATGTCAGCACAGACATCCATTTATTAATAGGGCGTGCTAAAGATATCGGATCGGCAGCAGTGTTCATTAGTTTAATGATGGCAGGCTTTACGTGGATTAGCATTCTTTGGTAGTGCAATTTGCGATTTATAGGCAGAAAGAAAGCCCTAATTTATAGGGCTTTGATTTTCTGGTCACAACATTCTGATACTAAGGTTCTAATTGTGCTATCTAAATTTTTAATGTGCGAATAATGCAATGAAGCTTCACCACCGTTATTGATATCTTTTATCATAAAAACAACATCATCGCCTCGTGAAGTTACGCAGATTCTCACGTAATCATCAGATTGAGCAAATGGCACGTGGAGATATAACGGCTCATTGTTTGAGTTTAAATAATCTAGTGCTGCTTCTTGTGACTTGAATGGGTCTTGCTTCTCGGGTTGGACATTCCATGACGACGAAGGAACCACCATCTCCGCGAGTAATTTTCCATGCTTTGTATCAATACCGCTACTCATATATCACTCCTTTTACTTGAATGCTTGCCAACTTAGAAAACCTATTCATTAATATAGGTTTAGGGCAAATTTACCTTTTGATACGAGGGTAGGACAGTTTCAGATTGGTAAAAGAATGAAGAGAGTAGGTGAGTTAGATATTGTTACTGATATCGCTGGTTATGCGTAACCATGTATTGATTAAATTACTGTATTTTAGAAGGTTTATCTTTTCCGTTTTGCCGATAATTTTGCCATTCCACCACGCTTTACGTTAGCCTGTTTTGTATAATGCCCAGGCATTTCCGGTGATTGCCAACCTCCAGCCAGTTGAAGCTCGGGTAAAGATGCACCATCTTCGGCTAGAGACACTGCACCACCAACACGACCGCTATGAGGGGTAATGTTTTCGCTAATACCTGCGCGTTGAGCAATGCGTTGCCAAATCCTATAGACACTTGAATAGTTAAGTACATTTGCCTTATGGCTGGGAATGTTCTCATCGAATGGCAAAAGTGCTGTTTTATGGTTTGTTAGTCGTCTAAACAAAACGCCTTTGTGAAGGCCGCGTAAATCTGAAGAAAGGCGGGGTGCTTTAGTTTTTGGGTCAAGATTAGCTTCGTTAATATACTCTTGAACCATAGATATAGTGCTGGAAGAAACATAGCGATATTGACCCTGACCAGACTGGTCGCTTTTCGAAGAAACAACCAACAGCGTGTTATTACGCGCAGATATATCCTCGATGCAAACGCGAACTAATTCATCAGCGCGAAGCAATGCATCAAACATCAGGTTAATGATTGCAAGGTCGCGGAGCTCTAATAAAGAATCAGGAATAATTGCATTGTTTATTTGTTCAAGCATATTTATGGTAAGCGGAACCGCTTGTTTGTGAGACAAGCGAAACTTTCTATTCTCTATAAGCGATAAACGGATAAAGTCTCTCAGATACGCAGATCTAATAATTGGGTTTGGCAATTTAGCCACGCCTAAAAATTTACTAAGGGCAGATAACCGACGCTTAATGGTTCTATAGGCTAGGGGAGAACGACACAACGCTTCAACATATTGTTTAATGCAGATCTCATTGTGTTCGAAGTTGTTCTTAAAGCCACTTAATCCAGCTTGCTTACAAAAAATTGTGAACTCATTGTAGTCACTAATATATGCCCGTTGTGTGTTGTATGGAAGCTTGGTAAAAATATCTTGATAATAGCTTTCAACGTTTTTATCAGAAGATGAAAATTGACTTGTTGTTAGGTCGTCAGAACCTGACGAGTGCTGCTTACCATGAGAGTACTCGATACCAAAAGCTGGAACCGTCGCGCTAATTGAGTCTTGTGGCTGTGAGTTGCTATCACTGTTGCTGTTAACTAATTGAGTTGTGGGCAGGTATGAACTATTAGTTTTTGAGGGCATTGAGCAACCTGTTGAAGACATTAATGTGACTATTATGCTAGATTTAACAGAACTTGATAAGCTATTGATATATAACAATATTCACGCATGATAATTACAGTTATCATGCGTGAAGCTACGCAGTAATCCATTGAACACTCAACAAACCGCTTTGCTATTATAATCTCAAGTACACTGCTACTCTACCATATTGCTGTATATATAAACAGTTTGGATGTTTCAATGCCGTCGATTGTTGGCCTATCTCGTAATTTTTCCAAACCATATCGCTTGAGAAGGCTTGTGACCTGCTGAGATAGTGCTTTTTTTGAGCAATTTAAATCGTGCGCTACGTGAAATCTGCAAGGCAACACCCCGAATGCGCGCTCAGATTTCACGTAGCGACGCCTGAAAAATAGGCTATAAAGTGATGAACAAGCACCCTAAAAGCTTATTTATTAAAGAAGTACTTCACATGATTTACTTCCAACATGTTTGCTGGTTAGTCACACATTGTTTAAAACCAAACGAGTTAAAAATAAACGTTACAAAAGTGGAATAGGCGATAACCTAGTAGTCATTACCTTTGCTTTTTATATGCTTTTCATAGAGCGCCTATCTAATGGCGAGTACGGTACGACGATAATAAAACGTCGATACGTACGTTACCGAATAAACGACGTCTACGCATATATGAATTCAATAAACATCGCGTCGATTATTTTAAATTCCACGTGCTATCCACGCCATCCAAATCTAAAACAACGAACGGTCTACATGCTTAAATTTTAATTTAATAAGAAGTTTAAATAATTGATGATATTTAAAATAAAGAGCAATTAATAAATAGTCCTTATTATCACATTAGCGCTTACTGTTAAAAAAATAAACCTTACAGCAGTCGTTTTATCCTAGGAATAATTAGCTTCCTTTATTTATTACATCAGCGTTATGTATTTGGCTACTTGAGCTTATAAATTAATGTTTCTATCCGCACATTAAATATAATAAAAATTTTAGGATTACGCCTGATACATATTTTTAGGAACATTATTAAATCTATTATTTATCTGTGTTAATTGTAATTAAACCTTACGAAAAACTAATTGTTACGGGAAGGATAGCTTAGAGCTATTTGCAAAGCACCATCTGGCTCATTCACCATCAATTTTGATACTCTATTTAACATAATATACATTATGCGAAATAAAGTATATGGGCGATTAGGGCGTTGATGTCGCTCTATTTGGTTGGTTTGTTGGCTGTGATTACTTACAGACTTTTATGCGTGGCTGCTGTGTTGGTGTTTACGCTTGTGCGTGAACATCGCACTTGCGTTGGTGTTTTTAATTTAAAAGCGCTCAGATGATTTGATTTAGACGTAATAAATTGAATCGTGCGCTACGTGAAATCTGTAGCAATACACCTCGCAAAATGTATTTTTATTCACGTAACGTCACGTTAGTTTTCTGATTAATTATGGGGGTAACTAACTAACAGAAAGAATCAGTCTTTGTATTTTTATACTAGGCTTTAATTTATTAAATGTGGATTTTTAGCTATTTAAAATGTTGCAGTGTTTTTCTTCATGTAGTTAATCA
>NZ_JWLW01000017.1 GCF_000808575.1 Alteromonas marina
GATTAACTACATGAAGAAACTCGAACGATCATTTACGTGGATTACATTGTTTGTGGAATGCAGAGATTATATAGACTGGCTAGTTGTTTACTTTAAGCATTTTTAGTAGTGACTTTGGCAGTAATAACTTACACGTTTAGTGATTATTATAAACGCGCTCAATTCGCTTAATATCGTCTTCGTAATCTAATGCCAACTTTGCACGTTCGTAACTTTGCGTCGCTAACTTAGACGCCGCCTCAAAAAAGTCTCTTTCTATGATTGTACCTTCATTTTTAAAGCACGCTTTAATTGTTTTTAGTGACTTTTGTATTCGGATAGCAACTTCAATATTAGCAGCACCATCACGGGCAATGCTGGTGTAAGCATCGTCAAATAGATCATTCACATTTAACGCAGGCAATGAAATGCGGTCATATTTAAACTCCTCATGCTGAGCGCTATTTTTTTGCGAGTTGTCAGTTTCGGATTTGGGCTTGTGCCACAACAACATAAGGCGTGTAATGCTGCTAATGGTATTTATTGCAGTGCCATGGTCATTAACCGATGGCGATAATGCACGAGATGCAATTTCGGCTAGTACGATAAAGCCAAAGCGAGGATCAGCCTCGAAGGACCTGGCTTCACCTATAGTAAATGCGTCAACAATTTCATCTGATACTACCTTTTTATTCGAATATGCTATGACACGCTCTGGTGAAACAAACTCACCGGGTAACATGGCGACATTGATAAAGCTGTCGTTTTTATCAGCTGATTTTTGCAGCTTGGCAATGTCTATAAGCTGAATATAGCCCACTTGTTTAGTATAAATGGCATACGTCCCCTGCTCTTTTATTTGCTCTTGCGGTACTGCGCCTAAGCACGGCATATCTATTCTGTTTTTAATCGCACGTGTTGTGGCGCGCTCCACTTTTAATAACGTTGACCCCACGCGACCTAATCGTGCAACGCTGTCTACCCACCGGATAAAAGTTAAAATAACTATCGAAAAAGCCAGACAGGTTAGACAAAACAAAATGAAAAGCCCGGCTTCATCGAAAAAAGCTTGAGTCATTGCAGTAAGCGCTACAGCACTATAGATAAATGCGCCTATGAAAACTGACAGTGCATTTTGTGATACATCATCGGATATTATAAGGCTTAGAGAACGCGGCGTTGACGACTGACTGGCCGAAGCATAAGCATTGACCATGGTACCTGCAGAAAACGTGGCGATCACCATCATGCTAGATGCCATTATTGAAAGGAGTGTTTCAACTGATTCGGGTTTTATTTCAGGAATATGCTCAGCCAATGAAGTCCCGTCTGCTACTTTAGCGACGAATACAGCAAAGATTGAGAGCAAACAAAAGCCAAGAGGTTTTACCCAAAGTTTTTCTTTTACACTGTATAAAAGGAAACGCAGTCTATCTACGGTGATTGGTGCTTCCATAAAACACTCCTTGTATTTCCACTACGTTTTATACGTACCGCTAGAAACAAATGTTTAACTAGACCATTTCATAACGTGGTTTTTAAATGTGGCGTGAGCCTGGATAAAAGCCTTTTTCACAATTATTATTTGCCTTCAGCGCTTTTCCTATTACCAGAACAACGCTTAGAGCAATATCGTACATTTTCCCAGTTCTTTTCCCACTTTTTGCGCCAAGCAAATGGTCTCTGACAAACCGGGCAAATTTTGGTGGGTAAATCAGACTTCTTCATTTTTGGTTAGCTTAGTCAGGAATGTTGAGGCATCCTGCTTCATAGTTTCTATGTTTTCTTCTTTCATTCGCCCGTAGGTCTTATAAATCATGGCCATGCGGTGGTTATTACTTAATTTTTCTTTGTGCTTATCTATAAAATGCCAATACAAATAGTTGAACGGGCACGCCTTTGGACCGGTTTTTTTCGAAACCTGATACCCACAGTTTTTGCAGTAGTTACTCATTTTATTGATATAGCTACCACTAGCGACATAGGGCTTGCTAGCTAAGTTTCCACCGTCGCTATACAAAATCATGCCAGCAACGTTGGGCAGTTCAACCCATTCATAAGCATCAGCGTAAACAAGTAAATACCACGCTTGTACCTCTTCGGGGCTCAGTTCGGTTAACAGGCTGAAGTTGCCAATCACCATCAGCCGCTGTATGTGGTGCGCATACGCGTTTTGTTGGGTCTCTTTTATACATTGGCGCATACAGTTCATATTCGTCTGGGCGTCCCAAAAGAATGAAGGCAATGCGCGGCTGTTATTGAAGTAATTATCGGTTTTTAGATTTGGCATAAAGTGCCAGTAGAAGCCTCTGACATACTCTCGCCAGCCCAGAATCTGGCGAATGAACCCTTCAGCAGAATTCAGTGGAACTTGCCCGGCATGGTAAGCTTGCTCGGCTGCATGAATGGCTTCTTTTGGCGTCAATAAACCGCAGTTCAAATAAAACGCGATATGTGAATGATAAAGCCAAGGCTTTCCCTCGACCATGGCATCTTGATACTGACCGAAATTTGGTAGCCTTTCTTCTATAAAGGTATTTAAAACGGTTAGGGCGTCTTCCCGCGTTACCGCAAAGTGAAAGTTATCGATATCACCAAAATGGTCGCTGAATTCGTCTTTTACTAGTTCAATCACATTCGAAGTAATGTCGTCAATGTCGAATGTGGTGTGCTTAGGGACTTTGTGCGTTTCCGGCATAGATTCACGATTTTGGGCATCGTAATTCCACTTGCCACCAATGGGATTTCTCCCGTCCATGAGCACGTTGTGTTTACGACGCATTTCACGGTAAAAAAACTCCATGCGAAGCTGTTTTTTACCTTCCGCCCAGTCTGAAAATTCTTGTGGTGTGGATAAGAAACGATTGTCTTCACAGATAGTAACGGGTTTACCAAGTACGCTTTCCCATTGCTCCATGCTTTTGAGCAACCGGTGCTCACCTGGCATGGTCACTTTTACTTCGTCAAAATCATTTCCGCTAAGTTCATGCTTAACCTGAGCGAGCAAATCGCCCTGATTGTTTTTGTCGCTATAATGAACATAGTTAACGTTAAAATTGTCGTCTCGCAACGCTTTGGCAAAATGACGCATTGCGCTAAACAAAAACGCTATCTTCTTCTTATGGTGCTTAACGTAGGTGGCTTCTTCACGGACTTCGGCCATCAAAATTGTGTCTTTGCTTTTTACTGCATTGGCAATTGCTGGCAACGTCTCTGTAAGCTGATCGCCTAAAACTAAAATAAGTGCTGCCATACCCTACTCTTTTATTTGCTGGAATGCGTCTAGCGCGCGTTGACGCGATGCTTTTAAATCAACAATTGGCTTTGGGTATTCCTTACCAAGTTCAATCCCTGCATCTTTCAATATTGCCGAAGGGGCTTCCCATGGCTTGTGTATGTACTTATCCGAAAGCTTATTTAATTCTGGACAATACTTACGTACATAATTGCCTTTTTTATCAAACTTTTCGCCTTGTAGTATTGGGTTAAATATTCTGAAGTAAGGCGCTGCGTCTGCTCCAGAACCCGCAACCCACTGCCAACTGGCACTGTTACTGGCAAGATCAGCATCTAATAATGTGTCCCAAAACCATCTTTCGCCTTCATGCCAACTAAGCAATAAATTTTTAACCAAGAACGAGCCAACAATCATGCGTACGCGATTATGCATGTAGCCTGTTTGCCATAGTTCTCGCATACCGGCGTCAACAATAGGAATACCCGTTTTTCCTTTTTGCCACGCTTTAAGTGCCTTTGCATCTGTGCGCCAAGGAAATTTATCGAACTTATCGTTGAAGTTTTTGTTTGGCAGTGTTGGAAAATGAAACAGCAAGTAATAGCTAAACTCACGCCACCCTAACTCGCTCAAATAGGTTTCAATGCTTTTGTCTTCGCTATTTCCAAATTTGTCTTTTATTGCATACCAAACTTGGTTTGGCGAAACTTCGCCAAAATGTAAATGCGGTGATAAGCGTGATGTTCCTCGTGATGAGGGAATGTCACGTCCGTCTTTATATTGTCGTGCAGAATTTTCAATAAAGTCAGCTAAATTGTCAGCGGCGCCGTCTTCGCCTGGTGTCCACTCTTTAGTGATGGTTTCATCCCACTTAATAGTGGGTAGCAAGTCTAGCGATGCTAATTCAATACCCTCATTTTCTACGTCTGCATAAGTAATACGTGCTGGCGGCGCTTTGGGGTATCGCGGCTCTTCAACTTGCAAACAGCCTTTCTTGTAATAAGGCGTAAATACGCGGTACGGCGTGCCGTCTTTTTTAAGTACTTTCATTGGCTCCCATAAAAGACTTCCATTACAGCTATGTGCTTCATAATCGCTGTCAATTAGAGATTGCTTAATCGCTTTGTCGCGATTGATTTGCCAAGGCTCGTAACATCGATTCCAAAAGACGCCTTTTGCATTGAATGCTTTCAATAACTTTGGAAGCAGAACTTGTGGATCACCTTTAAAAATTTGCAAGTGACCGTTAAGACGTTGGTTAAGAGAAGCGAGAGAATGATGAAGCCACCACTTGCTGGCTCCTCCAGGTACTCTTCCGTCAGGGGTTGTATCATCATAAATGTAAATAGGTACGATCTTACCCATATCACACGCTGCATTTAATGCCGGATTGTCTTTTACGCGAAGGTCTTGTCTGAACCACATGATACTAACAGGAACTGTCACTTTTTTTCCTCAGGCGTTGCGCCAAATCTAAATATATTTCGTATTGGTTATCTTACGAAGTTAAGCGGTTTCAGGATCCGTGTAATCATCAAAAAAGCACATAAATTAGTATGAAAAATCAGCAGTCTAACTATAAATCTGAAAATACTTGTCAACGAGGCCTATTCTGGTTCAGGCACGACTTGAGGCTTCACGATAATGCGGCTATTTCTGCATTATGCGACGAGGTCAGCCAAGTCACGTTCGTTTATATTTTGGATGACAAAAACTTTACCCCAAATTCATTCGGTATCTCGCCAATGGGCGAACACAGGCACACCTTTTTGCTACAGACACTGATAGACTTAAAACGCAAATTAGCAAAGTTGGGACACGAACTACTGGTTGTAAAAGGCAGTGCCGCTGAGTGTTTAGTTGAACTATTAAGGTTTGGGCTATATACACATCTTGGAGTGAGCCAATATTGTGGCTATGATGAGACTGCAGAGTTAAACACAGTTAAGCGCTTCTTCGAAAAACTAACCGTTATCGAAACTTCCACATTTGGATTGTTTGAAGCACAATCACTTCCTTTTAGTATTGAAGAAATGCCCGATGTTTTTAGCCCTTTTAGAAGAAAGGTAGAAAAACACTGCGAACCATTAGCGGTTCACCCCACTATAGAGCGACTGCCTCCCTCTTTTACACCGGCTATAGACGCGTCTTTTTTAGTAACGCTCGACCTCGATTTGCCTGAACCTTCAGATTTGACGTTTATTGGTGGTGAAACCGCGGCGCTCTCGCACCTGAACAAATATTTATTTGCTTGGCATGCTGCGGCAACGTACAAGGAAACACGAAACGCACTCGACACATGGAAAGACAGTACGAAGTTATCTGCTTTCTTAGCTAATGGTTCTCTTTCTGTACGAGAAGTGATGAGGCAAGTTCATCACTTTGAAGAGACTGTTGAAAAAAACGACTCCACCTACTGGATTTACTTTGAACTGCTGTGGCGTGAGTTCTTCCACTGGCTACAGTGTAAATACGGCGCTAAGTGGTTTCGCTTTAGCGGCATTCAAGGTAAAAAGCCTTCTACTTCACATTGCCCTGAGACCTTTGCGCAGTGGTGTGAGGGTAAAACCGGATATCCAATTGTAGATGCGTGTATGCGACAACTTGCAGAGACGGGATATATGTCGAATCGCGGCAGACAACTCGTTGCCAGTTGCTTTGTGCATGAGCTGCGACAAGACTGGCGATACGGTGCAGCATGGTTTGAACACCAGTTAGTTGACTACGATGTGGGTAGCAACTGGGGAAACTGGCTTTACCTTGCTGGTGTGGGGAGTGACCCTCGTGGACACAGGCAATTCAACCTACAAAAGCAGACTGAAATCTACGATCCGGAAGGCCAATTTCGCAACAAATGGCTGTAGTTATTTAACGGTATGGTGTCAAATGAATGTAAAGGGGCTGACTCTATAGAGAGAGTCACGGTTATCTGGTTAAAGCGAGACCTTCGCTTACGTGATCACGAACCTTTTTATCGCGCTGTAGAAGCGGGTGAAAAATTGCTCCCACTGTTTTGTTGGGAACCTTCGGTTATTGCAGACCCGCATATGGACATACGTCATTGGCGATTTATGCAGCAAAGTGTTGATGACATCAATAGCCAATTACCCTCTCATACACGTGTTTTGACCTTGCACTGTGAAGTAATAGAAGCACTTGAACTCATTGCTCAAAATTACAACATTGGTGCGGTTAGGAGTTACCAAGAGATAGGCCTTGAGGTTACGCATAACCGTGACGTTGTTGTTTCCAAATATTTGAAAAGTAAAGCTATCTCATTTACTGAATATCAGTATGGTGCAGTATTACGTGGGTTACCCCATCGAACGCATTGGCAGCAAAACTGGGAACGTCATTTTGCAGCTGCCACCTATGATTTTGATATAGAAGCTGCAAAATGGGTTAATTGGCGTGAGCATGCTAGTCTTAAAAAAGCGTCTAAATCTATTGAGGAAATAGCTGAATTAAAATACTTTCCATCCGACCGACCTAAAGACTATTCTGACAGAGGTGAATGTAACGTATACAAGTCTGAGTACACCAAAAATGAAGTCGCATCCGATATTGCTTCAATGCAACCTGGCGGTGAGAAACGTGCTTGGCAAGTGTTAAAAAACTTTTTCAGCCATCGTGGGCAGTATTATCACCAGCATATTTCAAAGCCTGAATATGCACGTCGAGCATGTTCGCGATTGAGCCCATATCTCGCATGGGGCAATATTTCGATAAAGCAGGTATATCAAAGCGTTCAACTAGAAAAGCAAGCTAAGAAAGCTTTACCAACATCACAGCGCAAACAGTGGAGTCGCGCCCTATCTGCCTTAACATCTAGACTGCACTGGCACTGTCACTTTATTCAAAAATTTGAAAGCGAAGCCAGTATCGAGTGGCGTCCTATGAATAGCGCATACGAAAAATTTCCTTTCATAGATGGACCTGAAGCTGAACGACGCTTTTATCGCTGGTCGACTGGCCGTACTGGATACCCATTGGTAGACGCATGCATGCGAGCACTAAAACATACTGGTTATATTAACTTTCGGATGCGAGCAATGGTAACCAGTTTTTTGTGCCACCACTTAAATGTGCATTGGTTAAAAGCGGCTCACTATCTAGCCTCTCAATTTTTAGATTTTGAACCCGGTATCCATTACCCACAAATACAAATGCAGGCGAGTGTTACTGGTATTCACACTGTGCGCCTTTACAATCCAGCGACACAGTCACAAAAGCTAGACCCCGAGGGTGTCTTTATAAAGAAGTGGGTACCTGAGTTGGCGAGTCTACCTAACGAAGCGGTTCATGCTCCCTATTTACTACCGCCATTAGAAGCGCAGATGTTGGACTTTAATATTGACCGTGATTATATCGCACCAATTATAGATATCTCTCAAAATAACCGCATGACTGCAAAAAGGTTGTGGGACTTTCGAGAGCGCGATGATGTCATTGAAGAAGCGCAGCGCATAGTTAGGCGTCATACCATGCAAAATAGTCCAAGCCGCGCGTGGTTAAACAATAAAGTCAATAAAACAACTTAACGGTTATTTTTTCTAAGCCATTCATTTAAAAGCTTAATTTGGCCACACTTGTAGGCAGCATACATAAGTCGCATAGCATTAGACATAGCTTCGCTGTCGGTCCAACCTGTTTTATCTCGGATTTCGTCATAGCATACTTTTGCTTCTGGACTAACATAACCTCTCACTAACTTTTTCCCTGCGTCTTTTTGTCTCTCTCTAAAGCGTCTTTGTTTATCAGCGTTTGCTTTTGCTCTATCTACAGGGCTTTTTTTACTGGTTTTTTTTGTTGTTTGATCTGTCATAGTTTTCACACATAGATACGATATTGTGAAGCGTAGTTTAATCGCTGTTTATAAATTGAACTTGTAGGGCGATATCCGTACGGTTAAATTAACTTTGAGTATCTTAGCACGCGTTTTTCTTCAGAAAAATGACTGTTCAGAGTTGTTTGGCGTACAAGTGTTCGCTAAATTAACACCGTCACTTTAATAACAACAATGAGTTGGGAATGTCAGAGAAGAAAAGTAGTTTTAACAAAGAAGATTTGTTGGCATGTAGTCGCGGTGAAATGTTTGGTCCGGGCAACAGTCAACTACCAGCCCCTAATATGCTGATGGTGGACCGCGTAGTTTCAATTACTGAAGATGGCGGCGAACATGGAAAAGGCGAAATTATTGCTGAATTAGATATCACGCCAGATTTATGGTTTTTTGACTGCCACTTTCCAGGCGACCCTGTTATGCCTGGCTGTCTTGGCCTAGATGCAATGTGGCAGCTTGTGGGTTTCTTCCTTGGTTGGAGTGGCGGCCCTGGAAAAGGTCGTGCGCTTGGTGTTGGTGAAGTTAAGTTTACCGGCCAAATACTCCCCACAGCTAAAAAGGTCACTTATAAGATCACGATGAAGCGTGTGATTAAGCGTAAACTCTTTATGGGTATGGCTGATGGCTCGGTTGAAGTCGACGGTCGCGAAATCTATGTTGCGAAAGATTTGAAAGTAGGCTTGTTCCAAGATACATCGAATTTTTAATCGCTTTTTAATCGACATTGAATAACAAGCGATAGAACTAAAAAAGCCCCTTTTCAGGGGCTTTCCTTTTTGCATAATCAGTTCATAAAAGAGAAGTGTTATTTAACACTTAAACCTAAGTGTCTATCTTCTACTGCCTCACGCCATCCACCTAACCACTGTGAACGTGCATCGTTTTGCTGAAATGGACAATTTTCCTTTGAACGACCGCTGATACCAGCTTGATAGCCTTTAGAATGGGCGCGAGTCATTTTATCTCTTTTTTGTCTTTTCATTGATTAGCCTCTTTTGTTTGTTGAATGTACAACAAATCATTTTCACGAGCGCTCTACATCATATCGGTTGATAGTGCCGGAAAATTAATTGCGTACATTACTGTGATAGTGCAATTAACAAAATGGTTCAAGAAAAATATAAAATTAAAACGCTTGACAAGCTTTAAATAAATGAAGTTTCGATGAAATTTATGTTACATTTTTTATGCATAAATATGTCTATTTTTTTATTTTTTTGGCATAAAAAAAGCCACACGAATGTGGCTTTCTAAAGCGGTCTAAAAATCGACCATAGAGTTCTATTGTTTCCTAAAACGTCTACGTACAAACGCCGCAGCAAATAAACCGAAAAATGCGAGCCAACCCGTTGATGCACCGCTGCGCTCAAATGGTTGTTCGTCTTCAGGTACTTCACAATCATCGACAGAGCCATTAGCCAATGGCGTAAGCTTAACCGCTACAATAGAGTCAACTAATTGTGTCTCTCCGCTTGAGTTAATAATGTCAACGCCAGTTATGTATTTACTGTTTGTTTTAATACGCGCATTGGCGATAATTTCGTTATCGTCATTGATATCAACTGCTTCAATCAATTCATAAGTATTGTCACAAGACACTAGATCATTGAGATCTAAGAACTCTTCTGTATCGATATTGTACATAAACGCTGCAGTTTCACGTAGGGTGTCGGTTGTCGCTTCAACATCCGCCTTGCCCACCACAATATTGTTATTGTTGATAGCGTTTGCAGTCACACCTGCACTGACGAAGAATCCATCTGGATATTTCTGTTCTTGGGTATCTAGGTTGTAAACAAAAAGGCGTGAACGTGCGATATCGCTTCGCGAACGAAGCACTGCACCTGTTACCCAGTTCTCATCATTAATAGCAATGGCTTGGCTGATAATATTCTCCTCTCGAGGAAGGAGTTCAATAGTTTCGCCGTCTCTAAATACAGTGGCAACACGCTCGCTTTCTGTTAATCCAGACTGGTTAGGGCGAGTAATCGTAATACGATCACCTGTTAGCCCCTCACCAACGGCAATACCCTGATTATTGATGTCATAAGCATAAGTAAAATAGTGTGCTGAGTCATCTTCATCTGGCTCAAATAACAGCGGATACGTATCTGTGCTGATCACATCACCATTAACGTCAATTTGCCAAATCGTGGCATTAACCTCAGACAATAAAACGAAGCCGGGCAAATAGTTTGTGGATGTATTCAAGTAGTAGCTTGAGATGCGCGGTACCGAAAAATCACCATTGTAAACGGTAAAAAGACAACGTCCTTCAGACTGGTCACCACGAAGCTCTGCGTCGGCACAGGATTCAATTGCCTCATCGACACTGTCTTGGAAACTTACTGTACTGAAGCCTGCAACTTGCAGGTTCGAGTTGATTGCCCGGGCCGAAGAGAAACCGCCTGCTGTCGTGTCTACTGCTGGCAACGCTTTAGTCGCACCTGAGGTCTGAACAAAACCCTGCTGCGCTGATTCAGGGTAGGTATAATTGATGGTATTACCATTTTCATTCTCATACGGGTCTAATACCACCAACCCAGATGAATCACCTACAATGAAGTTGCCATTCAGACTATCTCGGCCTATCGCTTCTACAGAACGCGTATAATCTTCGAACTTTTCAGTAACTTCGTCTAAACCCGGAACTAAAGAAATATCTTGGGTATCGGTGATATAGGTTCTATACGGTGCAAGCTTTTGACCAGTGACTGCATTGGCGTTGGCAAGCAGATAGTTAACAATAGATGAGTAATCTGCATCAGTGAATACACCTTGACGTGCGTCATCTTCGTTTTCTAAATCATCACCGTTAACATCGAAGAACGTGGTATCTTCTTCTAACTGCTCCACATCTATAGGTGGGTTGTATTCAAGTTGCACAACAGACAACATTTTGCCTGAATTATCAATTGAACGAGCAAAATTATTTCTAGCGGTATCCTGCAAAGGAAGAGGTGTCACTGAATAGGTCGCGGCAAATGCCGAAACACTTCCTGTTGCCAATAGAACGGCGGCGGCAAGCTGAGTTCGTTTCATTTAAAATCCTATTTACTGCTGATTATCTTCCAGCATACTTTCTAGTTCATCCCAGCGCGCATATTTCTGGGAAAGTAATTCTTCTTTATCTGCCAATTCGGCTAGTGCCTTGGCAGTAGTGTCACTGTCTTGTTTGAAAAAGTCTGGATGGTTAACTTTCTCTTGCATAGCCTCAAGTTCCTCCTCGAGCGTTTCCAGCTCTTTGGGTAAGGACTCAAGCTCACGCTGGTCTTTGTATGATAACTTTTTCGTCTTACGGGGAGAAGACTTAGCACTAGGACTGTCTGAAGCTGAATTAGTTTCATTCTTTACCTTGGCTTTTTCTTCCTTTTCGATTTGCTGACGTTTTTCCTGTTGTTCTTTATACCAGTTTTCTACGTCAGTGAAACCCCCAATAAACTCTCTGAGCAAACCATTACCTTCGAAAACCACGCTACTATTTGCTACGTTATCAACAAACTCCCTATCGTGGCTCACCAACAGAACAGTGCCGGTATATTCATTGAGTAAGGTTTCGAGCATTTCTAAGGTTTCAACATCAAGATCGTTAGTTGGCTCATCCAGCACAAGAACATTACTTGGCTTAAGCATAAGTTTGGCCAACATTAGGCGGTTCTTTTCACCACCAGATAGCGACTTAACCGGCGCATTAACGCGTTCAGGCGTGAATAGATAGTCTTGCAAGTAGCTGATAACGTGGCGCGGGTGGCCGTTCACCATAAGATCGCGCTTACCATCCCCTACAGCGTCAATAACAGTCTTTTCTAAATCTAATCCGTGTCGATGTTGATCGAAATAAGCGACTTCTAAATTAGTGCCCTGCTTGCAATTCCCACTATCAGGCTGTAACTCACCTAATAAAAGCTTGATGAGCGTACTTTTTCCGCTGCCGTTAGGCCCAATCAGGGCAAGCTTATCACCACGTAATACATTTAGGTTTAAGTCTTTAACAATAGGCTTACCTTCAATGCTATAGGTTAAGTCTTTTACCTCAAATACCATTTTGCCAGAGCGTACGCCTTGATGTTGATTGACAACGGCATTTCCTTGTACCGCTCTTCTTGCTTTGCGCTCTTCCCGGAGTTTTTTGAGTGCCCTTACTCGGCCCTCGTTGCGGGTACGACGGGCTTTGATACCCTGACGGATCCATACTTCTTCTTGCGCAAGCTTTTTATCAAACTCCGCGTTTTGGGACGCTTCGACCTCTAAGTCGTGCTGCTTTTTCTCAAGGTAGGTTTCGTAATTGCCTGGATAGCTGGTAACAGACCCGCGATCTAGGTCAATAATACGTGTCGCCATAGCGCGTATAAATGCACGGTCGTGGCTTACAAACACGATAGCACCCTGGTAATTGCTCAAGCTCGATTCAAGCCAGCGGATCATTTCAATATCAAGGTGGTTGGTAGGTTCATCTAACAGCAATAAATCAGGCTGTCTAACAAGCGCACGTGCTAACGCTGCTTTTCTACGCCAGCCCCCAGATAACGTCGATAACGATATCTCAGGGTCAAGTTTAAGCATAGTAAGCGTTTGTTCAATTTGCTGTTCGAACTGCCACGCATCTCTTGCTTCTAATTGTTCTTGTAGTCGTTGAAGTTTATTTAAATTAGCTTCACTTGGGTCTTCACCCACAATGCGCGTTTGATGGAAATAGGCTTTTAGCGTTTCACCTACGTCAGATAATCCCTCAGCAACGTAATCAAACAGAGTTACATCGGTTGTTTGTGGCGGGTCCTGCTCTAAACGAGCTATGACGGTATTATTCTCAATAATACGCTGGCCATCGTCGGCAATAATATCACCTGCGATAACTTTCATCAGCGTTGATTTACCGCTTCCGTTGCGACCTACCAAACATACACGCTCTTTAGGCTGTACGACAAGTTCAACACCATCTAAAAGCGGTGGATTTCCATAGATAACAGTGATGTTTTTTAACTGCAAAATGCTCACTGAAGAAACTCCTCTAAATCGGCTGCGGTAAAAGGCCAGCCAATTTCTTTTTCGTTATCTGCTCGTTTCAATACGGGGATCCTTGCACCGTATAAATGGTACAGCTCGGTGCTTGTACGAATATTTACTTTCGCAATTTCAAGTGACGAGAACTTGGATGTTTGCTGAAGTTCAACATCCGCTAGGTCACAGAGGCTACATTGAGGGCCCGTGTAAAAGATTATTTTCATGAACGTAGAATCCAACACTGGTGTATCTTACCTTTTCGGGCAAAATCTTCGGGTATGGTTTCGTGAGTAATATTTTCAATTGCTAAGCCAAGCGTAGCGATGGCTGACTCGTCTAACTTAAAACCACGTTTATTGTTAGAGAAGATTATAGTCCCCTGCTCTTTTAAACAGGCTTTGGCGTCGGTAAGCATTTTTACATGGTCGCGCTGAACATCCCACGTGTTCTGCATACGCTTTGAATTTGAAAACGACGGTGGGTCGATGAAAATAAGGTCATATTTACCTTTGTGCGAACCCAACCATGTTGTGCAATCCGCTTGAATGAATGCGTGAGGCCCACTTAGTTTATTTAACGCTACGTTTTTCTTTGCCCATTCCAAGTAGGTATTCGACATGTCTACTGTGGTGACAGACTTGGCACCGCCCATGGCCGCAAATACCGACACACTACCTGTGTAGGAGAATAAATTTAGTACGTCTTTGTCTTTTGACAAGGCTTTTACTTTTTGACGGGTATTGCGATGGTCTAGGAAAAGACCGGTATCTAAGTAATCAGTAAGGTTAACCAAGAAACGAGCGCCATTTTCAAACACTTCCATCATGTCGCCAGACTGGTTAATTTTCTCGTATTGCTTGGTCCCTTTTTGTTGGCTACGCACTTTAAGTGCAATATGCTTAGGGGATACGCCAGTTACGGCAGGCAGGTGCAGTAATACTTCTTGCAGACGTTTACGGGCTTTATCTTCCGATACGGTTTTCGGCGGTGCATATTCCTGAACAACCAGCCAATCACCATATCTATCAACGGCTACGTTATAATCAGGTAAGTCAGCATCGTAAATACGGTAGCAGTTTGTGTTTGCGCTTTTTATCCAGCCTTTCATGCGTTTAAGGTTTTTCTTAAGGCGATTTGCAAACTCGTGGTTGCTGGCATCTTCACTAAATTGGACCGTGTTTTGTTCATCAAGTACGTAATTGGCTAAGCGACACTCTAACTTACCATTATTCATAGCATAGTCTTTAGTGGCGCGAAGCTTTAATACGCGCAGTAAATCGCGGTTACTGCTAAGAAGCGACACATGCCAACCTTTCCACGCTTCTTTAAAGCGTTTACCCCAATCACTAAATAGTGGGATTAACGAAGTCAGTTCACCCAAACGCTCACCGTAAGGTGGGTTAGAGACAACGTAGCCCGGAGTGGCTACCGGTGGAGAAGACTTTGTTGCGTCTTGCTGTGAAAACGAAATATCGTTAAATACGCCTGCAAAATCAGCGTTGGCTTTAGCAATCGCCACCATTTTACGGCTGAAGTCACCGGCATAAATACCGCCGCAGTTTGGCTTTTGAACAGATATGGCATGCTCTACCAACTCTTCCCAAACTTTAGCTTCGTGGCCAAGCCACTTAGTAAAGCCCCAGTACGAACGCTTTATACCCGGCGCAATATTACGCGCAATATAGGCAGCTTCTATCGCAATGGTGCCTGAACCACACATTAAATCTACCAACGGCGCTTCGGTGTTTTCTGTCCAACCACTGCGCATAAGCATTGCGCTGGCGATATGCTCTTTAAGCGGGGCGTCACCGGTTTCTTGTCGATAAGCGCGTTGGTGTAAACTAGCTCCAGCTAGGTCGATACCCAAAATCACATTGTCACGGTGCAATCTGGCATATACAGAAATATCAGGGCTTTTGCGCTCGACAGATGGGCGAGGCAAACCTTGCTCTACGAATGAATCTACAATGGCGTCTTTCACTCTAACTGCACCAAACTGGGTGTTTTTGATAGCAAAGTTGGTGCCGATAAACTGTACAGATAAGGTATGACGTGAATCCATTTGCATCTGCCAGTCGATGCCCATCGCCGTGTTATAAAGTGCATCTGCATCGCCTGCTTTCCCCGATGCTAGTACCCAGATCACGCGGTTAGCTAACCGTGACCATAGGCAAAGTTTATACGCATCTTCTTTTGAGCCTTCAAACTGAATAGTGCCAGGGCCCTGCTTTATTTGTGCATCAGGGCAGAGACTTAGCACTTCTTGTTTTAATAGTTCGTCAAGACCGCGACTGGTCGTAACCAGAATAGTATTCATTCATGTACCTGTTTTTGATGTACGTACTTTATGAAAAAAGCACGTACACGAGAGATTGGTTTCGGGTGTAGTTAACTTAGATTGTATTATAACGCGTTTACTATGCGTTTAACGAGCGATGGGCCTTGATAAATAAAAGCCGAGTAGACCTGCACCAGAGATGCGCCAGCGTCCAAGCGTGCTTGTGCCGCTTCGGGTGAGTCAATACCACCAACGCCAATAATAGGAATAGCGCGGTCGAGTGCTTTGTTTAGCTTGCGTGTTACTTCTAAGCTCATATCCGTCATAACTGAGCCACTTAAACCGCCCATTTCCTCAGCGTGCTGTAATCCGGCAACGGCATCACGTGAAAGTGTCGTATTAGTAGCAATTACACCATCCATTTTGCTGTTAATTAGCGAAGCAGCAATACTGTCAATTTCCACATCGCTCAAATCTGGCGCTATTTTAATGAACAGCGGCACATATTTACCGTGGGTTTGCGTTAGCGTTTCCTGTGCTGCTTTTAGGCCAACTAAAAGCTTATCGAGCGCTTCACCGTATTGGAGATTTCTTAGGCCAGGTGTGTTCGGTGACGAAATGTTAATAGTGACGTAGCTTGCGTAAGGATAAACTTTATTTAAACAAATCAGGTAATCGTCGAGCGCATTCGCTTCTTCGGTATCTTTATTCTTACCAATATTAATACCAATAGGCCCTTTAAACTGAGCCTTTTTCACTTGTTCTACAAGATGATCAACACCTTTATTATTAAATCCCATGCGATTAATAATGGCGTGCTTTTCCGGAATTCTGAATAAACGAGGTTTTGGGTTTCCTGGCTGCGGACGAGGCGTTACTGTGCCTATCTCAACAAAACCAAATCCCATGCTGGCAAACGCATCAATACAATCGCCGTTCTTATCAAGACCTGCGGCGAGACCTACCGGGTTATCGAAGGTCATGCCTGCAACGGTAACGGGCTTTTTAATCGTCGGTGTGCTGTACATCCATTTCAGCGGTGTATGTTGGGTCTTGTTTAACCAGTTAATGGTGAAATCGTGACTTTTTTCAGGTTCACACTGAAGCAAGAATTTTTGCACTAGAGATTGCATGGTTATTATTACCGCTCGCTAATTAAGGGCCTGTTGATCATCAACGTATATTGCGCTTGCTTTTACAAACGATGCTGCAAAAATATACAGCAATGTTCAATCGGCCAATAAAAAGCCCTGATAAACAGGGCTTAAATCATTAAGGTGCGTGTATTCTAATGGTTAGACTTCACGCTTAAAAGCATCAATTCACGTAAAGCGACAGAAAATTTCGCAAATTCGTGCGTTGTACTGGTCTTAAACTCAGACATCATGTGATACCAGCGTTTAAGAAGGACCTGATTGCTTTCAATCCACTCATCAAGAATTTGATCTGCGCTACTTACGTCCTCGCGAGAAGCTAGCAGGTTAGCTGCAATGGAACGCTGCTGCCAATCTAACTCTTCACGATACGAGGCGCGAGCTAACGCTTGCCAGTGGTTGCTTACCGCCTGGTTGTTTATCTGATCTAAGAACCAGTGAAGTTCTAAACGAGAGCCTAGCTGATAGTAAAGCTTAGCGACTACATCGGTATCGTGCTTATCTGCTTCAACGATTTGCGCAAGGTCAAAGCTAGAGAACATGTTAGAGAAGCTTGCAACCTGATAAGCGATGTCTTCTGGTACACCCTTATCAATGTATTTCTGCGTAGCGTTTTCAAGCTGAGTAAATTCGCTTTTAACCAAGTAGTTTTGCAGATTCTTCGATAAAATATCGAAGGTACCACGGTAGCTCGCGATGGCTTCTTCAATGGATTGCGTCTTATTGCCGTGGCGAATATACCAGCGCGAAGCGCGACGCATAATCCTGCGTGCTTCATCCAACATTTTAAGCTGTAGCTGAGCTGGAATAACGTTATCCAGTTGTTCGATGCGCTCCCACAGCGTCTTCATGTTAAAGATACCGTGAACAATTGCGTATGCGTCAGCAATTTCGCTCACACTTGCGCCAGTTTCTTCCTGCATTCTAAACACGAAGTTAAGGCCCATGTCGTTAACCATGTTATTGGTTAACTTAGTCGCAATAATTTCGCTTCTTAGCGGGTGCTGTTGCATGTGTGTTGCGAATTTTTCGCGAAGCACTTTAGGGAATGCTTCTACTAACAACTTACCGTGGTAAGGGTTGTCAGTAATTTCCGGAATATTAAGCGCATCTTTAAGTACCATTTTGCCGTAAGCAATCAATACGCTTAACTCTGGGCGGGTTAAACCTTGATCCGAGGCTACGCGATCAGAAATCTCATCG
The DNA here is from genome assembly GCF_000808575.1 of Alteromonas marina. Lineage (GTDB taxonomy): Bacteria > Pseudomonadota > Gammaproteobacteria > Enterobacterales > Alteromonadaceae > Alteromonas > Alteromonas marina_A. Next base: position 17,694 of record NZ_JWLW01000017.1, read on the forward strand.
TCACTTGGAATAAATTCCAATTCACGGTTTAGCTGACCTTCACGCTCAAGACCGTGGATAAAGCGAAGCTGTTCTTTAAGTTGCTTAACGCCAGCTAACTCAGTAATAGAGATAGACTGAGTTTGACGGTAGCAGTCTTTAAGTACAATTCGACTTACATCGTCGGTCATATCGTAAAGCAGCTTGTTACGTTGTTTGAGCGTAAGCTCACCGTCGTTAACTAGGCTGTTAAGCAGGATTTTGATGTTTACTTCGTTATCTGAGCAATCAACCCCACCTACGTTATCGATGAAGTCAGTGTTAACACGACCGCCATTAGAGGCGTACTCGATTCGGCCTAATTGGGTCAAGCCTAAGTTGCCACCCTCACCCACGATTTTAGCTTGGACGTCGCGGCCATTAACCCGTAAGTCATCATTAGCACGGTCACCTACGTCTGAGTGAGATTCTTTCTTGCTCTTAATATAGGTACCGATACCGCCGTTCCACAGTAAGTCGACAGGCATTTTCAATATATTATGAATAAGCTCGTTAGGGGTCATGGTAAGCTGGCGCGTACCCAACCATTTCTTCATTTCGGGCGTTAGCTTGATAGACTTAGACGCGCGGCTAAATACACCACCGCCTTTCGAAATCAGCTTACTGTCGTAGTCTTCCCAGCTCAAACTCGGGTTTTCGAATAAACGCTGCCGCTCTTTATAACTTGCTGCTGCATCTGGACTTGGGTCGAAGAAAATATGTAAATGGTTAAACGCAGCGATTAGTCGCGTATGCTCTGATAACAACATACCGTTACCAAACACGTCTCCAGCCATATCGCCCACACCCACAGCGGTGAAGTCAGTGGTCTGGCAGTCAATACCTATTTCTCTAAAGTGACGCTTAACTGATTCCCAACCGCCGCGCGCAGTTATACCCATTTTCTTGTGGTCGTAACCTATGCTGCCACCCGAGGCAAATGCATCGCCCAACCAGAAGCCAAATTCTTCTGCAATACCGTTGGCAATATCTGAGAAGGTAGCAGTACCTTTATCTGCCGCGACAACCAAATACGGGTCGTCATCATCAAGGCGAACAACATCTTTTGGCGGTACTATTTCGCCATTTACAATATTATCGGTTATATCCAGTAAGCTTGTGATGAAGGTTCGATAACATGCCTGACCTTCAGCTTGTATAGCGGCACGGCCTTCACCTACTGGCAAGTTTTTACAGACAAAGCCACCTTTCGCACCAACAGGGACAATAACTGTGTTTTTAACCTGCTGTGCTTTAACCAGACCTAAAACTTCGGTTCTAAAGTCTTCTTGACGGTCAGACCAGCGAAGGCCACCACGGGCAACCTTACCGCCACGTAGATGCACACCTTCAACGCGAGGGCTGTATACAAAGATTTCAAACTTTGGCAGCGGAAGCGGCATTTCAGGGATCAGTTCAGGCATCATCTTAAATGACACATAAGACTTTTCATTACCCGCATCGTCAAGTTGATAGAAGTTTGTGCGCAAGGTTGCTGACATCATATCTAAGTAACGACGGATAATACGGTCGTCATCAAGATTACTTACGCTGTCTAGCTGCGCTTTTATCGCTTCTAAAATAGCGTCTTCTTTTTTCTGGTTACGCCTCTTCTTAGGGTTAAAGCGTTGGTCGAAGAAGTCGACAAGTAAGCGCGCGATATCTGGGTAATTAGAAAGGGTATTCGCAATGTAATCGCGACTGAATGAGCTGCCTGTTTGGCGCATATATTTAGCATAAGCGCGCAGTATGGTGACCTTTCGGCCCGTCATATTTGCGCCTAGAATAAGGCGGTTAAACGCGTCATCTTCTAACGTTTTATACCACACCTTTGCAAAGGCATCTTGGAAGAGGATTTGCGCGTTTTCCATGTCAAAGTGTTGCCCGCTTTTGTGCAACATGGTGAAATCCATTACCCAGTTACGTTCGCCCTCTGAACACGTTATTTTATAAGGACTTTCATCAATTACGCGTAACCCAAAGTTCTCGAGCATGGGTAACACGTCAGACAAATGAATAGGTTCTGCGCGGTGGAAAAGCTTAAGCTTAACAACTTGGCTGTCTGCGTCCTCTTCTTGAGGGCGATAGAACAACATGTCCAACGTATGGTTGTCGTCAAGCATCTCTAGCTTGCCAATATCAACTAGCGCTGCTGATGGAAGGTTATGTTCCATGTAGCTACGAGAAAACGCATTGTTGTACTTACGCTCAAGGGCTTTGCCAGATGCTTCACCGTGCGCAGCTGAAATAGCTGACGCGAGTCTGTCATTCCAGGTTTTGGTCAACTCAATAATGTTTTGCTCTATTTCCTTCACATCGAATTCCGCGTTGTTGTCGTTGACTCTTGCAATGTAATGCGTACGGGCATATACCGACTCTGAGAAGAAGGTGGTAAATTCCACTTCTTCAGTTGCACCTAAAGACGCCTTAAGTAGCGCTTGTGTTTCTTTGCGCAGTTGAGTGTTGTAGCGCTCTCTCGGTACAAACACCATACAAGAAAAGAAACGACCAAATGTATCTTTGCGGATAAACAAACGTGAAATACCGCGCTCTTGCATTTGGAAAATACCCATTACAATTTGCGCAAGTTCTTCCGCTGGCGTTTGTAACAATTCGTCACGTGGATAGGTTTCTATGATGTTAGCGAACGCTTTATAGGCGTGTGTGCCAGGCTCAAAACCAGATAGCTCACAAATACGCTTGATTTTTTCACGTAAAATCGGAAGCTGAGTTACGCTGTTGTTATAGAAAGAGGCAGAATACAGACCTAAGAAGCGGTGCTCACCAACAACCTGACCTTCTTTGTTAAATACCTTCACGCCTACATAGTCCATATATGCAGGACGATGTACCCGCGCACGTGAGTTGGTTTTTGTAAGAATTAACGGATTTTTACTTAATGCTTCAGCTCTTGCCGACGCAGGTAAGCGTGATAACAAGCGCTCGCGGTCGTTCACTGAGTTTTTGAGAAGGCCTAAGCTGGTATCATTTCTTGGGATCCATCTGTGGTCCCCCTCAATTGCCTTAACGTCATAATAGCGATATCCCATCATGGTAAAGTTGTGATCGCCTAACCATTCTAGGTATGCCTTGGTCTGTTTCTTTGCATCTGCAGACACTGGCCAATTATACTTAGCGTTGTTTTTGATAACGTCTTGCAAGGTATTCGTCATATCTTGCCAGTCTTTAACCGCCAAAGACACTTCATCAACCACCGAGAAAAGCTCTTTGGTTAACGCGTCGATATCTTTCTTCGATGTCTGGGTATCAATTTCGATGAAAATGACAGTCTCTTTTTTAGCACCATCAAGGCTCTGGCCAGGCTCGGCAAACGCTTCAACTTTGTTTGCACTGTCTCGTTTTATGCCAATTGGGCTGTGAAGGAAAAGGTGTGCGGTAATGTTTAACCGGTTAAGCAGCATTCGAACAGAGTCAACCAAGAACGGCATATCTGATACAATAATTTCTACGATGGTGTGGCTAGAGTGCCATCCGTGTTTGGCAATTTCCGGATTAAATACGCGTATATATGGCGATGCGTGTTCAAACTTTGCTAAGCCATTCCATAAACTTAATGTTGCTCCATAAAGGTCGCTGTCGTTGCGATTTTCTAAGTCGTCGCTTGATATGTTTTTATACAACAGACGTCCGAATTGCTGCACAAGAGACTTCTGCTTGGTATCTACTTTTTTATCAATAAGTGCAAATACGTTTTCTAGCAGTACTGAGTGTCGCTGTGAGGTGACTGTCATTTGTTAACCTTTTTTGAATGTCGTAATACCAATTCAAATTGGTATAAGTGCCGAGTACCTAACTATTTTCTCTAATAAATGACGCTAATGAAAGCCCATTTTTAACCTTATATTAACAGCATAGATAACTATGCAGAAAACACCCAAAAAAAAGGGCCAAAAGGCCCTTTTTTATGCGTAGCTATGCAAAAATAATTTATGCATCAGGGTCATTATTATTCCACCACAAGAACCTAGCTAAGGCAGGCAGTACAATTATTGCACCGAGCATGTTCACAACGAACATAAACGTTAGCAATATACCCATATCCATTTGGAACTTAAGTGAAGAGAACACCCAGGTACTAACGCCTATTGCCAACGTGATGCCGGTAAATAGCACAGCACTTCCACGTTCTTTTAGGGCTGCGAAATACGCTTCCTGAACGGTGGCGCCTTTCTTCAACATTAAGCTCTTGGTCGATAGTATATAAATACCATAGTCCACACCGATACCCACGCCTAGTGCGATAACCGGTAACGTAGAGACGGTGAGACCAATTTGAAGGTATGTCATTAGCGCTTGAGCTAATACAGACACTACATAAAGCGGTATTACAACGACTAACGTGGCACGAACAGAGCGGAAGCTTATCAGACAAAGTGCAATTACAGCACCAAACACATACAGCATCATAGGATCTTGTGCTGCACTAACAGCTTCGTTAGTTGCGGCCATTACGCCAACCGGTCCTGAAGCAAGACTGAATTTCATATCATCGGTTTCATACTCATCGCGATATGCTTTAACTGCATCGACAACTCGAGATATGGTTTCTGCTTTGTGGTCTTCCATGAACAGGATAATTGGCATGACCGAGCAGTCGCCGTTAAGTAAACCTGACGACGTTGGAACGCGAGAAATTGCCTGCACCAATGTTTGCTGGTTACGAGGGAGTACCTGCCATTTAACATTGCCTTCGTTGTAACCTGCGTTAACAATTTTTGCAACAGATGCCAACGAAACCGCCGATTGAACGCCTTGAACATTTTCCATTTTCCACTGGAAATCGTCCATGGCCTTCATCACGCTGTGTGACGTACAAGCTTCTGGCGTGGTTTCAACCAAAATAGAAATGTAATCTACTGTTACTTCGTACTTATCGGTAATCAGAAAAGTGTCCTGATTGTAGCGTGACGTTTCATGAAGCGCAGGTGCACCCGCATGTAAATCCCCTATCTTCATGTTTTGCGCTTGGAAATGCCCAAGTACAAACAAAATAGTGGTAACAGTTAAGATTAATGCTGCTGGCTTTTTACGCGAACATGCCGCAATCACTTCCCAGAATTTAGAGTTTGCGTTTTCTTTACCCGCGAACTTTTCGACATACTTCTGATCCAGCTTTAAGAAGCTCATCAAAACAGGTAGCAGCAAAAGGTTTGTCAGAATAATAACCGCCACACCCATACTTGCCGTTATCGCTAACTCGCGAATAATGCCGATATCGATAACCAGCAACGTCATGAAACCCACGGTATCCGATAACAGGGCAATTCCGCCCGGTACGAGTAGGTTTCTGAAGGCCGCCATAGAGGCTCGTTTTGCACCAATACCGGTTACTGCTTGTTTTTCTACCGCGTTAATCATTTGTACGCCGTGGCTCACACCAATGGCAAATACCAAAAATGGCACCAGTATTGACATAGGGTCCATACCAAAGCCAATTGAAGTAAGCAGGCCTAGCTGCCAGATAACGGCAATGATTGAGCATACTAATGGCAATAACGTAAGCATGATGCTGCGTGAGAAGAAGTACACCATTACTGCAGTGATCGCGATTGCGATGGCAAAGAATAGCAGTACGTCTTTAGCTCCATCGGCCACATCACCAATCATTTTTGCAAAGCCGATTATATGAATGGACGTGTTTTCGTTTTCATACTGACCACGAAGCTGCTTTTCTAGCTCCGCTGCCAGAGCAAGTGTGTTAAGCGGCTCCCCTGTTTGTGGGTCAATATCGAGTAACTGTGCGGTTACCATAGCACAGCTGTAATCACTGGAAACTTGTCGGCCTACAATGTTTGCCTTTTCTACGTTTGCAGCAACTAATTCCAGTGCTTCAGGGCTAGACGAATTAAAGTCTGCGGGAATGACTGGACCGCCAGCAAAACCGCCTTCAACGATTTCTGTAAAGCGCGTTGAAGGCGAGAAAAGTGAGATAACTAATGAGCGGTTCACACCATTAATAAAGAAAAGCTGGTCGTGAACATTTTTCAACGTATCAAAGAAGTTTTGATTGTAAATATTGTCGTTCTTATCACAGACAGAAACCAATATGTTATTGGCCCCACCAAAATCTTGGCGGTGCTCAATATAGGTTTTCATGTATTCATGATTAAGCGGAATATTTTTCTCAAAACCTGCGTCCAAGCGCATCTGTGAGGCTTGGTAACCTAGAAATACCGTTGCAATAGCGAAAAGCGCTACCACAATTTTACGGTTTCCAAACACTAATTTTTCTAGAAAATGGGTCATTGTTTTTATACTGCCCTATTTTAAATTCAACGTTTTAATGCCATTCGCGGAAACAGCAATGCTTATACCATTGAACTGTGTGGCGTTTAAAAGCGCTGCTTTATCTTTTATCTGTGATACCTCGATGCCTTCATCAGCTTCGCAGTCCGATGGATTGGCATAAGGGTCCCGCATACTGGTAGGAAGTGGACGCTGTGCGCTTACCATCATACCGTTGTTGCCTAATGCATAGATCTTTGACTCTGAGCCAACGAGAATTGAGTTAAGCGTGCTGGTTGAACAAGTTTGAACGTACTCCCATTCCCCTTGGTTTCTATTCACGAAAATGTTACCGCGAAGCCCTACCGCTAACACCGTACTTTCATCTAACGGTTTGATATCGAAAAATGACCCAGTATAGTCAACGTAATAACGCTCCCAAGACTCCCCCATGTTAGTACTTTTTGCTAACAAACCCGCTTCACCCGCCATGTAAAGCGTATCACCGTCAAGGGTCACACGGTTTAAGTGAGGCAGAATGGACTCTAACTCTTGTTGATAAAAATCTTCGTCTTCCTTGCGAATTTCTTCGAGGTATTCTTGGTCCATTGGGTCAAGAAGACTGGCGTGTCTTTCTGCAGTCCACGTTTTTCCACCGTCTAGCGTTCGATAAAACAGGCCATAGGCACCAGTGGCTATACCTTGCTTTTCGTCAAAAAATAATACATCTAAAAACGGGCGTTGAAGGTCGGGTTGATAATTTTGAATTTCCCAAGTTTCGCCCTTGTCTGAAGAATGAAGAATGACAGCGTCGTGACCTACTGCCCAAATATTCTCACCTACAACAGTAGTAGCAGTAAGCGTTGATTGAGTAGGCACGAGTTTCTGATGAAAACTCTTGCCATCTTCCGATAATAAAACGTGACCGCGTTCACCGACAATAACGACAAATGAATTAGCGTCTATGTCCAAAAGAACTGATTGCTCAACCAATGGTGCCATGAATGCTTCTTCGGCAAGTGCAGTTGAAGAGTAGGTAACTGCGAAAGTGGCGGCAATGCACGCTGCAATGGTTTTTTTCATAATTAACCATTCCCCCTATTTATAATTGTCTGCATACAAAAACGGTTGGCATTTGCCAACCGTTTGTTGTGTAAGGCGATTAGCGCATACCTTCTCGTCGTAACGCTTGAGGCGTGAATTCCACGTCTCTAGGGCGTACGGTGAAGTCATACATCTCTTCTTCGTTGTCTAAGCCAATGGCCAAGTAACGTCGAGAGTTTAAGTCGTAATACGCGTCAAGCGTCGACCATTGTGTTGGTACTTCATAATAGTTCACACCATAAGCTACACCAACGCGATACAGTTCGCCACGATTATCATACATATCAGCAACTTGAATTTGCCAGCTATCTTCATCGATGAAGAATACGCGTTTTTGATAAATATGTCGGAACCCTTCTTTTAGCGTCGCTTCAACTACCCAAACACGGTGCTTTTCCCAGCGTGTTAAATCTGGATTAACGTGATTTGGCTTCAAAATATCCTCATATGAGGCATTATCTGAATGAAGTGCATAGTTGTTATAGGCAACAAACATTTCCTGCTTGCCAACAAGTTTCCAGTCATAACGGTTTGGAGAACCGTTAAACATATCAAAATCATCGGTAGTACGAAGACCGTCGGCTGCTGTTCCTGGCGTGTCATACGCGATATTTGGCGCGAGACGAACACGACGCTGTCCAGTGTTGTAAGTCCATGCTTTACGCGGCTCTTTGACCTGATCTACTGTTTCATGAACAAGTAGTGCAGTTCCCGCCAAGCGAGCGGGCTTAGTCACCTTTTGCTTAAACATGAACAAAATGTTGTCTTCTGTTAGCTTCTCCGGTGTAGCATCTTCTTCTGCGTACTTAATTAATAACTGCTCGTCAAAACCAATAACGTTGTAGTCACCGCCGGTAGTAACCGCCGCTTGGCCACCGTTGCGCTGAACCGCTTCGCCACGAAAGCGAAGGATGTGGTTCCAAATTGCCTCAAGACCGTTTTGAGGGATTGGGAAAGGAATACCCAAAACCGCGCCTTTAATACCATTACCGTCATCTAGCAGTTCGGCGCGTGTCGCATTTACCTTAGTAGCATCATAAATCGCTTGTGGATTTGACGCAGAACGGCGTGTTGGGTAAACCGGCATGCGGAACGTTTCAGGGTACGCTTCAAATAGCTTCTTCTGACCTTCTGATAAAAATTCTGCGTACTCTTTGTAGTTTTGAGCCGTAATTTCAAACAGCACTTTATCATCTGGATATGGATCAGGGTGATGGTCACCCACGGTATAACCTGAAGGTGCAGTAGTAATACCGCCAGTCCATGCTGGAATACTGCCGTCTGCATTTCCCGCTTTAACCGCACCTAATGGTGTTAAATCATTACCCAGTTTGTTTGCGTCTGCTTCAGACACTTTAGCCATCGCGCTTGCACCAGACAAGGCTAGTGACAAGGCTGCAGCGATAATTCCTACTTTTCTAATCATAAAAACCACTCTTAGATTGCGTATTTGATGTTAAATGAAATGAAGTCTCTGTCAGATAGCGCATTGGTTGTACCAATACCACCCCAGAATGCACTGTAAGACGCCGTTGCAGACCATTTGCTTAAATAGTCAAACGTGAAAGAAAGTGCAGCAGACTTAACATCTTCTGTGAAAAGGAATAATGGATCCGGCGTTGTACCTTCAACATCGTGCGAGAAGGTACCGCGAACGCGAAGGTTCATACCCGCGAATATTGAATTGTAATCAGCAACAGCTAACAAACGGTAACCCCATGCGTCGTCTGTTGCAAACGGGTTAGTTTCAGGGCCATCCGAAAGTCCAACGTGTAATCCCTCACGAGCATTGCCGTTGATTGGTTCTAGAGACGGTGTTCGTGCTGTGCCCGGTGCATTTAAACGAATTACGTCTGGATCTGGCATATCGACAACGTTCACATAACCTACTTCACCTAGAAGCACAAAGTTATCAGAGCCGAACTTAGGACCAAATACGTGTGACGCAGTAAACTGCATCTGCCATGTATCAGAGAATAGGAAACCTTCTGCAGTTTCACCTGGTCCTACAGCGCGACCAATGTTGTTTAGCTGTGATATACCTGCAAAATCAGGACGTAGGCCAGCATTCGCAAGCTGCTCAGGCATACCCATATAAAGCAGTTCAACATCGTCGATTTGTAATGGCTCATCAACACGATAGGCAAATTCCCCCGCAAGCGCCGTAGTGCCAATGTTGGTGTTAAAGCTCATACCATAAAGTTTGATATCTTCTGGGTAGTAGAACTCTGACTGAGTAAATGCACCCAGTTCAGTGATGTTGTCGCGAGTAACGGTATTAGACGCTAGGAACGCGAGATCCGCGCCAATTCCTTCAGCAGTAAAATCGGATGTCTTACCTGAAATAAGCGGGCGTTGGCTGTGGTAATTGATGTGATAGAAACTAAACTCTGTTTCATTCAAATTTTCAGCAAACCACGTCAAGCGTAAACCGTATTGACCCTGATCGTCCGCGTCATTGTGCGCTTCGTCAGAAAAACCGCGGATAGCCACTTTGGTTGGATAAGCAAGGTAGGCTTGCGAAATGTCAGCTGGATTAGCGCCAGAGCGAAGCAAATCGCCATATCCGTTTAACGCAGTGAGAAGGTGATCTAAGTCGATGTCTGGGTTACCACTGAAACCAAGCTGGATATTTTGGCGTTGACCGCCCTCACCCGCAAAATCGTTACCGGCAAAGTAGCTACCAGATACTGGAAGCCAGCTGCGTTCCCACTCGTATTGATAGTAACCAGAAATACTAACAGTATCTGTTAAACCTAATGACGCGTATACCATACCTACAGGAAGGAATACTTCTTTCAGTTCTGCGCCTGGTGCGCGTGCACGGGTAACGTCTACAGGGTTAGTAGTGTTAATACCATGCTGAATGAAAGTACTTTCACCCCAGCTGATTACCTGACGACCTACGCGAAGTGTAAGCGGCTTGTCGCCAATCCACCAATCACCATAGAAGAACGCATCATACAGACGTACGTCTGTACACAGTAAGTCTTCTGCTTCTGGGTCTTGGCACAAGTCGTATTGGTTACCCGTTATTGGGTTAGAGTATGGGCGGTCGCCATCCATCTGCTCGAAATCATAGAACCAGAATCCACGGGCGAAGAAACCATAGTCACCAAAATTAACGTCTAATTCATGGCTTCCTGAAATTTGCGTTGCAAATGCGTCACCTGGATCGTGCGCAAGGTTACCCAAATCACCGTTAGTTGAGTAACCGCCATCTGCCAGCGCCCACACGTCGGCACTTGGGTATATAGGGTTGAAAGCTGCGTGATAACCACTCCAATCGAATTGAGGGTGGTTACTGTTACCAATAAGGTCGTAATCTCGTGCCTCTGTTCGAATACTTGTAGCCAATGTAAATGTTGAATCTAAAGAAATACTTACATCACCCACTTGCCAGTTTGCAGCATGTACTGGTACTGCAGCAGCACCTAGCAGTGAGAGAACTCCCGCTGCTACCGGTGATATTTTAAAAGCGCTAGGCCCGTTTTTCATATTTTTATACTCCCAAGTCGATGTGACTTAATACGTGACATCATGACCAACCATAACGATTAACAAAATCATTACATCATTTTGCCATAACCGCAAGAACTAATCCTACCAGTTAACAAAATTTACAACATTAGTCGTATCAAATAGTTATTGCTTTATTGTGAGTATAAAAGGCATTTATAAAGTTGCAGAGAAATTGTACAAATTAATTGGAAATGCGGTGTTTAAGTTATTTTGGACTAGATAAAGGAAATTTCGGAACTTTATCTAACCTACTTCGATAGGTAAGCAAGTTATGAGATATTCTTATACTAAGAAATATTATCTGTAGGTCTGAAGAAGAAAAAGGCTCTACCCGAGCCTCTCAAAGGATTTAATTTTTTTGTTGGTATCAATAATCATCCTAAAACGACCTTTAATACCATCAGACGTAACAAATTGCCTGAGCCGGTTGGTCGGTACTTGGACGCTTAGGCCTGATTCACTCACCATGACCACATCTGGCATAGATGGAACATAAAGCACCTCACATTGCTTGTAAGGTGCATTTATTGAAAAGTAAAAAACCGAGTCAGTTTGGCTAATGGTTGTCATAAGCAAGGCTTTTACTTACTTTCTCAAACAAATCTTTACTTAAACCTTTGTGATTAAGCAAACGGCCAAGCTGTTGCTTCATATGAACTTGGTGTTCACTTGCATAGCCCTGCCATTGCGTCAGTGGCGTTACAATACGGGCGGCAACCTGTGGGTTGACCGCATCGAGCTTAAGTAAGTAATCGGTGACGAACTTATAGCCACTGCCATCCACTGCGTGGAACTTTTCGCTGTTATAGAAAGCAAAGCTACCAATCACCGAACGAACGCGATTTGGGTTACTCATCGCAAACTGCGGATGCTCACACAACATAGTGATAGTGGCAAAGATGTCGTCTCTATTTTGTGTAGCGTGAAGTGCGAACCATTTGTCCAAAACAAGCGGGTCGTGATTCCACGTTTCTTCAAATTGAGCCATTAAGCTATCGAAAGTGGAAGCGCTACAGTGCTGTGCGCTTCCTAGCGCTCCTAGTGTGTCAGTCATATTGTCAGCGGAGTCAAACTGAGAAACTACAATGTGCTCATGCTGTGGTAACCGAGCTAAGTGTGCAAGCACGACGTTTTTGCAGCGACGTTCGTTGATAGCGCTTTGTGTATAGCTATAAGCTTTCTGTTCTATGCTGTTGAAAATATCTAACAATTCTTTCTCTAAGCCACGTGCAAACTGGTCGCAAAACGCTTTTCGCGCTTTCGACAGTGCGGAAACGTTTATGTTGCTTCGGCTTTGGCACAGAGTCTCAAACGAAGGTATGACTAAACATTCACCTAGCAGCTCAAGGTTGTTTTGCTCTTGGGCAATAGCTTGCTTGATACCGTTCCAGATTTCATTGCTAATACCAGACTCCGGCGATTCCTCTAATTGCTTCACACAGCGGTCATACAACGTTTGCATTGCATCCCAACGATTAAATGGATCCTTCGCATGCTTAAATATAGTAAGTAAAGACTCTGTCCCCAATGGGTTTTCTACTTTCGCTGGCGCTGAGAAATTACCCAATACTACAGGTGTTAAATTAGTAGTTTTGGCTTCTACAGTAAAACGCATAGAGTCATCTTTTAAAATGACCATGCCGTTTTTAATGAGCGACTCGTTATCTGTGTAGCTTTTCCCCTCATCATCAATAATCTCGATATTTACAGGAATATACAGAGGAAGCTTTTCTTTCTGATCAGAGGTTGCAGGTGTGTGCTGCGACAATGTAAAGCTATGTTTTACAATGCCATCATCATTAACCTCAGTGCTGTGAGCGACAGAAATCACTGGCGTACCAGATTGACTATACCAGCGGGTAAACTGGGTTAAATCTATATCAGTAGCAGACTGCATTGCTGAAATGAAGTCATCACAGGTGACTGCCTGACCGTCGTGTCTTCTAAAGTACTCGTCCATACCACGTCTGAAGCCATCAGGCCCCAATAATGTGTGGAACATGCGAATAACTTCAGCGCCTTTGTCATAAACCGTCACCGTGTAGAAGTTGTTCATTTCGATGACTTCTTCTGGACGAATTGGGTGACTCATTGCACTCGCATCTTCTGCAAACTGGTGCTCTCGCATAACACGAACGTGCTTTATACGATTACTTAACGCCGAAGTCATATCAGCGCTGAACTGTTGGTCTCTAAATACAGTAAGCCCCTCTTTTAGGCTTAGCTGGAACCAATCGCGACAAGTAACCCGGTTGCCGGTCCAGTTGTGGAAGTACTCGTGCGCGATAACCGACTCAACATTGAAAAAGTCATCGTCGGTGGCACTTTTTTGGTCGGCTAATACAAACTTACTGTTAAATACATTTAAGCCCTTGTTTTCCATCGCTCCCATATTGAAGAAATCGACGGCAACAATCATATAGATATCTAAGTCGTACTCTAACCCGAACACATCTTCGTCCCACTTCATCGCCCGCTTTAGCGATTCTAGTGCGAAAATACCTTGAGACTTTTTGCCTTTATCAACATAAAGTTCTAGCGCAACCTCTTTACCGCTAGTGGTGGTATAGCTATCGGTAAGTAAATCGAAGTCACCGGCAACTAGAGCAAAAAGGTAGCAAGGTTTTGGATGTGGATCGTGCCATTTAACAAAATGCGTATTTTCGTCAACTTCGCCCTTGTCTACTGGGTTGCCATTGGCCAAAAGCATCGGTACTGACTTGTCGGCAACTACCGTCACTGTGTAGACCGACAAAACATCCGGGCGGTCCATGAAGTACGTAATGCGACGAAACCCTTCCGCTTCACACTGTGTACAATAGGCACCACCTGATAAATACAAGCCTTCCAGCGCTTTGTTGTGCTCAGGGGCAATGGTATTGGTAATTTCTAAGACGAACTCATCAAGTTCAGTAACTACGCTTAAAGCGCTATCTGTTACCGTGTATTCATTATCAGATAGGTACGTACCGTTAATAGAAATAGAATCTAGCGATAAATTATCGCCATCAAGTACTAAAGGAGTATCGTGCACGCCATTACGAGTGACGGACAACGTGCTGATAACTTTGGTTTGTGTTGGGTGTAGCGTTATATGTAGGTCAACTGTCGCTATTGAAAAAGCGGGCGGCTGGTAATCCGCCCGGCGTTTAGCTTGAACTGACATAGATCCTCCTGGAAGAAAGCCTACGTGGGTTTAATTGGAACTCTGCGTTAAACCGACTCTTTGCTGTTTACTTCAACATGCGGTGGCGTAATACGTAAAATCTTAATACCTAAATACGCATAAATAACAGCAAGGATCGGGTTGATTACGTTGAAGAATGCATAGAATACGTAATCAAATGGATTGACTAATAAAACACTGTGCATGTAAGCACCACAGGTGTTCCAAGGAATAAGTGGAGACGTAAGTGTGCCGCCGTCTTCAAGGCTTCGAGAAAGATTCAATTGGTCTAAACCACGCTTTTTGAATTCTTCTTTGTACATACGGCCTGGCATCACGATTGAAATATACTGATCTGCAGTAACCAGGTTGGTACCAAAACAAGTAAGAATGGTTCTGCTCACCATATCCCCTGCGGATTTTGCACCAATTAATATCGCAGAAACTGCACGCTTTAATAGGCCAACACGCTCTAATACGGCACCAAACGACATTGCACAGATGATCAACCAAATGGTATTTAACATAGAAGACATGCCACCACGAGAAAGTAAGCTATTTAAGTTCTCGTCAGGTGTTGAGAAGCTTACGCCATCGAATAGCGCAGTCCAAACTACCTTCAACGCGCCTACATTCACCGAGTCGTCACCACTTGCCATAGAAGTAACCACATCCCACTGGAAAACTACTGCCCAAACACCACCTAACAAAGCACCGATAAAAACAGCTGGAAACGCAGGCATCTTTTTAATCGCTAAGGTGAGCAAAACGACAAGGGGAATTAGCAAATGCCAACCCAAGTCAAAAGATTCATTTAACAGAAGCTGCATTTGCTCAATGCGTTCTGCTTTGGCTTCACCCACTTCACTAAAGCCTAGTACCGTAAATAGAATAAGCGCAATAACAAAGCTAGGAATCGTCGTCCAAAGCATGTAACGAATGTGGTCAAATAAATCCGTGCCCGCAACGGCAGGCGCTAAGTTTGTTGTTTCAGATAAGGGCGAAATTTTATCGCCAAAGTACGCACCTGAAACTACTGCGCCGGCGGTTATGGCTGCCGACATTTCCATGCCAGCAGAAACCCCCATTAGCGCTACACCCACAGTCGCCGCGGTAGTCCAAGAACTACCTATACTCATTGCAACAACCGCACAAATCAGACAAGCGGCAGCATAGAAAAACGAGGGGTTAAGCAACTCTAAACCGAAATAGATAAGCGTAGGCACGGTTCCAGCTAGCATCCATGTGCCAATAAGAGAACCTACCGCCAACAGAATTAAGCAGGCACCTAAAGACATAGAGATACCGTCTACAATGCCCTTTTCGATAGTTTTCCAGGTGTAGCCATTTTTCATTCCAATGATAGCAGCTAAGCCCATCGCTAAAAGAAGTGCAATTTGGTTTGGACCGTAAGAAGAGTTATCGGCAAACAAATAAACTGCGCTTCCCATCATTATGACTAACGCAAGAATAGGAAGCATTGCATCGAGAAGTGACGGCGTTTTTATTTCTTTATTCGTCATTGTCGTTTTTTAAAACCTTATTATTGTATTTGTAACGCGTTAAGCGTGCTGTCCGCTTTTTACCAGAATGCTTTAGAAAACTGAGCGGTAGAACATAAGCGCAATGATAACGGGACACACAAAGCGTACGTACCAAGGCCAAATTTTCCAGAAAATGCTGTGTTCAGCAAACTGATCACCTTGTTTAAGTTCATCGAGTATTGCATCTCTGCGCCACACCCAACCCGCGAAAATACACAAGGCGAGTCCTAGCAACGGTTGGCTATACTCGGTAGTTAATGCGATAACAAAGCCAAACAAGGTTTCAAAATTTAAAATGATGATGCAGCTTAATACAAAGATGACCGATGCCATCAATAGCACGGCTTTTTTACGTTGAAGACCTTTACTTTCTACCATAAACGCAACGGGAACTTCCAACATTGAAATTGAAGACGTGACGGCAGCAATCGCCATAAGCGCGAAAAAGGTAAAAGCAACGAAAAGACCTACGCTACCAATGGTATCAAACAGTGCTGGTAGCACTTTAAATATCAGCGTATCGCCTTGGATTAACGCGCCTTCCGGTGTGAAGATTTCAACGCCGTTGTTTAATGCAACGTACATGGCCGGGATAATAAGCATACCCGCAATAACCGCAACACCGATATCGACAAGCGCTACCGACGCACCAATGCTAGGTAGATTTTCATTTTTACTTAGGTATGAACCATAAACCAGCATAGTACCTACACCTAAAGACATTGAGAAAAAGGCTTGTCCCATGGCGTTTATTAATAAGTCTGGGTCTAAAACGCGAGAGAAGTCAGGTACTAAATATGCTGACCAACCTTCTACGGCACCAGGCTGTAGGCTCACATAAACAATCAATGCAAGTATGAGAATAACCAATGTAGGCATCAAACGCACTGACCACTTCTCAATGCCGGACTTTACACCACCGACAACGATAAATGCAGTTAAACCCATGAATAAGAAGCAGAAAATAATGTTACGCGTAACTGATGAAGTGAGTAGCCAGTCGCTAGCGCTCGTAAATCCCACCATGCTAACGGCAGCATCGGCGAAATAAACCAGCATCCATCCGCCGACAATGGCGTAGAATGCAAGGATAAGTGACACGGTAACACAGCCCCAAATGCCCGTTAGCCTTCCCACGAAATTGCCCGATATTTTACCTAAAGCGTCAACCATATTTGAACGTGAACTACGTCCGATTATCAGTTCTGCCATAAGTACGGGATAAGCGAGTACAAAAGCCAGCAGTAAGTATACGAGAACAAATGCTGCGCCACCGTTACTTGCTACCTTTGTAGGAAAGCCCCAAATATTACCTAGTCCTACTGCCGAGCCTGCCGCTGCTAGCACGAACCCTATTCGAGAGGAAAATTCGCCTCTGATAGCCATGTTATTTCCCTTTATTATTGTTTTAATAATTTATAGACACAAAAAAAGGGCTGGCCCTAGACCAGCCCTTTTTCCTAATCACTTAATTTCTTGTGATAGCGTAACGGCCTGTTTCGATCATATCGAATGTAATATTGGCTGCCTCGTCCAAGAATGGATCTAATTCTTCCATATCTTCAGGTAGATCGTCCAATGTTGTGACAGTTTCCATTCCCAATCGCTGTAAACGTTCGTTAGCACGAGCAAGCGACTTCTCTTCCGCCTCTTTCTTCTCGCCTTCACGTACAGATTTAACTAATGAGATGAAGTTCTTGTCTTTATTTTCCTTATATTCCTTTATGTCGTCTTGGATATAAGAAAACTCAGGATCTTGTAAAATACGTTTGTTGTGTTTCGCTGTTAAAACGTCAAGCGCAGCAGTGTCGTCTGCAAACGTTGTATAGTTAGCGCGATTGATACTGTCCCATGGCAACGCATTTTCCGCTTGGCTTTCTCCCCACTCAGCTGGTTCAACCGCCGATGGATAAAGAATGTCGGGAATAACGCCTTTATGCTGTGTGCTGCCGCCGTCAATGCGATAGAACTTGGCGATAGTAAACTGGACACTCCCTAATGGGTTATCGTAAAGGTCATAAATTTTACCTAAACCGCGATGCTGTTGCACTGTCCCTTTCCCGAAGGTTTGTTCACCTACGATGAGAGCACGGTTGTAGTCTTGCATCGCTGCCGCAAAAATCTCTGAAGCAGACGCGCTATATCTGTCAACTAATACGGTTAACGGGCCATCATACGCGACTTCGCCGTCTGTATCACGGTTAACGCTAATTTTGCTTTGACCGTATCGAATCTGAACCACGGGGCCTTTTTCGATAAATAAGCCAGTCAGTAACGTTGCTTCGGTTAGAGAACCACCGCCATTACCGCGCAAGTCTACAATAACGCCTTTAACATTTTGCGCTTTCAAGCTCTCTATTTCTTTAGCAACATCCATACTAAGGTTGTTGTAAAAACTTGGAATGGTGATTACACCTAAAGGCTCACCTGCGTGAGGGCCAGTCTCTGGCACATATACTTCCGATTTGGCTGCGCGATCTTCTAACTTAATTTTATCGCGAGTAAGGCTAACTACCGACGTGGTTTTCGCGTCCGTGGCTCCTTTTTCAACCTGTAGACGAACAGTACTTCCTTTCGGGCCTTTAATTAACTCGACCACTTCGTCCAATCGCCAACCAATCACATCAACGAACTCTTCGTCGTCTTGTGCTACGCCAACAATTTTATCTTCTGGTTTTATTGCGCCAGACTCGTCTGCTGGACCGCCAGGTACAACGCTTTTAATTACAGTGTAATCATCTTCACTTTGTAATACCGCACCAATACCTTCAAACGACAAGTTCATGTCCATTTGAAAGCGTTCAGCGTTACGCGGAGATAAGTAACTGGTGTGAGCTTCGATAGTACGTGCGAATGCGTTCATTGCAGTTTGAAAAACGTCTTCGCTCTTTGCTTGCTTAGTGCGCTTAATCGCTCGCGTATAGCGTTTAGTAAGAAGCTCTTTCGCCTCTTCCCATGTTTTGTCTGCAAGTATTAGATTCAACGCGTCGTATTTAACGCGTTGACGCCAAATTTCATCCAGCTCAGCTTTATTAACAGGCCATTCAGCATCTTCTCTGTCGTAAAAGAACTTATCGCCTTCTTTTTCAAAGTCGAACGGGCCTTTCTCTAACAGCGCAAGTGCAAACTCATAGCGCTCAATACGTCGTTTTGCGCTTACGTTGTACATATCATAGGCAACAGAGAGGTTGCCTTTACTCAGCGCATCATCAAACAATGTGCGGTATTTCTCAAAACCCACAACATCAGACAGCAATAACACTTGTTTATTGTGATCTAATGAATCGATGAATCGCTGGTAAACTCTAGCTGAGAGTGCATCATCCAACGAAATTTCCTTGTAGTGCGCCCTGGTAAAGAGTGCGCTTACTCGCTTAGCTGCAACACTGTGTTGAGATTCCTGCTGTAAAATAGGAAGCTCGTCTACCTCAGGTGTTGACGTAACTGCGCCTGCTCCTACCCCAACGGTAAGAAAAGCACTGGCGATGGAAATTCGAAGGATGTCTCTCATATTTTACGACCTCTTGGAGCGTGCCAAACGTAAAGCGTCTGCGTTTACTTTAACTACCATGCCTGAGTCTAATTGGACGTGAATGCCATCTTTAGCTACTTCGGTAATTACTGCAGGCATAGGTGTTTTACCTAATTTAACGGTAACTTGCGTACCTTGCTGTAAATCGCTATCTGTCAATTTCGCAGGTGGTGTATTGTTTGGTCTGTTATTTTTCGGTTTAGTTCCGCGCTTAGTATCAGCATGGTCCGAATTTGCAGATTTTTCACCTTTTGGACGATTAAATTGACGTTTATCTTTTCGCTTAGGCTGCTGAGCTAGCTTAGCTTTGCGCTTTTCAGCTGCTTTTGCTTTGCTTTCTTCTAACTGCTGCTGCGCATGATCAGCGTGTTCTTTTTCAATTGCATCGCCTTCAACGCCGTCTAAATCTACACGATTTGCACCTTCTTTGATGCTATGAAGATAGCGCCAGCTGTTGGTGTAATGTCGTAGTGTAGAACGAAGTAAGGTTTTGCTAACGCGTTCCTCTTCTTCTAAACGTGTGGCAAGATCTTGAAAAATACCGATCTTAAGTGGGCGGGCCTCGCCTTCAATGCTAAAACATTTCGGAAAGGTCTCTGCAAGGAAAGCTATCACTTCCTTACTGTTGGTAAACTTCTCTGGTGATTCCATTAACTTTCTAAATTATTCAAGAGATTTCATCGTTACTTGCATCATCCCAAGTTGCCAGCGTGTGGTCAACCCAATCAAGCAATTCGTCGTCATCTATTTCTAATAAATGCTTATCTTGTTGCCAAGATTCCCATGCGTAGTGCAAAATTTGCTCTAAACGCTGTGTTTCAATATCTTCTTCTGCATTGTCGTACACCGCATGTAAGATAAAATTTAAACGTTCAGATGCCTCATCTGGGTCATCATGAAAGTCTTCCATATCCTCATACGTCGATAAAACAACGTGAATATCAACACTGGATTTCATAATTATTTCTGCGAATCCATAAGAATTTGAGCAATTTCAACGAGCCCTTTTTCGTCTTCTTCGGTAAAGCGTTCAAAAACAGGGCTGTCGATATCAAGTACACCAACCAGCACATCGTTTAGTACTAGTGGAACAACAATCTCAGAGTTTGACGCAGCATCACAGGCAATGTGTCCTTCGAACTGATGAACGTCTGCTATACGCTGAACAGTTCTGGTACTTGCACTCGTTCCGCAAACGCCTTTTCCAAGTGGAATGCGGATACATGCTGGTTGCCCCTGAAATGGACCGAGTACCAACTGTTCTTCTTTATATAGATAAAAACCTGCCCAATTCACCTCTTCGAGGCTATTGAAAAGCAGCGCACTTATATTTGCCATGTTAGCGATAAGATCGTGCTCGCCAGAAACCAAGCTCTTTGCTTGATTTATTAACTGACCGTACTGTTGTTCTTTCAAACGAATTTCCTGCTATTGAACAATGTTAAAAGACACATTAACACGCGCCTCTATGCGCTCTTCGCCAGGTAAAGACATAGACATGTCTTTGGCAAAAGCTTCTGCGCGCATTACTGGAATCGGCATATTGCCACCAGATTCTGAGATTGCAACAACTTCACCTACTTCAATCTCTAATTCTTTTGCCAATAACTGTGCACGTTGCTTTGCGTCTTTTACCGCAGAGATAAGTGCTTTTTGATAGGCATCGCCTTCACCAACTGAAATAAAGTTGAATTGTTGTATGCGATCAACACCTCGTTTAAGCACGCCATCTAATACTTTGTCATAAGTTTCAAGGTCAGTAGATGTGACGGTGATATCTCGTGACAACGTGAAACCTTCTTGCTGACGGCCTTGAGGCGTATTGATATAGCGAGGTTGTAAGCGTACTTGCATACTCTGAATATGCTTTTCGTCTATACCTTGATTAAGCAAGAACTTAACAATAGAGCGCAGGTCCGAATCAAGCTGAGTGTTCAGTTTACCTACTGTATTACCTTCTTCTTCAACAACGAGTGTGACTGAATAAGCGTTTGGTGTCACTTCTACCGCTCCTACGCCTTGCACATTTATAACCGCTTCTTGTGCGGCCTGTGCAGAAACCATAGGTGCAGATAAGGCAATAAATGATGAAGCCAACAGTGCTTTTCTAATTACACCTTTAGCAATTGAATAAGAATTAGTACGCGTGATCATTTTCATAGTGATTCCTTTTTATGGTGCCTTTCAACTACGTTACCGAAAGGATAAATGTTTAAAACTGAATAGTTTATGAATATACGCAACGAGGGAAATCTTAGCACTGAACTGAGACGAGAAGAGATATAACTTCGCCGAGATGTGCTGTTAATGAGGCAAGACCCAAAAATGGATAACTATTACTAGTCAACTTGATGTAGAACCACTGTACCTGCAGTAAGACGCTGCGTTTACGAACATTTTAAATCTCGCTGAGTGGGTAATGCCTATGCGGACTGGTATCAAAGCGCGATGTTAAATTGGTTTTATATGCTAAATGGTTAAAAGCCAACCGTTCAGCTAAGCATCTCGCTGAACGTGTTGACTGAAAAGATTAAAAAGGCCCTAGGCTTTTTACTTAAGCACAGTGCGCAACGCAGCAAGGCAGTGATCGACATTACGGGGTTTACATGCGTATCCCATAAGACCAATTCGCCATACTTTACCGGCATGATCGCCTAAACCGGCGCCGATTTCTAAATTGAAATCTTCAAGCAACTGCTTGCGAACGGCAGCATCGTCTACGCCGTCTGGAATTTTAACTACATTTAATTGAGGCAAACGATAAGCACTGTCTACCGTTAGCTCTAACCCAAGTTCACTTAGACCCTGCGCAAGTTTTTCATGACCCAATGCATGACGCTGCCACGCATTTTCTAAGCCTTCTTCTTTTAAAATCAGAAGTGCTTCGTACATAGCGTACATACTGTTGACAGGTGCGGTATGGTGGTAGGCACGTTTGGCGCCCTGCCCCCAATAACCAACAATCAAGTTCATGTCTAGAAACCAGCTTTGCACTTTTGTTTTTCGGTTTTGAATAACGTTAACTGCTCTTTCACTAAATGAAACAGGAGAAATACCCGGCACGCAACTCAAACACTTTTGTGAACCTGAATAAATAGCGTCAATGCCCCAACCGTCAACATCTAACTCGATACCTCCAAGAGAGGTAACTGCATCAACAATGCTAAGACAATCATACTTTTTAGCCAGCTCACAAAGCGCTTTGGCTTCATTGCGTACGCCGGTAGATGTTTCAGCATGCACAAAAGCTAGGATCTTAATATCCGGATTTGCTTTAAGGGTGTCTTCTACCACATTGAGGTCAGTTTGCTCGCCCCATGTATTGTTGACAGTAATAGCCTCACCACCACAACGTTCTACGTTTTCGACCATGCGATTGCCAAATACGCCGTTAATACACACGAGTACCTTATCGCCTGGTTCTACAAGATTAACAAAACATGCCTCCATTCCTGCTGAGCCCGGAGCAGAAATAGGCATAGTAAGTGCGTTCTCAGTTTTAAATGCATACTGTAAAAGCTGTTTGGTTTGGTCCATTAACTCAATGAATAATGGATCGAGATGACCCAGGGTGGGTCTCGCCATGGCGTTTAGAATTCTGGGGTTAACATCGGATGGTCCTGGACCCATCAGAGTCCGTTCAGGGGGAATAAAAGTAGAAAATGATTGCATAATCCATCCTCGTATTAATGTAAGAGCCTGTTTTTAGAGTCAGTATCACGCATATTTAGCATGAACGTTGACGTCATACTACAAGGATAATGGCATGGTACAACCGTCTGTTTTCAACATAACTTACATGAATGAAAGTATGTCAATTTATTTAACAAGGGTATACATTAACAACGCTTCATCACGTGGATAAAATGTGTGCAAGATGTGAATATAAAATGTATACCTTTTTTGCTCGAAAAGCATCACATCCGACCAGTCTTTAGTCCATTGATTACTAACGTATAAGTTCTACAATTTAATTGACGTTGAGATTGTAAGATAAAATTCACACAAAAATTGTTTATAATTTAAACAAATATATTCTATACTCATTGTCCGTTTAAAAGATTTTATTTAAACTCTCCTGTGTAAAAGTTAGCGCACGGCTCAGCAATGAGCCATTCCCCTAGGCCCGGAACGTTTGTTCTGGGCATTTTTTATGGGGATTCAAAATGTTGCGGCCAGCCTAGTCTCAAATTTCATCTATCAACTGGCTGTAATGATGACTTATATGTTTTGGCGTTATCCACGTAATGTTCAGCGGACGCTTTTAGTTTGGGTTCGATCTTCTCATCAAACGTTCTAATGACTTTACCAGGCGCTCCAACTACTAAACTGTAATCTGGAATTTCCATGTTTTCCGTTATCAAAGCGTTAGCGCCAATGATGCAGTACTTTCCAATTTTTGCACCGTTTAATACGACAGCGTTAATGCCTATCAAGGAATAGTCACCAATCTCGCAGCCGTGAAGCATGACTTTATGTCCTACTGTTACCCCTTCACCTAGCACTAAGGGAATACCTGCATCGGTGTGTAATACGCTGCCATCTTGAATATTCGTATTTTCACCAACGGTTATCTTGTCCATATCGCCGCGTATAACCGCATTGAACCAAACGCTTGAACCCACTTTGAGTTCAACATTACCAATAACATGTGCGCCTGGCGCTATAAACGTACTTTCATCAACCAGCGGTGATGTAGAACCTAATTTGTAACGCATTACCCTCTCCCTATTCGTCTACTTTTCTCATTAATCCTTCTTGCATGGTTGACGCGACAAGTTCACCATTTTGGTTAAATATTTGTCCGCGTACCAAACCTCTAGAGCCTCCGCTAAAAGGACTTTCCATTGCATACAATAACCATTCGTTCATATTGATTGGGCGGTGGAACCACATAGCATGGTCTATCGTTGCGATTCGAAGTGATTTATCGGTTACCGCAACTCCGTGTGGTTGAAGCGACGTGCTGAGAAAATGATAATCTGACGCGTAAGCAAGCGCAGCTTGATGAACAGTCAGTGATGCATTCATTGTGTCTCTTGCTTTTAACCAGATATAACGCGTAGGTTCGCGTTTCGCTGAATGGTAAGAGTTAGCTGCATCTACAGTGCGGATGTCTACAGGCTTATGATAGCTCAACGCTTCTTGCATAGGCCGCGCAATTTTATTGAAGTTGGCTTCATAAAATTCAATGTCAGACTGCACATCTTCAGGCGCAGGCACTTCTGGCATTGTTGGGTTTTGATGCTCCATGCCATCTTGAGGAACTTGAAAAGACGCTGTCATGTAGAAAATATTTCTACCATCCTGAATGGCTTTAACCCGTCTAGCAGAGAAACTTCTGCCATCTCGCACTACTTCAACATCGTAAACTACAGGTTTTTTAGCATCGCCTGGTAATAAAAAATAAGTGTGGAATGAGTGTGCGACTCTACCAGCCTCCACTGTTTCGTATGCAGCTGCTAACGCTTGCCCCAAAACTTGTCCACCAAACAAGGCGCGGAAGCCTAAATCCCAGCTTTGACCTCGATAGATGCCAGCTTCCACTGTTTCGAGTTCAAAAAGTGACGTTAGTTTAATCTCAGACATGTTGTACTTTCTCTTCAATTACTGCTTTTGGGTTTCGCGGGTAATACTTCTCAGGCAATTTTGCTTTATGCTCAAAAAAGCGCGTATCTTTATAGGGTAACTTCATAAACCCTGAAATGCCTAGCCCTTTTATTTTTGGAATTTGCTGAACGAGCTGCGCTAATAATGCGTGGAAGCGCTCTTCTTGGCTGTGATCAAGCAAGGTGTAATAGTTGTGAATTTTCAAATGCCGCGGTAATGCTTCAAATATAATACAACCAGTGTGATGTATTGTATTAAGTTGAACGATGGTATCGATAATCTCCTGAGGCAGCTTTAATAATTCGTCTGGATCATCGCCATCTTCGAAATATGAGTGAGTGCGGCTTTCATCCTTTTGTGCAGAAACCCGCGATAGTTCGTAGGGAATAAACATGGTGCCTGCTGGTTTAAAGTCTTCATCTTCACTTTCGCGTTCAATGTGCAACGTGTTTTTGGCGTTGAACATACAACATTTGAACACCGCGGGCTTATGAATAGCCCTTGCTAAATTGATGACATTATTCACTGCTAAATCAAACGCAGTTTTCATTGATTCATCATACAAGTTCAAGCTTGAATCGACATATATACCTTCTGGCTCCCAGCGCACAGCCATACCGCCTACTACAGGGTAACGGCCTAGTCTGCTTATTGCAGAAACAAATGCTTTTTCGGTATCCCCCATGCCCTGTAGATAGTTTTTGTAGTAGCGGTCAAATTGCGCATCGTCTATATAACGAAGTTCCTCTACGTCTTTTTCATCTAATGAGTCAGACAGTCTAGCCTGTTGGCGTAGGTAAGATTTTCGAGAGCTGTAAACAACGGTTTCAATATCAGCACGGTTGTGAGTGTGGGCCAGCCATGTAGGGATTAACGGTGTATATTGTGTTGGCTTGTCTTGCGTGAAAACCATATTCTTCAAAACGTGTAGATGATTAAACAGGTAATCTCCGCCCTGTCTTCTCTTTTCAGGATCTTCACTGAGCATGTGTTCAAGGATATTAGCAAGCATTTTGGGAAGGCCAAGGGATGAAGGTGTAATAACCTTGCTTCCATAACGACACGATTGCCCTGATGCCAGTGCATATAATGTACTGGCCAAGCCTTGTTCATCGAAGCGGGGGCTGGAGAGTGCGCCATTAAGCTGCTCCTCGCCAATAAAATAAACATCGCCAAGTCGAGCGTTGGTTTGATGCAGTTCACCCGACATTAAATCCATTACATTGTTACCCACATACTGCCCAGTGATGTCAGTCTGTGCGAAGACTGAAGAGCCCCAATCGATCAATCCAACCGATTCATTTTCGGCATCCCAAACCAAATTCGAGGGTTTTATGTCTCCGTGCACAATGGGTTTAATTTCTCCATTTTCACTGTATTGACGAAAACTGGATAAAAGTTCACCGACCTGAACTGCGATTTTGACGATAATACGGGGCGAAAGTGGGCCTGTTTTCAAGCTGACTTTTTCTAGGTCTTCGCCAGGTGCGCGACCCATAACTAAGATGGATTGTTTTCGTATTTGTTGATATTCAATAAACCGCGGCACAAACTCGTGATTAACGTGAGAAAGCATAAAAGCTTCCTCTTCTAGTCTATCTTGCACATGCTGCGGCAACGTAATTCGTGAAAACTTAAATACCCGTGATTCGCCGCTTGGCGCGTTCCCTGCAAACGCAAACCCAAAGGCTCCTTTCCCTAAAAGCTCGATGTCACTGTACCCCAACCCTTCTAACTGTGAGATACAAAGGTTTACCCAGTCTTTTAACTTTTTCGCATCCGCATGTGATAGCAGATATATCGACTGCTCATCGGGTATATAGAAATGTTTTAGGCCTTTGAGTTGCGACATGTTTTTTACTTCACGCTTTTAGTGACTTATTTGAAACGGATTAATCAGCAACAATACGCTTACCATTGTTAGACTTTACAGTCATTGGTTAATTATCTTCGTTTATCCAGCTAACTTGCGATGTAGCGTGATAACCTGCTTCATTTTCACCTAGCATACCAACAACGCTTTCTAACGCACTTTTTAAATTAGTATCTAGCTGCCAAGGCGGGTTTAAAACGAATACGCCAGAACCATACATTCCAGAATCTGGGGTATTTTCTGCCACCTGTATTTCTGCTTTAAAACAAGGTTTACCCATTGCTGAAAGCTTTTCACACATAGCTTCACTCGCACCACTTTTGGCGCCAGCCCTCTCTGACAATAGTGGATACCACACTACGATTTGTGCCTGCTGCCAGCGTTTAAATACCTGTTCCACACCCTTAACAAGGTCGCTATATTCATTCACGCGCTCATAAGGCGGGTCGATTAAAATAGCACCGCGATTGGGTTTAGGTGGCGTGAGTGCGCGAAGCCCTTCATATCCGTCTCGTTTATGTACGTGGCTATTAAGGGTACGTAAACGGGATACGTTTTTGTCTAGTTTATCGAATTCCGCAGGGTGAAGTTCCATAAGGTGTAAGTTATCACCGTCCCTTTTTGCCTTTGCGCTTATTGCCGGTGAGCCCGGATATTGCCGCTGCGCTAAAAAAGGTTCACACAACGATAAATAGTCGGCCAACAAGCCTGGCAAGTCCTGAGCGCCTTTGTCATCTGAAAGTAAACGGGAAATACCTGTCTCGTACTCTTTATTTTTTGACGACATGGCATCGGTTAGATCGTACGCGCCCGCGCCTGCGTGGGTGTCGAAAAGCGTAAAAGGTTTATCTTTTTTCTTTAATGCGTTTATTACGCCAATCCAACAAAGATGTTTAATGACATCAGCATGGTTTCCCGCATGAAAGGCGTGTTGATAACTAAGCACAAAACCTCAGTAAAATTTTTGTTTGTTTATAGTGCTCTATAATAACGCCATCGCGCTTTAAGGTATACAAAACAAAAAAGGCCAACATTTTAATATTGGCCATTTTCATATTTTGCTTACGCCAATCAGGTTACATTAATCCTGATTGAACAACGGTAGTTTACTTAAGATGCATTAACATTTTCTCTGGCTGTGTCAGGTAACTCATCCATAGATTGTTGAATCGCACCATAGTCGCGCCATCGATAATGCGGTGGTCACCAGACCAGTTAACCGCCATGATATTTTGCGCACTAACGTTTCCTTCATCATCAAAACGCGGAAGTTTCTGCGTTTTACCAAGTGCAACAATAGCGGCTTCTGGCTTATTGATTACGGGCGTTGCGGTAATACCGCCTATTGCACCAATATTAGAGATGCTAATCGTACCGCCTCTAAGGTGCTCGCCAGCCACGCGCCCTGCTCTGGCTTGCTCAATAATATCCTGCATTTGAACAGCAATATCTAAAAGCGAGAGGTCTTGTACGCGCTTAATATTGGGTACAAGCAAACCAATTTTAGAGTCAACTGCAAAACCAACATTATGGTCTGCGAAGTAGCTTATCTCAGTGGCGTCCTCGTTAAGCTGACTGTTAATGACAGGGAACTCATTAAGTGCCAATGACATTGCTTTAACGAAAAACGGCATAAAGCTGAGTTTTACGTTTTTCGCTTCAAATTCAGGTTTAAGCAGCTTGCGTAGCGACATTAGGTTGTCCATTACCAACTCGTCACTAACTGTGAAGTGCGGGATAGTATAGACCGAAGCCGACATTTGCTTCGCCATCGCTGCCTGAATACCGCGTACTTTTTCTGTTCTAACGCTGCCTTTAAGCGCAGTGCTTGTGCTATTCGAATCGCCTTTTTCTGCGGTAGGTGAACTTGGGGCAGAAGATGACGTATTTTGAGACGACGTATCAACATTCGAATGTTGTAGATTCAATACGTCAGACTTTAGGATCCGCCCTTTTTTGCCCGAGCCCTTCACCGAAGAAAGGTCGATATTCTTTTCTCTTGCAACACGTCTTACCGCGGGACTAGCCAACACCTTACCTTCTATAGCGATAGGTGGCTCGTATTCGCCATCGCTGAATTTTGAAGGAGCAACTTGCGCTGATTGCTGACTTGAACCGTTTGTTTGCACAGTCACCGAGCTTTGAGATGCAACGCTTGAAGCACTGTTGTTTGCCGATAGTGATTCGTCATCAGTACCGCTAGTCGTTGTGGCTTCGCCGGCAACTTCTAGCGCAAACAATGCACTATGCACTTTCGCTATATCGCCTTGCGCGTAATAAAGGCGATGCACGGTACCTGCGTTTTTAGCGGGGATCTCTACCACTGCCTTGTCGGTCATCACTTCTACAACGGCTTGATCTTCTTCAATTTCATCGCCTTCGGCCACGTTCCACTTCACAATTTCGCACTCGACAATACCTTCACCAATATCTGGCAGAATAAAGTCTTCGATGTGCTTTCCGTTTGAAGCGCTTGAAGAAGCACTGTCATTCGCTGTCGCTGTTTCAGACGCATTTTCTTTTACTTCCGCTTGCGCGTCTTCTTGAGTATCTGAGTTAGTGCCTGCATCATCTGGCGTCATAGAGAACAACGGCGCATGCACTTTAGCAATATCGCCTACCGCGTAATGCAGTTTATTAACCACACCCGCATGCATTGCAGGAATTTGCACGGTAGCCTTGTCGGTCATTACTTCCGCGACAGGTTGGTCTTCCTCTATATGCTCACCTTCAGAAACTAACCATTCCAGAAGTTCACATTCAACTATACCTTCACCAATGTCCGGTAAGATAAATTCAATTGTCATTTCATCGTCCCCCGGCTTAGTAGTGAAGCGTACGTTTTATGGCTTCGTACGTCTTTGTTTCATCTGGCATATATTCTTTTTCGTGCGCCAAAGGATACGGCGTGTCTAAACCACACACTCTTGCAATAGGCGCTTCAAGATATAAGAAACAACGTTCCTGAATGCTCGCTGCGATTTCACTCGCAAAGCCACCCGTTAGCGGTGCTTCGTGGTTTATCAATAAACGACCTGTTTTCATTACAGATTGCATAACCGTTTCAACGTCCCACGGTAATATGCTGCGTAAATCGATAATTTCACACGACACACCATCTTCAAGTGCCATCTCTGCGGCTTTTTGCAGAATTTCTATTTGCGCGCCCCATCCCAGTAACGTGATATCGCTACCTTCTTGAACGATATCTGCCTTACCTAACGGTAGTTCGTAATCTTCCTCAGGCACTTCTGACACTGAAGCACGGTAAAGACGCTTAGGCTCCATAAACAATACGGGGTTTTTATCGCGAATAGACGCAAGCAACAGACCTTTTGCTTGGTATGGGTCACGAGGGACTACAATCTTTAACCCTGGGCAGTGAGCGAAGAAGGCCTCTGGTGATTGACTGTGATAATGGCCACCGGCAATACCGCCGCCATAAGGTGTACGAATTGTTAGCGTACCAACGTCGAACTGACCGCCTGAACGATAGCGCCATTTAGCCGTCTCATTCACGATTTGGTCAAACGCAGGGAAAATGTAATCACCGAATTGAATTTCAGCAACAGGTACAGAGCCCTGTGATGCCAATCCGTTTGCGAAGCCGATAATGCCTTGTTCAGTAAGCGGCGTGTTAAAGCAACGTGCTTTGCCGAATTTTTCCTGAAGATGGCTGGTCGCACGGAATACGCCACCAAAATGGCCAACGTCTTCGCCAAAGACCATTACTTTTTCATCTTCGGTCATGGCTGTGATGAGTGCATTATTAATTGCTTGAAGTAGATTCATCTTAGCCATTATTTTACTCTCCCTGCTGTTTTAGGGTACATCTTCGGGTACTTTTTGATATGCGCTTTCAATTCATTAAGTTGTTCTTTTAGATGCCATGGTGGTGTGTCGTAAACATCTTCAACGATATCTTCAATGGCACATACGTCTGTTTTTTCACAACTCTTCATAGCTGTTAATACATCTTGTCTTGCTTTATCAACGCGCTTTTGATTCTCAGCTTCGTCGAACCAGCCTTTGCTTTCTAACCATTTCGCCATACGAGCGATAGGGTCTTTTGCACGCCATTTATCTTCTTCTTCACGAGAGCGATAACCTGTTGGGTCGTCTGATGTAGAGTGTGCCGCTAAGCGATAAGTCATGGCTTCAATAAGCACAGGACATTTTTCTTCAATGGCAATACGACGCGCTTCTTTGGTAGCAGCATAAATAGCTAGCACATCGTTGCCGTCAACTCGGATGGTTTTAATACCGTAACCTAAGCCACGAGACGCAATGCCGTCACCCGCGAATTGCTCTTCTGCTGGTGTTGAAATGGCGTAGCCATTATTTCGGCAAAAGAAGATTACTGGGCAGTTTAGTACAGCGGCCATATTTAGCCCTGCATGGAAGTCCCCTTCTGAGGCTGCACCTTCACCGAAGTAACAGATAGTAACCACATCTTTACCTGACATTTTTTGGCCATAGGCATATCCAGATGCTTGAGGGATCTGTGTGCCTAGTGGTGAAGATATCGTCATAAAGTTAAGTGGTTTGTCACCATAATGGATAGGCATTTGACGTCCTTTGTTCGGGTCGTCTTTATTGCTAAACATTTGGTTCATGAATTGTTCTGTGGTGTATCCGCGGTACGCCAATGCGCCTTGCTCACGGTACTGAGACATGATCATGTCGTCGTCCGATAGTGCTGCAGCACTTGCTACTGAAGCCGCTTCTTCGCCTGTGCTGGCCAAGTAAAAACTAATGCGACCTTGGCGCTGCGCGCCGACCATACGTTCGTCTAATACTCGAATGTAATGCATGGTATTAAATATTTTTAATGCTTCCTCTTTGCTGAGGTCAGGCTCAACTGCTTTTTCAATGAGTTCACCTTCAGCAGAAAGAATTTGCAGCATTGGGATATCAACAACCCCTTTAGTAATAATTTCGACCTTATTTGTTGTTTTTACTTCGGCCAAATGATTTCTGTCTTTCACGTTTGTTCCCCTTAAATATGAGGGTTAATAGCGACTTATAGAGTTTGAAATATGCTAGATGAGGAGAAGCAGGAGTGTCTTACTTATTAAAAGGTATTTTTCAAAATGGGTGAAATAGCCATACTCATTTAATTTGGTTGGGAAGGATAATCGTCCTAAAAACGTAAAACATATGTAAATTATATGAAAACGCAGTAGGATATTCCTCATCAGGAAAGTGCGTTTCTGTACTGCGGTACGTTGTACCAAAGGTTTATTAAAGTAATTTTATTTCAATAAATATGCGGTTCACCTGCACTTTTACGCCTAAATATTCTAGTTTTTTTTCATAATGAAGCTTCTTCCAAATGTAACAAAATATGTAAATTGTGTATTTCTGAAATACACATTACATAACCTAAAAAAGTGTGCTAACAATAAATGTGTCATGACGACTTGAAGTGATTTAAAAAGGCAAATGACCTTTAAAGCGTTACAAAGATCGTCAGACCCAGGGAACTTTTCACACGAGAATAATTATGAAAAAAACAATTATTAGCACGGTAGTTGCCACTGCCTTAGCAGGTTCTGCTTTTGGCGCGTTTGCACTATCAAATCAAATTTCCGGTCATAGCGTTGAACAACAAAACGCTATCGAAGCATCTTTCGACAAGAAAAACATTCTTGCAAACGCTATCCAAGTTAATAGCGATAGTGTTCGTGTAATTATCCAACTGAACGATGCCCCGATGGCACAGTTTAGCGGAGTAAATCCAAGTGTTAGCAGCATGGCTGCGCATAAAGGTCAAAAGGTTAACTTTGCATCTAATGCTGCAAAGGAATACAAATCATTCCTTGAAGCTAAACAGCAATCTGTAATCCAATCGATTAGAGCTTTTGATAAATCATTTAAAGCTGACCTATCTTACACTGCAGCATTCAACGGCTTTGCGGGTATTGTGTCAAAAAGCTCGCTTGATAAGCTTTCAAGCCTGTCAAATGTTAAAGCAGTTTATCCAGATGTTATTCATCATGCGCAAATGGACGCAAGCCTTGACCTAATTGGTGCTGTTGAAACGTGGGAACAATTTGGCGGTAAAGAAAGCGCCGGTGCTGGTGTAAAAGTAGCCGTCATTGATAGCGGTATTCGCCCAGAAAACCCACTATTTAGCGGTGAGAACTTTGAAGCGCCAGCTGCAGAAACGCTACCTACAGATGATTATTGTTCAGAAGTTCCTGATTTTTGTAACAACAAGCTTATCGTTGCACGTGCAGCTGACATTGTAGAAGGTTTCGCGGTTGTTGAGGAAGAATATGAAAGCCCACTAGGTTTCAACGGACACGGTACACACGTTGCCGGTACTGCCGTTGGTAACTTTGGTGTTATGGCTGAGCGCGATGGAGCTGAAGCCGAAATCTCAGGTGTTGCACCTGCGGCCTACCTGATGGCTTATAAAGGTCTTTACGCTACGCCAGCAAACCCTGCGTCTTCAAGTGGCGCCTCGTCTATGTTGCTTTCAATGCTAGAAGCGGCCTTAGTAGACGGTGCTGATGTTGTTAATAACTCGTGGGGCGGCGGCGCAGGCGGCAACCCTAACGGTTCTGTTTACGAAGACGTTCTTGAAGCTATGCACGATGCCGGCGTAGTTACAGTATTTGCCGCAGGTAACGATGGCCCTGGAGAAGGAACTATAGGTTGCCCTGGTTGTTCTGAAGACGTTATTACTGTAGCTGCAACAACAACAGATCGTTTATTTGCTAATGAGTTGACAATTGAAGGTGATACTTCAATTGGCACTATCCCTGCACTTTACTCTGTTGGTAACCCAAGCATTGTTTTTGATACGGCTTTAACTGCACCCGTTGTTTATGCTGGTGAAGTTGCAGAGGCTAACGTTGAAGGTTGTGAAGAGTTCGCTGCCGGTGCGTTTGACGGTGCTATTGCGCTTATTAGCCGTGGTACATGTGGATTCGTAACAAAAATAGAAAATGCTGAAGCTGCAGGTGCGGTTGCGGTTGTAATTCACAACGTCGACGGACGTGGTGAAGCTCCGATCCTAATGGGTGGTCTTAGCCCAGACCAGACTGTTCCATCATTCATGGTACCTGCAACACCGGGTCAGGAATTAGCAACCCTAATCTCAGGTACTGAGGAAGCGGTAAATATTACAATCGGTGCTGAAGTGGTTCGCGTTGTATCTGAAAGCTTAGCGGACATTATGGCCGACTTTAGCTCACGTGGTCCAAACGGCGATCCTACGTTCCTTAAACCGAACATTGCCGCACCGGGTGTAAGAATCTTCTCTGGTGAATCTCCAGATGCTCCTGGTCATGAAGGCGAGAACTTCTCGTTTAAAGGTGGTACGTCAATGGCGTCTCCACACGTAGCTGGCGCAGCGGCTCTACTTAAACAAATGCACCCAGATTGGACTGCACAACAGATTAAGAGTGCCCTTGTAACTTCTTCTATCCGTGATGTACTTAAAGAAGATGCAGCTACTCAAGCCGACAACTTTGACATGGGTGCAGGTCGTCTAGATCTTCCTCGTGCAACTAGTGTTGAACTTACTTATAGCGATTTGAGCCTTGTAGATGGTAACTGTTATCTGAACTGTGAAATGTCTATAACGGTAACAAATACAAGTGACGAAGATGTAACTGTTGATGCAACAGCGATGTTTAACGACCCCGCAATTGTAGCAACCGTTACACCACAAATGGCTACCCTAGCAGCAGGTGCTTCAGCTGAGATTATGGTCGCGGTAGACGTAACTACAGCTTCTACTGGTTCATGGTCTTTCGGTGGCATTAACTGGGCTGATACAGACGATACTACGACGGATTACTTTATCCCTGTAGCGGTTTATCCAATTAGCAGCGATGAGCCTTCTCTATTCGATAGTGACGTGAGTAATCAATTCGCAGCTGAAGGTGAACTAGTTGTTACTGAAGCATTTGCTACTAACACTGATGTTACTGGTATGATTAGTATATCTGGTGAAATTGATCACAAATACGACATCAACCCGTCAACGATTTCTGCTGTTAAAAACGGTAACCAAGAACCTGTAAGCTACGACGCTGAATCTGGCACGGTATATTGGGAAGGTGCATTAAATACTGCGTCATTCTCAATGAATGCAGACACCACAATTGGTGACCTACTTGAAGGCTTCGGCTTAGGTAGATACGTTCCTATGGCTTCAATTGGCGTTGCCCCTCTTGTGTGTTCTGGTGCGTGTGATGATGCGTCTATTGAAATTAGCTTGCCGCGTACTATCACCTATCTAGGTGCTGAGTACACCACCATGCAGATTTCTTCGAATGGTTTTGTATCACTAGGCACAAGTTCAGGTAACATTACTACTCCGTTTGCTGAAGTGCTTCCTAATCTAAGCGAGCCTAATAACATTGTTGCTCCATATTGGACTGACTTGGATTTAGCTGGCGGTGGTGCTGGTACGGGTAACATTTATGCGGTAAGTCTCACAACAGGTCACTTCGTTGTTGAGTGGGAAAATGCTCAGATTTGGAATGAAGAAGGTACAAGCTTTAACTTCCAGCTATGGTTTGAGTACGAAACAGGTAACGTGAACTTTGTTTACGGTCCAATGGACACGCCAGTGTATGCAACTGTTGTTGGTGCAGAGAATTCATCTGGTAGTGTCGGTACTACCCTTGCGTCACTAACGTCAGCAGGCGTCCAAGGCACTCTTCCAGTGGAAGGTGATGAGTTCGTACTAACGGCTAATGCAGGCGATGAAGTAAGAATCAGTTATGCAGGTACTGTAATTCCTTCAAGCGAGTATATGGACGATATGCTCTCAGTGAACGAAGATGCGTCGGTAACGGCTAATATTCTTG
Organism: Alteromonas marina; assembly: GCF_000808575.1. GTDB lineage: Bacteria > Pseudomonadota > Gammaproteobacteria > Enterobacterales > Alteromonadaceae > Alteromonas > Alteromonas marina_A. The sequence goes on from NZ_JWLW01000017.1 coordinate 53,140, forward strand.
CTAATGAAATGGATAGCACCATTATTAACACGTTTACTATGGAATCGCTTTCAGGAGACTTCCGTACGTTTACGCCTATTACAATCGATAAAGCGCCACTTGATCCGTCAACTGTTACAGTTACTACTGAAGCGGCAAACGGTACAGTGACGGTTAACGATGATGGTACGGTAACCTACACGCCAAATGCAGACTTCTTCGGTGAAGACGCATTTACCTACACAGTTCAGGTTGAGGGTACCACTACTGACGCAGGCGAAGTTGTTGAAGGCGACATCGTAGGCGAAGGTACAGTAACGGTAGCGGTTGCAGGCGTACAAGATGCACCTGTCCTTTCAATCTCTGCGCCATCTAGCGTAGATGAAGGTGAGTCATTCACCGTAACTGCATCGGCCACTGACGCAGACGGCGACGACGTTACTATCACTATTGACGGTGTTGAGACAACGTCATTTACTGGAACTGCACCAAGCCACGAGCAAGCTAGTAGTGTAACCGTTCAAGTAACAGCAACCGACGGTATTGATACAACCACAGACAGCGTAACTATCGCAGTTAACGATAAGTCTGGCGGTTCTATGGGTTGGATTGCATTGCTTCTAGCACCAGCGGTATACCTGCGTAGACGCATGAAACGTTCATAACGTTCTCTTCATAAGCAAAAAAGGCCGCAATCGCGGCCTTTTTTAATCGTCGTTAGAAAGTTGCCGTAAGTGCTGAGACATCCTTTTACTCGGTTGCACCCCTAGCTCACGAAATTTCTCAATTTGCCTTACGATATTCCCTCGCCCGCTAGTTAATTTATTCATAGCTTGCTCATAACTTGCTTGTGCGCTATCCATAGACTTTCCTACCTTTTCCATGTCAACGATAAAGCCAACAAACTTGTCGTAAAGCTTTGCCGCTTGGTCAGCAATTAGCTGGGCATTTTGATTTTGGTATTCATATTGCCAAATATTGTTAATGGTTCTTAATGCAACCAGTAAATTTGTTGGGCTTACCAACATTATGTTGTGATTGAGTGCCAAGGTGACTAATTCGGGCTCTTCTTCAACTGCGATAAGAAATGCAGGTTCTATCGGGATAAACAGCAAAACGTAATCCAGCGTTTTAATGCCTTGTAAGGTTTGATAGTCTTTTGCTCCAAGGCCCTTAATGTGGCCTTTTATGGATGCTACATGTTGACTTAAATATTGCGCCTTCTCGGTTTCATTGTCGCAATTGTAATAACGCTCATAGGCGGCAAGACTTACTTTTGAGTCAATAATTACGTCTTTATCGTTGGGCAAATGAACTACGACGTCTGGTTGGAAACGCTTGCCTTGGTCTGATGTCGCAGACATTTGAGTTTCGAACTCATGCCCTTCGCGTAAACCCGACTCCTTCAGAATACGCTCCAGCACTACCTCGCCCCAGTTTCCTTGTTTTTTATTATCACCTTTAAGTGCACTGGTGAGTGCAGCGGCTTCTTCAGTTATTTTCTGATTAAGGGCTTTTAAACTTAAAATTTCTGTTTTAAGTGAAGCTCGCTCTTGGCCTTCACGTATATGTTGCTCATTTATTTGGCGTTTAAAGCCCTCTAATTCGTTCTTAAACGGTGCAAGTACAGCTTCTATGTTGTGTTTGGTTTGCTGCGTGTATCGCTGCTGTTTTTCTTCAAAGATACGGTTTGCTAAATTCTCAAACTGAGTCTGCAGACGTTGTTCAGATGCATTCATAGACGCAAGCTTATCTTCATGCGCAGTATGAAGCGCCTGAATTCTTGCTTGGTGCACATCGTTTTGTGCTTGAAGCTTGGCAATTGCAATACGCTCGCTATTCAAATCATTTTGTAGCTGCTCATTGATTTGCGAAAGCTGCGCTATCTTGGTGGCATTCGCCTGGCCTCGAATAAATGAATAAAGTGAAAAAGCACACACACTTACGAAGGCTATTAGAAAGGAAATGGGTTCGCTAGAAATAAGGTTAATTAACATAGTGCACGTTCATACTGTTATTTTGTACAGCACTATAAACAAAATCAGATAAATATACCAACTGGTATAAATTTAAAATGAAATTGGGGCAAAACGTCTAGCACGTAAACCTTTGAAAAAATGAAACTACACAAATGAAAACGGGTGCTATTGCACCCGTTTTTTGTACTGTGAAGAAAAACCTAATTAGCTTTCTTAAGCAGAACGGCTTATCTTAAGTTTTGCCTTCCTCTCTATTTAGATAGCGAGGCATCAAGCTCTTCAATTTTTGCTTTCCAAATGGCCGGACCATTTTTGTGAGCATTGGCACCCGTGCTGTCTACTGCAACGGTTACCGGCATATCTTCTACGTCGAACTCGTAAATGGCTTCCATACCCAAGTCCTCGAATGCTACGACACGAGATTTCTTAATGGCTTTAGATACGAGGTACGCTGCACCTCCAACTGCCATTAGATAAACCGCTTTGTGTTTAGCAATTGAATCAACGGTTGCTGGACCACGCTCTGCTTTTCCAATCATGCCAATAAGGCCTGTTTTCTCTAGCATCATGTCAGTAAACTTATCCATACGGGTAGCCGTTGTCGGGCCAGCCGGACCAACCACTTCGTCACCCACTGCATCTACAGGGCCAACGTAATAGATAAAGCGGTTAGTTAGGTCAACGCCCTCAGGCAAACCTTCACCGTTTTCCATCATGGTTTGAATGCGCTTGTGAGCGGCATCACGGCCGGTAAGCATCTTACCTGACAACAGTACCGTTTCACCTACTTTCCACTCTTGGATATCTTCTTTTGTTACTTCATCAAGGTTAACGCGGCGAGTGTTTTCACTCACTTCCCAAGTTACTTCTGGCCAATCTTCTAACTTTGGTGGTGTTAACTCGGCTGGACCTGAACCATCTAAATAGAAATGTGCGTGACGAGTCGCCGCACAGTTAGGGATCATTGCTACAGGTTTTGACGCAGCATGAGTAGGTAGCGACTTAATCTTAACGTCAACAACAGTCGTTAAACCACCTAGGCCTTGCGCACCGATACCCAACTTATTTACGCGGTCAAAAATTTCTAAGCGAAGTTTTTCGTCGGTAGTTTGCGGGCCACGCTCTATAAGCTCCTGGATGTCTACTGGGTCCATAAGGCTTTCTTTCGCAAGTACTGCTGCTTTTTCAGCCGTACCGCCAATACCTATACCAAGCATTCCAGGCGGACACCAGCCAGCGCCCATTGTCGGCAATGTTTTTACTACCCAGTCAGCGATATCATCGCTTGGATTAAGCATTACCATTTTCGATTTGTTTTCAGAGCCGCCGCCTTTAGCCGCGATCATTACTTCAATCTTTTCGCCTGCCACCATATCAATGTGAACAACTGAGGGCGTATTGTCTTTAGTGTTTTTACGCGCACCGGCAGGGTCAGCAACGATAGAGGCGCGAAGTGGATTGTCTGGATTAAGGTATGCACGACGTGTACCTTCATCAACCATTTCTTGAACGGTCATGTCAGTTTTATCCCACGTCACTCCCATACCAACTTTAACAAAACAGGTTACGATCCCCGTGTCTTGACACAAAGGGCGCTTACCCTCTGCCGACATGCGTGAGTTGATAAGAATTTGTGCCATCGCGTCTTTCGCGGCTTGGCTCTTTTCCTTCTTATAGGCTTCTTCTACGGCTTTAACGTAATCGAGCGGGTGATAATAAGAAATAAATTGCAGGGCATCTTCAATGCTGTCAATGAAGTCTTGTTGACGGATAACGGTCATGACATCCTCTTTTTATTTGGCTTTCGTGGTCTTAGCTAGCTAAAAAAGCGTATACTAGCGCATCTAAAGACAACGCACCATGTAAAACCATGTGCTTGTGGCTAATTCCAGTCATTTTTAAAAACTATGCTGAAGGGATATCAGAAAAAGTAGCCTAATGTCACTGGTTATTAGCCGTTATTTGTTAACGCCAGTTAGAAATAGAAGGACGTTTGGTGCTTAATTCGAGCACCAAACGCCCACGATAAAAAGAAGTACAGAAAACACCTATGTCACACGCAGATACTATTCACGTTCATGTTTCCCGTTTCACTGCAGAGGAATTAGCCGACAAATTAGCGCTAAATTGTGACGAGAACGCAGCCGTTTTCAATGCACTTTTTAAGCGAGTATCTACACACCCATACTCCCTTTTACTAGATACTTCCGGTTCGTCGAAAAGTGAAGGTCGCTTCAATATCATGGCATTTTCGCCTTGTGCAGCTATCGAAGCAAAAGGTGATAAGGTTCAACTCATCGAACTAAACACTTCAAAGCGCCAGGAATTGACACTGCCCCCCTTTGAAGCGGTGCAAGCACACTTACATGCGCGCGTTTCAAATGTACAGATACATGCCAGTGTAAATACATCGCACCTCCCTTTCATTATCGGTGTGGCTGGTATGGCAGGCTATGACACTGGGCGCTTTTATGAAACGATGCCAAGCATCGCCAAAGATGACTACGAAACCCCTGATTTCGCAGTAGGCCTTTATCTTCGTTCACTTATTGAAGATACAAAAACAGGCTACATCTATTATTGCTCGGTTGATAGTCAACCGCTGACTCAGGTTTTTTCTTCGTTCAGCGACAAAACATCTGAGCCAAATTTCAAGTTAACGTCGCGGTTCGAATCAAATTTGTCTAAAACGGAATATGAAGCTTGTTTGGATAAAATACACGCCTATTTGCGTGCCGGTGACTGCTACCAGGTAAATATGGCGCAACGTTTTAGTGCAGCGTTTGAAGGGGATATGTGGCAAGCATATTGTGAGCTACGCAATCAAAATCAAGCGCCATTTTCAGCCTTTTATAACCTTCCCCAAGGTTGTATTGCTTCCATTTCACCAGAACGCTTTTTACGCGTTAAAGATGGGGTTGTAGAAACAAAACCGATAAAGGGTACACGCCCGCGATTTGAAGACAAACAACAAGATGCAGCCAGTGCACAGAGCTTGCTCTCAGCAGAAAAAGACCGTGCAGAAAATCTTATGATTGTAGATCTGCTGCGCAACGATATTTCAAAGCACTGCAAACCTCACTCGGTAAACGTACCTGCACTCTTTGCTCTTGAAAGTTATCAGGCTGTGCACCATTTAGTAAGTACGGTAACCGGTGAATTAAATGAGTCTTCTTCGCCTTTATCCCTTCTGGCGTCGGCATTTCCTGGAGGGTCAATAACTGGAGCGCCGAAAATCCGCGCGATGGAAGTTATCGATGAGCTTGAGCCACACCGCCGGAATATCTACTGTGGCAGCGTGTTCTATATGGGTTTTCGTGAAGACATGGATTCAAGTATTTGTATTAGAACCGTACTGGCAGAGAACCGTCGATTACATTGCTGGGCCGGTGGTGGTATTGTGCTAGATTCTGTTTCTAGCGAAGAATATCAAGAAACTCTTGATAAAGTGTCTAGAATACTGCCAGTACTTGAATCAATTAACCAATAGCATAGTATGCTGTATGTAATGTTTTAGCAGAAAGGTAAGCATGTAGGTTGTAAGCAAATATCTATGACAAAGAACGAGTTCCTATCACAGTTTCACCACTTAAGGCAGCCCCACACCGAGCCAGATTTTCCGTTGCGAAAAACAGGACGCCCTGCGGCTGTACTTATCCCCCTGATAGATTACGGGAATTCGCTTCAATTACTGCTTACCGAACGCGCTCACCACCTCAAGCATCACCCAGGTCAAATCAGTTTTCCAGGCGGAGCGGTCGACGAAGCTGACAACTCTTTTTTTGACGCAGCACTTAGAGAAGCTGAAGAAGAAGTTGGTTTACCCGCTACCCACGTTGACGTAGTAGGAATGTTGCCTAGATACCGAACCATCAGTGGATATGAAATCGCGCCAGTGGTTGGCTTTGTAAAGCCTGACTTTACACCGATTATTGACAAAAATGAGGTAGAAAGCGCTTTTGAGGTGCCTCTGGCACATGTGTTAGACAGAAAAAATCATTTAGTTCACACGACGCATCGCGATAAAAAGGCATTTCCAATTTACTTTATCCCATGGAAAAACCGTATGATATGGGGCGCAACGGCGGCAATGTTACGCAATCTATCTCATCATATTCACCCATAGCCTTTGTATTTGCTTATCCGCTCTTGTGTGTACTATAAATTAAACTTTACAGCGTATTAGCAAAACTAATCCCTTTATTAGCTTTTCTGTATTGTGGTTTTTACGCGGTGGATGCATGATCTTACTATTACTTTGTTTTAATTTTTAAAGTTTATGATCAGTGTATTTGATATGTTCAGCGTGGGCATTGGCCCATCGAGTTCGCACACCGTAGGACCAATGAAAGCAGGCGCCGAGTTTGTCACTGAACTCGCTCAGGAAGCTGCGCTTTTTGATTCAGTGGATAGCGTGAAAGTTGAACTGTTTGGCTCTCTTGGTCAAACTGGTATCGGCCATGGTACTGGCAAAGCCGTTATCTTGGGCCTTTTGGGGGAGTTACCCGACGTTGTCGACGTAGACAGTATAGAAACTAAACTTGAAGAAATTCGCAACAGCGAAAAACTCTGTCTTAACGGCCTAAAGTCAGTGCGCTTTCCTAATAAAAACGCTATTGTCTTCCATCGTCGAAAAACACTACCAAAGCACGCGAACGCATTAACTTTTTATGCGTATTCAAAAGACGAGTTGGTCAAAGAGCAAACTTACTACAGTATTGGTGGTGGCTTTATCATAAAAGATGAGGACTTTGACGCCACTAAAGCTCACGCAGCCAGTCTGCAGGAATCTGTTCCCTTTCCTTTCAAAACCGCTGGCGACCTTCTAGCGTTGTGCAAGAATAATGGTTTGAGTATTAGCTCATTAATGCTGCGAAACGAAGCGACTTTTAGGCCTAAGCACGAAGTTAAACAACAACTTCATAATATCTGGTTAGTAATGAAAGCCTGCATACAACGCGGTATTGAAAGCGAAGGGATTTTGCCTGGCGGTTTGAAAGTAGTACGTCGTGCTCCTGGCTTGTATCGTCGTCTTCAAACTGAACATACCAACGATCCCATGCAGACCATGGACTGGGTAAACTTGTTCGCTTTAGCAGTAAATGAAGAAAACGCAGCTGGAGGTCGAGTTGTCACCGCACCAACTAATGGTGCAGCGGGTGTTATTCCAGCGGTGCTACAGTACGTTGATAAATTTATCAGACCAGTGGATGAAGAAGTAGCAAGCCGCTTCCTGCTTACTGCAGGCGCTATTGGTATTCTCTATAAAGAGAATGCGTCGATTTCTGGTGCTGAAGTAGGCTGCCAAGGTGAAGTGGGTGTTGCGTGTTCAATGGCTGCAGGAGCCTTAGCGGAAATTATGGGTGGCACAGCCGCTTCGGTTGAAAATGCTGCTGAAATAGGAATGGAGCATAATCTAGGTCTAACCTGTGATCCTGTTGGTGGCCTTGTTCAGGTGCCATGCATTGAGCGAAATGCCATGGGCGCGATAAAAGCCATCAACGCATCTCGCCTTGCATTGCGAGGAACCGGAGAGCAGAAGGTATCATTAGATAAGGTTATTAAAACGATGCGCGATACAGGTAACGATATGAAGACTAAGTATAAAGAAACGGCGCGAGGTGGACTCGCGGTAAATATTATCGAATGTTAGCGTCTCGTTCGAACTAGATAGTGTGTGAATTGCAAAAAAGGGGCAGATAGCCCCTTTTTACATGAACGTTTTTAACAAGCGCTACGTTTACTTTACTGGAAGCGTTACGCCTTTAAACATCTTTTCCACTTCTTCGTTATTTTTCAGCATCATGGCCTTCTCGACCTTGTCTTTTGTTAGGTGTGGCGCAAAACGTTCAATAAAGTCATACATGTAGCTTCTTAAGAACGAGCCTTTTCTAAAGCCAATTTTGGTAGTGCTGTAATCGAATAAGTGACTCGCATCTATTTTTACCAAGTCATCATCTAGTTCTTCACTGACGGCCATAGAGGCTATTACGCCAATACCTACTCCTAGGCGTACATAAGTTTTAATTACGTCGGCATCGGTAGCAGTGAATACAATCTTTGGCGTTAGCCCAGCCCTTTCGAAGGCTTGGTCTAACTCAGAACGTCCTGTAAAACCGAAAACGTACGTAACTAATGGATACTTTGCGATATCAGAAATATCGATAGTGCCCTTTTTCGACAGCGGATGATCTTTGTTTACGATTACACTGCGATTCCAGTGATAACAGGGAAGCATGACCAAATCGTTGTATAAGTGCAGTGCTTCTGTGGCAATAGCAAAATCAGCTTCGCCTTTAGCTGCTAAGTCGCTAATTTGCGATGGCGTACCTTGGTGCATATGCAGTGAAACTTTGGGGTATTTGCCCATAAAACCCTGTATCACATCAGGTAATGCATAACGGGCCTGCGTATGGGTAGTCGCAATATTAAGTTTACCTTGGTCAGGAAGTGTGTGCTCTCTAGCCACGGCTTTAATACTTTCAACTTTCGCCAAGATTTCACGCGCAATATTAATTACATCGTTGCCTGCATCAGTAACGTGTGTAAGGTGCTTTCCACTACGGCCAAAAATTTGAACGCCTAGCTCATCTTCTAACATGCGAACTTGTTTGCTAATACCAGGCTGAGAGGTATACAAACTTTCTGCAGTTGCCGACACGTTCAAATTATTATTGAGGACTTCTACGATATACCGTAGTTGCTGTAGCTTCATATTTTACACCGTTCAAAGGATAGACTGACACTTTACTCCCACCGTTATAACCAAAACTACTGTTTTTTACTAGTTGCTATTACAAAATTTGCATTATAAAGTTGAATTTGTTTATTTTTTTACAAATTTACGCGTAATTTGCCCTTCATTGTTCAATCTCTTCTACAGTATGTTTAGGGTGAAATAGTCGCACGGCGTTTAATAGTTAATGAGTAGCAGTAAACAGGTTACATCCACAATTGATTTTTCATCGGTACTAGCTGCAGCTGTACACGATATGAAAAACTCACTTTTTCTTTTGATTCAGTCTATTGAAACGCTAAGCGATACCCTCTCTCCGCGGGACACAAAAGCAAGAGAACAAGTTGCCAGTGTTCATTATGAAGCGTCTAGGCTTAACACTAACCTTGTTCAGATCCTCTCTTTATACAGAGCAGAGCTAGAAAGCCTTCCCATAACGGTTGACGAAAGTTTTCTAAAAGATCTTGTAGAAGACGTTATCGGCTCAAATGCGCTGTACGTAGCTCAAAAAAATATTGATATAGTCATTGATATTGAAGAAGACTTGAGCTGGTATTTGGACAGTGAGTTAATTTATTTGCTTTTGAACGACGTCATTATAAACGCTATGCGCTATGGGACATCAAAAATACTTGTTTCAGCGCATGTCGACGATAATGATTTTATGACATTAAAAATTGAAGATGATGGTAGTGGTTACCCAGACGAAATGTTATCCAAAAGCCACGAAGATTTGTGTGACTTTGAATTAAGCCAAGGCCGGACAGGTTTGGGGCTATTCTTTGCCAAACTTATTGCAAGTGCGCATTCGCAAGGCGATAGATATGGCACTATTGCCCTATCAAATGGTGGATGTTTCGGCGGAAGTGTATTTGAAGTAAAAATACCGTAGTATTGTCCGATAACAATAGATAATTCAGAAAGTAACGCTCGCGTTTAAGAAAAAACTGACGTTATAAGAAATAAAAACAGACGGAAACACACGCATGTACGTGATTATTATTATTTTAATTGTTGTCTTGCTTATTGCAGCTATTTTCATAAATGCAATACAACAACATCGACAAAAGCAAGAGGCGGAGCGACGTACTGAACTTGCTAAGCAACGTACCCTTGTCGATGAAACGGAAAACGTTATCGCTGCAAGTGTAAATATGCCGGTATCTTCACGTATTATGGGCATTCTTCATAATCGTATTCTTAATGCACTTAAAGCGATGAACGAGTTATCAAGCACCGCTGAGTTAAAGCAAAGAATTTCTAGTAGTGAGCAAGCGACGGCTGCGGCACTCTCTGACAACTCTGGCGCTACGACGGAGTTCTCGTTACCCGACAACGACAAAATGATTATTCAGTATATTCAAGCGGTTAAAAAACTTCGTATTATCCTTCGCTCTGAGCACAGCAAAGGTCAAATTGATTCTAAAGTATTCATGGATGAAGATAAGCAGCTTGAACGCTTGCAGGTAAAAGTAAATGTAGAAACATTGATTAAGCGCGGCCGCGCTGCGCTTCAAACCAATATGCTTGGGTCTGCCAGACAGTATTTTGAAAAGGCGAAAAACGCACTAGAAAATCAAAACCCTCAAGATGAATACTCAATGTCTAAACTTTCTACACTTAACGAGTGGTTACACGACATACAAAGCAACCTTAAGAGCGTGAACGAAAAAGATCGCGCCAAGAAGCAAGAAGAAGAAAGAGACGAATTAGACGAGTTGTTCGCACCTAAAAAGAAGTGGTAGGTCGAACCTTTTCTTAAGAATAAAGCGCATTATTTCACTCATAATGCGCTACGGCCATGTCCCACATAGATTGAGCCGGCAGAGATAACCCTTTTCGCGCGTTTCGAATTATTCCAATATTTTTCACCAGAGGCATGTCACTAATTTCTTTTGTTACTAGCCCCAATCCCTCCATTTGCGCTTTACAAATCGCTGGCATAATGGATATACCTAATCCATTTAGAATAAGCTTTCCGAGGGTAGATAGCTGCCCGGTTTCCGCGATTATATTTAACTCACCATATTGTGCTAGCTTAGATTGAGTCCAGTGGCGTACCGCAGATCCCCTATTCATCATTACTAATGGCAGTTTAAGACAATCCTGCCAATGCAACTTGTCCCCTAAATGGGCTGATTGTGCTTTGTTGGTCACAACAACAAACTCATCGGCGAATAGGCTTTTAAACACTAAACCATCTTTGCGCTCTGGTTCAAACGAGAAACCAATTTCACTACGACCAGTAGTAACTTCATGAATTACCTGTTCCATAACTACATCGACAATTCGTAAGTTTACGTTTGGAATTCGTTGATGAAATACTGACAAGATATTTGGTAAATGAGACTCGGCAAATGACGGCATAGCGCAAATGGTAAGCTGCCCTTTCGCCATAGCAAACAAATTTTGAATATCAGAAAAAGTATTGTCCCAGTCGTGCAGTAGCCTCAAAGCATTTGGAAACAACACCTCTCCTTCCGGTGTTAGACTTACATTGCGTGTATTGCGTTGAAATAACTTACCGCCTAACTGCTCTTCCATTTTTTTAATTGCCGATGATAAAGCTGGCTGTGTTAAATGTAGATTTACCGCTGCTTCAGCAAAGGTTGATGACTTTGCCACTTCTACAAACGCTTTTATTTGACGGTATGAAACATCCATAAATTTTTCAACTGAGCCCATCTATTAATAAACAATATTTATTAATTGCAAGATTAATTCGATTTTACAAATGAAGCAACAATGTCGATACTTATTTTTAACAAATGCATTGGAGATAGAGAATGGCGGGATTTAACAAAGTTGTATCCTCATACGAAGAAGCAATGACTGGCCTTGAAGATGGGATGACAGTTATTGCGGGCGGCTTCGGTTTGTGTGGCATTCCTGAAGGACTGATAGGCCAAATTAAGAAAATGGGCGTTTCTGGACTTACTGTAGTTTCTAATAACTGTGGTGTAGATGGATTTGGCTTGGGCCTTTTATTGGAAGATAAGCAAATAGCCAAAATGGTTTCTTCTTATGTAGGTGAAAATGCCCTGTTTGAGAAACAACTGCTGAACGGTGAGTTGGAAGTTGAACTTACACCTCAAGGAACGCTGGCTGAAAAAATGCGCGCCGGTGGTGCTGGCATTCCTGCATTCTACACTGCCACAGGTTACGGCACGCCAGTTGGTGAAGGAAAAGAAGTCAAAGAATTCAACGGTCGCCCTTATATTCTTGAACATGCTATTACTGGCGACTTTGCCATTGTAAAAGCATGGAAAGCAGATACTTACGGAAACTGTATTTATCGCCATACAGCACAAAACTTTAATCCTATGGCCGCTACTGCAGGTAAAATCACTGTGGTAGAAGCAGAGGAAATTGTAGAGCCTGGTGAATTGAACCCTAGCGAGATCCACACTCCCGGGATTTATGTAAACCGTGTCATTCAAGGTTCATTTGAAAAACGTATTGAACGCCGTGTAGTTAGCAAGGAGTCAGTGTAATGCTTAGTAGAGAACAAATCGCAATGCGCGTCGCTCAAGAGTTTAAAGATGGCGATTACGTCAATTTAGGCATAGGTATCCCTACCCTTGCAGCTAACTATGTGCCAGATGACATCAGTGTGATGCTACAGTCAGAAAACGGCCTTTTGGGTATGGGACGTTACCCGACTGAAAATGAAATTGACGCTGATATGATAAACGCGGGTAAAGAAACGGTAACGGCTATCACGGGCGCGTCTATTTTTAGTAGCGCTGAGAGCTTTGCCATGATCCGCGGCGGCCACGTCGACTTTACTGTACTTGGCGCATTTGAGGTTGATGTGTCAGGTAATATTGCGTCTTGGATGATACCAGGCAAACTCGTTAAAGGCATGGGCGGCGCTATGGACCTAGTTGCTGGCGCAAAGAACATCATCGTTACTATGACCCATACCGACAAACACGGTAACCCAAAACTACTTAGCGAATGCACCTTACCGTTAACCGGAGTGAACTGTATTACGCGCATTATTACCGACTTAGCAGTGCTGAGTGTTGAAGACGGTGCATTTGTGCTTCAAGAGCGTGCACCGGGCGTCAGCGTTGACGAAATTAAAGAGAAAACGGGCGGAAAGCTCGTTGTTCCTGACAATGTACCTGAAATGCAGTTTTAAACTAATTCATTTAAACTCTGCGTTTAATTGAGCTTCTCATTTAATTGTGCTTAGCAATGTCGCGCTTATCATTCAGCAATTATGCTCTTGTGGTAAGCGCGCGCCATTGAGTTAACTCACATTTTTGCTTTAACTTTATATTCTTCGTTGAGTAACGAATGTTACAAGTGCCCGCCTTAGTTATGCAAACTTATAAGCCTTTCCATTAAACCTTTAAATGCACGGTGCATTAAGGGATAATGCGCTCGAATGTCATTTTAAAAAGGCTATACCTTCTTGCTAGTTACTGATTTACCTGTTCACCACAAAATTATTTCAAAGCTCGAAACGAAAAACATTTCGACGCTAACCGAAATTCAAGAACGCACTATGCTGCCTGCTATTCAGGGCAAAGATATTATTGCGTCATCAAAAACGGGGTCAGGTAAAACCTTCGCCTTTTTAGTGCCAGCTATAAACAGGCTAATGTCGCAAAAAGCCCTTAGTCGTCAAGACCCACGCGCACTTATTCTTGCGCCAACTCGTGAGCTAGCCAAACAAGTTTTCATTGAAGCTAAATCAATGTGTACCGGGCTAAATCTTACTTGTTCACTTATTGTGGGCGGTGAAAATTATAACGACCAAGTTAAAGCGCTTCGCCGTAACCCTCACATTATCGTTGGTACCGCTGGTCGTGTAGCCGATCATCTATTAGATAAAAGTGTGTATTTAAACGGTTTAGAGTTACTTATCTTTGATGAAGCCGACCGTATGTTAGACTTAGGCTTCTCTGCTCAGCTTAAAATGATTAACGACTATGCTGATCACAGAAAGCGTCAAACTATGCTGTTTTCTGCCACGCTCGATAATATTGAGCTAAAGCATATGACAACGCAGTTAACCAAAGGCGCTGTTCGTGTAGCTGTAGGAGACTCAACCGCAGAGCATGGCGATATCGAACAGAAATGCTTCTTTGCAGACAATGTTGATAACAAAGATCAAATTTTACAGTTTGAGCTAGCCAATCGTACCTACAACCAAGCTATCGTATTTACTGCTACCCGTGAAGATACTGATAGAATTGCAGCTCTGCTTAACGAACAGAACTTAGAAGCTATTGCGCTTCGTGGTGATATGTTACAAAGCCAACGCGCAGCAGTAATGAGTGCGTTTGCTCGTGGACAGCACAGTATTCTGGTTACTACTGACCTCGCCTCTCGTGGACTAGATCTATCAAAAGTAGGATTGGTGGTTAACTTTGACCTTCCTAAGAACGCGGATGAATACATTCACCGTATCGGTCGTACAGGCCGTGCTGGGCAAAAAGGCGAAGCATTCTCGCTAATTGGCCCTCGTGATTGGAACAGTTTCGAAGGGCTTAAGAATCACCTTCAATATGCGTTAGAGTGTTCAGCGCATGACGAATTCTCGGCGTCTTTTAAAGGCTTTACGCCGAAGAAAAAAGTGTCGAAAAAATCAAATGCGAAAAATAGTAAAAGGCGCGTAGCGAAGCCAGCAAAACCTGGCACTAAAAAGCGTGTCGATACCATGTCTGGAGAAGATATTGGTATGGTTCCTGTGAAACGCAAGCCAAGAAACACTCTGTCTGACGACGACGAATAAAACTCTATATCGTAGTTTGAACCATCACCGCCGCTAGTCACAATTAACTATTGAATAGCGGTGTGTAACCTTTCACTTTGTTTTTAATCACATTTTCTTACAGCACTTTGATAGTACACCTCGCCATCATATGCTGTACTACGCATGTAGCAACAAGTCGATTGTTCTAACTACACGCTTCAACTGTTTGTAACAAAGCGTGTAAGCGGCACACACTCCCCCTTTAAAATGGATTTTAACCACATGAAATTTATAAAGTTCGTATCGTTAGCCTTGTTTATAGTAATTGTCGTTGTGGCACTCTCCTATGAAAAAATAATAGCACGCGTATTGTTGCCCCAGTACATAGAGTGGGCACGTGAAACAGATAAAAAAGGCTTAAAAATAGGTCAACCGTTGAATGAAGAAGAACTGGCGCTAGCAGCGGAAATAGGCATAAAACAGCCTAAGAAAGTAAGAATTTTTTATGTAGATGAAGTGCCATATCCCTACGAAAACTTCGCGCTTAAAGTGTTTGGCGAAGCCGTTGGACTTGTTGGAGAAGGAATAATAAATAACGCACAAGTTTTCGGCTATTCGATTTATGCTCGTAAAGATTTCGAGCTTAATAGACCCAAGTTAGCCCACGAATTAGTGCATGTATTACAGATTGAACGAGCCAGTTTAGATGAAGTTGTCACCCAACACTTTTTCGACTTGGCTGAATACGGTTACGATAAAGCCCCACTAGAAGTAGAAGCGTCCGCAGCCAACAAAGTATACAGCGCTGATTGGTAATTTATATTCACCAAGAATTGCTTTTTAGGGCGCCGGTGATTGTTTAGAGTAGCGTTTGTGTTAAAGGTTCGTTTGGGAGAAGATACTGACAATTCTACTTTTATTCGACTACTTCCGTTTTGTGCCATTAGCGGACACTCAATCTTGACACCAAGTGATCAAAAACCAATCGAATACGTTGTGGTACTGGACCACGTTGAGGGCGATAAATATATAAATCCCAGGGCACCGGCTCGACCTCTTCTAACACTCTTATAAGTTTCTCTTGGCGTAATAAGTCTTGGACCAAAAAGTCAGGAATTTGAGCAAAACCTAGTCCATTTTGTATAGCCATTAATTCAGCTTCGGTGTCGGCACTTCGAAAACGTGTTATGGATGGCGTCCACTGTCTGTCCATGGAAAAAACCCATGGCCAAAGCTTTCCCGTATTGCGATCTACTAACCCTGTAACGGGCAAGTGGTTTAGTTCTTCAATAGACGTAGGCCTTCCCACTCTATTTATTAACTCAGGCGAAGCCACGACATACATATTAATTTTGGTGAGCTGGCGGGCAATAAATCGACTATCTCTCATGAAGCCGATACGAATCCCAATATCTATTTTTTCGTCAACTACATCCACGCGCTCGTCACTGAGTGTCAGGTCTATATCCAGTTGAGGATGTATTGTTGAAAGTTCCAGTAATACTGGCATTAAGCATTTATGACCAAAACCAACAGGCGCTGCGATACGAACCCGCCCTTGTAATTCATTACCCGAATTAGGGGTGCTTGTTTGAAACAATTCATCTACAGAGCGCAGGCGTTCTTTTGCTATCACAGCAAATTTTTCTCCAACTAGGGTCACTTGTATGTGTCGAGTATTTCTATGAAATAAAAGCTCCCCTTGCAATCGCTCTAACTCCTTCACTGCTCGTGTGACTGCCTGAGGAGAAATTCCCAGACGGTTAGCCGCTTCTTTAAAGCTGCGAGACTCAGCAGCAGTACAAAATATCCGGAGCATTTCCAATCTGTTAAGCATCACAGTCACATTTAGGTTTGATATCAATACATAAATATTATTCCAAATTATGGAATTGTGAAATTAAAACGTTTCCATTTATTGATTTTTGACGGTAAGGGATAATTTGCTCGTTATTTAGACAGAGTCATTTATTCAACTGGTTTGAGGATATTAACTATGAGCAGTGTTTTAGCAAACAACATCAACGGTAAGGTCGTTGTTATCACTGGTGGTAGCAGCGGTTTAGGCGAGACCACGGCAAGACATTTAGCTAGCCTTGGCGCATCTGTTGTTTTAGGTGCCCGACGCATCGACAAGCTTGAAGCGATTGCTGCTGACATACGCACAGCGGGCGGAGAAGTTGCGGTTCAAGCGACAGATGTGACTTGCCAGGACGAAGTGAAGGCCCTTGTAAATCTTGCACAAGAGCGCTTCGGTAAAGTTGATGTGGTTATCAATAATGCAGGGTTAATGGCGATTGCACCGTTAGCTGAGACTCGAGTTGACGAGTGGGATCGCATGATTGACATCAACGTTAAAGGTCTGCTGTATGGAGTAGCCGCAGCGCTTCCGATCTTTCAGGAACAGGGATCCGGCCACTTTATCAATATTTCGTCCGTAGCGGGTATCAAAGTATTCAGTCCCGGCGGCACGGTTTATAGCGGAACCAAATTCGCTGTTCGCGCTATTGCCGAAGGCTTGCGCCATGAAGTTGGGGGTAAAATTCGTTCAACAATCATTTCACCAGGTGCAGTCGAATCTGAATTAAAACATGGAAGTTCAGATACTCAGGGGGCAGCCTTTGTAAAAGATTTTTATCAGCAAAATGAAATTCCATCTGAATCTGTTGCTCGTGCTATCGCATACGCAATTGAGCAGCCTGCGGATGTGGATATCAACGAGATTGTTCTGCGCCCAACTGTTCAAGAATTTTAATTCGTTTAATAAAAGATCTATTAACCAGCGGGTGATTTAACCACCCGCTGAATATTCATTTTGTGAGGTTATTGATGACAGCGTTAAACAGACAAATGCGTGCTTTGGTATTAGATAGCTATGAAGAGGGTACAGTATTCCGGGATGCCCTGATTAACTTACCCTCTCCATCAGCAGGTTAGGTGCAAGTAAAAATATTTGCAAGTGGAGTCAACCCTATTGATTACAAGATCCGCCAAGGTATCGCTCCTTATGCTATGCCGGAATTACCCGCAGTACTTGGCACCGATTTAGCTGGAGAAATTGTTGCGATCGGCGACGGCGTCACCGACTTTGCAGTAGGCGATGCAGTTTATGGTCTGACTGGCGGAGTGCGAGGATTGCAAGGAACATTGGCTGAATATGCCAATGTAGATGCTGAGTTACTTGCTCTCAAACCGAAAAATTTGTCCATGCGTGAATCTGCGGCTTTACCTCTGGTTGCACTTACCGCTTGGGAAGGTTTGGTTGACAAGGCGAATGTTAAAGCGGGCCAGAAAGTCCTTATCCAAGGTGGAGCTGGCGGAGTTGGGCATGTAGCTGTGCAAATTGCTAAGGCCTTAGGTGCCGACGTTTATGCCACTGCATCGACTGGAAAACAACAACTGCTCAAGGCGCTTGGTGCCACGCCAATTGATTATCACACTGCAAGCCCTGCTGACTACGTGGACGCATACACTCAAGGCAAAGGATTCGATATCATTTACGACACTGTCGGTGGCTCTGTACTCGATGCCTCATTAGGTATCATTGCACATTATGGACATATTTTAAGCTGTGCTGCATTCGGCTCACATAACCTGGCACCGTCGTCATTACGCTCTGCAACATTGTCAGCGATTTTTGTGTTACACCCACAGCTCAGCGGAGAGGGGCGCAAACATCATGGTGACATTCTGCGGCAAATTACGGCGCTTGTTGAAGCTGGACAAATTAAGCCACTACTCGATCCGTTACGCTTTTCCCTAGACACGGCAATGGATGCACATAATGCCGTAGAGTTGGGGTCCATGGGTAAAGTAGTTATTGATGTAATTGCTTAAAAGTCATTGTTGAGGATGCATATGAGCCCAAGAAAACTAGTTCGAACTGTTTGTTTCCATGAATTAGGTGGTCCCGAGGTATTAACTATTGACTCGCTGGCGAGTCCAAGTTTGCAGGCCACTGATGTACGTATTGCGGTCAAAGCTGTTGGGCTCAATCGTGCTGATGCCATGTTTAGGCGAGGCAGCTATATAGAAAAGGCTGACTTCCCTTCGCGAATCGGCTATGAAGCATCCGGGATAGTCATTGAAGTCGGGGAAGAGGTAAATCATTTTCGCCGTGGGGACGAGGTTTGTATTGTCCCTCAGATGGGGCTTTCTCAGAATGGCTGCTACGCAGAAGAGATTGTCGTACCAAGTGAATATGTGGCACTCAAACCAGCAGGGCTAACCTTTGATGAAGGCGCAGCAGCTTGGATGCAGTACCTGACAGTTTATGGCGCTTTGGTCGAAATTGCTAACGTGCAAAAAGGCGATGCAGTACTGATAACCGCCGCATCGAGCAGTGTTGGATTGGCTGCGATTCAAATTGTGAAGGCTCTAGGGGGTATCCCTATCGCTACAACTCAAACAGGAGCTAAAAAGGCTGCTTTGCTCAAGGCTGGCGCGGCCCATGTGATTGCAACCCAAGAAGAACCGCTGCTGGATAGCTTGAGAAGTATCTTGGGAGAAAACAATTTAAAAATCGCATTTGATGCTGTCGGTGGGCCGCAGATAGCTGAAATTGCTGAAGCAATGAGCCCTGAAGGAACAATAATAGTTCACGGAGCATTAAGTCCCGAAACAACTCCTTTTCCCTTAAAAATAGCACTTCGTAAAAGTCTGACAGTTAGGGGCTATGTGTTTACTGAAGTTATAAAAGACATCGAGCGTTTTCGCAGAGCAAAGCAATTTATCCTCTCGGGTTTATCCGAGGGAACACTCAAGCCTGTCATTGATCGAAGCTTTAAATTTGAAGAGATAGTGGCAGCGCATCACTATCTGGAGTCAAATCAGCAGATTGGTAAAATAGTGGTCGAACTTGATTAACAGTTCATAGCTTCCACTTGTCTCTCAACTCAGTCAGTGGCTGATTTTGGTCGGGAATTTGCGTGTTCAGTGGTGAGCAGCATGGCGGAATTTATTGGAAGACTGGATAACCCAAGCAATGAGATTTGGACGATCAAACGGGGCGATAAAATTCTAGCTTCTGTACGAAAGTCAGGGCTTTGCATTGGTGGAAGAGAAACTAGGCTTACAATGGGGTATAGAAGTCTTGGAGCAACGCTTCACCAGGTGCCTATAAACGTGAATAAATATTTAAGGAGTCTCAATGACAGCTACAAAAGAAGAAGTTATCGCTTTCATGAAATCGGAGTTTCCACAAAGCAAATGCGTTGTGGAAGCAGTGAGCAACGGTGGAGCGACTGTATCTCATCATGTAGGTCAGGATGAATTACGTCCTGGCGGAACGGTTTCGGGGCCTGTTTTAATGAGTGTGGCTGATGTGGCACTTTATGTGGCGATACTTGGTAAAATTGGCATCGTGCCATTAGCAGTAACAACTAGCCTTAACATCAACTTCTTACGTAAGCCATCGGCAAATGAGAGAATCATTGCGGAATGTTCTCTGATAAAAGTCGGCCGTACTCTCGTGGTTGGGGAGGTTTCTCTGTACTCTGAGGGGGTGAGTGATTTGGTAGCACATGCTGTGGGTACATACTCTATACCGCCCTAAACATCGGAACGAAGTGAAAATATTAAAACAATTAACTCTCGGAAAGCTTGACTGCGTTTAAAAGAAAAAAGGCAGTTATTTGAGGGGAAGATTAAGTGGTTATCTATTGTAATCTTATATAAACGCCTACTTCAGGCCTACAGCGGACAAGCGCGTTAGTAACCTTCAAGGTCCGCTTAACGCTCGAAGCCGACATTGAAGGCTATTTAAAGGAAGCTATATCTCACTCCCAACACGAATGGCCAAACTCAACACATAAAAAAACGAGTGCTTAAAAGCACTCGTTTTTGATTGTTTTTTTACGTGGCCTAGCCCTCGTTTTCACGCCTAGCCTAGCGTTCCGAAAAGCCTCAGTCGACGATAAGAATTACTAAGTTTAAACCTAGTACTCCCACCATCCTTCTTGCCACCACTCCAAAAACTCTTCAAAGTCGATGTAACCATCGTCGTTACTATCGATAAGCTTAAAGCCTTCTTGTACGTGGCTAGCTTTCGTTTTTGGTGAAATAACAGTTAGAAGTTCGATGAACTCCGGCAAATCGATTTGGCCGTTGCCATCACGATCGAAAAAGCTGAAGTCCTTTCTAATTTCTTCAATTTTTGATTCTGAAAGTTGAGTGCTCACTCGCATTCCTTATTTCAACTGCAATAAGCACGAGTGTAACGCCCTTCTTTCTAGCTGTCTACGCCTGATTTTCTTTTGCTTTAAGAGCGCGTAAACGTTGAGCTTCTGCTTTTTCCTGACGCTTTTGTTCCATAGTCAAACGCGCTTCCGTTCCTACGTGCTCTTGTTGACGCTCTTTTGCCAGCTGAACCTGTTTTTCACGTTCTCTAAAGCGAGCAATTTGATCGTCGGTATGGGTACCAAAGCAGTGTGGGCAGCTCACACCCGGCTCATACTTATCGCTCTGCTTGTCTTCTTCAGTAATTGGAAGTCTGCACGCATAGCACTGCTCATAATGGCTTTTCTCTAAGTCATGGTTAACTGCAACACGATTATCAAATACAAAGCAGTCGCCTTCCCACAATGACTCTTCTTTTGGTACGTCTTCAAGATACTGCAGAATACCGCCTTCTAAGTGATAAACCTCGTCAAACCCCTGCTCTTTCAAGTAAGCCGTCGATTTTTCACAGCGAATACCACCGGTGCAGAACATAGCCACTTTTTTATGTTTTGACGGGTCGAGCTCTTTCGCAACGTATTCAGGAAACTCACGGAATGTTTCGGTTTTAGGGTCGATAGCGTGTTTGAACGTACCAATTTCAATTTCATAACCGTTCCGCGTGTCAATTACCGTAACATCTGGGTCGCTAATAAGTGCATTCCAATCTTTAGGTTTTACGTACGTGCCTACGGTTTTGCGAGGGTCAATACCCTCAACGCCCATGGTCACGATTTCTTTTTTGAGTTTTACCTTGGTGCGATAGAACGGCTGTTCATCGTGAAGTGACTCTTTGTAAGAAATTGGGTTAATGCGCTCGTCGCTATTTAGATAAGCGAGTAACGCGTCGATACCTTCGCGAGTACCAGAGACTGTACCGTTAATGCCTTCGTGGGCAAGAAGGAGTGTACCTTTGATGCCATTAGCTTCCATGGTTTCTAGAAGCGGTTGGCGAATTTCTTTGAAGTTTTCAAGCGCAACAAATTTATACATTGCGCATACAATATATTTAGACATATTTTAACCTTTGCTGATTGGAGCGTAAGACCAGTGCAAAAATGCGGCGCGGAATATAACAAAAAAAAGCGCTAAAAACTAGGCCGGATACGGGAGCGGGCTATTCTGATTGTTCTAGGTACGATCCGCTTATTTAGGCAATATTCTCAAAAGACGACCAACCGGTTTGAGCCTGTTTGTTATTGCTCTCGTTCGTAGCTCGGCTTTCGCCTTGTGCCGAGAGAATATCGTAAAGTAACGTGTTATCTTCTTTTAGCGTATTACCATACTGTTTTTTGAGTCGCTTCTGGGCAGATAAACTACAGTTTTGTACGACGTCATCAGGTAACCGTTTCGCGTCATCAGTTTGCGCGAGTGGTAATGGTTTCATATGAAGGAACAGTCGCGCGTTCTCGAAATCTTTAGATGCTATGCTTGAATATACCCGCATATTCTCCCACGCGCTTTCATTAGCCGATAATGATGGCCGCCTGTAATGGTTAAGCGAAGCGAGCTGTGCCTCTATGCTCCGACCATTGTCGTTAGCGGAAGTTGCGACTTCAATTTCGAAAGGCTCTGCAACACTGTGCTGCTGCATGGCAAGATATAAAGAGAACAAAGCCCCCTCAGACGAGGCACGCGCAAGTACACCACTTCGCTCCCAGTAAATACTGGGGTCGATTGTTGTTTGTTCACTCGCTGAAGTTATATCTGCCGACATTCATACTAAACGTTTTATATGTATACGCATGTTTTCGGCAAGATAATGTTTTTCTTAAGCTTATTTTTAAAAGTTAGATATACTTGTTAGAGGTAAAATACTGCGCTCATTCACGGATTTGAAATGCAATTTAGCAACAAACAAGTATTGATTGTTGAAGATCAACGCCCTTTCCTACTACTTTTGAAAGGGTTAATGCATTCGATGGGGGCATCCGATGTAGTCACTAAATCTTCCGCTGAACAAGCTGTATCCCTGTGCAAAAAGCATAGGTTTGATATTGTTATCTGTGACTTACACTTGGGAGCAGAGAATAAAAATGGCTATGAACTTATCGAAGAGTTACGTACCCGCAGGCTTATTGGCCCCACATCTGTTTTCATTCTAATCAGCGCTGATAGCGCACGACCTGTGGTACTAGGTAGTATTGAGCGGCGACCAGACGACTTTCTGATAAAACCCTTCTCACAAGTACAACTAAAATCTCGCATTATTCGGGCCTGGCAGAAAAGACAATTCCTTCAGCATGTATTCAATTTAATTGAGCAAGGTGAAATTAATAGCGCGATAGACCAAATTGAAACGCTTTTAGAAAACCCTCGTCATTACAAAGGGCACTGCGAGCAGCTTTTAGTGGAACTTTATTGGAGAATATCACAGCCTGAAAAAGCACTTGATGTTCTACGTGATTACATAGACAGTAAACCAGTTTTATGGGCGCAAGTTGCCATTGGAAGGTCTTATCTTCTTCTTAATGAATATGAAAAAGCGATATCGGTTGCCAAGAAAATACTGAAGCGCAACAGGTTCAATGCCGACGCTCATGACATGCTTGCACAGGCACATCAGGCTTTGGAAGCTGGTGAAAAGGCATTGGAAGCGATAAAAGAGGCTATAAAGCTTTCTCCCTTTTCATTACCTCGACATTTTAAAGCCTGCGAAATTGGTCGTCAGAATGACGATTTGATATTAGCCGCAACATCCAGCCAGGCTATTTGGGACTTGTCTAAACGCACGGTGAATAAGAAAAGCTTACACTGGTGCGGCATTATTCGTAGTTTACTCGATGTTGCTGAGTTTGCTGAAGATAAAAAGCAGCGCAATAAGTATCAACAAGAAGCCTTGCTTACTCTTCAGAGAGGTAAGTTTGATGAACATTTACAAAAAGTAGACAGAGAGTTTGACGTTGATATTTTTGGCAATATTGTAAATGCCAGAATAAGTGCGATAGACGGAAAATTAATCGATGCTAAACGTCACTTAAATACTTCTCAAACACTACTAGACGATAAATATACCGAGGTTCCCACTGCTTTTATTCCGGATAGCATTAACGTCATGTACAAACTGGGAGAATATGACGACGCGCTGCAACTTGACTCTATTCTGTCATCGAGAGGTGACGAACTCGACCAAAATAGCGTGACCATGCTACAGGCACAGGCTAAAAAAGCGCAGAAAAACCTAGCTAGTTACCAACAGTTTAACCGCGAAGGTATTCAACATTATCAACAGCAAGACTACGAACGAGCAAAAGCCTCGTTTGCCCTTGCTCAGGGTTTCGCCCCGGTTAATACAGGCGTTGCACTAAATTTGCTTCAATGTCTTCTTCAGATAGCCATACAAGAAGATAAGGCCGAAATGAAATTGATAAACGAATGTAAGCGTTTGTTTAAGCTTATTGATGACATGACACTCAAAGCGCCGTACAAAGAAAAGTACGAAAACATTCGAGATGAACTTTCTAAGTATATTGGCTTTTGATAGCCAATGACATATCACTTTTTTATAAAGCAAACCTACCTTTTCTATCTCTAGCAACGTGTTGCCTTCTGCCCATTCATCTTTGTAGTAAGCCGCCAAGGCTAACATTAAATCTTAATTCCCTATTAGCGTTGCCAATTGCACTGTATATATATACATGCTATAAAATAATGCGACTTAGCCAGTGCCAAAAAAGTTCGTATCGATGATTTGGTGAAAAATACTAGCTTGTTTGCTGTGAGTAATTAAAGGAAGTATACATCGGAGATGCATGACAGACTGATACAAAAACTAGAAATTCTTTCCGATGCTGCCAAGTACGACGCGTCCTGTGCGAGCGGTTCCGCCGGTAAACGACAAGCGGGGAAAACCGAAAAAGTAGGCATAGGCTCGCTCACTGGTGGCTCGGGTATATGCCACAGTTTTACGCCTGATGGTAGGTGTGTTTCGCTGCTTAAGATTCTTATGACAAACTACTGTATTTATGATTGTCATTATTGCATTAATAGGGTTTCAAGCAATGTTCAACGAGCGCGTTTTACGGTTAAAGAAACGGTAGAATTAACCCTTAACTTTTACAAGCGCAATTACATTGAGGGTTTGTTTTTAAGCTCTGGGATTGTGGGATCTCCCGATATCACTATGGAAAGCATGGTACGTATTGCGAAATCGCTGCGTATTGACCACGGATTTAAAGGATATATTCACCTTAAAACTATCCCGAATGCGTCGCCAGAATTACAAGCAGAAGCAGGCCTTTATGCAGACAGGCTTAGTATTAATGTGGAAATGCCCACGCAGTCTTCGCTAAATAAGTACGCACCAGAGAAAGATCTTAGTGATATTCACAGGTCGATGAATACGCTAAAAGAAAAAATTGCAGAGCATAAAGTAGACAAGACGTTTTCGGGAAAACGCCCTCCCCGTTTCGCACCAGGGGGACAGTCTACGCAAATGATTATAGGTGCCGATGGGTCGAACGATAAAACCATTTTAGGTACAAGCGTAAAGCTCTATAGCGAGCAAAAACTACGTCGTGTTTATTACTCGGCATTTTCCCCTATTCCTGATGCTTCGGAAGTTTTGCCATTAAAACCGGCGCCATTGGTACGGGAACACCGCCTATATCAAGCGGATTGGCTTTTGCGCTTTTATGGCTTTGGCTTAGATGAAATCTTAGAAGATGACATGTTAGATATGGACTACGACCCTAAACTTTCATGGGCACTTCGCAATCGTCACATGTTTCCGATAGATTTAAATAAAGCTGACAAACAGATGCTGCTACGCGTTCCTGGTCTTGGCGCCCGAACGGTACAAAAGATTCTATCTATAAGGCGTAATACTAAGCTCAACTGGATCGACCTTACCAAAATGCGTCTACCCCTTAAAAAGTTGAAGCCTTTCATCACCGTGGGAGATTACTTCCCTGATATCCATTTACTCGATAGTAATAATTTTGAGCTTCAGTTTAAACAGCCTAAACAGTTTGAGTTATTTGGCGCTTGAGTATGCTGATAACGCAGATATGTTCAGCCTCAGATTAAAAGGTCGCTTTACATGAAGACTATTACCATTACTACAGTACCTGGCTTTGATGAATGGCGCGAAGCCTCGCGTCGATGTATTGCTGAGCGTATTCGCCCTGAACATCTCATCTGGCAGAACTCGCATTCAGTTCAAAACGAACTGTTTAGTAGCGATGCTGAGCCATGCCGAAGCAAAATTCCCCGAAAAATGCCGCAAAGTAAACTTAGCATTCCTAAATCTACATTAATGCTTTTAAAGTACGCCTTATGCCATAACGATGAAAATCGATTTGCCTTGTGTTACCGGGTGTTATGGCGTGTAGTTTATGAAAATAAGCAGCTCATTCAAATCAAAACTGATGACGATGTTATTCAGCTTTTTGCTATGGCGAAAGCGGTAAAACGCGACGCGTACAAAATGAGTGCCTTCTTAAGGTTCAGAGAAATTAGCCTAGAGGGGCAAGAGCATTTTGTTGCATGGTATGAACCCGAGCATTTCAGTTTAGAAATAAAACTTAACTTCTTCCAAACCCGGTTTAAGAATATGCGTTGGTCAATCTTAACACCCTATCGTGCGGCACACTGGGATACTGAAACCCTAGTACTAGAAGATAACCCCGATTCAAGCGTTGTACCAGATCACGATCGCATTGAAAATTACTGGCTGACCTACTACGCCAATATATTTAATCCTGCACGTATCAAGACAAGTGCAATGTTAAATCAAATGCCTAAGAAGTACTGGAAAAACATGCCTGAAACGACACTAATAGACGATATGATCAAACAGTCAGATACACGCACCCGGAAAATGATCAGTGATTGTAAGACTAACTAGACTCTTGTACATAAGTTCAAAATGTTTGAGTAAGATGCTATGTTTACGAAAAACGGCAGGCTCTTGGACGTTATGTTCTTAACAACTCTCCGCATAGTTATTCATCAAGGCCCATTTTCTTCCTTACTTCTTTAGCCCATTGTGGTCGAGTCTGCTCGTAAATCCAAATGCTAGCTGGTAGTTTAATCTTAGGATTTGCTCGTTTTAATGCATCGAACATTGCTTGTTTGTCAATATTATAATTTTGGTACATGAGTTCGTGTACCGATCCATCCTTGAGGCGTAGAAGGTTTCGTTGAATACGATTGGTGGCACTTTGTACCTGTATGATTTCGTCAATGTCGTCGACACACAATACTAACTCATTTTCCCCAAACAGAGGGTCGCAGTAGTAAAATTCACGAGCTGACACCTTGATTTCAATCTTTTTATTAACCGACCACAAGTAGATTGAAATACCAAGTAAAATTAACTCAATTACTACCACTACACTAAAAACCACGGGATCAGACTCTTCATCGAGTAAGTAAGTTCTGCCCCACCAATACATGATAGCAAGCAAACATGCATTCATGAATACAATGAGGCTAAACCTTCGAGTTTCGCGAACAAAGTGGTAATAATAGTTCATAACTAGCCCCATTTCTTTTTATCAACGTCCCATATACTGGCTGTGTTAAATTCAGCTTTGAAAACTCTCTACAGTATCAATCAGGTCGTCTATATTTTCGATAAGGGTCTCTCGCTGCTTATCAGTGAGCGTGGTAAAGAGCTCGCCGATTAACGTAGCGCTGACCGTCATATTGTGGGCGCTACTTTGCATATAAATATCACTTTTGTAGCGATCTGGATTTTGCATTAGGTCAATCAGTTCCGCTTCGAAATTATCGTTGAATTTGCGGGTCACAAATAGCTTTCGTGCCGCATTTTGTATATCTCTACGATAGGTTAGCCATTCATCCCCTGTGGAAATGAACTGCGTAGAATACGTGGCCACTATTTGCTTTTGTTCGCTAGTTAGTTTCCCAATGCGTTCACTGACAGTCTCCTCAATACGCTCAATACGTTTTTCTAGGCGCTCTTCTTCAGACTTCTCTAGCGACTCTTTACGTTCCTCTTCTTCCTCTTTGTTATCTTTCTCAAGCGCAGCAAAAAGCGTAACGACTTGCTCGTCATCGAGCGTTTTTGCTATTTCAGCTAATGCAGGGCTAACTTCATCACGCACTCTTTCCCAATGAGCTCTCGCGTTTGCAAGATGGTCATGGACAGAGTTTGAATCTAAACGCCCTTCTCTAATTTGACGTTTAATATCGAGAAGTTGTGCTTGGTAGCGTTTAAGTTCAGAGGTTTTGTGCCAGCGTAGCCAATTTTGAAGATAGTCATCGAATTTTTCTTCTTGCTCATCTTTAAGCTCAATATAGTCGTCCATGTACCAGTAAACCCACCAATCTAAGTTGTTGTAGGCCAGTTTTGAACTGCATGATGCAAGAAACATCACAGAAATAAATACTACCAGTACACGCATAACTCATCCTTTTTTTGTTAACTACGTTATTTGCTGCAAATTCGCTTATTTATAATTCAAAATAAAAAGCCGTCATAAATAGTGAAGCGCTCATGACATAGTGCTGGTCAATTTTTTTTCAGTTATTTAAATTCTCTACAACACACATGATCACTTTACGTCTTGCTACCTTAACGCTACCTTAACTGGAGTGCTGGTAAATAGAAGGATTTTAATGTGTCAAAACGTGTCGCAATTTTAACTTCCGGTGGCGACGCACCAGGTATGAATGCTTGTATACGTGCTTCAATTATTGCGTGCCAGAAAGCTAACTATACGCTGCTTGGCTATAAACATGGCTACAATGGATTATTACAACAAGAGTATATTCCCTTGTCACTCGACTCTACTCACAACTTGATACAACAAGGCGGAACCATACTACACAGTGCTAGATGTAAAGAGCTTAAAAGTCATGAAGGAATTAAAAAAGCAGCTAACAACCTAATGAAGGCAGAGATTGATACGCTTATTGTGATTGGTGGTGACGGCTCATTTCGCGGCGCAGCTGAAATAGGGAAAGAGTGGAAAGGCCAAATTTTAGGAATACCCGGTACGATAGATAACGATATTAGCGGCACAGATGCAACTATCGGATATTTTACCGCTATTGATACAGCGATGAGTTCTATCGATAAAGTTCGCGATACTGCTGATGCATTCGAACGTATTTTTCTTATAGAAGTCATGGGCAGAAACGCGGGCTTTTTAGCATTGAATGCGGCGCTCTCATCTGCAGCTGACTATGTAGTGGTACCAGAGTTTTTCGAATCTGCTGACAAAGAGATAGAAAAAATTGTTACCCAAATAAAGGCCCAGCGCGCATTGAAAGGACCGGTTAGTTTTATCGTTGTCGTTGCTGAAAACGTATGGCCAAAAGGGTTATCTGGCCTCACTGAAGAACTAATGAAGCATGATATTAGTGACGTCAGACCGGTAACTTTAGGTCATGTTCAGCGAGGCGGTTCGCCTGTTGCCCAAGATAGATTACTCGCAACGACACTCGGCGAATTCGCGATAAGTTTAGTCGGCAGTGACATTACCAATATTATGGTGGGTGAAGTGAACCAACGCCCTGTTACTGTACCGCTTCATAAAACATGGGAAAATACCAAACCCCTTAATGAAGCTCATGTTGAGGCAATGCGTACACTTATGAATGAGCGATACAGCAGCTGGTAAGAATAAAAGGCGACGTGTAAACAGCGCAAAACCAACTATTACAAAAAAGCGTTGTTTCTTCAAAACAACGCCTTTCATATCGCCCCTTTAAGCGACATTACATCTTCATGGCCGCTTTTACTTTATCTCGATGGCTGCGGCTTACTTTAAGCTCTGTATCGTTTTGAAGTATTAAGTGGTACTCACCACTGATGTGACTGACTAACTTTTTAACAAATCGGATATTAGCAATAGCTGAACGGTGCACTCGAACAAAAAATTGAGGGTTTAGCTCTTGCTCAAGTTCTTTCATGGTTTTGCGCATTATATGCATGCCATCCAGTGCGTGAACGCACATATAATCACCTGCAGCATCAATCCATTGAATGTCTTGAACGTTTACGCGCGTAACTTCTGAACCATCTTTAATCGCCAATACATCCGGGTATGGATTGGTTTCAACCGGCTCCCCATTGGCTAGCTTGCGTAAAATCTCTTCGCAATCATCGCCAGTAAGTTCAGCAACAAGGCTTACCAATTTTTGGGACTGCTCGTCCTGATGCTGTGTCGAGAAGTATTCGCGTACTTTATTTAACGCAGCACCTAAACGCTCGTCGTCTGCCGGCTTTAACAGGTAATCTAGCGCATGCACGTCGAACGCCTTGATAGCGTAACTATCATACGCTGTTACAAAAACAATCATAGGGATGGGCTGTTTCAGTTCGCGCAACTTGTGAATTACTTGAAAGCCATTCAAGCCAGGCATTTGAATATCTAAAAACACTAAATCTGGGCGGTGCTGAGAAATGCTGCTTACCGCTTCAAGGCCGTTTTGACACTCGGCAAGCACCTGTACATCTTCATGACGTTCTAGCCTGGCACGAAGACCTTTTCGCGCTAAAGGTTCGTCATCCACTACAATGGTTTTTATCACTTGCTTTGTCATGTTATACGTCCTTAACTTCATACGGAATGCGAAGTCTAACTCGCACACCAGAAGGCTGATTGTGTTCTATAGAGAATGCAAAATTACGATGATAAAGGGATTGCAATCGTTCTTTTATATTGGCTAAACCGACGCCATTTTCACGGCTCAGTGTGCCGTCTTTGATATCTGCGCCTGGTCCGTTGTCCGCAACATCCATGAGTAGATCATTGCCAAACGTACGTGCTGTTATCGAAATGCGACCACCGTTTTCCATTTTAGATATGGCGTGCTTTATAGAGTTTTCAATAATGGGCTGCAGAATCATGCTTGGCACTAACGCACTTTCACAGCCTTCATCAATGTCCCATAGCACTTCTAGGCGATCGTCAAACCGCACTTTTTCTATCTCTAAATAGAGTCGCAATGCTTTTATTTCCTGCCCCAGAGGCACTCGCTTTATCGGGTCGTTGTCTAATGAGTAACGAAGAAAGTCACTTAAGCGCGACACCATGGCTTCTGCTGTATCATTCTCTTTCAGTAGAATAAGGGTTGAAATAGCATTCAGTGTATTGAAGAGAAAATGTGGATTGAGCTGATAGCGCAGCATCTTAATATGCGCTTGGTGCGCCATGGTGCTCGCTTTTAATGCGTTCTGCTTTTCTTTTTGAAGCATCTGGAAGTTTTTGATGCCAAAGTACACACCACTCCAACAACCTACCATGATTAACGAGTTAATAGTGTTGGTAAAATACATATACCATTCATCTGGGCGATATCCGTGCTTGTAGATTTCCCAGTAGTTGATGTTTTTTACCACTGCCCATAGCAAAGCAATTAAGTAGGACGACACAATCACTATAATGATCATGTTGAGCGGTGATTGCTTTCTTGCCCATCGATAGATGTAGCGAAGCGGAATGGTTAGCAACCAGCCTGCATAGGCATTAAGCATGATGATAAAAACCCAAATAGGTCTTACATCATGAAGAAAAGAACCGATGTAATAAATTATTGCGAACCCTGCCCAGCCTGCACTGTGCAATGTCCAAAATAAACGTTCATTACTTTCTATTACACGCTGAAAGCGACTCACAATATTACCAATTTAAAAACTTATAAGAAGATTATACGCAAGCATTGCCACGACCCAAGCGTCTTGGTCGTGCCCCTTATGCTTCTTGTCGCAGGGCAAAATCTTGAAATTAGACATGTTTTGGCTATGTTAATTCGCTGATTAAGCTCAGTAACTGATATTCATTCTTTTCAGCCAGTGCACCCACCACCAGGCTGGGCCAACCAGCAAGAAGCGCAAATCGTCAAAAAACGAAGGCTTTTTACCCTCGATATGATGGCCAATAAACTGTAGCCCCCACATAACGACAAACAAGACGAGAGAAAATAACCAAACTGATATATTAAAATACGCTAACGTATTTACTGCGCCAAAACACAAAATCGTTAAGAGGGTCATTGCTGCCCCTATCGGGCCAGACAACATAAAATAATAATACAATACGGGAACCGCTATGATGTGCGCCCACGTTATATCGAACTGCGCTATCACATCAGGTACCGGCAAGCTCCACAGTAAGCCTACTGTTACGAAATAGATGCTAGGTACGGCAATAGCATGAATGATAACGTTAGTCTTGTTTTGGTGGCTTTCACCGTACTGCATTAAAAGTCGCTCAATACTTCTCATGTAGATCCCCTTAGCCTTTTATTTTGATTATTATCTAAAGAGCACCCAACTATTGTTTTCCTATGTTAACAATGTGTGTCGGGACAACAGCTTTTTTATCCATTTTTCTTCACAGGTAAAGGCGAGCCCATAATAAACTACATCATTATCAAGTTTGTGATTTTTGACTTTTGCAGAAAGCGCTACTTCTTTACCGTCCAGCGAATAGTTTAGCTTAACTTCAGCTTCATCGATCATTACCGGCCAATTTGGTTTGATCTGGAGTGCAACTTTGCAACCTTTTTCGCTGAGGTCGATGATAATACCAGTAACATTCTCGTCATCTGGATAGACATCGGCTTCGAGGGTTACAGAAATGCCCAATTGGGCGCGTTTTACAGCACGCAAGCCGATACTTTCTATACGTTTAGGAAACGTTGTAATAAGTAAGCCAGACGGCTTAGAAAGCAATTTGAGTACTTTTACTTTAAACGCAATAACTTGCCCAGTATCACCTTCAAGTACAGAGCGAACTACAACCTCGTTTCCGACAGTGAGAGCATCCCTTACCGTTATCCATTTTGCGGAAGTCGGAATATGAAAAAGCAAACATTCATCAATAAGCATGCCGATGTAATCGGTTTTCACTCGCTTGGGCGCTGCAGGCATAGCAATTTGTAAATCTACCGTATCGCCAGGTACTAGCGTGCGCAGTGATTCCAAATTATCTTCGCTAAGTACGTTGCTTTGTATTTTTTCAGCCATTTGTATTTGTTATTGCTGGATTTAATGTCATTTAACTCAATGTACGCATCAAACAAAAACTTATCAATACTACGATTGAAAACCATATTCAATAAACGTAAAAATTGCCTCTTAGTAGCAGGCAATCTATTGGGATTAATTCAATAGGTTGATATAGTTGAGGGATAGTTTTGCTTATCTTTTCGGACATTTATGACCTCTGCTCTTCGCTATACGTTAACTATTTCCAATTGGCGTGCCCATCAATTTACTGTCGCGCTGCAAATACCTGAGCATTCTGGCTCATCAATTGAGCTTAGCCTTCCAAGCTGGATCCCGGGAAGCTACATGGTGCGCGATTTTGCAAAAAGCATTATCGAGCTAACTGCAACCACTTCTGAAGGTCATATTACTGAAAATGTTGGCGATATAAGCGTTTATAGCCTTTCGGTAACTAAGCTCGATAAACAAACTTGGCGTGTAGACACAGATGGAAAACCATGTACGGTCGTTTACTCGGTTTATGCCAACGACTTATCTATTCGCTCTGCTTTTATGAACGACCAATATGCGTTTATAAATGGAACCAGTGCGTTTCTAAACGTTTCCGGCTTCGAGAATGTGCCGTGTGAGGTGGACATTGAGCTTAACGACAGCGATTCTGTAACCTCGAATTGGAAGGCTTATACGTCAATGCCTTCTCGTTGTGAAAGCACAAGCCCGTCTCGGTGGCACTTCGTTGAAAAAAATTACGATGAGCTCATTGATCATCCAATTTATGTGGGCATTGCAGACACTCACAGCTTTGAGGTTGACGGCATTACGTTTACGTTACTTTTCTCAGGTAACAACAGTATTGATTATGAGCGCATAGCAAATGACTTAACGCCAATTTGCAAGCACCACCTAGATTTGTTTGGTGCTCCACAACCTATTAATAACTACCTGTTTATGACGCTACTTGCCGACAATGGGTTCGGCGGTTTAGAGCATAAGTATTCTACTGCCCTTCTTTACCCTCGCTTCGACCTTCCTCAAGTTGGTGAAAGTGAGAAAAAAACCGACAGCTACGTCACATTCTTAAGTCTGTGCAGCCATGAATTTTTCCACACATGGCATGTTAAGCGCATTAAACCTAGCGTAATGGTGAAACCAGACTTATCTCAGGAAACGTACACGAATCAGCTGTGGATTTATGAAGGCTTTACCAGTTTCTATGATGACGTCACACTTGCTAGAGCCGGCGTTATTGAACCACAGAAATACCTCGATATTGTTGCGCAAAATGTCAGTCGACTTTTGCAAAACGCTGGTCGCTTTAAACAAAGTGCAGCAGAAAGTAGCTTCGACGCATGGACAAAGTTTTATAAGCAAGACGCTAGCGCTACTAACAATATTGTCAGTTATTACACCAAGGGAGGCATTATAGCCCTTGGATTAGATTTACTCCTTCGCAAACAGTCAAACAACAAAGTTAATTTAGATACCTTGATACAGTTATTGTGGAAACACTATGGAGTGGATGAAAAAGGTACGCCTGATGACGTGATCCAAAATCTATGTACAACGCATTTTGGCATTGATGTTTCAGAATACTTAAATCGCGTGGTGTATGGCACAGACGATGTAGAATTGGCTTCGTTAGTATCTGAAATGGGCGTTAACTATGCGGTTCGTGCTCGCGTGTCAGGTGAAGATAAAGGCGGTGCCTCCTCGCTGCCTGCTATTAAAAATCAGCTTGGCGCCACGTTAAAGCCAGCTACCTTCGGACTTACGGTAATGCAGGTATTTGAGGGTCTTGCCGCAATGAAGGCAGGTGTTCTTTTAAACGATGTCATCATTGGGTTAGACGGTCATATCGTCAATGCCCAGAAGCTTCAGCGCCTATTAGATAATGCCCAAACTTCGCAGGTGGAGTTAACGCTTATTCGAGACGGGCGGCTTCTAACGCTGCCTCTTGAGGTAACTGAGGCAAGAAAAGAAATGGCTTATTTTGAAATCACTGATGAAGAAAAGCTTAATCAGTGGCTGGGGAAATAACTTGGCCCTGAAGCATAAAAACTAAAAAGTAGTGTAAATACTATAAGTTAATGTAAAAACTAAAAAGGCGCTTTGAGAATTTATCTGAAAGCGCTTTTTTCTTTATGACTGTTAAAGCTAGACCAAATTAATGGTTACTGTTCGGGCGACCCGGAAATAATAGTCTGTGGGTCTAAACGAGTGTTGCCCAAATTAATACGCCAATCCAGATGCGGCCCTGTAGAGCGCCCTGTTGAACCTATCGTCCCAATCTGCTCGCCTTGCTTCACGGTTTCACCCACTTCTACCGTTATAGTGTCCATATGAAGAAACGTTGAAAACACGCGCATGCCGTGGTCGAGAATCAAGGTGTTACCCGAATAATAGAGATCGTCAGCCATTGTTACCACACCATCAACAGGTGCATACACAGGCGTGCCCGTTTCATTGGCGATGTCCAAACCATAATGCGGCCATTTCGGCACGCCATTTAGAATACGCTGACTACCGTACACACCAGAAATCACGCCTTTAGCAGGCCATTCAAACCGGGTGAATAATGCATCTAAATCAGTATTACCGCTTCGCGCGTTAGCTACGTTGATATTGTCTTGCTTAATACGCGCCGTCACTTCTGCTGGCGGCGTAACCATTTTTTGCTCTAGCCCGTCAATTCGCTGAATGTTGTATTCGCGTTTTTCAAGAGTAATGTCTCGCTGCCACTTTTGGCCGTTGTCTAATTTTACAACCAACGTTTGCTGCAGTGGCGCTTCCCGTTCAAAGCCAACAACAAATTTTCCGTCTTTGTTGGTTTGAACGGTTTCGCCATTAAGCGTTACTTTGGCCCCAGCGGGAGCTTGCCCGCGCAGTAAGGCACCTTGCGTAAACTTACCGTTCAGCACAACGTCTATTTGCTCTTGATTAGAAAGTCTAATGGCTTGTTCATTTAATTCTATAGCCGCAGAAACAAATGATATTGAAGCAACTGCACTAAGCACTACCACGCAATTTAATATAGAAGATATTTGATTGCGTAATGTGTCTTTTGAAAGCGTGAATGGCATAGCTATTTCCTTTCCCTATAACGAGCAATATCGAATATTAACCCTTTACTGTGGCGCCTTTACCTACGCCCTCATAAGCAATAACTTGGCAAACGCCATTAGGTGTGCGTTTCTTCTGCTCTTCAAGCAGATACTGCGCCAAACACTCGACTGTTGAGTCGGTTTCGATGACTTCACAATCTGACTTAGGAATTAATAGTTCAAAATAGCCCTGTGAGGACTCGTAAGCAAAACAGTAGTAATCCGCTTCATTTGGAACTTGACCTTTAAGCTTTCTGTCGCTGTACGCTATTTCGTCTTCACGGGTGGCTATATAGATGTCGGCCCAACGATCAGCCCAATACTGCTGACTTTCAACACACACTTTGCCGTCTAGGATAATATCAATGCGCGAACGGTGACCGTGCGCTATACGCTGACAATTACCGTCGTGCTTTTTAAGCCCGTGGGTATAGTGATAATACGGAGAATTAATGACTTCCTCACGTAAATGCAGCGTAATGTTTTCAACGTTTTCTGGAAGATGAGTCGCCAATACTTCTTTTAAGTAAACGCCAACAGATTCCATGTTTATCTCATCAGAATAAACAAATGCATAAGCTTCAGCGGGGCAATGTAGCATGATGCTACGCCCATCAATGCAGGTAAAACGCGCTTCTACCTGTTCAGAATCGTCGTCGTGAATAACCTCTGAACCGCTGTATTCAGCCGGCACCAGCAACTTGTGGTCAACATATTCGTCGATTAGTCGCTTTAAGTTCTTTTTCACGTGACCAAAGTCTTGAACCATGCTCTCTTCGTTGAGCTCACCGTCCAAAATCACATCGACAATCCAGCTTTCCCCTACCATGCCGCGTTTTGGGCAAAGGTAAGAGAAGTCCATCACTGTCAAATCATTTACAAATAATTGCATAACACCCTTGAATCGAGTTTATATTCTACTAACTAGTATACGTTTTTTATCTTTGCTTCGCAGCGACTAGTCCATTGAAGATTGGCGATTAAGCTGATCTTTTAAATTAGGTGGAATTCCACGGATTGTTAGCGTATCCGTAGCTGGGTCGTAAAATACCCGTTCGCCCATTAATTTGCGTTCGAAGCTAAGCGATATACCGCCGCCCTGACCGGTAAATTTAGCAAGTTGTTTCAGCGCTGCAGGGTCTGGCTGAATTTCTTTTTCAAGCGGTACTTCCATAGACTGCGTGAACGCAGAAAAGTTACTGCTAGTTTCTTCATTTTGTGGAAGTCGGTTAGCCAGTTCATCTACCGATAAACTCTCGCCCGCATCAATCTTTTCTTTAAAGTACGATTTAACTTCTTCTCTATGCTGGTGCTGCTCTTGCGGGTCTAGTGACTCACTGGCTAGGTAGGCATCAACTGTAGAAATCAATTGTTTATTTTGCTGTTTAACATCAACCAGCTCTTCGCAGCCTACAAACTGCATAAAGAAGTCTGATACCTTACGTCCCATTCTACCTTTAATAAAACTAACGTATCGCTGCTGTTCTGGCTGAATATCCAACTGCGTTAAATCGAACCGCACAGCTAGCTGCATTTTTGCTAAATCCAAGTGTTCACGCGCGGAAAGATCTAAAGAGTTTGTCACTTCAACGTGCGAACGGGTATTTAACAATGCAATCATCAAATACTGTGTGGCTAAATACTCATATTGGCAGAAAATAAGAAAACCGGTTTCAACCGTACCTGTTTCTGCCAAAGTGCGAACTAAGCGATTGGTCGCTGATACCGAAAACGCATGGAATGCATCTTCAACGTTATCACCCGCCGCTTTTTGAATATCCATGTATTGCTTTAGGCCTTCCGCGAACTCTGCTACGTTCTCGGTGCTTTTTTGCGTAGTCGCTTCGCCTTCTTCGTTTTCTACTTTTGCTTCACGGGTAACTTCCGTCACAAAGTGGCCAACCCCTTTTCCAGGTTTAGCGTTGAAACTGTGATTTATTTGATGGGCAAGAAGCTCGATTTCCGGAGTAACAGCTAAGCAGTTGTCACGTGGAATTGCTTCAATTTTCTCTTCTTTGTTTACAATCAAACGATGTACAACAAAGTGATGAATCAGTGCACTCATAGAGTATCGGGTGTCCTGTTGCTTAAAAAGTGTCAGAAATATCCAAAGAATTGCGGGATTTTAGAATGAATGATTGTACTCACTCAAACAACGATTATAATCATTTTACGTGTAAAACCATTCTTTTTATCAAAGAAATCATAAAAAAGAGGCGTAGCAATGCCCCAACAGAGCCGCTATAGCAACGACGAATTCGAAACGCTAATGAATAACGTTATTTTAACCCTTGAAGAAGGCGGTGCAAACCGTGATCTTTCACTTATGGTGTTAGGAAATGTCATTACGCACATTTTAAATACGCAGGTAGCCCCTGAAAATCGCGAAGCCATGGCAACCCAGTTTGCCGATGTATTGAAAAAAAGCGTTAAAAATAGCTAAGGGATTGCATGATACTTGCCGAATCACCTCGTCGCCAGCGTGTTACTAAACTGGTAAATTGGGGGCATTGGTTTGCCTTGGCGAACATAATCATCGCCATAGTTATTGCCTCGATTTTTGTTTTCTCATCACCTATGCCTGGCACAGGTGTCGGCACCTTGTATCTTCTCGCCAACTGGTTTGGTCATATTGGTTTTATGACCTTTTTTGGCTTTGTTATTTTTATACTCCCTCTTTGTTACTTGGTTAATAACCCCAGAGTCATAAAGGTCAGCGCGTCTATTATTGCAGCTGTGGGGCTAGCGCTCTTGGCTTTCGATGCGTTGCTATTTAACCGTACAGGCTTCCATATTAGCTTTCACGCCGCGGATTTACTGCGCAGTGAAGCTCAGTCAACAATGGCGATAGAAAGCTGGCAACAGTGGGCATTTTTATTTCTTCTGTTTATCGTTTGGCTTGGCTTCCAGCTGGTCTTAGCCAATGCAATCTGGAAACGTGTTGAACGCTTCACTCGTCATAAAGTAGGCATTCCTGTCACTACATTTTTTGTAAGTTGTTTCGTAACAAGTCACGCTATTCATGTGTGGGCTGATGCCAAGCTGTATCAACCTATCATTAAGCAGGACAACATGTTTCCGCTTTCTTACCCTGCTACCGCTAAGACTACAATGTCACGTTATGGCTTGCTTGACTTAGCGGCTTATGAAGAGCGAAAGCAACTACAGTTTAATACCGACATCCACAATATTACTTACCCTGCTGAGCCGGTTTATTGCTCAATAGAGACAGATAAAAACCTAACCGTAATTGTGCAAGTTGACGGTGACAGCGCCACCGATTTGAGCAACGTAAAAGGTAAAGCACTTATTCAAATCCCTAACTACTATTCTACGGCAAGTAGTACTGAAGGACTGATGATTTCAACCTTGTTTGGTGTGCCAGAGATTTATCAGGATGCATTGTCTAAGAAACGTCCAGTGCTGCTTGCCCTTCCACTGGGGTCAGGTATGCCAGTATCTATTCATAGCGATGTAGCGTTGCCGCTTCCACAATTGTCTGGCTATTTACAGCCCCTTAGTAACAACCATGAAGGGCTGCACATAGCATTTATGAAAGGCGCAGACATAAAAAGCTACGTGGAAAATACACTAGATAGAAAACACGACGTTATTATTGCGACTGGGTTTGGTAGCGAAGACGGTAAAGGGATGTTATACAGTACACTGAATATTAAAGCTAAGCTGGCTAGTACTGAAGATTTGGCACCAACGATTTTAAACGCATTAGGCTGTAATGCACCGTCTACATTCTATTCAACCGGACAAAACTTATTAGCACCAGCACGACCTTGGTTAGTCAGTACGTCGGGCGAACGTATTGTGGTATTCCACGAAAATAAACGCACTGACGTTCTGAGTAACGGTAGCTATGAAATAAGTGATTTAGCCACAGGGAAACGGAGTAAAGAGTCGTTAAATATCGACTTGCTGAGCCAGGCTATAAAGCACTTGTCTCGCTTTTCCACCCAGAACTAGTTTTTCTCTAATGCAGTGATAGCCAATGCTATCGCTGCTATCTATTTCCCGTATTCCCTTAGGTAACAACCGCTTAGAGGGTTACACGTAACCACTCACTAATATTTCAGACAGCCTCTTGACCTGAGATACACGGTGAGATGAGCTAATAGTAGTCAGCTGTTCAGCAGTAATGCGATTATCTGACAAAAAATAGCTCTTCGTTAACCCAGCGGCATTCGCAGCTTCGATGTCCCGCCAACTGTCGCCAATTAACACACTATTTGCTAAGTCTATATTTAGGTCTCTTGCGGCCTGGTTTAACATGCCAGGTAATGGTTTTCTGCATTTGCAGGCTATAGCATATTCGGCAACACTACCTTGCTCGTGATGTGGGCAGAAATATACAGGAATGTTTACAATATTGCGGGCGGAAAATTCTTTCTGGACCTGCTCCATTAAACCATGAAAGTCTTTTTCGCTGTAATATCCACGCGCTATTCCACTTTGGTTAGTAACAATAACCGGTAAAAAACCATTATTTTGGAATGTATGAATAATATCAAAGATACCCTCCACAAATTCAAAATCTTCATAGCTACCTACATAGCCGTGGTCAACATTAATTACGCCATCTCGGTCTAAAAACAACGCTTTTTGTTTGTTATCGACCATCGTCTTTCCTTGCCTGCTCTCCCTTACTTTGACCTTTTAACACTTTTTTATTTGTATCTTTTTTCCATAGTTGGATATGAAAGTCTGCGGTTACGCTATCTAGCGATGCGACGATAGTATCTATCTTGCCTTGTGGGAGCTTCCAGTAAAAAGGCGTCATCTTTATTAGCGCGAGAGCGTGGTCAGCGTCAGCAAACTTAATCGGAAATGAAAAGCATTCATTGTGAATGCGAGTAAAGCCTTCCCGGGGGGCATCACTAATTTGATGGTGCCTCGCATTGTCGTAAACCTGCTGCTTTAATTCAAATAAATGATTCGGCGCAGGGTCAACCGTAATAAGTATCCCTTGTTCTTTCAAAACTCTTACATACTCTTCATTACTGCCCGGCGCAAATACTTGCATTACTACGTTTTGCGTCTCGTTCTGAAGAGGTAATTCAAAGCTGCTTGCCACAACAAACTGAGCGTACCTAAACGCTTTAGCAGCCAAATCAACAGCAATTTTAGCTATGTCGCTGCCGGCACCTTTTACTGAAAAGCCATTACGTGAAAGCCCTTGAATCATCGCATCTAAATAGCTTCCTTCACCACAACCCGCGTCGTAAACAGAAACAGTTTGTTTGGTAGCGTTACCTGCAACATTATTCGCAGTACCAGTTTTAGTGAGGAAGTGTTCCACCAGCAAATGCATTTTGTCTTTCAATGGTTTGTAGGCGTTTAATTGATGAAACTCTCGTCTGGCTTTCACCATGTCTTTATCGTCACCGGGAAGTTTAGACTTTTTGAACTGAACAGGTAACAAGTTAACGTAGCCAGATTTTGCAATATCGAAGCTGTGATTATTGTTACAGCGTATAGGCGTAGAGTTTAACGAGATTGATGATTTACAAAGTGGGCAATGCCACATGATAACGTCTTTTCTGTTAAGAATTTGATATACAGGATATCAAAATCGATGCCTTAACGGCAATAATAGAGCACAAGTAGGCTTAAGACACACAGCGTACTTGTGCTAATTAGTTGCGCTGGGCAGGCTTTCGATTACGGAACTGCCTGCAATTATCATTTTACTACGCTCTTTAAAAAGTGAAGCTTTTACAACGCTGCTAACGGGTGGCTTTGTGCAGACCAAGGAGAACTAAAGAAGTGTTCGATCACGTCTTCAGGCACATCCTCAACCGTTTTGTACTTCCATTTAGGCGACATATCTTTGTCAATTAACAAAGCTCGTACACCCTCTTGAAACTCTCCGCTCTCACCGCAGCGACAAGACATATTTGCTTCCATTCGAAAGCAATCTGCCAGGGTCATTTCTGCTCCTTTTTGACATTGTTCATACACTAAATGCATAGTTATAGGAGACCCTTTAGCCAGGGTACTCTGTGCGCGTGAAAGCCATTTGTCTTCTTTCATGTCGGCACGCAAAATCGCATTCACTACTCCACTCACACTATCTGCGGCGCATAGGCTATTGATAAGTGGCATGTTTGGTTCTACATTGCTGCTAGGTGACAAATCTGGCTTTTTCAAGCTATCGATAATTGTCGTTACAGACCCTGCTAAGCTTTCGCTATCAGTTTCATTCCATGGATATTCGAGCAGAGAATTTAACAAATTACTTTTCTCTGAACTCGCGACTAACGCATCAGCGAGCCCAACGTAACGGGCATCGGTACCGTTCATCTGCCCACCTGTTAAGCCAAGAAACAAGCCAGATTTTCCTGGTAAGCGAGGCAGAAAATAGCTGCCCCCTACGTCGGGATATAAACCTATTGTGATTTCGGGCATAGCTAACCGCGAAGTTTCGGTCACTACGCGGTGACTTGCGCCGCAAAGAAGCCCCATTCCACCGCCCATCACAATGCCGCTACCCCAAACAACAACAGGCTTACTGTAGTTATGAATGGTGTAATCTAACGTGTACTCGGTTTTAAAAAATGTTTCTAAAAATTGTGGTATTTGCCCGTTAGCTTCCACCATCGATTTGTACATAGAAACAATGTCACCACCCGCACAAAAGGCTTTTTCGCCCGCTGCATCAATCACAACAGCCACAATATCTTTGCGAGACTGCCATTGCTGAAGTGCGTCTAGCATAATGCCAGCCATTTCAAGATCTAAAGCATTTAGCGCTTTAGGCTTGTTAAGCGTCAAACGGCCTATTGTGTAGTGATCGCTAGACGTTTTTAGCTCTTCAACAATGACTACTGGTTCCACGTCTGTCATTTCCACTCCTTTTTACAATCCTTAAAATCATGTCTGGTGATGTTATTTCCGAGATGTACTACAGTACACTTCTCTCGTCTGACAACAAACGTCTGCCGATAATAACGCGCATAATTTCATTGGTACCTTCCAAAATTTGATGTACGCGAACATCTCTGAAATGGCGCTCTAGCGGATACTCCTTAATATAACCATAGCCCCCGTGAAGCTGAAGAGCATCGTTACAAACGTTAAAGCCCACATCGGTAGCAAACCTTTTCGCCATAGCGCAGTAAGTGGTTTTGTCAGGGTCGTTATTATCTAGTTTACAAGCCGCCATGCGTACCATTTGTCTTGCCGCAACAAGTTCTGTCGCCATATCAGCTAGTTTGAACTGCAAAGCCTGGAAACCTGCGATAGGTTTACCAAACTGTTCACGCTCATTCATGTAGTCTCGCGTAACATTAAGCGCCTGCTGTGCAGTACCGACCGAACAGGTTGCAATATTAATTCGACCGCCATCAAGCCCCTGCATAGCCATTTTAAAGCCTTGCCCTTCTTCGCCGAGTAACCAGCTTGCATCTAACTTCACGTTATCAAACGTGATCATGCGAGTGGGCTGGGCATTCCAACCCATTTTTTCTTCTGCTTTACCGTATTCGATGCCTTCTGCATTAGCAGGTACTGCAAACGCTGAAACACCTTTAGGACCATCTTCACCAGTACGGGCCATAACGACTAAAACATCAGTGCTTCCCGCACCTGATATAAATACTTTTGATCCGTTTAGTACGTATCCGCCGTCAACTTTCATCGCTTTTGTTTTTAGCGATGCAGCATCTGAACCCGCGCCAGGTTCCGTTAAACAATAAGATGCCAACTTATCGCCTGTCACCAGCTGTTCACACCATGTGTTTTTTACATCGTCACTACCCCAAGTAGCAATCATCCACGTGGCCATATTATGAATGGTTAGCATGGCGGTGGTTGTGGTACATCCCATTGACAGCTGCTCAAAGATAATTGAAGAATCGAGCCTTGACAGCCCAAGGCCACCGGCACTCTCTGGCGCATACAACCCACAAAAGCCTAATTCTCCCGCTCTTTTTATCGCCTCTACAGGGAAATAGTGTTCTCTGTCCCACATCGCTGCATTGGGCGCTAGTTCCTGTTGGGCGAACTGTCGGGCAGTATCTTCAAAGGCGAGCTGGTCATCGGTTAATTCAAAGTTCATTACACATACCTTCAATTACGTTGCTTTTTAATAACAATAACCAACACCTACCCCTTACGTAAACGTAAAGGTAAATATTTATTTAAAATTAGTGAATACTAGCGTAAATATTTTGTGACGAGATGGTACTTTTGGCCTTTAATGCGAGAAATAACTGATAAAAGTTATCCTATTTAATAATGCACTTTTATGCTGCCGCTGATAAGCTACACTGACGCAAGTTAACCCTTATTGGTCGCCGTGGAATTCAGAATAGCCATAGTAGAAGACAATGCCACTGCTCGAACTGCGCTTCGAGGACACTTAATGTCTATCGCTAATTTATCTGTCAGCAGCTTCGCTTCGGGAGTGGAGCTTAAAGCGGCACTAAAAAAGCAAAATTTTGAGCTGCTGTTAATGGATTATCACCTTGGTCAAGGCAAGACTGGCGTCGAGTGGGTGCAAAATTTAAGAGAAGCGGGCTTTATTAGGCCAAGTACGGGCATCATATTTCTTACTTCAGACCGCTCACCGCAAATAATC
This sequence comes from Alteromonas marina, assembly GCF_000808575.1. Classification (GTDB taxonomy): domain Bacteria; phylum Pseudomonadota; class Gammaproteobacteria; order Enterobacterales; family Alteromonadaceae; genus Alteromonas; species Alteromonas marina_A. The sequence goes on from NZ_JWLW01000017.1 coordinate 97,383, forward strand.
GGTCGGATCATGGATCTTCAACCTGACGTTTTGCTCATCAAACCCTACACTATCGCCTCTTTAACTCGCCAAATTAATCACTATTTAAGCTACCGTGACTTTGTCAAAAACGTTTTGCATTCCCTAGACAATAAGCAGGTAGAGCGTGCTATTGGCGTAATAAGGGCGAAAATTTCAGAGGGTATTCCTCCTCGCCTAGTTGCAGATATTCGCAAGCTTTATGCTCGGCTTCTATACGAGAGTGGTGACCTTCAAAGAGCCCTTAGCATTTATGAAGATGTGTTAACTCGGTCAGATAAAGTACTCTGGGCGCAATGGGGTAAAGTTAAGTGTCAATATGCCTCTGGCCAATGGCCGCATTGCAAGCGTCACTTAAGTCAGATGGTAAACTCTAGCTTAGCGCGTGATAAAGCATTTGAATGGCTTGCTTCTATATCTTTTGAGCAAGATTCTTACGACCAGGTAGAAAAATACTTAAATGAAATTAAGTTTAGTGAATTAAGCCTACCCGCAGCCAAGCTAAAAACAATCGCTTATCAAAAACAAGACAAGGTCGTTGAGGCTATCGATCTTCTGCAAAAAAAGCGAGCTATGCATCGCAGTGCTAAAGACAGCTTCAATGACTTTACCTTTGAATTGGCTGAGTTCTACTTGTTTCTGGCAGAGGAGTCGCCTGAAACCAATAGAAAAGAAAGTTTATCCCAGGCAAGAAAGCTAGTAGGTATTGCAGGTAGAAGTCAGGGCGACCCACAAACATTACAAAAGCGAGACTACCTATTGGCGTTTTCAGCCGTGTTAGATGGAGAGCTTGAAAAAGCTGAGCATCTGCTTGAGGGCGAACACATTGATAATTACCTTCGCACCGAGCCCTCGATTCTGGTTATCGCTGCAAAAGTACACCATGGACTTGGCGATGAGCGTAAAGCGGGTGAACTGTTATTAATGGCTAAACAGAAGAATGCCGAACTGCAAGCGATATCCGAGCAAGTGATGAATGATGCCCTTATTTTTACAGGCGGAGAACGATTAGGCTTAAATCATGAGCAGGCTGTTTCTATCAATGAGACAGGCACTCAGCTTTTCATCGAAGGCTTATTTACTAAGGCTATGAAGCATTTCTATGATGCATTCCAGCTTTCACCTGAAACCGCAGCTTTTGGATTAAACCTGCTCCAATGCATGATTGAAGCAGACGCAGGCGTTTACCGTAAGTTTAGTATCAAACACCTACTCGACAAAATAACCAGCTTACCGTTAAACGACACAAACAAGGCGCGTTTAGCGCAGCTCACCTTATCCGCGCAAGAACAAGCACTTTAGCATCTCTAAACTGCTTGCTCTTGGCGAAGCTATTTTTGCACAAACGTGTCTACTTTAAGCGAGTGAGCAAGCTTGAGGTATCCCAACGACCGCCACCCAGTTTTTGAACGTCCGCATAGTATTGGTCGACCAGTGCAGTTAACGCTAAAGTCGAGCCATTTTTTCGGGCTTCATCAAGTGCGATGTTCAAATCTTTACGCATCCAATCGACCGCAAAACCAAAATCAAAGCTATTGTTTAACATCGTACTGGCTCTGTTTTCCATTTGCCACGATTGCGCTGCACCCTTACTGATAACGTCAACTACCGCATTGCAATCAAGTCCAGCACGTTGACCAAAATGCAGCGCTTCGGCCAAGCCCTGTACGATACCGGCAATACAAATCTGATTCATCATTTTCGCCAATTGTCCGCTGCCGCTTTTACCGAGTAACTGGCTATGTCGCGCGTAATTCGACATTACTGGCTCTACAGTGCTATATACCGCTTCATCGCCACCTATCATAATGGTTAACTGGCCATTCTCTGCCCCTGCCTGACCTCCTGAAACAGGGGCATCTAAAAAGCCAATCTGTTTATTCTTGCAAGTTTCATATAGCTCTCTGGCGATATCAGCAGACGCGGTAGTATGATCAACTAACACACTGCCAGCTTTCATTACAGCTAATGCTTGAGTGCCAACATCTCTCACATCGTAATCGTTACCCACACACATAAAAACAATGTCAGCGTTTTCACACGCCTTATCAACGCTGTCGCTTGCGCTGACGGTAGCGCCATCTGTGTCATAAATCGATAGCCATTGCTGTGCTTTTTGGGAAGTTCGATTATAAACAGTGACTGCATATCCGGCTTTGCTTAAGTGCCCAGCCATGGGGAAGCCCATCACACCCAAGCCCAAAAAACTCACTTTTAAATTACTCATACAAAATATACTCTAGATACGAAACAAAGATGTTTGGATTACCTAAGAGTAACAGACTTAACGACAACAAAAATATAGGAAAATAATTTTGGCACTCTATGAACACCCAATTACGTTAAACAATGGTGAACAGACTACTCTAGAACAATATAAAGGAAAGGTATTGCTTATCGTTAATACGGCAAGCAAATGCGGCTTTACTCCACAATACGAAGGGCTAGAGACACTATACAAAAAATTTCGCGATAAAGGCTTTGAGATTCTAGGATTCCCTTGTGATCAATTCGGCCATCAAGAACCGGGTAGCGACGAGGATATCGCTCAGTTTTGTAGCCTCAATTTTGGTGTTTCGTTCCCTCTATTTAAGAAAACGAATGTCAATGGTCCAGATGCCAATCCGCTGTTTGAGGAGTTAAAGCACGCAGCTCCAGGCCTTCTTGGTACTAAGCGTATAAAGTGGAATTTCACAAAGTTCTTAGTGACTGACCAGGGTAAGGTGCTTAAACGCTATGCCCCAACAGTAAAACCAGAAGCCATTGAAAAAGATATTGTAAAGCTACTCCCAAAGTAATAATTCGTTGGCCGGAATATCAAAATCAAACTGAGAAACAGCAATAAAAGCGCTCAGTGAACGCATTGTGCGCTCTGCTTGATTTATTGATCTACATCTATGCTGTTGGGAAATGGACGTGGTAAATTTTAGCGGTCAACGTGAAAAAATTGGGTACTAAAATGAAAATGCTTAAACATGAAAAAGTACACGCAAACCAAAGCGACCAACAGCAAAAACATATCGCCTTTTTTAGTACCCGTCCTTATGAAAGGGCTCTTTATTCCGAGCTACTGGAAACAGTGAGCGTTGACAATGACAAACCTATAAAGGTTGTGTTTTTTGAACATCCTCTCAATGCGTCAACTGCCGCTAGCTGCAATGGATACAGTGATGTTGTTGTATTTGTAAATGATGACATCAATGCCGCCACTATAAACGCACTGAAGCGCTGCGGGGTTAAACATATTGCGCTTCGGTGCGCAGGCTTTAATAATGTTGATGTGAAGGCTGCAAAAAAAGCCGGTATCAAGGTAAGCCGTGTTCCCGCCTATAGCCCTGAAACGGTAGCAGAGCACACTCTCGCTCTTATTCTCACGTTAAACCGTAAAACGCACAAAGCTTATAATCGTGTTCGCGAGGGAAATTTTGATCTTGGCGGGTTAATGGGCTTCACGCTTCACGGTAAAACCGTAGGGGTAATTGGCACAGGAAAAATTGGACAAGCGGTTATTCGCATACTCTTGGGGTTCGGGTGTCGTGTGCTTTGCTTCGATCCGCAGCCTGATAATGATGTAACTGCAAGTGGAGCGCATTATGTGACGCTTAACGAATTGCTCGAAAAGAGCGTCATTGTCACCCTACACTGCCCGCTAAACGAAAAGAGTCATCATATAATTAACGCAGAGAGCATTGATAAAATGCCCCAAGGCGTAATGCTTATTAATACGTCTCGAGGCGGGCTTGTCGATGATAACGCTATCATCAAAGGGCTTAAGTCGAAGAAAATTGGATATTTAGGGCTAGACGTTTATGAAAGAGAGTCCGAACTTTTCTTTCATGACCATTCGCAGGAAATTATTCAGGATGATATTTTTCAGCGCTTAACAACCTTCCCTAACGTTTTAATAACGGGACACCAAGGGTTCTTTACACTCGAAGCGCTGCACGAAATTGCCGCCACTACGCTCAACAACATCATCACAGGGGCGAATACGCTCTAAATTGCCATGATAACGGATAAAACAAAGTGCATTTATGCTGGTCTACGCTAATCGGTTTCTTTTTCTAAAATCAGTTGAAAGTACTTTCCAAGCCAAAGGTATGGTGCTCGCTTGTGATACTGGCGCTCCAACGCTAGTAAGTCATCAAACTTACTACTTTGATGGGTTATGTCGCGCATGTAATCATGGAAACAGCGAATGCCTGCTTTCTCGATAACCTTAAAGCCCAATGACTCACAATGTTCAACCACACGCATTGCACTTAAGGGTTGCTTCGGATTTAGTCTCACTTGCTTTTTTGCTTTCATCCCTTTTTCGATGTAATCGAAATTGCCGTAAATTGCATTAGCAAACAAATTCGCATCTTGGTTGAAGAAGCTCAGGCTTAAACGGGCGCCGGGTTTCATGCTTTTATACATAAAGTCGATAGCATCGAAAGGCGCATCTAGCCATTCCAATACCGCATGACAAATCACCAAATCAAAACTGTTCAAATCTTCAATCTGTTGCAAATATTGATGCCTGATTGTAATAGTGGGCGCATCTGCTAGAAGCACCTCAGCTTGCTTCAGAACATCCTTAGACGCGTCAGTTAGCACCACAGAATGTCCTTTTGAAGCTATGTGCGCAGTCATGACCCCCGTGCCTCCACCTATTTCGATTACGCGGACCGGCTTTGTCAAATAAGGTTCAAGGACATCGCATAACAAGGTGTGCCTGAGCTGCCCCTTCGTCGTGCCATAGATGTTATTAGAAAACTTTTCAGCAATACCATCGAAAATACGGTCTTTGTTCATATACCACTGTCGTTGTTAAGCTGGGTTATTAATATCAATAAATTCAACATGCACGTCGAATTGCTGCGCGATATATTCCCCTAAAGATTTCACACCATAGCGTTCTGTCGCATGGTGACCAGCAGCAAAAAAGGTAATGCCCATTTCCCTTGCTGTATGAACAGTTTGTTCAGAGACTTCGCCGGTAATAAATGCATCGACACCGAGATCAACTGCTTGCTCAATAAAGCCTTGTCCACCACCTGTACACCAAGCAAGACTTGAAATGAGTTTTGACGCTGGCCCTTCAATCAGCACATCCCGCCCTAACAATTGCTTCATTTTAGCCTGTAGCGCAACACCTTCAGTCGCTTCCTCTAGATTACCTTGCATAACAACACCTACAGGTTTAACGCTACTGACAGCACTTATATTTTGAATATCTAGAATCGATGCAAGCTGACGATTGTTGCCAAATTCTGGATGAACATCTAAAGGAAGATGGTAAGCAAACAGATTTAGATCATTAGCAAGTAAAGCTGAAAGACGACGCTTTTTCATGCCAGTCACAGTCTGCGACTCCCCTTTCCAAAAATAGCCATGATGCACAATAAGCGCATCGGCGTTAGCTTCTATCGCAGCGTCTACTAAAGCCTGAGATGCTGTAACCCCTGTAACAATTTTTTCTATTTTGCTGGTGCCCTCTACCTGTAAACCATTAGGGCAATAATCACTGATTTCGCTAATCCTTAACAATCCATCAAGATATTTTTGTAGCTCTGAGCGGGTAATAGACACAAGTCCTCCGGTTGAAAGTTAGACAAATTGTTAAAAAAACGCTATAAAATACGCGAACGTTTCGTATAACACCTATAAGTCGAATGGCGCTTATTGCGGGAAAACGAAAAAAAGTGGATTGCTCAAAGCAGCACCTACTTTATATTCACCTTATGGGGAGCAAATTGTGCTCTAACCAATCAGCCGTTACTTATTGGTGATACAAGTCAAAAACGTTCGTCATCTTAACAAAATAAAGAGCAAAAAAGCATGGCAAACCTAGACAAAGATGCAGTTATCGCGGCCTTCACTAAAGCATATGAAAAAGCTAACGACAAAGCACCGTCTATTGAAAGTAAAAGTGGATGGTACAGCGTAGACGGCGGCAAAAATATGCGTCTAGCGCAACTTCAGGAAATGACAGAGACGCTAGCGTCGCATTCGCCTGAAGGAACAGAAACGAAAAAAGAGAAAAGCGAGACTAAAATCGCGGCCAAACCTGCCAAGAAGAAAGCGTCTGCTTCTAAAAAACCGGGTTTTTCGGTTAAGGATTTTTGGGCAGAAAAGCTAAACGCCGAAGTGCCTGGCGCGACATTACCACGCTAATTTAAAAGCATTTCACACGATGCCTAGTCGCCGCTCTGGGGGCTAGCGTATTGTCTTGACATCGGCAATTTAGTTGACTTATTTTCCAGCAAGTCCCTGCGCAACAAATGGAACAAGGTGCTGGATGACTTCCTTAATATCTACGTGCTTGTGAAAATCAGACTCAGCAATTTCAGTTAATGCCTGGCTCGATGCCATTGAAAAGACAAAACTTCCCATAGCAAAATGCAGTCTCCAGAACAGCTCTTCCTCGGGAAGTTCAGGTAAACAGCGTCTAATAGCGTCAACAAGGGCACGTATACAGTCACCGTAATCATGCATCAAAAACTTGCGCAAGTGACCCTGAGTTTCGTTATATCCTCGACCGAGCAACTTAACAAAGGTGGCAGTACCCTGCTCCGAAATCGCGTTAAGGTTTAACATGGGTGGAATTAGAGAATATAAAATCTGCTCGACGCCCTTGGCTCCTTCAATGGGCGGGAGAGCGTCTAGGCAACCTTTTACCTGCGGCATTAGCTCATCAAAGTATCGCTTAAACACGGCTTGAATTAAATTTTTCTTACTGCCGAAGTGATAGTTTACCGACGCCAGATTCACTTCTGCTCTTGCAGTAATTTCCCGCATAGATGTTTGGGTAAATCCACTTTGAGAAAATAAGTATTCCGCCGCATCTAATATATCGTTTTTAGTATGCCGTGCCATATTCTTTTTATTATCTTTTGTCGGTTAGAAGTTAAACGGCCATCTGTGCTCATTAACGATGTTAATAGCCACATTGTAATATGTATAGATGGCCTGTAGGTATTAAAACCAATGACGAGCTTTGCTCATGCTTTTCATAAATACACGCTCAACTACATTCGCCGCTGACATACCCAACTTCTCTGCCACGTTTTTCTTTACCGCATATTTAACACTAAATATTTCGCGGGCTGGATAGTGAGAGAGAATATAGTCATCAGACGTCGTAATGTCGTCAATCAGGCCCAGCGCCTTAGCTTTAACTCCTGGCCAGTACTCACCTGTAGCAACTTTGTCGATATCCATATCGGGGCGCTGACTTTGTACAAAGTCTTTGAACAACACATGAATTTCTTCAATTTCTTCTTTAAATTTCGCGCGGCCTTCATCGTTATTTTCGCCAAAGACCGTTAGCGTGCGTTTAAACTCCCCTGCCGTATGTTGTTCAAACTCAATATCGTTTTTCTTCAGAAGTTTGTTAAAGTTAGGCAGCTGAGCGAGAACACCTATGCTACCGATATAGGCGAATTGAGAAGCGAGCAGTTTGTCAGCAACACAAGCCATCATATAGCCACCGCTTGCCGCAACCTTATCTACTGCAATGGTCAATTTGAGGCCCTTTTCTTTAATTCTCTGTAACTGCGAGGCAGCAAGCCCATACCCGTGTACCACACCACCGCCACTTTCAAGGCGAACCAAAACTTCGTCTTCTTTATTTGCGACACATAAGATTGCAGTGATCTCTTCACGCAAATGCTCGACTTCATTGGCATCCATAGACCCTTTAAAGTCGATAACATATAAGCGAGACTTTTCAGTCTCATCACCCTGATCTTTCGCTTTGCTCTTCGCTTTTGCCTCTTTTTTCTGTTCTTTTGCTAACTTTTTTAACGCGTTTTTATCTAATAGGACTTCTTTAGCGTAATTGGTAATGTCCTTTAACTGCTCAGATATAGAAACGATTTCAAGTTGTCCTTTCCCCTGTTTCTGCTTACTCGCTACACCAACAATAGTTGATACAACAACAACGAAGGCGACAACTAACGTTACTGCTTTGGCAACAAACAAACCGTATTCGTACAAAAACTCCAAACTTTACTCCTAGTAAAATAAACGGGTAAGCAATGTTGTTTACCCACAACGTAAAGAGCAGCCTTACCTAATACAAGGCAAAGCCGCTGATGTAATCACGTTATAATACCAGTCTCTACTTAGTCTGACGATAGGTTAACCTGCTCTATCTTGTTTGCTTCAATCTCTTCATCGGTGAAATAGATATCCCGCAGTGTAGGTTGCGTAGAGTAAAGTTGCGTTTGATCTAAGAAATGCTCACTGCCGAACTTACGAGACTGTGAGTAAGTCAATATACCTCGGCCTTTTGGCCCTTCATCGGTGAAGTTGATAACCATCGCCCAGCTTGTGCCATAGTTAATATGGTAGCCCTGAGCTTCAGCACTCATTGCCGTATTATTGTTTATTGTTTGGTAGCTGTGTCTGGGCAACTGGGTTCCATTTCTACTGCTAGTAACATCAAATACGTTAAAGCCACCTTCAATATTATGTGCACCAGCCCACGGTAGCTTAACACCTGAGGCAGAGCCATCAGGTAAGCTACGTTCAACAAATTGCACTTCACCTAGCGGCGCATCAAATGCTACCCCGGCTTGCTCAATAACCTGTGTAGCTCGTGCCAATTGTTCGAGAGTGGTATCGTTTTGAACTAAACCTGAAGGCGTAGTTACAGGCGCATCAAGAGAGAATGGTACTTCCCACTGCGGCGCTTGGTTAAACTGAAAGGCAAATTCTCTGAAAACGTGCGCGCCAGTACTTGTAAGGTTCATTGTACCGTCCCAGTCCTCTAATGCTGCACAGGCTTGCGATACATCGACGCTTGCTCCATCTACATCTACTGGCGTACCACCCTGTTCTGCGCATAGCTCTAGCAGTGATGGCAATATATTTTCTGCCAGGTAGCTTCGATTGTTAAATAATAGTCCCTCAACTTCCTCAGGTGTGAAAGTACCATCACTCCCAGCTTCATTTTCAATAAACTGCTGTCCCATGCGTGAGCGTAAGGACTGTGGATTCTCTACATTTCCAAATAGTGGGTTACTGACAACAATAGGAGCGTCTAAATTCGTCAGCCAATAGCTATTGTTTGAATTCTGAACCGAATCTGTGCCCTCATACTTAGGTGCCTCTTCATAAGGAACCGGGCCATCAAAATCAAACTGTGAAATGTTACCGGGTAATACAGTAAAACCTGCAGCAGCTTTGGTTTGTATAAGTAACGGGTTCGTTGTTAGTTGCTCAATTGCCGTTTCAGTTAAGTTCGGTACGGTAGAGTCGTCAATATAAAATACTTGGCCATCAGCCGAAGCAGCCATGGTGTTATTGAAGATTACGCCATCATAGTCTTTAAATGCCTGCTTGAATTCGTCCATGGATGTCGCCATATTCATGGCAAGCCAATGGTCTACAATATCGAAGTTAGGCAGGTTTGCGTCTTTTATGGCAAAGGCATTATTACCATTCCAATCAAAGTTACCAGGCACTTCAATCATTGGACCGTAGTTGGTGTAATACGCGGTCTTATTTAGCTTAATGGTTTGCCCTCCACCCACAGCGACATCAATTTGAAGTGGCTTTTCATAGATGGTGCGTCTGTTGCCATCAACCATATGGGTAAGGCCAGATTCATCATTTTCGTCGAGGGTCAGCTGATACACAACAAAATGTTCAGCCGTCGAGAAGGTGTGTGTCCACGCAACGTTTTCGTTAAATCCGATATTTACTGCACCAGGCAATCCCATCAACGAGCCACCTGTTACATTCAAGTGTCCGGGTACTTGGGCATGGAAATTCCAAAAGCGTAGGTTACCTGTATGGGGGAAGTGTGGGTTACCTAAAACCATCCCCTTCCCATTAGTTGTTTTATCACTTCCTAATCCCCATCCATTAGACCCCATTTCTTGAGGATTTCTGTCAGGCAGCCCCACTGCTGGTGAGATCTTAATTGAAGAGGCAACTTCACTTGACGACAACGCCGGTGTGGGAAGATAACTCTCGCCTTGTGGCGCAGCAATAAACATTGGGCCTAAGAAATTAGCCGCACCGGGTAAAAGTGCTACGCCCAACGAATATGTTAAAAGGTCGACGCTATCAATTTCTGTGACCCAAGGCTGCCCCGCACAGCTTTGGTCTTGGTCTTCTAGAGGCGTTTCATTTAAATATCTGTTATAACCCGCCGTATAGCCCTGAAACATTGCGCGAGAATTTGCAGACAAGCGGGGCAAATTCTCTTCTGCAAGCTCTCTGATACCTAATGTTAAAAAGCCAAAGTCATTGATGAGGTGTTCAGAGTCGCCGCTACCAGGCACTTGGTCTGGGCCAAAAAACTTTGCTCGTTCAGAGTTGTACTTAACAATTTGATCTGCCAGTACGCAAAGGTTATCTCTCGCAAAGGCATAACCTACCCCATATGCCATACTTTCTAAATTTTCGGCTTTTACGTGCGGTACGCCGTAGGTTGTCCATGTTACGTCAGCAGACAAACTACCGTCCGGTGAAAAAGCAGGAATAGGCGTAGTCGTAGGTTCTGGGTTTGTGGACGTGGGCGGCGCTGGACGCTCTACATTGGAAAAGTCGTTGTCGTTATCACCACATGCGGTTAGTAGCCCGGCGAGTGACAGTGCAATTAGCGTGCGCTTAGCAGTAAACGTGTTTTGGTTGGTCATCGCAAATGTTCCCTAAAGAATAAAAGATAAGGTCCTTCTCTCGTGCTTTAATGATCTTCAACACATTGACTTTAAATACCAATGAAACTGATCGAACCTTAATTTTTACACTACATTAACAACTTAAAACATTCAAACAACAATGGTCTCTTTCACACAAAAAAGCCGGCTTTTAAGCCGGCTTTAAGTCACTAAAATGTAAGCAGTTGTAACACTGCTTTTAGAACAGATTATACTTGCTTAGTTAGCAACAACACTTTCGTCAGAAATGGGAAGCGCAAGTGCGTCAGACGCAATATATCCTGCCACCTCTTTTTGCATTTCAGTGGTTACCGCCGCGCTTGCCGCTGGACTTAAGCTAGAGGCATGTGCACCGCTATTAAACTGCACAATACCGCTAATTGGGTCTGTACCAGGCCCTTGAGTAGTAGTCACTTGCTCTAGACCAATTGTAGCCGCTAACGGAAGCTGGCCAGAAAGTGGCAATGCAGTAGAAACAGGGATTACCTGGTCAGGTAAGTTTTCTGCGCTACCATCACCTACCACTGTCATCATGTGAACTGGTGTATTACTTCCTAGGGTTTGCGCATAGTTAGTAGGGTCACCAGCATCAATCACCGTTTGCGTAGCGAATGCAAATTCAGCAAATACAGCATTCACTTCAGCAGCTTGTTCTGCGGTTAGATTATCTTCAAAAATGGCAACCGCTGCACTAAGCTGCTCTTCACTTACATCTGTTGTTTCATAAAGCTGATTGAGCAATGCAACAAAGTCTTCAGACGCTTGTGAAAGCAATAACCCTTTAATTAGAGGCCCGAATGAAGGCGACTCTAATAAGAACTGCGCTACGCCCCCCCCTGGAGATTCAAGAGAAGCTTGCTTGACAGCAAACATGCCATCAAGTGCAGCTAAATCGCCGCCCATCGACGTATTTGCCACCGCGGCAAAGTTACCACCAGTGATAGCGCCTAGAGACACACCCATAATCGATACACGAGACATATCAAACTTAACGTTTTGTGCTGCAGTTGTATCTACAACAGCATTAAGGCCTAAACGTAAACCGAGTAAATCAGACACGCTTTGGCGTAGATTGTCCCGAGCCGTAGGCAAGCTGGCAAGGTTCATATAGTGAGTTGCGCTAACCGTAGTCGCGTTCAGTTCATCTGTACCGTCGCCATTAAGGTCAAAACCGCGGCTACCGTGTAATGGTTGGTCGATTGCTACTGACGCAATACCTGCTAGAGACAGAGTACCTGTGATAGCAAGCATATCTTCTTTTTGGCTGGTAATGCCGTGCGCTAGAATAACCACTGGCCAACCAGCTTCAGGCATGCTGATAGGAAAACCTAAAGCACCTGCAATTGCTGGGTCAGGAATAGTAATCTGAACGTCTAACGTTTCTGTACCCATGTTTCCGCCAGTAGGCTGTGGATATGGGTTGAATTTAGTAATGTTTCTTGCGCTATCTAACATTTCGCCGTTAATACGAACGTCAGCAAGGCCTAGTGAAGAACACATTGCTGCATTAGGACCTGGCTCTGCGTCTGCAAGTAATTCTTGAGGAGCACCAGCTAAAACAATACCGCTGTCACAAGCTGCCTTCCAGAAATCATTTACTGGAGCAAGTGGGTTCTCTGCACTTGGAACACCCAAGAAATAAGGCAATGCAATATTACCTTCATAACGTTGAGCTGCACAGAATGGACCGGCTTGCGCTAAAATGCCCGTAGAAACACCAACAGCAAATTCGTTCAGCGCACCCCATTGAGCAGAAAGTTGACCAGACGCCGTACCCGCAAGTCCTGCACAAGTTTCTAACAAGCTAAAATCAGTAGCGTCAATCGCTGCTTGAATGTTATCTGGTAGACCTTGTTTACCCTGCTCTACTGCGCCAGCTACAACAGTAGCGTTTACAAGACCAAGTGCTTCCATGGCATTAGGCGCTGCAGATACATCGCTTACCGTGATTGCAGGTAGTGCAGTTGGAGCGGACGGGTCACCGCCAGCAGCCAGTTGTGCAAAACGGCTAATCATGACCTTCTTGATGGTATCAAGCGAGTTGGCAACAGACTGTGTGGTGAAAGCTGACACGTAAGTAATGTCTTCACGGTCGAAACCCGCACCAAGCACTGGATTAACTAACGAATTAACTAAGCCTTGTAATTGAAGCTGTGCTGCACTTGATAGAGGATTAGTGTCGATGTCTTGCCTTACTGCGTCCCACGTAGTTGAACCCTGAACCGATTTGCCAGAAGAGTCTTTCAAATCAGTGGTCATTACTAACATGTAGCCCTGAGCTGCTTTTAGCGGCTTAAGAGGAACAAAAGTGATTGTGTTGCTATCAGCAAGGCTGAGTACGTAATCAACACCAAAGGTAAGTTGATCGCCAAGCTTACAACCCGCAGAAGGTGTTGTAACCTGCGCACAGTCCGGATCACTTTGGTCAAGACCTAACGTTGCTTCAAAAAGCAACACGCCAGAAGATAACGTACTTGCATCAAGCGATGTGCCGGCAGGTGTTTCTACATTAATTACAAACGGGTGTTGAGTTGACCAACCGTCTAACACGTTGAGTGCATTTTGCGGGTCAGCAAAATCTGTAGGGTCATCGACCGGAATATTCAGTGTGTAATCAAAGAAACCATCATCGCCTGGAAGCATCAGAAGGTCGTTTGGAATGTTTAAGTTCCCATTAGCTGGGTCAAAAACGATTCGTGAAAATGGTGTTTGGACTTCTGTTTCGGCCTGAATGTCGGAAAGGGTTTCATCGGAGCCACCACAGCCTGCTAGACCCAGCGCAAGGGCCACACTGGAACTTAATACGAGTTTTCTCATCTCTACTCCCTACAAGCATTGTTGTTATTCTGTGTCTAAAACTGAGCTCTATTAAAAGTAGCTTGGTCTACCCTGTCTTTACAGGCGTAGATGATAGTTTTAAACATGTTAGACCAGTTGTATCTTCCTCAATCTTATTGACTTTGTTGCAACTTTGCAAAGTTTTGTTAACTACTTTTGTTAACTTTTTTTACGTTTGAAGAAATTTTCATTCATTGTTTTACTTGTGTGTCAGGCTGAGTATGATCTGGGGTTTGATTCTTAATTGGGTCTACAGGCCCCAATCATTGCGATATAAATGAACCTTTTGAAGGAAAATGATGAACGATTACAACGCACCAGCGGATTTATTGCGCGATAAAGTTATTCTTATCACCGGGGCTGGCGATGGAATTGGTGCACAAGCCGCAAAAACGTATGCTGCACATGGCGCTATTTGTATTTTATTAGGCCGCACCGTGTCTAAACTTGAAGCTGTGTACGACGACATTGTCGCAGCAGGTGGTCAAGAACCCGCCATTGTTCCTTTAGATATCAAAGGCGCAACGCCCTCTCATTATCAGCAAATGACGCAAACCATTATTGACCAGTTTGGCCGATTAGATGGTGTTCTTCACAATGCGAGTATTTTAGGCCACCTAAGTGCATTTAAAGATATTGATGCGCAAGAATGGCAAGACGTGATGCAAATTAACCTAAATGGCATGGTCTTCATGACACAAGCGCTTATTCCCGCTTTAGAGAAGGCAGAAAATGCATCGGTAATTTTCACCACCTCTAGCGTAGGCAGAAAAGGTCGCGCATTTTGGGGAACGTACGCCGTATCAAAATTCGCAACAGAAGGCGTTATGCAAACCCTTGCTGATGAATATCGAAATAAGTCACTGCGCTTTAACTGTATTAATCCAGGTGGTACCCGCACACAAATGCGCGCTCAAGCGTTTCCAGCAGAAAACCCTGATACACTAAAAACACCTGAAGATATTATGCCTACGTATCTTTATCTTATGGGCGAAGACAGTAAGGAAACAACCGGACAGTCACTTGATTGCCAACCAAAGTAATTAACGAAAGCAATGTTCCGTTAAACAAAAAAACCGCTTAAGCAGCACTTAAGCGGTTTTTTTTACAGCGCATAAATGGCTAAAGGCCAGTGCCTACTCGCCCATTTTGGCCCATGTATCTCTTAGACCTACAGTGCGGTTAAAGACCGGCTTGTCGTCTGTGCTGTCTTTATCTACACAGAAGTAGCCAGTGCGTTCAAACTGCCATGCTCCTACTTCAGGAACATTGTCTGCCAATCCGGCTTCTACCCAACCGTGTTTTACTTCCAACGAGTCAGGGTTAATCGCATCGGTAAAGTTCTCTTCCGCTGCTGGGTTAGGCACGTTAAACAAGCGGTCGTAAAGCCTAAACTCCGCTGCCTGTGCTGTTGCTGCATCCACCCAATGAATAACACCTTTAACTTTGCGGCCATCAGCCGGATCTTTACCAAGCGTATCAGGGTCATACGTGCAGTAAACGGTAGTGACATTACCATTCTCATCTTTTTCAACGCGATTAGCTTTAACCACGTAGGCGTTGCGAAGACGAACTTCTTTATCAAGCACTAAGCGCTTAAACTTCTTGTTCGCCGACTCTCGGAAGTCTTCTGCTTCTATATACACTTCGCGACTGAAGCCGATGTTACGCGTACCCATACTTTCATCGTTAGGATGATTAGGCGCAACCAGCGTTTCTGTCTGGCCTTCCTCATAATTTTCGATAACGAGCTTTATTGGATCTAGTACGGCCATTGCGCGAGAAGCATTTGCATTTAGGTCGTCGCGTATGCACGCTTCTAGCATGGACATTTCAACCATGTTGTCCATCTTAGTCACACCAATGCGTTTACAAAACTCAACAATTGAGCCCGGTGTGTAGCCACGACGGCGCAGACCGGCAATGGTTGGCATGCGTGGGTCGTCCCAGCCGTGTACATGGTTTTCGTCAACTAACTGAATAAGGCGACGCTTGCTTAATACCGTATATTCTAGATTAAGACGTGAGAACTCGTACTGTCTTGGTGTGCAGTCGATAGAAATGTTTTCGATAACCCAATCATAAAGGCGACGGTTATCCTGAAACTCTAGTGTACACAGAGAGTGCGTTATTCCCTCAATGGCGTCTGAGATACAATGTGTAAAATCGTACATTGGATACACGCACCATTTATCACCAGTTTGATGGTGGTGAGCATGCTTAACGCGATAAATTACCGGGTCACGCATACACATAAATGGCGATGCCATATCAATTTTCGCACGCAGACTACACTCCCCTTCTTTATACTCGCCTGCCGTCATTTTGGCAAACTCACTGAGGTTAGTTTCAACGTCTGTATCGCGATAAGGGCTATTTTGACCAGGCTCTTTGAGTGTGCCACGCATTTCGCGCATAACGTCTTGCGCTGAAAAATCTACATAGGCTAAACCTTTTTCAATAAGTTCAACGGCGTATGCATGAAGCTGGTCAAAGTAATTTGATGAATAGCGTGCTTCTCCGTCCCACGTAAATCCAAGCCATTGCACATCTTCCTTAATTGAATTAACGAACGTAATGTCTTCTTTTGCAGGGTTGGTATCGTCAAAGCGTAAATTGCACGTACCTGTGTAGTCTTGAGCAATACCAAAATTCAAGCAGATAGACTTGGCGTGGCCTATGTGTAAGAAGCCATTCGGCTCTGGTGGAAACCGTGTTTTAATTGCGTCATGTAGACCACTAGACAGGTCTTTATCAATAATCTGACGGATAAAATTGGTCGGACGGTGTTCAGTCTCGGCCATTCGCTTGTTCCCCTTATGCACGTAATATTTCAAAATCTCGCTGAGTATAACACTCTCGCAATTACTTCAACCATGTTTTATTCAAAGAAGCCTGACAAGTGATTGAATTAAGAGCGATCTGCAAATACCCTCTAGAACTAAATGCCGTTATAACTTTTAAAATATAAATAAGTACTAACGAAATCCTAACTTCGCGCGGCATTTGTGCGACTGCGTCTCAAAATACGCGCGTCATTATAAAAATATGGTAATCTAAATTCGCGACAACAAGGTCGTAGCAGCAAATCATGGTGTTTATGAAAGAAAAAGCAACCTCTTTTGATATTGCCCACTTGGCAGGTGTTTCGCAATCAACCGTCTCGCGAGCGCTAAACAACAGCCCGCTAGTCAACCAAGAAACTCGTGACCGCGTTCAGCGCATTGCCAGAGAACTCAATTACAAAGTAGACAAAAACGCGAGTAATTTGAGAAAGCAAAAGAGCAGCACAATCGCCCTTCTCTTGTTTGAAGATCCTACCTCTGATGATTCGATGATTAACCCGTTTTTCTTGGCGATGCTAGGTAGCATTACTCGTGCCTGTGCGCGAGCCAATTATGATCTTCTCGTATCATTTCAGAATTTAGAAGATGACTGGCACGCCGAATATGAAGACTCAAACAAGGCTGACGGTATCATTCTTCTTGGGTACGGCGACTACACCGATTATCAAACCAAAGTTGCTCAGCTGGAGTCACAAGGCACTCACTTTGTTCGTTGGGGTGCACCAGATGAAGCTCACCCAGGAGTTAGTATCGGTTGTGATAACTATCAAGGTGGCCAAAGTATAACGTCACATTTAATCGGCTTGGGTAAAACTTCCTTTGCGTTTATTGGCGACAACGGCGATCACGCCCCTGAATTTAAAGCGCGTTTTAACGGTTATTTTGAAACACTTCAATCTCATGGGCTTGACCAGTCAAGTGTTCAACGCAATGCTATTTCGACCGAGGACGCGGGGTCAGACGCGGTGAAATCATTGCTGCAAAGTGGCGAACTTCCCCAAGCAATTGTCTGCGCATCAGACCTTATTGCAATGGGCGTGCTGAGAGCGCTGCGCCAGGCAAAAGTGAATGTGCCTGATGATGTAGCCGTAGTTGGCTATGACAATATTGCGGTTTCGGCCTACACCACGCCTTCGCTCACCACTGTTCAGCAAAATACCAAACTGGCGGGTGAGCTATTGGTAAACACCTTATTAAAAGCCATTAACAACGAAGACGTTCAGGATTATTTAATGCCTGCGGATATTATTATTAGGCAGTCATGTGGCAGTGAGTAAGCGTGCGCAAATTACACGCTAGAAATTAAGCAATCACTGATTAACAAAGAGCCCCGGGCGTTAAACAACCACGGGGCTTTTTTATTGGGCGTTAAACACGTTTTATTGACGCGCCAACTGATGCTTAATTTGAGAAAGTAACGCACTGTTACTTACTTGACCTTCGCGCACCCATACCTGAACGCCATTGGGCTCAACCGTTGCGGTTAACGCGTCACCGAATTCTACTGTTTGCGTATCTCCAGATAATTGTTCCGTCCAGTCGCCCGACTGCATAAAGTCACTAACCTCAAAAGATTGTGCGGCACTTCCCTTATTAAGTAATACAAGCGCAGTCTGCTGTGTGTCTGCAGTATCAACGACGCGATAAAACGCCGCTTGATGACCGTTAAGTTCAACGTTGACTTGAACACCGCGCTGCAGTGCTACCGTGTTTTTACGCACATTGGCAATCTTTGTAAGCGCCTGTTGAATAGGATGTGTCTTGGCTTGGTCTAGGCGCTCTTGACCAACATAGTTACGATTGCCAGCATGTTCCGCCGTACCGCGCATGAAGCCAATTTCAGATCCCATGTATACAACCGGAATGCCTCTTACTGTAAACAACCAATTATGCGCATTAATGAAGCCTTCATCAGTGGCATTGATGCGCGCCATATCGTGGTTATCGTAGAACGTAGTTAATTCATATGGATTGTTATATGGCCCGTGCGTAAGATGAAGCACCGTTTCTAAGTCAGCAAAATCACTCTCTAGCGGCTTTTCAAATACACTCACCATGGCCTTTTGCATAGGAAAGTCTAATACACTGACGCCCCCATTTTTCGGTAACGTATGTTGGGCAATGTTGTTCGCCTCATAGTCAAATGCTTCGCCAAACATAAAAAAGTCAGGGTTTTGCTCGCGTATACGATCTGACGCTTCACGCCAAAACGCATGAGGCACATGCCTGATTGTATCTATTCTAAATGCATCAGCACCTTGAGAAATCCAATACAAATAGCTGTTGATGAGATAATCGCGTACGGCAGGGTTTTCGTCATCTAGATTAGAAAGCTTTACTAAATCTGGATAGTTGTGAAAAAAACTATGAAGCGGGTTGTTTTCAGGGTCAAGCTCTTCAGGCGCCAAGTTTTGATGATCAGCAACCAGATTTCCATCACTGTCATATATTTCCCCGTAGCCGGGTAAGTCCTTTTCCATGGTGAAGCTTGGTGTGCCGTGATTTGCCACAATATCAAACACGGACTTAAGGCCATGCTGACGCATTTTCGCCGTATAGTCACTAACGCTTAAATTGGCGCTAACCAGATGCTCGTCAGCTTTATAGAAATTCGTTGCCCAATAGCCGTGATAACCGGTTTTACCACCGTCTTTAAAGGCACCGCCATAAGTAATGGGTTCATCGCCATTAAACGCATAGTCTGGGTTATCGTGGACAGGCGTCATCCATACTGCCGTGAACCCCATTTCCTTAATATATTCGGCGTTGTTTAAGATACCCTGTAAATCACCGCCCATGTAACCCACATAGGCTTTCTTACCATCAGGACCTTCTAAGGGCAGTTGCCACGTAGGGTGATCGCCTCCCTGCTCTTCATGATTGTTCGAAGGGTCGCCGTCTACAAAGCGATCTGTCACAACAAAGTACACCGCTTCGCTAGCAAATGGCGTAGTGGTACCCACGATAGCGTGGCTGTTTTCTTGTATATCGTTAGATGAAGGAACAGATGTACTCGAGCAGGCTGAGCAAAATAAACCAGCTAACGTTAATGCGATTGTTGTACGATTAAATGACATATTAAGCTCCCTGCGCCTCTTCAATTTCTTGCTTATCGGCCTCGTTCACGAAGAAAACTGAAACCGCACCAATTAACATAGAAACTCCGGCAACAACGATAATGTACTTTGCGTCGTTGTCGAAAATAGAACTTAGGATCCAGCCAGCAGTTAGGCCTGATACAATTTGAGGGGCGGCAACGGTAAAGTTGAAGATACCCATATAAACACCCGTTTTATTTGCAGGTAACGCACCAGCTAACATAGCGTAAGGCATAGCAAGAATGGCAGCCCACGCAATACCTACGCCTACCATAGGGATTAACAGCTTCACTGCGCCCAAAGGTACTGTTACTTCTGTAATCAGTAAGTTTACGTTGATCATCGTCAGGTCTTGGAATAACAAGAAGCTTACGTAGCTCAGGCCACCTAGCGCTAAAGACGAAGCGTAAACCGTTTTGCGACCAAACTTGTCAGCAAGTTTTGCCAAGAAAATAGAAAAAATAGCAGCAAATACCGAATACGCAGCAAATAGAATCCCTACCCAATCACCAGCAGCTCCCTTGGCCATGATGATGGTTTCAGGCACCATCGGGGCTGCAGCAATATAAGCTGGGTCAAACCACTGCTTATCTACATTCCATATATGTTGCGTAATAGCAGGTGTGGTATATACCCACATTATAAAGAGCGCAAACCACGAGAAAAACTGCACAACAGCCAGTTGTTTCATCGTCTTTGGCATATCTTTTACTAACGTGAAAAACTCACTTAAGCGTTGTCCTAGCGGTGCTTTAGGCGCTTTTTCAGTTGCAGGCTGCTCTTCAGTAAGCCCTTTATAGCGGTTGTATTCATCTGGTGCGTATTCTTTGGTACGAACTACCGTCCAAATGACCGTGCCAAGGAGTACTGTAGCGCCAATGTAGAAAGCCCAAACAACAGAAGGTGCAACCTCACCCATTTGTGCCGTATTTTCAAGGCCAATAACATTGGTAAGTACAAATGGCAGTATTGAGCCGATAACTGCGCCTATATTAATCAGTAACGACTGAATCGAATAGCCAACATTACGTTGTGACGGCGGTACCATGTCTGACACCAATGAGCGAAACGGCTGAAAACATACGTTAAACGACGCGTCCATCAGTGCAACCATTAACGCGCCCATTACCATAGGTGCCAAGAAGGCAACAAATATCGGCGCATTAGGCAGTAAAATCATACCCAATACTGCGGCGATTGCACCAGCAAGGATGAACGGGCGGCGTCGACCTAATCGATTCCACGTTCTGTCAGATGCTGAGCCAACAATTGGTTGAACGATTAACCCCATGATTGGCGCGACGAGCCAAAATAGTGATAGCGAGTGAAGGTCTGCCCCTAAGTCTGAAAGGATCCGACTTACGTTTGCGTTTTGCAGTGCAAAACCGAATTGAACACCTAGAAAGCCAAAGCTGACGTTCCATATTTGCCAGAAAGAAAGGCGTGGTTGAGTTGCTTGCATACTTTGCTCTATTTATTGTTTTACTATAGTTAATACGATTACTGCACAATGAAAACACTAGCAGACATTGCTGGTAATCTTAAGGTATCCGTCGTCTTAAAAGATATCCCATCGCTAACTCGTGTTAACGTCTGGTGTGTGCTTAGCACCTCTGCATACTTGTTTAGAGGCAGGTCCACTGGCTTTTTATTTAAGATGACCAATATTTTATCAGACTGATGAGTATTTGATTTATCTGCACCACTGCCTGAATCGACATTTGCCTCTCGAATATAGGTATAAACCCCATTCTCCGGTGCAAAATGCTTCAATAGGCCTTTAAACTGCAAAGGGTGTGATTTACGCAGTTGAAGTAACCCCTTCACACGCTGCTGTGCCCAACGCTCATCATCCGTTAGACCGTGCCCGGTAAAAGCGTTTTTGTCATTGTCCGAAGGCCACCCGCCTGGAAAGTCAGAACGAATAATACCGTGGTCTTCACTGCCTTCGTTACCCATCAAAATTTCTGTACCGTAAAAAACTTGTGGAATACCGCGCGTAGTGAGCAATAGCGTCATAGCCATATTCCATTTGTCTTTATCATGACCGAGCTGAGTAAAAATGCGGCTCATATCGTGGTTATCAGGAAAGATGACCAAATTATTCGGGTCGCCATACAAAAAGTCAGTAGCTAAGGTTTCGTAAACAGAGTTGAAGCCAGAATTCCAGCTTTCGTCATTGCTCAACGCTTTCACAACTGCGGCTTGAAGCGGGAAATCCATAACCGATGGTAGTGCGCTATCGTAATCATCGTGGCGGTGGCTACCCGCCTGCCAATATGCCGTGATTGCGGGGTTAACTGACCACTCTTCCCCTACTATATTGAAATTCGGGTACTCGTCCATTATGCGGTTTGTCCATTGGCTCAAAAACGCCTTATCAGGATAGGAGTACGTATCCACCCGTATTCCACTTAGCCCAGCGCTTTCAACCCACCAAATCGCGTTTTGAATAAGGTAGTTC
Source organism: Alteromonas marina (assembly GCF_000808575.1). GTDB lineage: Bacteria > Pseudomonadota > Gammaproteobacteria > Enterobacterales > Alteromonadaceae > Alteromonas > Alteromonas marina_A. The sequence goes on from NZ_JWLW01000017.1 coordinate 119,305, forward strand.
GCTAAATGCGGATTGCGCTGATTTAAGTCCGGCATGGTTGGAACAAACCAACCATCGCTAAACCCTTTTATATCGCTCGCTACGGCGTGAGGGTCGTGAAGAACTTCACGCTTGTGGGTTGTCCCTACAAATTTACCGTTGTTATTGATCCAGTCGTGTGACGGCGTATCTTTCATCCATAAATGATTACTGCCTATATGGTTAAGTACCATATCCATTATAATGCCAAGACCCTTTGATTTAGCTTCAGTACTTAACGCGATAAAATCGTCATTGGAACCAAATCTAGGGTCTATTTTGTAGTAATCCGTGGTGGAATAGCCATGATAACTGTATTTATCCATGGCATTTTCGAGCATGGGCATTGTCCATATTTGAGTAAAGCCCATATCCTGAATGTAGTTGAGGTTATCAACAATACCTTGAATGTCACCACCGTGGCGACCACCTTTGAATGAACGGTCTGCGGGATCGCCATAACCCTTAACATTATCATTTTCCACATTACCATTGGCATATCTGTCGGGGGCAATAAGATAAATAGCATCTTGAGGCCCAAAGCCTTCGCGCGACGCTGAGCCTTGTGCTCTTTTTTCTAACGTGTAAGTTAAATCACGGGTCGTACCATCGCTGTCAGTAAGCCTGATAACGAGTTCCTGGGCACTAACATTCGACGTGTCTAGCGTTACGAATAGATAGTTCTCACTATCAAGGGCTTGGCTATGCTTAACGCTTACATCGCCTTTCGCTATTGAAACCGTGTCATCGGCAACATCATCACCATAAAGCATCAACTCTACATTGCTGTTTTGCATACCAACCCACCAATTCGGCGGGTAAACATCAATGCCACTGTTTGCAGATGATTGAACTGAGAACAAAGGAAATGTAGTAATACAGCTGAGAAGAAGCGGAATTGCGCGCTTTTGAATTTTTATATGACCACTGTCATTCGTTACACGATTACGTCTTGGCACATCAACCCCATGTTAAAAATACGTTAAGTACAAGATGGTGATGAGATACTACCTTGCCCGCCCGATCTGACCAATGCTCTGCATACGTATTCACGAAACACCATGTAAAAAAACATGGTGTTTCGCGTTAACTCAGCAGCATGTGATAAGACCTATTTAAAAGGCGAATACTTTAGTCTCAAGCCCTTCCAATGAGAACGAAGCGTTGTAGTTAATGCCCTCTTTTTCTAGTGTTATGCCTTCATGTGAAAGCATAGGCGCTAGCGTAATCCGATCGCTGTCCTTACCGAAAACATTTGAAGGAACAACAAGTTTTATTGCACCTGTAGGCTTATCGTTAAAATTAGCCACAACCACAAATCCGTGCTCACCTTGCGCGCGCACAAAAGCAAATTGCTGCTCAGTATAGGCTGAATCCTTCACATCAAGATTAAGCGCGTGTAGGCTTTGATATTCACCTGTAACTGCAGGGTTTGTAGCAGCAATAGCCATCACGTCTTGGTAAAATTGGTGAAGTGCTTTTTCATCTTCGGTAGATTTCCCTGCATCAAACTTCCCGTCGTTCATAAAACGCTGATGGGCAGGAACGCCTACATAATCGAAAATTGATGTACGTGTTGGATCTCCAAAACCAGTCTCTTCGCTGCCGTCTTCACCCACATCTTGACCAAAATACAACAGCGTAGGCGAACTGCTAATAAGCGCACTCACTGCAAGCGCGGGTTTACCTTTCTTGGCACTACCAGCAAAGTCGGGGCTGGCGATACGTTGCTCGTCGTGATTTTCTAAAAAATGAAGCATATGCGGGGCGATATCATTGATTTCATCATGAATAGTAACCAGTTTGCTTACTTCTCCACTCCCCTGCATAATCGTTTTTAATGTGTCATAAAAACCCACCTTGTCGTAAAGGTAGTCCATTTTGCCTTGGTGGATATACTCGCGATACTTATCTGGTTGATAAACTTCCGCTAGTAAGAACGCATTGGGTGCCTTTTGTTTAATACTGCTATTTAGAAACGACCAAAACTCAACAGGCACCATTTCGGCCATATCGTAGCGGAAACCGTCGACACCTTTATCTATCCAATAATGTGCTATATCTCTGAATTTATACCACGAATCTGGTACGTCTTTTCCTTGCCAAAATGCGGCATGTGCTTCAAAGGACTTGTCACTGTATTCTTCAGGTAAAACTGGAAAGTCGTAAGTGCCGTCAGGCTTCACGCCATAGTTCACTTTTACGGTCTCGTACCAGTCGTTTATATCTGGTTTCGAAGCTCTAGCACCGTTGCCTGTCCATTTTGCTGGAAACTCTTCGAACTTTCCGTCAGATAGTGGATGCTTTTCACCACCTAGAGGTTGATAGTTATCAGCTGTGGGCACTTGAAACGCTTCACCTACTACATAGTAAAAGTTGTTATCACGGGCGTATTCAACAGACGTGTCGTCGTGCGCGCCGAAATCACTCACACCTTCAGGTGCAGAAAGTGAATGGTAATCACGGGCAACATGATTAGGCACGATATCGATAATAACCTTCATTCCCGCTGCGTGAGTCCTGGCAATTAGCGCTTCAAATTCTTCTAAACGCTTGGCTGGGTCATCGGCTAGGTCCGGATTAACGTTGTAGTAATCTTTAACTGCGTAGGGAGAGCCCGCTCTGCCTTTCACTACATCTGGGTCGTCGTTTGAAATACCAAAATCAGTGTAGTCATTAATCACCGCATGGTGCGGCACACCGGTATACCAGATATGACTGGTTCCCAACGATTTTATGGCCTTTAGCGCTTCGGGAGTAAAATCACTAAATTTACCTACCCCATTTTGCTCAATAGTGCCCCAAGGCTGGTTATTTGTATTCGTGTTTCCAAACAAGCGAGTAAAAACTTGATAAACAACAGGTTTACCTTGCCTTTCAGCCGAATCGTTTAGCGTTGAACTTTCGTCGCTTTGACCAAATGGTTTCGGGCTAGCGTCTTTGATCACCGTTTTTTGATTATTCACTGGAGAGGTCGGCCCTGTACACGCTGTTAATCCAATTGACAGCATAGCAATTGACAAGGGTTTAAGACAAAAACGAAATTGGAAATTTGGCATGGTAATCATTGTGATAAACGGAAATTATGCCAACAGGATACGCGTTAACTGGATGTTAAAAAACATGCATACGTATTCAAACATAAAAAAACCGCCTGACGAGGCGGCTTAGTATTCCAGATAGCATGGTGTCATGCTGCATGGGCTATGCGAAGCGGTTTTCGAGTATGCTCAATGGTGGGAACGGCCACATCGCCAATAGCTTGTAACGCACTATTTAGTTCCGAATGAATCTTTCTGTGAAAACCTTTTAGTGGTTTTGCTAAATCATCAAGCAGTACATGCGGTGACAATCTATATGGCATACGTTTGCCATTGAATTCTATAGCTTCGCCTACTGGAGTAAAGTGAATACCGAATGCCTTCATTCTCCTTGCTAACTTAGGCTCCATTAGCACATAGGCATGCTTAACGTTTAAATGAAGGCACACACTCGTTGCCATTAAGTACAGCGCAATTGAAAGATAGGGAAAATGCTCAACGTTAAATGGAACATTTTTCTTTTGTTTAACTTTTTCAATTTTTTCAGAGGGTAGGATTTTAGAGCGTAACTGTCGCACTCTAAATTCTCTCGGTATTGCAAGGCGAGAGATTTCACAGACGCTTTGTGGAGACAAGTTTGAAGGTAGCAATGTACCATCGCCAATTACTTCCGCACACTTTTCTTCTAATGGAAGTGGCAAGCCAGCTTCAGTTGGCAAGACCAACCTTATCGTGCCTGCACACTCTCCTGTTGGCAAATGCTTGATATAGCAGTTGATCGCGCGATCATCAAACTTATCTTTTTCTAATGCAGTAGCATTTTTCTGCTCGAACTTCATTTCTTCACAATACACTTTGTGTCGCGTTTTATAGCTCACCTGCTTTTCACTTTCTTCGTTAGCAATTACAAGTTCATAACGGCTAAAGAAGAAACTAGAAATACTTTCTTCGAGTGAGAAACGTTTAGGGAGCACCCTAGAAAATGTTTGTGGTAGTCGACTCAGTTTGTTAGACACGGCGCCATTAAACGCTCTAACTGCGCTCATTGTTCTCATCTTCAACGCAAAGTTCCCCTGATTTAATTTATTATTAGGCTTGTGGGTAACTTCCTGTTCGCAACGACAGCCTTAGTTATTTGATTTCTATTTAATCTTAGATTTATTATTGGTATCTCTACTTTGTCTGATAAGTGCATCCCCACTTACGTAATCAGACTTAGACAGACGGTCATACAGCAACACATTTGCTGTGGCCGCTAAATTCATGCATGAATAAGTAGGAACGTAGACAACATGATCGCACCAAGATAAAACGTCTTCGCCAATACTGCCATCCTCAGGACCTAGCAAGTAAAACGCATTGCTCGGGTGCTCAAATGAAGGTAGCGGTGTAGCACCCTCTACCAGTTCAACCGCTACAACTGACGCTCCTTCAGGCACTACTTCTTTTAAGTCGTCGACCCCAATGGTCGGAATGACTTTATGGAACGCTTTCGTATCAGCATTAAAATCCTTGGCGAATCGATAACGCTGACCAGTGTAAAAAACACTCGCTACACCATAGCAGCCAGCGGCTCTCAGAATAGAAGCAACGTTCACGGGATTTTTCGGGTTTACCAACCCAATTGAGATTCTTTGATTTTCTAATTGCACGTTTTATTTGTTTTTTATATTTATAATTCGATACTGCCACGTCTTTCAGCATGCTTCTATGCATAAACCCAAAAAGTAGCCATAAGTATTAAGTCGCATACACAATTGTCATAACGCAATATTAGGGTACCAATAATAGCGGCCCGATTTTCGGGCACGAACAGCGCCAATATTAAGCGCTAGAAAGTATTGTTTTTATGATATTTTTAAGAACGTCCGCTTATCAGCAAACGAATGTTACATATCATCAATATTTTTCGGCCCGGATTACCCTTGTGTATAAGATCTTATAACTTTACCTGGTCTATTTCAGCAAAATACAGACCAATTCCATGAAAATTTTGCAAGGCAAATGCAAAGTTTACACGGCATTTATCAAATTTTTATTAAAGTTAATAAGTATCAATTAGTTATAAACACTATAAAAGAATTCTTTTTTGTTGCTGTTGTAATAGTAAGATGTTGTGCGTTTTCTTTAAGGTGATCGAGCAACGAATGTGTGCGGAGCGATAACACAAACGTAGATAACTTGCCAAAATTGTGTAGCCAATTTGAAACACCGTAGGCCATTGAGATATTGAGTTTTAACATCTTTAAACAAAAAAGCTTGGATAAATCCAAGCTTTTAAGTGACACTGTTGCTTAACTACTACACGTGTAGTGAGGTGTTATGGTAAGTTCACGCCGATTTCTGATTTGCGACAGAATAAATAGCTTTTATATAGCGTCTTGCCATACGTCGACCCTGGCCATAACCTCTGAGTAGCTTTTTCTTATCCATGGTAAGACGTTTTACACAGAAAGCTTCGTCTGGCGCGATTACCCTTATAGTGCAGTCGGCTGGTGGATTATTTAAAAAGTCGAGCGTTTCATTGTAAATGGCTGCGCGCTGAAGCATCTTTGCAAGGATCGCAGGCTGGTTCCCATACATCTTTTGCATTAACCAGGTTGATTTTACTTCGGGCTTGGTGAATCCAAGTGGTTGAGAAAGTATCACGGTAATATCTCGTGCGCCCATATTGTAAGCTTTAATGGCAGGTATTGCATCTGCAACGCCGCCATCAAGATAGCGCGTACCGTTTATTATTATTTCATCCCTATATGCGGTGGGCAACGCACAAGAAGCTACCATCAAGTCATCGACATTATCCTTGGTGGCCTGTATATATTCACACTCACCTGACTCGGCATTTGTTACCCCTACGTACAAAGGCATGCTGCTCTTTTCCCCAGGCGCGGGAATATTCATGGACTGTTTAGAGTGATGCCATAGCCAATGGACATCTGTCATGTGCCCCCCCTTTATGAATCGAAGGGGGCTGAAAAATTCGCGCTTCGTTGCATATTGGGTAATGATGGTCTTGCTTAATCCATGCATTTTTGAGACGTAAGTCGATAAGTTTGTCGCCCCAGCGGAAACGCCTAATGTGAAATCAAAAGGGTAATAATCTTGCTCCATGAATTTGTCTAGTACGCCAGCCGCAAATATTCCGCGCATCGCGCCACCCTCTACAACTAATGCACTTTTCATCCGCCCTCTCCTTGTAAACACGTTGACAATTATCTGGTATGACCACTATCGATACCCGCTATCCTACAGGAATATCAAGAGGTGTGCCAAAAAGAAAAAACCGCGAACAAGTCGCGGTTTTTACAAAGTTATCGTTAAAACTTTAATTATATTGAATTATGTGCATTTATTTCATAGTCACAGTTAGCACGGGTGCATTACCATCTGGCCCGGTAACTTTAAACTCATAAAGACCAGATTCAGCAATTTCAATCAACAAATTGTTGTTACTTTGCCCCAATAATTTAGGCTCACTGGGAATGACAACATTACTCGCAGCATCGTTGGGGTTACCAAAGTTGACCGTTGACCAATCTTCAGAGGCCACTTTGAACTCGATACTACCTGCGCTTAACTCAATGTCAGCGGTGTAAACTCCTTCTCCTTGATATTCAAACATATCTACCGCACCCCATCCGTTCATACCGCCACGGATATAGACTTGAGTGTCTCCCCAAAACGCTTCTTTAAATACACCAATAGTAGGCGCACCTAAATCAGTCACGTTGAAAACAAACACATAGCGGTCTGCAGTTTCAATGTTCAAGATAAGGTTATCGTTAGTTGCAGCGAGACCTAGAGTTTGACCCGGAGCAAGGTTTCGATCCGCGTCATCTGCTGAGAAAGCACCAAAATTCACGGTACTCCAATCTTCAGATGCAACTTTAAACTCGTACGTGCCAGGCTCCATATCTCGAGCAAAGGTATAGATACGACCACCTTGGTAAGTGAACTCCTCGTCTGTCCCCCAACCGTTCATTGCACCACGAAGATACACAGGTGTTCCAACGTAGGGCTCTTCGTTCTCTACCATAAGGATTGGTGCTTCGCTATCAGTCGCATCAATAGTAAACAGGTAGGTCGCGCTCGTCGCTGGTGTAAATGAAAGGTTGGTATTAGTACGTGCAAGAACCTTTTCTTCACCCGCTATTACTGTACCTTCTTCACCATCCGCTGCGCCAAAGTTCACTGTACTCCAATCTTCAGATGCGAATTTGAATCCATATGTAACGCCACCTTCAAGTGTAGCTGTTACGGTGTACTTACCGTCACCCTGATAGGTAAATGCATCATCAGTTGACCAACCATTCATATCTCCACGCAGGTAAGCGATGGTGTCGCCGTAAGGAACAACATCAGGCGCACCAGACGTGGCATACGCGGATAGACCATAACCTTGGGCTCCAGACTGTGGTTTTACGAACACAGCAATAGTTAGTGCAGGAACGGTAAAGGTTCCATTACCCTCTTCACCTTCTACAAATGTGGCGCCGCGTACCGTGGCATCAACTGAATTCATTTGTGTGGCATGGAGCGAAAAGCCTGTTGCAGTGTTGACGGTGATAGACTTCTCTTCATATCCCGTATTCACTAGCACCATAATCGCATCATTCATCATGTCTAGGTCTTGACGAGACTCATCACTGTTTTCAGATACGCCGTCATCAATGCTCATCGCAATGAGGCCACGTTGCTGGCGCTCACCGATATTGTGGAAACCAATACGATCGATAATGTCTTCAGCGGTAGTCAATCTAAACAATGGACTTGTCATACGAATGTTTAGCAACTCTGCAAAGACGTCTGAGGCAAACATGATATCTGCCATCGACGCAGCGCGGTTCGGACTATAAATAAACTCACCCATTTCTTCCCAACGGGCTTCATTGTCCTGTGCTAGCGGTAAGCCTACATTCCAGTTATTGGTCTCGTAAGTGAAATCCACATAGTTAAACCAATCTCCGGCATCATAAGTGTTTCTATCCATTGATTTGGAGCGAAGCATGTCGCCGCCCATTTGTAAAAATGGAATACCTTGAGACACAAGATTAATACCCATTGCTACATTTTGGGCACGAACCCGCTGTTCTAGAGTAATATCTTGTGGAAGCGTGTAGTTTAACTGATCCCATAGTGTTTCATTATCATGCTTTGACACGTAGTTAATGATATCTGCTGGGTCTTCAGCATAGCCACCCAAGTTACTTGTTGCACCAGCACTGCCTGAAGACGTTTCTAACACATAGTCTTTCAACGTGCCTATCATGCCCATTTTTACACGGTCTTGCGCGCTTAATAGCCCTTCATCTTCCGGTCTAAAGATAGCGCCTTGGCGAATAGCTTCTCGAATACGGTCGTTATAGGTACCAATCTCGGTACCAGCCATATTGAGCTGGCTCGCTTGCTCGTAACCGCGGTCTATTTTAGTCCAGCCTTCACCGTAAAAGTAATTGTCTTCGTCAATAGAATGAACAGCATCACGCAAGCGCACCATGGTGTCTTTAGTGGCTTGGCTCATAATATCGAAACGGAAAGAGTCATACTTATAGTGTTCAGTCCACATAAGCAGTGAGTCTTTCATGAATTTTTCCATCATGACATTACGAGGTTCGGTGTCATCACAGCATGTTTCACGAACAATCGCGCCAGTATCCACTTCGTAACGGTGATAGTAGCCCGGTACCGCTTTGTCTAAAACTGACTTGCTGAAAACACCCGATGCATTGGTGTGGTTGTATACAACGTCTAATGCAACACGAAGTCCCATCTCGTGAAGTGCTTGGATCATGGCGCGCATTTCTACTATTCGTTCAACACCTTCTGCACTTGACGCATAACTTCCTTCTGGCGCGTTAAAGTGATGAGGGTCATAGCCCCAGTTGAACGTATCTAGATTCCGCAAATCATTAGTAAGCTGTTGTGCCTTGCCCGCTTCAGATAGTGGATCATAAGAATTGTAAACATCGATTAGCAGTGCGTTTGCGCTTTCTTCTTCACACACTGCCGCACTGCTGTTTAAGCGACACAATTTGCCTACCGTATCGTATAAATCAACGGTCTTAGTAGGGTCTTCGTCAATGGTTGCGATGTCATTCGCTGGAAGGATATGGAAGTAGGTAAGCCCTGCCTCAACAAGCTTTTTAAGGTGCTCAACAGGTGCTGTGCCCTCTTCAGTAAAGGCAAGGTATTTACCTCTATTTTCCTCAGACGTAGACATATCACGTACGCTAAAGTCACGAACGTGTCCTTCGTAAATGACTGCATCTTCATAATTTTCAACCGTCGGAATAGTATGAGTATCCCACCCTTCAGGTTTTAAATCATCATCCGCTAGATTTACAAAGCGCGAGAAACGGCCGTTTGTGCTTAGTGATACAGAATATGGGTCTGTTACAAGCAGTGTCTCCACTTTGCCCGTAATCGGGTGATAAACAGCGACTTCATAACGGTAAAGCTGACGGTCAAGGGACATATCGCCTTCATGGCGCCAAACACCTGAGGTATCGTCACGAACCATTTCAATACGTTGGTTTAATGTCTTGTTGTCGTTATAAATCAGAAGATCAACATTTGAAGCAGTAGGCGCCCACAATGCGGCAGTAATACCTGTATCAGAGTAGATACCACCAAGTTGAGCTTCGTCGGCATCGTCTTCACCGAGCGTATATAGTGCGTCTATTCCGTTAGCCAGTTGGATCCCGGTCGCAACAACAAGCGCACCGTCAGCATCGTAACCCCCAACTACGGCTTGTGTCGTCAACACGGTTTTAGCATCTTCAACCGACCAGTCGCCTTCCCAAGCCTGCATAGTAGATAAGTGCGGCGCACGGGCAGATTGCTCTTCGGTAAGTGTTGTACTCATTAACGTTACTTGAGTACCGTTAATACCCTCTTCCAGCGTGCTCTCTAAGTCAGCCTGTGCTGAATAGTGAAGTTTCACCTCTGAAACGGTTTCAGGTACGTCCCATAAAATAGTGTTGGCATCTAACCAATGCGCGCCAAAGCCCTCGATATCAACAGGCTGAGGCCCAAGAGACATGATAGGAAACTCAAATATGGTTGCCTCGCCAGAAAGTGTAAAATTCATGCGTACAAATGTTTCATCATCTTGTACTAAAGAGCCTTGGAAGTCTCCGCCCCCCATTTCTTTTCCGGCATCGTCAGTACCCTTGTGGATAATGAAATTGTGGCAGCTTCCATACCCTTCCTTAAGATCTAGAATCCAATACGCGCCATAGTTTGGATCGATACCGCTATGAATGCGACCGTTGGCCCAATCAGTGTCTGCGTCAGCATAAGCATCACACTCGTCATTGTTCCAAGTATGTAGTCTCCAGCCTTCATAAGCTGCATCGTTACTTGAGTTATCAGCGTCAACAGCAGCCCGATTATAATAAAGTACAGCTTGATTAGATGAAGGGGTAAATACAGGTGCAGGTAAACTTGGATCAGCACCGGCTTCACATGCATCGTTCGCTTCATTAGGTACGAGCGGCGCATCGCATTGAATAGGTGGTGGCGGTTCACAAGCCGTACCTGTTGAATTAGGTACATTTGGAACCTCACAGGTAAGCAGATCGTTGGTGCCCGACTCTACGCCCGAGCCACCGCAACCTGCAAGTGTATAAGCGCCTACTACGAGTAACGCAGCGCGCACTACTCTTTTTTTAGTAAACATAGAATTCTCCTGAATATTTTCGCTACTTTTGGCAACCGAATATTCCTTCGTGTTGCTAAATAAATTACCTAAGATGCTGTTTTTCATAGTTGATATGTCATCCCTAGGTAATATTGCGTTCCAAAGTATTGGATAGTGCCGGTTTGCTCTTCTGATGAGAAATAGCTCTTCGTTGGCTCGTCTGTTAGGTTATTAACTTGAAATAGTACGCTCCAATTGTCGTTAATCTCGTACGACGCTTGGTAATCAATAACCAATTCTTCGTCAAAGTTAACCACCTGGTCGTTTACCGCTACTTGCTGCGAAACAAATGCATCGCGATATCGGCTAGACAAGCGAGTTTCAAAACCTTCGTATTCCCAAAACACGGTTAGCGTAGCAACGTTTTCAGAAAGACCTGGTAAGTTAGCGGCATACACGTCATCACCTAGCGTGCGCTGAATTTCACTTTCGGTGTAAGAGTAACTTGCGCTAACGCCTAAGCCTGACCACATGCCAGGCAGCATGCTATAAATTTGCGTATAGGCGATTTCTAAACCGCGAATATAGCCACCTTCGGCATTGTTTACGGCTGTGCTGTAGCTACCATTTTCAGTAGGGACGGTAATAAAGATGGGGTCGCCATTTTCATCAAGCGCGAGTTCGGCTTCCTGTCCTGCAAACTCTGGCGTCAAGTAAACCGGCACACTTACGTTATCAGGAATTACAATGCCGTTTGCTTCAAAATCATAAGGCTCTATTTCGATGTCTTCTACGAACGATTCAATGTCTTTATAAAAGCCAGCAACAACTAATGCACCTTCCGTATCTGAGAAATAATACTCCCACGAAACGTCGTATTGAGTTGCATAGAATGGTTCTAAATAAGGGCTGTTACGGGCGCTACCACTAACCCTTGCCGTAGGGTTGGAAAGCGTAATTTCACCCGAGTCTCTGTCTTGGAAAGCGGTAACCGTTTCAATAGTGGTTGACGCATTTGCGGCAAAACGGTTTATTGGCGCTCTGCCCATCACTTTTGCAGCAGCTACACGAAGTTGCGTGTCATCTGTAAGTTTAAAGTTCAGGTTAATTGAAGGCAAAACGTCAGAATATTCGTGACTTATCAACGCTGGGCGATAAAAGTTATTAATTAACCCTACGTCGTCGGTAATGTTTTGTGCACCAGCCGTAGGGTCACTAACTTCAACCGATGTTCCGGTCTCAAGGTCTTCAATTAACTGAGTAGCACGCTGTAGCGTCGTTGAACTTTGTTTACTTTTAACGTAACGAACACCAACATTACCTGTAACAGGGATACTGCCAATTTCTGTATTAATGTTTGCCATCAAGTAAGCAGAATTCACAGTTTCAAATACATCGCCACTTTCTTGTAGCGTCCACGCAGTAGCTGGCCCTGTACCTGGACCATTAATAACGCCGGCAGCGCCAGGTCCCCACGTTTGAACAGGCTGTGGCCTACCGTTTGGAAACCAAGCATTAAGTGCACTCTCTAGATCAACGGAAAGATAACTTGGAAAATAACCAAAATCACCGCTCCAATTTACCTCTTCGACCATATCAGAAGTTAACTGAAGTGGCGGTTCGCTTACTGAGAATGCACTATCGTTTCCGTATTCAAACACAGAGCGGTCATTGTTATATTCCCGGTCTGAGTAACGATAGCCAAATTCAAAGCCTGAAATGATTGGCACATCAACATAATATTGGAAGTCTACGCGATAGGCGTCTAACTCATCTTTGTTTTCATACGGGTAAATGCCGTATTTACTTACCATTACACGGTCTAAGTCTGTAAAAGTATCACTTTGATTAAAACCGATATCAGGTAAGTTTAGTCCGTTGAGCAAATAAGAAATTTGAACGTTTTCGTCGAACACGGGGTTTGCCGCTGTCGCGTCTTCGCCAACAAGCGACCACAGTAAGCCGTTTCTAAAGTCGCTTTCAGCACTTGAGCGGGAGACGTCAAACTGAACCGCTAAATCTGGCGATATTTCCCAGCTAGCATTCACGCCTAAGTTGGTAACACTGTCAAAATCTTGATTGTCGTCGTTTACCAACTCAACACGGGTAAAGCTGTTGTCTGTACGAGAAAATGTGCCGCCAATTACGCTGTTATTTACTACTACAGGATTAGTTATACCAGCGTTTATTCCACCTAGCTTAACGCGAAACCCGCGAGCAAAGGCTTCGGAGTCAAATTTCGAGATAAAAGCATCAGCTTTAAGAGTAAAGGTATCGATAGGTGCCCATTCAAACGCAGCAACATAGCCGTCGCGCGTCTCTTCCCCGCCCTTGTGCTGCATTTCAAAACCTTCTGAAATGAGTTCACAATTGGGGCAATCTGCTGGCCCGTCTATATCACCTTCAAGTCCGTCTACATCAACTTGACCGTTATAAGCTAAACCAATGAATTGAGTAGAAACGCTCGGTTGGAATAAACGAGCATAACCTAGTGATAGACCTAGCGTATCGTCAAGGAATTTACCTTGGTATGAGAAACTCAGTCTATGTCCATACTCTGTAGCATCACTCACCTCTGACGCTCTATTGTTGTACATGCCACGCATGTTGGCGCTGAATTTATGTTGCTCTTCAATGGCAAGTGGTGATGCAGTTTTAAGTTCTACCGTACCCGCTATACCCCCCTCAATAAGCGATGCCTTGGGAGATTTATAAACCGCCGCCTCACTAATAAGTTCTGAAGGATACTGATCAAACTCAATTGCCCGGCTTCCGCTGGTCGATACCTGCTCTCTACCGTTTAATGTAGAAAACACAAAGTCACCGGATAGACCACGAATGTTTATCTGCGCGGCTTGCCCCCCGGTTCTTACCGCAGAGATACCTGGCAAGCGGGTCAGTGCATCTGCCATAGATACGTCGGGAAGCCCGCCCAAATCGTCTGCAGATATTTGTTCAGAAACCGTATCGGAGAAGCGTTTCTGGTTTAGTGATTGGATCAAGCTGGTACTAAAACCACGTACTTCAATACGCTCTAAGGTATCTTCTTGTGGTCGTTCAACTTCGTCTATTGACGTGTCTGGTGACTCTTGGGCATAAAGAGGAGCTGCGCTAAACGCGACCCCACTACTTATCAAGGCCGCCATGATAGTGCTGGGTTTGAATGTTTTCATTGGTGTCCCATTCCTTGTTTATTATCGACACTTTTTGGACTACCACCCCCAAAAATGTCGCTTATGGTTCAACACCAAATACTACTGTTTTGTATAAAAAGGGAGCAATGCTATGCATACGTATTCATTTACATCCATGAAACATAATTTAAACAAAGATCGGGAATAATTGTTTTATATAACTTTTAGAATGAAGGATTTAGGAGATTAGCAGAGTTTCTTATGGGAAAAATATAACATTATTGAAGGCCATCCCTAGCTCTCAGGGTTATTACTCACCGTGTTGCTGTGCTAGAAGCACGGCATTATGATGTTCGAAATTCAACGCGCAGCCTTGATTAAAACGCTCAATGTTTTGCTCAATGTACAGATCCCCTCGACCAGGCTGATTTTGTGCTAGCGCCGGAAATGCACCATAACCAGCAAATAAGCAATGCCATGATACTGAGTCCCAGTGCATACCTATATTCTGGCGCTTGATTTCATTCCCTAGATCTTCGCGATTAAACCATGTGCTAATGATCGATTTAAGGGAGTCAGACAACACCAAATTGTTTCTATTGTCACGCCAGTAGTCAGAATCGTTTCTTGTATTAAGCTTATAGTGCGCCACAATATAGTCTCGCACTCGGTCAAAACGTGCTTTTGCAAATGCATTGTAAGATACTCTCTCAACACTTGAGAAAGCGCCTTTTTCAAACATATCCGAGAAGTACTCTATACAAATCTGAACAAGGTGAAGCGCCGTTGCTTCGAGCGGCTCTATAAATCCTTGCGATAGGCCTAATGCTAAACAGTTTTTATGCCAGTGCTGCTCTACTTGCCCGACTTTCATTTTAAGATGCCTAGCTTCTACATCGCTGTTTTCCAGCCCGAGATGTCGACGCAACTCTTCTTCTGCCTTGTCTTTTGCTAAATGTGAAGCACTATAAACATAACCATTTCCAGTGCGGTTTTGCAACGGTATTGACCAGCACCAGCCATTAGATAGCGCGGTCGACTGGGTCTCTACTTGAATATTCTCCTGTGCGTGTGTGGGTAGCACGACAGCTGAATCGTTAAACAAGTTATCAGAATAGGAATTAAATTTAACGCCCAAAGCCTGCTGCAATAGGGTTGAAGAGAATCCTGTACAATCAACGAAAAAATCTCCTTCGATATTGCCTCTATCTGTTACAAGATGGCTAATATCTCCGCTAGCATGAAGTGCCACGTCGCTGATTACGGCACTAACGTGGGTAACGCTCCTTTCAACCGCAACATCACGCAGATAGTTGCCCAGCAATGCGCTATCAAAGTGGTAGCCATATTCCATTCTAAATGGAAAATTTTCAGGCGTTAGAGGCGCTTTATTCTGTTTTGCCAAGACACCATTTAACAAAAAATCTTCTGGGTTGACGTGACTATCAAGACCTAGCCTACGTGTGCGGCAGTTTACTTCAAAAGCACGCTGGGTAAAGGTGTCTGTTTGAGAGATAAAGGGATGGCGATACTGTTTAACACCGGAACCCGGACTCCAGTCATTAAACCGAATACTTACCTTGTACGTTGCATTGCACTTAGGCATCCAATCACGCTCTTTGATTTTTAGCTCTTCAAAAAAGCGCTTTAATGTCGGTGTAGAACCTTCGCCTACACCGATAATTCCTATATCGGGAGATTCAACAAGGGTGACGTTAACCTTGTCCGATGGCCATTTATTTACAAAATAATTGGCTGCCATCCAGCCGGCAGTCCCGCCCCCGGCTATGACTATATTCATTGGTCTATTCATATTAAACGGCTAACCACAAAACTGCTTCAAGAAGTCGTCATGAGTCGCAATTTTCCCAATCGGCTCATTCTTAATGCGTTTAATATTTTGCATTAGCTCTTGTAGTTTTTGCTCAGACAAGGCGTTTGCGAGAGGATGGTAATCACCTTGTGCTATACCTTGCCCTAGCAGCACCTGTAGCCAAGAACTTTCAAGGAATAAATCATTTTGCTCTCTGAACAAGTTACCTGATGCTCTAAAAAGCTCAATTTTATGCGTCAAGCTGTCTGGCACTTCCATTTCTCGTAGATCCCTCCAGAAATGCGAGTCAGTTCGTTCATTGACATGGTAATGCAAAATAATGAAATCACGTATTTGTTCATATTCAAGCTGAGACTGCTTGTTGTACTCATCTATCTGATATTGCTTAAACCCTTCATGTGGGAATAAATGGATGAGTCGAACTACTGCAGACTGAATAAGATGAATACTCGTTGACTCGAGGGGCTCTAAAAACCCGCTAGAAAGCCCAACGGCCACCACATTTTTATTCCACTGCTTGCGTCTTCGTCCTGTTTTAAAGCGAATAAAATTAGGGTCCGCCAGAGGCTTGGTATCCAAGTTGTTCGACAGTATGTCCAGCGCCTTATCATCGCTGTAATAGTTACTACTGTACACTAAGCCATTTCCATTACGGTGCTGTAACGGTATACGCCACTGCCATCCGGCAGAGTGCGCAATCGAACGAGTATAAGGACGGGTTTGTTCGTGGCGCTCTGAAGGCATAGCCACTGCCCGGTCACAAGGTAACCAATGCGACCAATCCTCGTAGCCGGTATTCAGTGTTTGTTGCGTAAGTAGCCCTTTAAACCCTGAACAGTCAATAAACAAGTCGCCTTCGATATGAGCACCGTCTTTAAGCGTCACACCGGTAATAAAACCGCTGTCTGCATCCTGTTTGACATCAGTAATAATGCCTTCTTTGCGAGTAACGCCCATCGCCTCACATTTCTTACGAAGGAATCGAGCATACAGCGACGCATCAAAATGATAAGCATACGGCATTTCTATAATTGGGTCGGGAGACTTGATGTGGGCAAATTTACCCGCTTTACAGGCAAGGTAGTTTAGATCGTATTCCCATATCGAGTCAGATAACCCTAACTCTTGAGCGCGTTTGAAATAATGATGAAAATGACAAAAAGCGTAGCTTTTACCCGGGGCGCCAAAAGTGTGGAAATAGCTTTCCCCTTCTACCCGCCAGTTTTCAAACTTAATCGCTAGTTTCATGGTGGCGTTTGTTTCGCGTAAGAACTCTTTTTCGTCTATCCCCATTACATTGTTAAGGGTAATGATAGGCGGAATAGTGGCTTCGCCAACACCAACGGTACCGATTTCTTCAGACTCAATAAGCGTTACATTCACGCCTGCACCGATAAGACGTTTTATAACAGCTGCTGAAATCCAGCCCGCTGTGCCACCACCTACAATAACTACATTTTTTACCGTTTTATTCATCATATTTTTTGCCGTCACCATTGCTTAAGTGGCCACATTACTATCATCTTTAAATATCATGACATGTAATGTTATACAACAAAAAGCCCCAATACATTACGTGAATTGGGGCTTGTTTAATGTTACTTGTTTAAGCGCTCGCATGTAACAAGCGCTGCTTCAACAACCACTTAGAATGTGTAGTTGAAGCCAAGTAAGAAGTTACGACCAAAGCTTTGGTGTTCAATAATCTGGCGGCTATCCCCAGGATTAACACGTACTGTTGGTTCATCTGTCAAGTTCTGACCCTGAAGCGTTACGCGAAGACCTTGCAGATATTCAATACCTGATTCGCTGAAATCATAACCAATCTGCGCGTCAACTTGTTTAACACCATTGTCCTGAATTTGAGCGAGTGACAAGCTCTGCGCACGGGTTTCAGTTGCAAACTCATCGCGCTTGGTTGCCGAAACACGTACTTCAAAACCGTTGCTTTCATAGAAAGCAGTTAATGAGTATGTTTCATCAGACAAACCTGGTACTTGATCACCATTATCAAGCTCACCGTCTAAGAAGGTCGCGCTCGCAAACAAGCCAAAACCTGCTAATGAATCATGAACCAATTCAAGAGGTAAGCTACCCTGAAGCTCCCATCCACGAACAAAACCTTCTAGACCATCTTCTCTGAAGTCTACCGGCCCGATAAAAGTACCTGGTGCGACAATATCAGCATCATTTGTAAGACCGTCGCCATTAATATCCGTATTTCCAGATGTTTGGTGGAAACCTTCGATATATACGTTAGAGAAGTCATTGAACGAGCGACCCGCAACATGCCAGTTAGTTAGATCTTTGTAGAAGAAACTTGCTGCGAAATATCCGGTATCAGCAAAGTAATTCTCGTACGCGATATCAAATTGATTAGCTTCTAGCGGTTTAAGACGCGCATTACCCGCACCTGCTGACCAAGGACCATTATTTGGATTTGTAGAAATAATCTGCTGGTCGTTAAAGGTGAAACTTACTGTGTTATTAGGTCTCATGTCATCCATACGTGGGCGACTGATTACCTTACCCATTGCAGTACGGATAAACTGATTTTCTGCAAACTCAAAGCTTAAATTGATTGTTGGCAAAATATCGTGATATGAAGTACCGTCCGAAACAGGAGCGATTTCTGTAAAGCCGGTTGGTCCAGTAACCGTATTAAACCCACTGCCTTGCTGGTCAACGTCAACAACCTGAACACCAACATTACCTAAAATGTAAACGCCGTTAATTTCTGTATCAATATCAAGCTTGGCGTAAATGGTTAATAGCTCTTCACTGATTGTGTATGAATCACCGAAACGGCCATTTTCAAATAGTTCAGCTTCTGTTTCGATATAGAAGCCACTACGGTATAAACCAAGTGAATCGTACGCAAGAACACCATCGATGCCAATGTGGCTTAGATCGGCTACACCAATTGGATCTGGTACTAGCTCTGCATTGGGCCATGTTGGCGCTGTTAAGAACGCACCGTTATTATCTTTCGTCTTTTCACGATCTTGGTAATTCACACCTGCACTGAACTTCGAGAAAATGCCCCACTCAACAAAACCTTCGATATCAATACGAGCTGCATCAAGCGTCTCATCAAAATCAGGTTCGTTAACAAAACCATCCTGCGCCGTTTCAGGCCCGAAACCTTCAACGCCTTGGAAACGCTCCACTGGCGCTAACGAGCCGCCCCAAGCTTGTGGGCCTGCAAGGAAGATTGCGTTTGGATCAGTAAGGTCTACGCTATCTAGCGTTGGATGCGCACTGTATACTGCGCCTGAAGAAGTCATCTGCCATGAACGTGGTGTAACGGGTCTGCCATCCACGCCTGCACGACCAACACCCGAATAACTCTCAATATCGGTGATCGTCTTATCAACTTCACCCATTGAAAGATCAAGCGTAGCTGTCCAGTTATCGTTTAACGCATATTCTATGTTCAAGCCAAATGTAGTTAGCTCAGCTTTCTGTTGACGCGAATCATTTCGAATTACTGAAAGGAAGCCGTCATAAAAACCTGATGTAACCAAACCATCTTCTACGCCAGTAATAGTGTAAGCACTGGTACCCCATTCGGCACCGCCTTCCTCTACACCGCGACGGGCATCATTCTCTTCAAAATCAATGTAAAGCGCATCGAATTGAATTCTAAGGTCGTCTGTAGGAGCGTATTCGATAACACCAGCTATTGAGGTACGTTCAAGCATCGCTGAACGCGTGAAAGAATCGTGCCCACCAAGTATTACTGTGCCTTCTGGAACTTCAACACCCTCAGCCGCGTTCTCTGCATTTGCTGTTGCATAACCCCAGCCTCTAAAGTACTCCTCCTGACGAGGCGATTCCATATCAGCTATGGCTAACGCTACACCTAACTTGTCATCAGCAAATTGGTCTACATAGTTAAACGACAGGCGATGCCCTTTGTTATCAAAGTCAGGGTTACCAGCGTCATATTCGTTTGCTTCATAAGTACCGTTAAACGCAAAAGTTCGTTCAGCACTTAATGGACGTACAGTCTGAATATCGACTGTACCACCAATACCTTGTGTCATTAGCCCAGCTTCAGGCGTTTTGTAAACAAGGATATTTGAAACAATTTCTGTAGGGTAAAGATCGAACTCTACCCCACGGTTATCGCCCATACCAAGAAGTTCACGACCGTTAAGCGTTGTACCTACGTAGTTCTCGTTAAAACCACGAACAGATATACCGCTTGTACGACCATTGCGGCGTTCACCCGCTAAGCCAGGAAGACGAGCAATTGATTCAGCAATACTGGTGTCTGGAAGTTTACCGATATCTTCTGCTGATAACGCTTCAACAATTGAGGTGTTATCCATTTTGATTGCTTGAGCACGCTGTAAGCTGCCGCGAATACCGCTTACTTGAATAACTTCTAGATTAGCTTCATCAACAGCATCAGTGTTTGCTTCTTGTGCTAGTGCAGGTGCACTACCAAATGCCATACCGCCTGAAATAAGCGCAGCTTTAATTAGGTTGGGTTTAAATTGTTTCATAAAACGGGTGTCCCATACGGTTATAGTTGTTGTCTTTTTGTTGTTCTTATGACAATTAAATGACAATACATCTCGTCGGCATAATGCTATAGAGGACCTAGGGTTTGCACAATTGCCTGCATACGTATTCAATAAAATTTGTGCAACACGGCGTTAACAAAGGATATTCACATTAATATGTAATTTAACAACACAAAATACGTATATTCGGGCTTTTAGCGTAAATGGTTGTAATTTTGTTACATGCAAACTTGAAGAAATGTTAATAAACAGGCACAAAAAAGCCCGCGCTAGGCGGGCTTTTAAATAAGTTCGTAAAGCGTTAGCTTACCAACCAGTTGTTTCGCGAAGTGCCTTACCGATATCGGCAAGTGAACGAACAGTTTTAACGCCTGCGTCTTCTAGTGCTTTGAACTTCTCATCAGCAGTACCTTTACCGCCTGCGATGATTGCACCAGCGTGACCCATACGCTTGCCTGGAGGAGCAGTAACACCAGCGATGTAAGAAACAACAGGTTTAGTTACATTCGCTTTGATGAACGCCGCAGCTTCTTCTTCAGCAGTACCGCCGATCTCACCGATCATTACGATAGCTTCAGTTTGCGGATCGTCTTGGAACATCTGAAGGATGTCGATGAAGTTAGAACCAGGAATTGGGTCACCACCGATACCAACACAAGTAGACTGGCCGAAACCTTCGTCAGTGGTTTGCTTAACCGCTTCGTACGTAAGTGTACCAGAGCGAGAAACAATACCTACTTTACCAGGCTTGTGAATGTGACCAGGCATGATACCAATCTTACACTCTCCAGGAGTGATAACACCTGGGCAGTTTGGACCAATCATGCGAACGCTTTTTGCTTCAACGTATTCTTTAACGTAAAGCATGTCTAGCGTTGGGATACCTTCAGTGATACATACGATTAGCTCGATCCCCGCATCTGCAGCTTCAACGATTGAATCTTTACAGAAAGGAGCTGGTACGTAGATAACTGTTGCAGTTGCGCCAGTTGCTTCTACCGCTTCACGTACAGTATTGAATACTGGAAGACCTAGGTGCTCAGTACCGCCCTTGCCTGGTGTTACACCACCAACCATTTGCGTACCGTAAGCAATTGCTTGTTCAGAGTGGAATGTACCCTGACCGCCAGTAAAACCCTGACAAATTACTTTAGTATCTTTATTAATTAATACAGACATTATTTGCCCTCCGCTGCAGCAACAACTTTCTGTGCTGCATCAGTTAGCGATTCAGCAGCGATGATATCAAGACCTGAGTTCGCTAGAACCTCACGGCCAAGTTCTGCATTGGTACCTTCAAGGCGCACAACAACTGGCACTTTAACGCCAACTTCTTTAACTGCACCGATAATACCTTCAGCGATCATGTCACAACGAACGATACCACCGAAAATATTAACCAATACCGCTTTAACATTGTCGTCAGAAAGGATGATTTTAAATGCTTCAGCAACACGCTCTTTAGTTGCGCCGCCACCAACGTCTAGGAAGTTAGCTGGCTTACCACCGTGTAGGTTTACGATGTCCATGGTACCCATTGCTAGGCCTGCACCGTTAACCATACAACCTACGTTACCGTCTAGTGCTACGTAGTTTAGTTCCCACTGAGCTGCGTGGGCTTCACGCGCATCTTCTTGTGAAGGATCTTGCATATCTTTCAGCTTAGGCTGACGATATAGCGCGTTACCATCGATACCTACTTTCGCATCTAGGCAGTGTAGGTTACCGTCAGTTTTGATAACTAGCGGGTTAATTTCGATTAGGGCAACGTCAAGCTCTTCAAACATCTTAGCTAGGCCAAGGAAAATTTGAGTGAATTGCTTAATTTGAACGCCAGAAAGACCAAGTTTAAACGCCATTTCGCGCGCTTGGTAAGGCTGAGGGCCAACAATTGGGTCGATTTCAGCTTTAAGGATTTTTTCTGGAGTCTCTTCTGCAACAGTTTCAATCTCAACGCCACCTTCAGTAGATGCCATGAATACAACGCGACGGGTTGTACGGTCAACTACTGCACCAAGGTAAAGCTCGTTAGCGATATCTGTGCAAGATTCAACTAGGATTTTGCTCACAGGCTGACCGTTTTCGTCAGTCTGGAAAGTCACCAAATTTTTGCCAAGCCAGTTTTCAGCGAAAGCGCGAATGTCGTCTTTGTTTTTAACTAGCTTTACACCGCCAGCTTTACCGCGACCGCCCGCGTGTACCTGACACTTAACTACCCACTCGTTTCCGCCAATTCGGTCAGCGGCTTCTACAGCACCTTGAGCAGTGTCTGCTGCGTATCCTTCAGAAACAGGCAAACCGTATTCTTTGAATAGCTGCTTACCTTGGTATTCATGCAAATTCATGGTGTTTCTATCCGATTTTTAGTAAGACAAAAGCCGCAAATGCGACTTGATTAGTTTGACTGATATTATAGGGCAAATATCAGCGTTGCGTTAGGCGCAAAGCAAGCATACACAAGCTAAGCGCCTAACCACAATTCCGTGAGACGAAAGTCTTATACGTCTAGAAGTAGACGTGTTGGATCTTCTAGCATCTCTTTAACGGTTACCAAGAAACCTACTGATTCTTTACCATCGATAATACGGTGGTCATAAGAAAGCGCTAGGTACATCATTGGTAGAATTTCTACTTTGCCATTAACAGCCATTGGGCGGTCTTGGATTTTATGCATACCCAAAATAGCGCTCTGTGGCGGGTTAATGATTGGTGTAGACATTAGTGAACCAAACACACCACCGTTGGTGATTGTGAAATTACCACCTTGTAGTTCAGCCAATGACAGCTTACCGTCACGGCCTTTAAGTGCTAGTTCCTTAATTCCTTTTTCAACACCTGCCATGCCTAGTGTGTCAGTATCTTTAAGTACTGGTGTTACAAGGCCACGTGGTGTAGAAACAGCAATCGATACATCGAAGTAGTTGTGATAAACAATGTCATCACCGTCGATAGACGCGTTAACTTCAGGGAAACGCTTAAGGGCTTCGGTTACCGCTTTCACGTAGAAAGACATGAAACCAAGGCGAATACCGTGACGCTTCTCAAAGCTGTCTTGGTACTGCTTACGAAGGTCCATGATTGGCTTCATGTTTACTTCGTTAAACGTTGTTAGCATTGCCGTAGAGTTCTTCGCTTCAAGAAGACGGTTAGCAATTGTCTTGCGAAGACGCGTCATTGGAACACGCTTCTCGGTACGATTACCCGTTGGTAAGTCAGCTGAAACAGATTCAGACGCAGCAGGCGCTGCCTTCGCTGAGCTGTCGCCGCCTTTAAGGTATTTCTCTACGTCTTCTTTAGTGATACGGCCATTTTTGCCAGTGCCTTTCACTTTAGCTGCGTCAACGCCTTTTTCTGCAAGTAAACGACGAACAGAAGGACTAAGCGCATCACTGCTCTCGTCACTGTCATCGCTTTCGCTTGACGCTGCTGGAGCAGAAGCGCCGCTTGCTGCACCTTCTACAAATTTAGCAATCACTTCTTCAGCTGTTACGGTGGCGCCCTCTTCTGCGATAATTTCAGCAAGAGAACCGTCTGCAGGAGCAACAACTTCTAGTACTACTTTATCAGTTTCGATATCAACCAGGTTTTGGTCGCGAGAAACAGCTTCACCTACAGCAACGTGCCATGTAGCGATAGTTGCGTCAGCTACAGACTCTGGAAGTACTGGCACTTTAACATCAGAAGTTTTACCAGAAGCCGCTGGTGCCGCGTCTGATTTTGAATCGTCTTTTGCTTTGCTTTCTGCTTTAGCTTCAGCCGGTGCAGCAGCACCGCCCTTTTCTAGTTTAGCAATAACTTGTTCGCCTAAAACAGTTGCACCCTCTTCGTTTAGGATCTCACCAATTGTACCGTCCGCTGGCGCCACAACTTCTAAAACCACTTTATCAGTTTCAATATCAACCAGGTTCTGGTCGCGTTTAACTGCGTCACCGGCCTTTACGTGCCAGGTTGCAATGGTGGCATCGGCAACTGACTCAGGTAGAACCGGAACTTTTATCTCAATTGTCATTACTGTTCCTTATTTAATTGTGAGTGCGTTTTCAACCAGAGCTTTCTGTTGCTGGTTGTGAACGGATACATAACCTACTGCAGGTGACGAGGATGCATCACGGCCTGCATATGTTAATTTTGCACCATCTGGAATTGCTTGCCAGAAGTGGTGTTGGCTACAGTACCAAGCGCCTTGGTTTTGAGGCTCTTCTTGACACCAAACCCAATCTTTTACATGGCTGTATTGTGCCACAACTTTAGCGCATTCTTCTTGTGGGAATGGATAAAGTTGCTCTAAACGGATGATTGCAACGTCTGTTTGCTCATTTTTACGGCGCTGGTCTAACAAATCGTAGTAAACCTTGCCCGAACACATAACAACACGCTTTACGTTTTTCGGATCGATGTCATCAATTTCACCGATTACGTTATGGAATTTACCTTCTGCTAGCTCTTCAAGTGAAGATACCGCAAGAGGATGACGTAATAGTGACTTAGGCGACATTACGATAAGTGGCTTACGCATAGGACGCACCACTTGGCGACGAAGCATGTTGTAAACCTGTGCAGGTGTAGAAGGCACACACACTTGCCAGTTGTGATCAGCACACATTTGAAGGAAACGTTCAAGGCGTGCAGAACTGTGCTCTGGTCCCTGACCTTCATAACCATGTGGCAGTAAAACGGTTAGACCACACAAACGGCCCCACTTCGCTTCACCAGAGCTTAAGAATTGGTCAAAAACAACCTGCGCACCGTTAGCGAAGTCACCAAACTGTGCTTCCCAAATAGTCAGACACGTAGGCTCCGCTGTCGCATAACCATACTCAAATGCCATAACCGCTTCTTCTGAAAGCACAGAGTCGTAAATTTCAATTTCACCCTGTCCTTCACGAATATGCTGTAGTGGCATATATGTCGACGCATCTTTTTGATTGTGTAACACCGCGTGACGGTGGAAGAAAGTACCACGGCCTGAATCCTGACCGGTAATACGAATATCTTCGCCGGCATCAACGATAGTTGCATAGGCCAAGTTTTCAGCCATGCCCCAATCAAGCATTTTCTCGCCAGCAACCATCGCTTTACGGTCTTGGTAAAGCTTGTTTACGCGAGACTGAAGCTTGTGCTCTTCAGGAATAGTAGTGATTGACTCACCTAGCTCTTTAAGCTTCTCAACTGAAAGCGCTCCATCGTAAGGCGTATCCCAGTCGTGACCAAGGTACGGAGACCAGTCAACGCTATGCTCTGTCATTGGACGCCACTCTTCAACAACGCACGCGCCATGGTCAAGAGCTTCACGGTACTCTTCAACATAACGATCTGCATCACGTTGCTCTATCACACCTTCAGCAATTAGCTGATCAGCATAGATTACGCGTGGAACTGGATGCTTTTTAATTTTTTGGTACATCAACGGCTGAGTTGCATTTGGCTCATCCGCTTCGTTGTGACCATGACGACGGTAACAAACTAAATCAATTACAACGTCTTTCTTAAACTTATTACGGTATTCAAGCGCAAGCTGTGTAACAAAGGCAACCGCTTCAGGATCGTCAGAGTTCACGTGGAAAATTGGCGCCTGTACCATTTTAGCAATGTCAGTACAGTATTGTGTAGAACGGGTATCTTCAGTTTTAGACGTCGTGAATCCAACCTGGTTGTTTACCACGATTCGAACTGTACCACCCACAGCAAAGCCACGAGTTTGTGACATGTTGAAGGTTTCTTGTACTACACCCTGACCTGCTATTGCCGAGTCACCATGAATAGTAATTGGAAGTACAGTATTGGTGTCGTTGTTGCGGCGAGCAAGACGTGCACGTACTGACCCCATTACTACTGGGTTAACAATTTCAAGGTGAGACGGGTTAAATGCTAGCGCTAAGTGAACGTTGCCACCAGGCGTTGCAAAATCTGAAGAGAAGCCTGCGTGATACTTAACGTCACCCGCACCTAGTGAGTCGTCGTGCTTACCTGAGAATTCGTCAAACAGGACAGAAGGATTTTTACCCAGCACGTTAACTAGAACATTCAAACGACCACGGTGAGCCATGCCGATAACCACTTCTTTGGTACCCGCAGTGCCTGCTTTGGTAATTAAACCTTTAAGCATTGGAATAAGTGCGTCGCCACCTTCTAGCGAGAAACGCTTTGCACCTGGGAATTTAGAACCCAAGTACTTTTCCATTCCGTCAGCCGCAGTAAGGCCTTTAAGAATGCCTAACTTCTCATCGCGAGAAATTTCAGGTTTTGCTTGAACAGATTCAATTTTTTGTTGTAACCAACGCTTCTGCTCGGTATCAGTGATGTGCATATATTCTGCACCGATAGAGCCACAGTAAGTGCGGTTAAGCGATTTAAACAGTTCACCAAGCGGCATAGAATCTTTGCCAATAGCATAAGACCCTACATTGAAGACTGTATCAAAATCTTGTTCAGAAAGGCTGTGGTGAGATAGTTCAAGGTCGCGAACACGCTCTTGTTTCCATAGACCAAGAGGGTCTAAGTTAGCGTGCTGGTGCCCGCGGAAGCGGAACGCGTTAATTAACTGAAGAACTTTAACTTGCCTGTCGTCTGAAACACTTGCAGAAGGCACAGACGGACTAGACATGCGGGCTGTAGGCCCTAACGCAGCAAGTTGCCTAAATTGATTTTTAATTGTTGTATGATTGGTTTCTAACTCTACGCCATCGACTTTGGGGAGGTTATCGAAGATTTGTCGCCAATTTTCAGAGACACTTTGCGGGTCTTCTAAATAGGTTTCATACAACTCTTCAACATAGGCAGCGTTGGCACCTGCCATGTGCGAGGAATCCCACCACGCTTTCATCACGCTTTCTTGCATTTAATTTGCCTTGCTACGTTTTATAAAATCTAGTTAACAATCAAGATGTATTATAAGGTTATTCTCAGCATAACCAAGTGTTATAACAGCGAATATATAAAAAAATAGCCATCCTTTTGGGATGGCTATTTAGAGCATCACTATCTGTAACTTTAGGAAGTTAACAGAATATAGTACTAAACAGCCCGTTGTAAAAGCATAGACTTAATTTGGCCTATTGCTTTAGTTGGGTTCAAGCCCTTAGGACATACACTTACACAGTTCATGATACCGTGACAGCGGAATACGCTGAACGCATCATCAAGGTCGTTAAGACGCTCTTCAGTCGCAGTATCACGGCTATCGATAAGGAAGCGATAAGCGTGAAGCAAACCAGCAGGACCGATGAACTTATCAGGGTTCCACCAGAATGACGGGCATGAAGTTGAACAACATGCACATAAAATACACTCGTAAAGACCGTCTAGTTTTGCACGCTCCTCTGGCGACTGTAAGTGCTCGCGTGCTGGCGGCTGCTTACTGTCGTTGATTAAGAACGGCTTAATCTTCTCGTATTGTGTATAGAACTGCGTCATATCAACAACAAGGTCACGTACTACCGGTAGACCTGGAAGTGGACGTACTACTATTTTACCTTTGCCCAGTGCAGAAAGCGGAGTGATACACGCTAGGCCGTTTTTGCCGTTCATGTTCACACCGTCTGAACCACATACACCTTCGCGGCACGAGCGACGGAAAGAAAGCGTCGGATCTTGCTCTTTAAGTGCAAGTAGCGCGTCTAGCACCATCATGTCCTGACCTTCCTCTACTTCTAGAGTGTAGTCTTGCATGCGAGGCTTCGCGTCTACTTCTGGGTTATAACGATAAATCGAAAAAGTTAATTGCATGATCGTTGCCTCTCTTAATATGAACGCACTTTAGGCGGGAATGCTTCCCTAAGCTTAGGCGCCATATTCACTTCACGTTTAAGCATTTTATCAGTGTTCGGATCGTAGATACTGTGGCATAACCAGTTATCATCATCACGGTCCGGGAAGTCGAAGCGGCTGTGGGCGCCACGGCTTTCCGTTCTGAAGTTCGCTGCTACTGCTGTGCTGTACGCGGTTTCCATCAGGTTATCAAGCTCTAAACACTCAATACGCTGGGTATTGAAGTCTGCGCTCTTGTCGTCAAGGCGTGCATGCTTAAGACGCTCGCGAATTTCGCTAAGCTCTTTAAGACCTTCCGCCATTGCTTCACCTTCACGGAATACTGAGAAGTTAAGCTGCATGCATTTCTGCAAGTCTTTCTTAATTTGAACTGGGTCTTCGCCCTTACCTTTCTCTGAATTTTCCCAACGGTTGAAACGCGTCATAGAAGCTTCAAGATCAGACTCTGATGCGTCGCGTGTTGGTGCCATTTCAGACAATGTCTTACCAAGGTGTAAACCGGTCGCGCGACCGAATACAACAAGGTCAAGAAGTGAGTTACCGCCAAGACGGTTCGCACCGTGTACAGATACACAGGCAATCTCACCACAAGCAAATAGACCGTTGACAACCTTGTCGTTACCGTTTTCATCAACCGTTAGACATTGGCCATCAACATTTGTAGGAATACCACCCATCATATAGTGACAAGTAGGAATTACTGGAATTGGCTCTTTCACTGGGTCAACGTGTGCAAACGTACGTGAAAGCTCAAGGATACCAGGTAGACGAGACTCAAGAACGTCTTTACCAAGGTGGTCAAGCTTAAGCTTAATGTGAGTACCCCATGGGCCTTCACAACCACGACCTTCACGAATTTCAGTCATCATTGAACGCGCAACAACGTCACGACCAGCAAGGTCTTTCGCGTTAGGTGCATAACGTTCCATGAAACGTTCGCCGTCTTTGTTTAGAAGGTAACCACCTTCACCACGACAACCTTCTGTTACCAATGTTCCTGCGCCAGCAATACCCGTTGGGTGGAACTGCCACATTTCCATATCTTGAACTGCAACGCCTGCACGAAGTGCCATACCAACACCGTCACCGGTATTGATGTGTGCATTTGTAGTAGATGCGTAGATACGACCCGCACCACCTGTTGCAAGTACAACTGCGCGAGACTTGAAGTAAACTACTTCACCAGATTCGATATCAATCGCGGTACAACCAACAACGTCTCCGTCTTGGTTTTTAACTAGGTCAAGTGCATACCACTCAGAGAAAACTTTTGTTTTGTTCTTTACGTTTTGCTGGTAAAGAAGGTGTAGAAGCGCGTGACCAGTACGGTCAGCTGCAGCTGCTGTGCGAGCGCCCTGCTCGCCACCAAAGTTCTTAGACTGGCCGCCAAAAGGACGCTGGTAGATTTTACCATTTTCGAAACGCGAGAAGGGTAAGCCCATGTTCTCCATTTCAATAATTGCTTCTGGGCCAGTTTTACACATGTATTCGATTGCGTCTTGGTCACCGATATAATCAGAGCCCTTAACGGTGTCATACATGTGCCATTCCCAGTTGTCTTCGTGCGAATTACCAAGTGCTACGGTAATACCACCCTGCGCAGACACAGTGTGAGAACGGGTTGGAAATACTTTAGATAACAGTGCACATGATTTACCAGACTGCGAAATCTGTAATGCTGCGCGCATACCTGCACCGCCAGCACCAATTACAACTGCATCAAACTCGTGAACGGGTAAACTCATTTTACACTCCCCACAATACGAATAGGCCAACAGCTACATAGCCGAATGCGATTATATTTAAGATATATTGTAGTCCTGCGCGCAGACCTGCTGATTTAACATAGTCTGTAAGCACCTGCCAAAGGCCGATGCGCACGTGGATCATCACTGCTACAAGTGCTGCCAATGTGAAAACTTTCATAGCTAGGCCAGAGAACAACCCTCGCCATTCGATAAACGTTAGGTTATCGGTGGTAATAAAGAACCACGCCATGAAAACCGAGTACGCGAAAATAATTGCTGCTGTAGCGCGAAGTGAAACGTAGTCTTGTACGCCGTCACGCTTTATGCTTGCTTGGTTGGTTACCATAATGCAACTCCCAATACTACGGTCAGTACAACCCAAAGTGCGATTACTGCTTTTGCACTTGTGTTACCCGACTCTAATTCTTCCCAGTGACCTAAATCCATAACAACGTGTCTTAGGCCGCCTAGAATGTGATACGTCAGCGCTGAAGCTGTGCCAATTGCGACAAATTTTCCAAGGAAACCGTCCATGATTGCTTGTACGTCCGCGAAACCTTCAGGCGAATGAACAGAAACTGCCCATGCCCAGATAACAAAAAGTAGCGCGAAGAACATTGCAACACCGGTTACGCGGTGGAGAATTGACGAAATAGCAGAGGGCGGAAATTTAATAGTATTGAGTTCTAAATTTACTGGTCTTTGCTTTTTCACAATGTATGCCTGTTTAATCCGTAGGGGATAATGAATTTCTTACCTTTATTATGTCCTGAGTAAGTGAATTCGATTTTTAACCTGTTAATTGCCTCATCCATTGAGTTGTTAACAATTTGTGAATTATTCTTTAATGCCTGTAACAGAATAATTATTCCATTTCCAAAGCACCGCTGAGTATATCCAGCGTAGTATATAATTACAATTTTTTGTGCCGTAGTAAGACTTTAGTCGCTATATACACTTTTATGATAATTATTTTGAATAAAAAGAGATCAAAATTGAGCGCAACACGTTTAAACGAGCGCAATTACAGTGTTAAGAAGTTTACCAGCAGCTAAATGGAATAACTATGCATAACAACGAGAAATTAAGCACTTTTAATCTGTGTGCGTATTTATTCCTCATCAAAAGGTTACTTTTTAAACTAAGCTGTTAATATATTTATCGTTCGGTGGTTTACCTTTATCGAAAACCCATTGATAATTGCACCGTATCGGGCAAAGTGAAATCCCAACGAGTTAATTAATCGTTATCTGATTGCTAGTATTTTTTTAAGCAATTCGGAATATTTATTGTGCAAATATGCAATTAAATTGACTTGTTAGTGCATAATAAAGTACAAATACGCCCACTTTTCCCAACGAAGCGGATATTTTCGTCCGTTTTCGCTGCAAACAGAACCATTCTGAGGAGAGCATTTTATGGCAGATCAGAAAGCCATTCTTAAAGCCGGCGGTAAGGAAATCGAGCTTCCTATCTTGTCTGGCACCGAAGGACAAGATGTAATCGATGTCCGTACGTTAGGCCAGCACGGTTATTTCACGTACGACCCAGGTTTTATGGCGACAGGATCTTGCGAGTCTTCAATTACCTATATTGATGGCGCTCAAGGTGTATTATTACACCGCGGTTTCCCTATTGAAGAATTAGCGCGTGACGCAGACTACTTAGAAGTTTGTCACATGCTTCTTCACGGTGACGCACCAACAAAAGAACAGTACGAAGAATTTAAAGAGACAATTACTCGTCACACCATGGTACATGAACAAATTAACATGTTCTTCCATGGTTTCCGCAACGACGCCCACCCTATGGCAATGCTATGTGGTACCGTTGGCGCGATGTCTTCGTTCTACCACAGCGATTTAGACGTTTCTAATGAAGAACAGCGCATTCGCAGCGCACACCGTCTAATTGCTAAAATGCCTACTCTTGTTGCTATGTGCTACAAGTACAATGTAGGTCAGCCGTTTGTTTATCCACGAAACGACTTAAGCTATGCAGCTAACTTCCTGAACATGATGTTCTCTGTACCAGCAGAAGAATATCAAATCAGCCCAGCTGTTGAGCGTGCGATGGACCGTATCTTTACGCTTCACGCAGACCACGAACAGAATGCTTCAACGTCTACCGTTCGTCTTGCCGGTTCATCTGGTGCGAACCCATATGCATGTATTTCTGCTGGTGTTGCTTCACTTTGGGGTCCTGCTCATGGTGGTGCAAACGAAGCATGTCTGAACATGCTAGAAGAAATTGGCACAGTTGATCGTATTCCTGAGTTTATTGCACGCGCTAAAGACAAGAATGACCCATTCCGTCTTATGGGCTTCGGTCACCGTGTTTATAAAAATCACGATCCACGTGCAACAGTAATGCGTGAAAGCTGTCACGAAGTATTAAGCGAGCTTAACGTAAAAGATCCACTACTAGAAGTAGCGATGGAACTAGAAAAGATTGCGTTAAGTGACCCGTACTTTGCAGAGAAGAAACTGTTCCCGAACGTAGACTTCTACTCAGGTATCGTTCTTAAAGCAATTGGTATTCCTACCAACATGTTTACGTGTATTTTTGCCCTATCTCGTACAGTAGGTTGGATTTCACACTGGCATGAAATGATGAGCGACCCTAAACAAAAAATTGGTCGTCCTCGTCAGCTTTACACTGGTCACAACCAGCGTAAGTACACGCCAATTAAGTAGTAAATTAGTAAATACTGAACTAAGTATTACGCTTAATAGTAAAAATAGCGCCTTTATGGCGCTATTTTTGTTTATACAAGATTACTTCAAGGAACAACAATGCCCTATTCAGCGGTTTTTCTAGGTATTGCCGGTCTCATTCCTTTTGTGGCTATGCCACTGGCTTATCAGCTTAACCTGTTATCGCTTACACAAAGCGCTGTTTACTTTGTCCAATACTCAGCTGTGCTATTGTCTTTCTTTGGTGGCATTCATTGGTGGGATGCGATAAGTAACCAACGTTATGACAAACAAATGTTAGTCGCTATGTTGCCGACCATAATTGGGTGGCTGTGTTTAGTGTTCTCTCATGACGTGAAGGTGTTTGGCGTTTTATCGTTAAGCTACGTTGCAGTACTTATTTACGACAAATTTGTCCTTAGCCTTCCTAAAGAGCAGATTGTAAGTTACATAAGCTTGCGGATGGGATTAACAAGTGTCGTTGTTATCTGTCACGCCTGGATGATTTACTTGCTCGTCTAGCGTTACTACTACCAGCTTAGCTTTAGAGACATAAAATTAGATAATTGCGAAAAAAGTAAAAGAGGCAAAAGCCTGCGGTGCTTAAGCGAGTTTCTAACTCAAGCAAAAAGTTACGCATAACCAGTATAAGCAATTGATAAATATAGCTTTAACAGGTTTAAATCTCGAAAAAAAAGGCGATAATATCGCTATATTATCGCCTTCGTTTTTTACTTCTAGCGTTATTAACGAAAAGTAACGAGGTTATTCAGCGCGAATAAGCGAAAGTAGCTCTTCGGTTTTTTGTTCCATCAACGCAATGTCGCCTTTACTTTCAACGTTTAAGCGAATAACTGGCTCAGTATTCGATTTACGTAAATTAAAGCGCCAAGTACCAAACTCCAGACCCAAACCAT
Source organism: Alteromonas marina (assembly GCF_000808575.1). Taxonomy (GTDB): domain Bacteria; phylum Pseudomonadota; class Gammaproteobacteria; order Enterobacterales; family Alteromonadaceae; genus Alteromonas; species Alteromonas marina_A. The sequence continues at coordinate 152,637 of NZ_JWLW01000017.1, forward strand.
CGGTAGTATCGACTACGCTGGCTAGTGGCTGATATTTACTTGTAACGCGTTCCAGCGCTGCATCAGCATCTTTTAGTTTACTGTTAATTTCACCAGAAGATGGAAACGCTTCAATTCGCGCTTTTACCATACTCGCTAGTGTTTGCTTTTTCACACACACCAATTCAGCAATTAACAACCAAGGGATCATGCCTGAATCACAGTAGGCAAAATCTCTAAAGTAATGGTGCGCACTCATTTCACCCCCATAGACCGCATCTTCTTTGCGCATACGCTCCTTAATAAACGCATGGCCGGTTTTCGACTTAATGGGTGTACCACCTGCATTCGCTACGATATCTTCTGTATTCCAGTATACGCGAGGGTCATAAATGATTTTACTGTCGGTGTTTTTCTCGATAAAGGCTTCAGCAAGCAAGCCAACGATATAATATCCTTCAATAAATTCACCATCAGCGTCAAACAAGAAGCAACGGTCGAAATCACCATCCCATGCAATGCCAAAATCAGCTCCTGACGCTCTAACGGCATCAGCAGTGTCAGCACGGTTTTCAGGTAACAATGGATTGGGGATGCCGTTTGGAAATGTACCATCAGCATTGTGATGTACTTTTACAAATTCTATCGGAACACCCTGCGCTTTCATTTCTTGTTCAATGGCGTCAAGTGCAGGGCCTGCTGCACCATTACCAGCGTTAACTACCACTTTTAACGGTGTAAAATTACTTAAATTCACATAAGACAGCATGTGAGATACATAGTCAGACATACACGATTTAACCGTATATTTTTCGGTTTCAGAAAGCTTGTCTTCTTTTACATGGGCCGTACCGTTAAAAAACGCATCGGCATCAATTAACGCCCCCTCAGTGTAGTGTGCTAATCGCTCTGACACGAAGCTATCTTCTAATGCTTCCGCTTTCTCTTTTATGGCGTTTAGACCTGTGTCGCCGCTAATTGGAACAGAGCCCGCCTTAACCAATTTCATGCCGTTGTAATTAATGGGGTTATGACTTGCCGTTACTTCAATACCACCATCAACGCCAAGGTGTTTGGTAGCGAAGTAAATTTCTTCTGTTCCTGCCATGCCAATATCGGTCACTGTTGCACCAGCATCGATTAGACCTGCGCTTAACGCTAATTTTAATGGTGTTGACGTAAGACGCACGTCACTACCAACAACAACAGTTTTCGCATTTAATTCTTGCGCAAAAGCATAGCCAATTCGATACGCTACATCTTCAGTCAGTTGTGAGTTCAATTCGCCACGAATATCGTACGCTTTAAAGCAGGTAATTGGGGTTGCCATTTGGATCGAAATTCCCTTTGTTTTAACTATTTACGATTACATTATCGCTTTTTACAACACAAAAGCGCATACGCCCCTTTGTTATTGTCGTAAAAGAGATTAGACATACCGATATTAAATCATTAGAGGGAGTGAATTACTAATTCAATTTAATCAGCGCAACGTTTCGCTAACGCTGTTTTCAATCGATGAGTTTAAAGCGCGAGTTCGAAGTAGATACTGTTATGGAAAGCGCCTTGATGACGATACTTTCGGCGAAAGCACAGCGTAGGACTAAAACCATTCTTGATAAGGACTTTTTCAGAAGCGGCATTGTTGTCCATGACTTCTGCAGTGAGCAATTTTATGCCCATGCTTTTGGCCTCCTCAATTAAAAATGAGACGCAGTGAGAAGCAATGCCTTTTCCACAATCCTTCTCTGCAACTCGATAGCCGATTTCCGCCTTGTCGCCTGCTCTATTTTCGATGTTAGCACGCGCTACAACCTTGTTATTTCGTTGTTCATCAACAAGCACATAACCCCAAGCTCTTTTCTGCTGTTGTAAGTAAAGCAATTCGCTAATGTGGTAGCCAACGCCATCCAATGAATAAAACGCTGCCTCTCTTGGTGCTATAGACAATTCAAAATAGGCTTTGTTACTACGCTCAAATTCTAAAAGTGATAGCACGTGTTTTTCGGCGACGCTTTCAAATTGCATCGACAGTGCTGCTCCTTGCTGAACCTAATTAAGAGGTATTGATTAAAAGCTCAGTCTACTACCAGTCCGCATAGATAATTACCCATAGTCGAATCAAAACAGGCAAACCTTGTATCTACTTCGCTAATGAACCGCTTTGGTAATCGTTAAATGCCTGAACAATTTCCTGCTGAGTGTTCATTACAAAAGGCCCATATTGGACCACAGGCTCCTCAATAGGTTTACCTGAGACCACTATAAATTTACAACCTGTATCAGCGGATACAGATAGCTGCTTGCCACTTTGAGACAAAACACCCAGCTCTCCCTGCGACACAATTGTTTCTTTGCTAAGTTCGCCGCTATTAATGACCACGCTTCCCTCGTACACATAAATAAAGGCAGCTTCATCCGAACCCAGTGCAATTTCCGAACTCCCGCTTCGTAGTGCAACGTCTAAAAAAGTAGGCGCAACCGCCGTTGTCTTCACAGGCCCTTTCACACCATCAATTTCACCTGCTAACACTTTGATTACTGCATCTTGAATGTGTACTGTAGGCACACTATCTGGCTGTATGTCTTGATAGTTCGGCGCTGACATTTTCTCTACGGCCGGAAGATTCACCCACAGCTGAAAGCCTTGTAACAAGCCCTCCTCCTGCTCTGGCATTTCTTCATGTATTATGCCTCGACCCGCATTCATCCATTGAATGCCACCAGCATCAATAACCCCCTCATTGCCTACAGAGTCTTTATGGCGCATTTTTCCTGCAAGCATATAAGTAACTGTCTGAAAACCACGGTGAGGATGTGGTGGAAAACCAGCAATGTATTCACCTGGATTATCTGAACCAAAAAAATCCAACATTAAAAAGGGATCGAGGCGAGGTAGATCAGGTTGCCCAATAATACGAGTAAGCGACACCCCCGCGCCATCACTTGTTGGCATACCTGTAACCACTTTCTCTATCGATTTTTGTTCACTCACTTCCACTGACATAATGTGTATCTACCTTAAATCTTAGCCTTCACTATCTTTTACGAGCTTCACGTTTAGCTTTTTGTATTATCGACCTTTTGTGTGCTTTAACGTTCTATTTTATCGCGACCGTGAGGCGACATAAGATCTTGCTCTGGCCCGACGGGGATTACCTGGGTTGGATTTATCATAGTGTGGCTGTAGTAATAGTGCCTTTTGATATGGTCGAAGTTTACCGTTTCAGCAACGCCCGGAACTTGATAAAGTTCTTTCATATAGCCGTAGATGTTTGGATAATCTGCGATTTGCTTTTTATTGCATTTAAAATGCCCGTGATACACAGCGTCGAAGCGTATCAGCGTGGTAAATAAGCGCCAGTCTGCTTCTGTTATTTTGCTGCCAACCAAATAACGTTGTTTGCTCAACCTTTCTTCAACCCTATCTAGGGCGCAGAACAATGCAGTTACTGCCTCTTCATAGGCCTCTTGCGTTGTAGCAAATCCAGCTTTGTACACGCCATTATTTATGTCGTGATACACCATATTGTTGACGGCATCAATTTCTTCACGTTGGGCGTTAGGATAATAATCGTCTTCATTATTAGTCAGTGAATTAAACCCACTGTTAAAAATACGGATAATTTCAGCTGATTCATTATTAACGATAGTTTCTGTTCGTTTATCCCAAAGGATTGGAACAGTGACACGGGTGGTTATTTCAGGAGCTGCCTCAGTATAAATTTGATGCGCATAATCAAAGTTATAAAGCTTATCCCCCGTTGATCCTGGGTAATCTTTAAACTCCCAGCCTTGATCAAGCATCTCAGGATGTACCACCGAAACATCAATATGCGCTTCCAAGCCCTTTAACTTTCTAAATATGAGCGCTCTGTGGGCCCAAGGACAAGCTAACGAGACATAAAGATGATAGCGACCAGATTCAGCGGGAAACGTGGAACCATCTTCATTACTAACTTTGTCACGAAATTTAGATGCTTGGCGCTCAAATTTCCCACCATTTTTGCTGGTGTCGTACCACTTGTCTTGCCATTTTCCATCAACGAGTAAGCCCATATGCCTGCCCCTTTTTATTACTTCATTAAACGATGAATTCATTTAAACATGTATTGGGTAGAACGTATGTCGCTTAAAATCGGATTTATTATTCGAAAAAACTGGAGTGTATTGATCTTTAGTGTTCACTTTTGAGATGATGCGCGCCCTGCTAGCGTGTTTGCACATTTTTATGAAAACACACGCCTTTGAGTTAGTTTATTTTAAGTGAAGTGAAACATGTCTGATGATCCACGTTTAGGCGGTATTGTGCGTTTGTATGGCGCACAGCAAACTAATAATTTAGCCAACAGTCATGTGGCTGTAGTCGGCATTGGCGGTGTGGGAAGTTGGACTGCAGAAGCACTAGCTCGTTCGGGTATAGGTACTATAACCCTTATTGATTTAGACGATGTTTGCGTAACTAATACAAATCGCCAAATTCACGCGCTTTCCAATACCATAGGAGAAGCAAAGGTCGACGCTATTGCATCGAGAATTCACTTGATAAATCCTGCTTGCAAAGTGAACTGTATTGAGGATTTTGTCACTCCAGAAAATACGGCCACGCTTTTAACCAAAGAAATGCACGCTGTAGTCGATGCCACTGACAGTATTCGCGCTAAAGCGGCGATGATAGCCCACTGTAAACGCAACAAAATTCCCATTGTTACGGTTGGCGGTGCGGGCGGTCAAATAGACCCAACTCAAGTCACTAAAGGCGATTTAGCTAAAACAACACAAGACCCCCTAGCGGCTAAGCTACGCAGTGAGCTTAGACGTAACTATAATTTTAGTAAAAACCCAAAACGCCGCTTTGGCGTTGAATGTATCTATTCAACAGAGCAATTGCGCTACCCACAACCAGACGGCTCGGTTTGTTACAACAAATCTGCAATGGAAGGTGGTACTCGACTAGACTGTGCAGGCGGCTTTGGTGCTGTGGTCACCGTAACCGCCACCTTTGGTATGTTTGCCGCTGCAAGTGTAATAAATAGATTAACTGGACAAAAATAGACTTTGGCCGATAACTTGCGCACAATAGTCATAAACTTATAACACCTTGTCTTAACGACTTTTTAAGCGTTAACTTGTTATACCAAAGGTATCGGTGAGAAGGAGAACAACATGTCACCTGATGAACTCAATAAATTAATGGCAGATTGCGCGAAGGATGCTGTGGCTACAGCAGCTGATGAGTTCGAAATTGTACTCGACTACTCACCTGCTAGCGTAGCACTGGTGGACGATATTTTACTTAGTTTCGTAGACAAATATCACGATTTAGCGTTAGAAGATGAAGCAGTGTTCACCATCTGTAATATCTTTGGCGCATACGTTGGAGAAATTTTAAAAGCGCAGCTAGATGGTGAATGGATTTACGATCAGTCAAATCCTAAAGCACCTGCCGTTTTTCTTCAGGTTGGTGAAAATACCTATGCCTTAGCGGGTATTTGCTATGAACGTCTGGTTAACGACAGTCAAATCAGCGTATTTGCCTATTATGAACAGGCGTTGGGGAACCACTTACGCAGCCACTAACGTTCTCACAGATTTTGCACTCAGTTTAACGTCTGTTCAATTGAGTGCATTAAACACATTTGCAATAAGGATGTTTTTGGAGAATGAGGTTCAGGGGTTAGGTGTTTCCCAATCCTCTACCATCCACTTTAAATGACGGCTTTTTGAAATTGCATACAAGGCTATACTGTAAAAAACGATTTTTACACCCGTAATAGTTTCAAACCCCCAGTGATGATGCATAGCGTAGTAAAGCTGAACACTCAACAATGCCAACACCCCCAATTGAGCCAGCGGAATAACCCATCGGCGCCATGCTAAAAAGCCTTTTTTCCATAAGCGATCTCGTTGACTAACCAAAGATAACGCAATTAACACAGGTAAACTTGCCGCTAACCCCAACCCTAACGTTTCTTTTTGTGGGTAAAAGAACGTAAGTAGCTCACTAGTTTGAGTGCGGGAAGCCAGAGAAAAGACGAACGCGAGCCAGTCAATGCATAGAAGTATAAACACGCTGTAAAGCCAACGGGGAGGAAGGATTCGCCCTGACTCATCATAAAAAGTTAGCGGTAATTTAAGCATGCATTCACTTCTATTTTATTAATTTGAACCCTAAAGCGCATTCAACTCTGATAATGTTTATTTTCAAGAAGTGATTAACGTGGGGGTGGGTAAGGTATTTTTAAACCTTGTTCGCGCCGCTTTTACAATGAAACCCGTGGCCGTTTATACTTGTTTTCACATTTAGTGCCTAAATAACGACTGTATTGTGAAAATGCGTCAATAGTTTATATCTTGGTCGCTAATTATATATACTGCGTACAAGCGTGTTTTCCTGTATAATCCGCGGCCATTTTAAGCTCAGTCATTTTCCAGGTGATATTTTAGATGACATTAGAAACGTTTAATCCAAACAAAGTAGTAAATAAAACCACCACGCTAGAAACGCCAGTGAAGGTATTAAGTGACAACAAACCTTCGCAACAAAGCAATGGCAGCAGAATTGGTTTTGTTAGCTTAGGTTGCCCTAAGAACTTAGTTGATTCAGAGCGTATTCTTACTCAACTTCGCACCGAAGGTTATGACGTAGTCCCTACCTACAACGATGCCGACTTGGTTATCGTTAACACCTGTGGATTCATTGACGCGGCGGTAGAAGAGTCATTAGACACCATAGGCGAAGCACTTAAAGAAAACGGCAAAGTTATCGTTACAGGGTGTTTAGGTGTTAAAGAAGACGAAATTAGAGAGCTTCATCCAAATGTACTGGCTATCACGGGGCCTCATGCCTACGAAACGGTAGTTGAGCAAGTACACGATCATCTTCCAAAACCTCAGCACAATCCGTTTGAAGATCTGATCCCTGACCATGGTGTAAAATTAACGCCTCGTCATTATGCTTATTTAAAGATTTCAGAAGGCTGTAACCACCGTTGCACGTTCTGTATCATTCCTTCTATGCGTGGCGACCTTGTCAGCCGCCCAGTGGGTAACGTACTCGATGAAGCTAAGCGTTTGAAAGACGCTGGTGTTAAAGAGCTATTGGTTATTTCACAAGACACTAGCGCCTATGGTGTTGATGTTAAGCACAGAACGGGCTTTTGGAACGGCATGCCGGTTAAAGCACACATGCAACAGTTGTGTGAAAAACTGGGCGAAATGGGCATTTGGGTCCGTTTACATTACGTGTACCCTTACCCGCATGTGGATGACCTAATTCCACTAATGAACGAAGGTAAAATCCTTCCTTACTTGGATATTCCGTTTCAACACGCCAACAAACGTATTCTTAAGTTAATGAAACGCCCTGGTAGCGCTGAACGTGTTCTTGAGCGCGTTAAAAAGTGGCGCGAACAGTGCCCATCATTAGTCATTCGTTCGACATTCATCGTCGGCTTTCCGGGCGAAACGGAAGAAGAGTTTGAAGAGTTATTGGACTTCCTTCGCGAAGCGCAGCTTGATCGCGTTGGTGCATTCGCCTATTCCCCTGTTGAAGGTGCAAGAGCAAATGACCTCCCCGACCCAGTGCCAGAAGAAGTGAAACAAGCTCGCCTTGCACGGTTTATGGAAGTACAGGGCGAAATAAGCGCAGCGCGACTTCAAGCGAGAATCGGTAACGAATATCAAGTTGTTATCGACAGCGTTGATGCAGAAGGTGCCGTTGGCCGTACCTATGCAGACGCACCGGAAGTTGATGGTCTGGTTCATTTAAACGGCGTTTATGACGTAAAACCTGGCGATCGTGTATGGGCAGAAGTTATTCACGCTAACGAACACGATGTATGGGCAGTATTGTCTGAAGACCAAGACGAAGAAGACGAAGGCGCTGATCCCGCGCTGTAACTTTCGATTAACTGCAGTCTATACTCGAAAGTCATCTATTCGTTATTTTTGTAACCCTATCGGCTAATTGCCAGTCGATAGGGTTTTATGTATAACAGACCCTACACACAATTAAACAAGTAAAACTATCAATGCCATCTTCTGTGGTACGTGAATAAAATATGGCAATGTTACCCTACTCCAAACTGAAACACTCTTCCCGCCACATCTTGTCATTTGGCATAGTGCTCATTTTAACTTTCGTATTCAACCCTCGTGCATATGCCAGTACAGAGTGCAAGACTTTACACACCGCGGGAGCACAACAGTGGTTTCCCTACGCATTTAACGAGTTTGAAGGAAGGTTGAAAGCTACGGGGATAGCATTTGACGTTTTAACCCTGCTAGCACGGGATTTAGGTGTCACACTAAAGATAGAAACCGGGCTCCCCTGGAAACGAATAGAATCCAAACTCGACGCGGGCGAGCTTGATATTTTGGCGGGAAACTATTGGAACCAAGCTCGTAGTCGAAAATGGCTTATCACCGCACCGTTTGCAGCAGAAGAGGTTTACGTTGTGCTCTCTCCTTCACTTTCTCAAACGCGAGGTACCGACCTTTCGCTTAACGCACTCGCGCAATATATTGGTGTGATGCCTCGAGGAATAAGCTTAGGTGAAAAATTCGATAGCATTAAATCAAACTTGAATATTATCGAAGTTAAAGACCACGACAAAATGTATGAAATGATACGTCGACATCGCGCTGACTACGCTGTTTCACCACAAAGCGCAGCACTAAGCCACTTGAACGACCCAGAAAATGACGGCATGCGAATAAGCCAGTCACCTATATCATCAAACAATGTACATTTTGCTATCTCCGCCAAATCAAAGTGCGCATCACTATTTCCAGAGTTTAACCAAGCCCTTAGCGCTCGTTTTAAAGACGGGTCTATTAAGCAAATCATTGATACGTATGATTTAACGCGCTAAAGCTAGGACGCATTGGAACGATGTAGTTAAGGACACGTACAGTTAAAGACAGGTGTAGTTTAAAAGTAAAAGAGCGCTTTTCGTAAGCGCTCTCTTGGTGTGATGCATTATTGATTGAGTTTGTGGCAAGCCATCATTAAACCTACCAGGGCAACTCGTCACCATTTGAATGGATGAAGCGACCTGCGTTAGATACATTTAGCTCATCTATGCGTTGTGACAAACGCTCAGCACAGGTATCAGCATCAATATCTCCCGCTCCATTCACCATTTCTGTTTGAACGAATCCAGGATGAAAAATACCTACTGCAATCCCCTTGGGCTTCAGATCATTCGCCATGGAAACTCCCGCCGCGTTTAGTGCGGCTTTGGACATTCGGTAGCCATAGTAGCCGCCTGACCCATTGTCTGCCATTGAACCCATGCGACTGGTAATCATGGCAATTTTACCGTCTTTTGCCATTGCCGGTAATAGTGTTTGAGTAACTAACAATGGACCTAATGCATTAACCCTAAATTGATAATCGATGGTATTTGGATCCCAATCGTCAATACTCTCGTGTCCGAGCACTCCGGCATTATTAATGAGCAAATCGATGTCAACGTCCATTAAAGGTGCAAGCTTTTCAGCCAACATTTCTGGTTGGGATACGTCCACACCTTTGATGATTGTTACACCAGCACTGTTTAGCTCGTCGCAACTGTTTCGACAGGTAGCATAAACTTTCGCACCACGTGCTTTATATCGCTTGGTAAGCGCAAGGCCTATGCCTCTGTTGCCACCGGTAATAACTACGTTCATAACGGTTCCCTTGTTACTATGTGTATGCGTTTAAAAGGTTTCACTCACCTTTTACAAGAACTGGCTGTTTAGATTAGGCTTGTTGCTAATTTACTACAAAGCGTCAGCCCTATTTCAGCACTCATTTCTTATTAACTTATAGTCTTTAAAAGACGTTCTAGATCTTCCGGGGTATCAATTCCAACTGGCGGTGGCGCTATCGCCACCTCACAGTGAATCTTATCGCCATACCATATGGCTCGAAGCTGTTCCAAGGATTCAATTTGCTCCAGAGAGCTAGGCGCATAGGCAACATATTGCTTAATGTATTCAGCACGATAGGCATAAATACCTATATGGCGTTTGTACAGCGACGTATTTGCAGATTGTGGGTTTGCCATCATGTGATCGCGTTCAAAAGGAATAGGAGAACGTGAAAAATAGATAGACTCACCCTTTTCGTTTACCAACACCTTAACGATATTGGGGTTAAACACATCCTCAACACTTTCGATAGGCGTAGATAGCGTCGCCATCTGGCACTGAGGCGCATTGGCAAGATTATCTGCAACCTGCCTGATGTTTTCGGCGGGAATAAATGGCTCATCCCCCTGTACGTTAACCACAATCGTAGAACTCGCAATGCCTTCTTTTTCGACAACTTCGGCAATACGCTCTGTGCCTGACTGATGGTTGACAGACGTCATGCATACTTGAGCAAAACCAAGCACGACGTTTTGAATACGTTCATCGTCGGTGGCAACGATGACGTTATCGGCTCCAGCTTCTTTAGCACGTTCAACCACATGTTGAATCATCGGCTTTCCGTCAATAAGCGCTAAGGGTTTGCCAGGAAACCGACTTGAGCCGTATCGAGCAGGGATTACAACTGTAAATGACATAACTTTGTTTCGCCCTTATTTACCACTTAGTTTAACGGATTATTACCGTGTTGCGTCTACATCGTCTAACGACAATGCTGTTGCTTTACTTTCGATAAGTACGGGGATGCCATCTTTAATATCGAAAGCCAATCTATCAAATCGACACACTAACTGGGTGCTATCATCACTCAGAACTAATTTTCCCTTACACACTGGGCAAGCCAAAACTTCTAAAAGCTTTTTATCAAAGGCCATTGTTATTATTCCTGTCCGTCTTGGTTGATCTTCAAACCTGCTTTGGCAAGTTTCACATTCACTAAATTAAAAAAGTCTGGCGCTAAATGCGCGGTAACAGGTAAAAACCAGCAGTCGTTATGAGCAAAAGGTGCAGCTTTAACGGCGTCTTTTTCTGTCATTAACACTCTGCCATTCGGTATGTCTGACCGTGTGATCGCATGATGATCCGCCAGCGGTGTAGCCGAAGAAAGCTGGATACCCATTTCTTTAAGCTGAGAGAAAAAACGCTGAGGTGAACCTATTCCAGCAATTGCGCTGCACGGCACTTTTTGTATCTCTTCAAGGGGACTGGTTCTTACTCTGTTTGAAACAGAGGTGAAGTCCCCTGGTACTAAGGTCATTAAATATTGAGGCGCTACAGCATGGCTAAATGTCGGCATTGAACGGCTATTATGTACTAGCGCATCAACGGTACCAAGGCGCCATTGTCCTTCGCGAAGGGGCCCCATTGGCAGCAAATAACCACTGCCTACTTTTCTATCGTCCATCACTACAATTTCAACGTCGCGATGAAGCGCGTAATGTTGAAGGCCGTCATCACAAATAATTAAATCGCAGTGTAATTCGTCACTTAAATATGCGGCTCCGCGCGCGCGGACTGGATCGATAACAACGTCGCACTGGCTTCTAATGGCCAGTAAACGAGGTTCGTCACCCACTTCAGACGCATCATCTTCGCCTTTCACTAATCGCGGGTATTCTGGTGATTTAGCGCCATAGCCACGACTTAAAATACCGACCTTAATGCCCTGCTTCTGGTAATAATCGGCTAAAGCTAATACGACTGGCGTTTTTCCGTTGCCGCCCACTGATATGTTGCCAACGACAATCACGGGAGCGTTAACCTTAAAGGCCTTTTTGAGTCCAATTTTAAAAAGTAACCGGCGAATTGCCGAAATAAAGTAGAACAGCAGCGCAAATGGTGAGAGCAGCCACACTAAAGGATGGCCGAAATACCATTTATCGTGATTGGTTTTACTTTGAGATTGACTCACTTAGTCTCACCAAATTGCAACGCGTGCAGTTGCGCGTAGTGACCACCTTTTTCAAGCAATTCGTTGTGTTTACCTTTTTCAATAATGCGCCCCTGCTCCACAACCATAATGCAATCTGCGTTTTCTATGGTAGACAAGCGGTGCGCCACAACAATGCTGGTGCATCGTTTTTGCAGCGTTTCTAATGCGTCTTGGATCAAACGTTCAGACTCTGTATCAAGGGCAGATGTCGCTTCGTCAAGAATTAGTATGGGCGCTTCGGCAAGTATTGCCCGCGCAATAGCAATACGCTGACGCTGTCCACCCGAAAGCATTAAGCCGTTTTCACCAATAACCGTATCTAACCCTTCAGGTAAGTTCGATAAGAACTCATCAACATGCGCCATCTTTGCCGCATTTTCGATGTCTTTACGTGATACGTTTTGGCGCGCACCATAAGCAATATTGTTAGCTATGGTATCGTTAAACAGCGTAACGTTTTGCGATACCACGGCGAACTGCGCCCGCAGATCTTTAAGATCAATATCGTTGAGCGCCGTGTCATCCAAGCGAATTTCACCTTCTTGCGGTACATAAAAGCGTGTAAGCAGCGACGAGATGGTCGATTTACCACTTCCCGAGCGCCCTACCAAAGCAATCGACTGCCCAGGGTTTGCGATAAAGCTCACATTAGATAACGCGGGCGTCTGTTTTCCTGGATAAGAGAACGTAACGTCGTCAAATTCAATTTTTCCTGTTGCGCGCTCTACTTTGTTTTTTCCTTTATCTTCTTCATCTGCTTCATCAAGAATTTCAAAAATACTGGCGCAGGCTGCCATACCTTTTTGAAATTGGTTATTAATGGTAGTGAGCTGTTTAAGAGGTTTAAGCAGCATCACCATACAAAAGACCACATTAATAAATACGCCTGCTGTAAGCTTTTCAAGCATACCGGGCGTGCTGGCAATAAACAGAACGACAGCAAGGGCAATTGACGCTATTACTTGTATTGAAGACACACTCAAAATAGAGGTGACATTCAGCTTCATTGACTGTTGACGGTTGTGATTGTTTTTCTGCTCGAAACGCTTTTGCTCTATTTCTTGACCGCCAAACATGATCACAACTTTGTGACCTTTCACCGCTTGCTCTACCGACGATGTTAGGTTGCCCATTGATTGTTGAATGTTTTTACTTACAACGCGAAAACGCTTACTGACGATAGAAACAATCACCGCCACAATCGGGCCAATTAAAAGAAATATGAGCGAAAGCTGCCATGAGTAATAGAACATGACACACAGCAAACCGATGACCAGTGCGCCTTCCCTCACCAATGTAAGCAGCGCCTTACCAGATGCATTAGCCACTTGCTCTGTGTCGTAGGTGACTTTACTGATAAGCCCGCCAACCGCATGATTATCGTGAAATGCCACAGGAAGATGAATGTATTTTTCAAACAACTGCTGGCGCATGCGCATTACCACCTGTGCACCAATCCAGCTTAGCGTGTAACTACCTAAAAAGTTGAAAACACCCCGTAACAAGAAGAGCGGTACAATCGCATAAGCGGCTAAACGAAGATAGTCGCGGTCATTGTTCCCCAACGATTCATCAATCATTGGCTGAAGCTGCGAGAATACAAAAGTATCTACCGCGGAATAACCAATCATACCGATGATGGCAAAAACGAAAGGCACTTTATACGCTTTAAGATACTGTAAAAAGCGCTTAATTTGATAATCCGAGTTGTCGGCTTGTTGCATGTAGTTTTTTTAACCTGTTTGAAACGTTAACAAAAACGCGTTGAAAGTATTGTACTCGTTCTCGCTCTAATTCACTAATATAGCGGCAAAATTGGTTAGTCTGCCAACTAACTGAGTAATGTGTGGCCACTTCTTATCTATTTAAAGGTATTCGTGCACATCTTCGTTTCGTTACAAGGTAATATTTTTGGAATTTTGACGATATTACTTAGTCTTTGAGGTGTCGCGGTGCTATGCCTGGTAAATACCAGCGTTTATTCAAAGTCCCACGTTGGGAATCTATATGGAAAGTGTCCTTATCGAAGGTTGCGCTTATATATCCGTGATAGCTTGTTAAATATTGCGTTACGCCCAAACGCTCGTAACGTTTAGCCACAACATAAGCAGGAAACTGCCATCTATTCTCATAACCTTGCGTAAAGATCACAGCTTTTGGTGCAACGTGTTCTATAAAAATATTGGTAGACGACGTTTTGCTTCCGTGATGCGGCGCAATAAGAATGTCGGCACTTAGATTTGTAGAGCTCGGTAAAGGATCCATTGAAGCGTTCTCTGAAAAACCATCCTTGATTTCATGGGTTATCAACGCGTACTCGCTTGTTTTCTCAATGTCACCAGGAATTAACACGCTACTAGAGTCGCTTGTTATTTTAACCACACACGACATGGCATTGTTGTCTTCTTTGTTGCCATTTGGCGGCCATAGAAAATTGATTGTTAAGTTCTGCCAGCGTATACGCTTTCCTCGCTCACAACCTAATGTTGGCGTGTAGAAAGTGGCTTTTCTAGCTAAGGCGTGTTGTTTTATGGCTAATGCGCCACCTGCATGATCGTTGTCACTATGCGTATGAACTACAACATCTATATTTGAAATATGCTTGCTTTCTAAAAAAGGTAACAGGTGTTTTAATGCAGTGTGAGCATTGCCATTAAATTGAGCGCCAGAATCAATAATCATAGCCCGACCTCCCGCAGTCACTGCTATAGCACTGGCCTGGCCCGCATCAAACACATGTAGCGCCCATGTCGATTCATTGGTAGGTAACCACTTTTGAAAAATGCTTAGCGATGGAAGTAAGAGAATCGCTACGCTGATAACTTTGTACCGCCATGTTGGCAAAAGAAAAATAAAAAAAGCGACAATTAGACAAAGTGCCGCACCACTACTTACGTAAAAATTGATAGCGCTCCCAGAAAACTGACTAAGAACGTTCAAAAGCGATAACAAATACCCTAAACACACATCACTGTAATGCATAAGCATGCCCGTAACTTGTTGTGCGAAAGGCAACTCAGCAAAATGAAGGACTAACAACGAAATTAAACAAATAGGTAAAAGTAACGATATGACAGGCAAGGCGATTAAGTTGGTAACAACTGCAACAAAACTGGCGCTACCAAACCATATTAGGGTTAGGGGCATCATTATTACGGTAAGTGCTACTTGTAGTTTAAACAAAGACACATACCATGGTGCTCGCTGTAGCCCCCAAACAACAACTAAAAACCAAATGCACAGTACAGCCCCTATGCTCAAGTAAAAGCTAGCGCTTAATATAGAGAGAGGAAACAGCAACAAGCTCAAAGTAAGCATTGTGAGCGCAACATTTACTGGCCGCCATGCATGTCGAGAAAGAGACAGCACGCTCCCCATAGTTACCAGTATCAGCGCACGCACAACCGGCAATGCGCTTCCACTAAGCAACGCGTAACAAAAACAAGCAGCGACAAGCACACAAAGCACAGAGGCTCTAATTGGCGCGCTGGTTTGAAACATCTTACTTGTTTGCTGCTCTCTGTTCTTTCGACCTGTTGCCGGATAGTTGATGGAGGCTGAACGTACTAACCAATATTTCGCTCTGCCTAATAGGCCTGTAACATGCGTGAGTAAAAATATAACGGGGTTAAAAAACAATAAGCAGACCCCAGCGATAAGTGATAGATGCATGCCTGATATACTAAACATGTGCCCAGTGCCGGTGCGTTGTAACAGCGTCCAATCACCCAACGTAAAGCCCGTTTTATCCCCTAGCAGCAATGCGCGCCACCATTTTTCATGAACAAGGTCTAGCTTCTGCAATGTTGTAGCAAGTTCATAACGCACTGAGTGATTATGCTTTGTTTTATCGTGCTCTATCGACTTGATATAGCCAGTTGCATGAATAAATTGGCTAACCAACTGCTGTTGTCGGCTAGCTCCAACAGGATTAGCCGTACCGTATGCAGGTTTAAGTTTTACAATTGCGGTGAAGGTATCGCCGTTGTGCAAACAATTTAATTTCACCTGAGACGGAGAAGCTGATTGAGGCCGCACGCCTATAGTCCCCTGTTGAGCATATGCGATTTTCTTATTGTCTAAGCTTTCGCTTTTTCGATCATTTGGGAATTCATAACGTTGGTGAGTAAGACGAGCTTTGAAATTAAACGTGCTAGTTAAAACACGCTTAGGCAAGGGGGAAAGTATACCGTCGTCTAGAAATGTCGCTGTGCTTTCACGGTCGACAGACTCAATAGCGACAACATACTGATAAGTCGCTTCCGGTACCCTAGCTGTGCCGAAGACACATCCCCCCGACAAAACTCTACCTGAAATTGTGACATCTTGTTGAATTTTCCCTTGGGGCAGTTGCCAAGCGTAGTAAAAATGCCCTACACTCGCCACCCAAAGTACTCCAGACAGCAGTCCGCTCACTGCCCAACATAGCAGCTCCTCTGGAAATACATGATGTTCAGCGGGTTTTGTCGTCGAAATGAATATAATGATAGTCACAGATGTAATTAAAATGGCAATCATCAATGCCATGCTGTGAGTACTTGGAAGTTTTTGCCAGAAAACTGCACTTATTGCGCTGGCGCAAAAACAGCTTAAGCAAATTGTGATACGATTGACCATGTTTTCACGTAGCAATTGACAGTGAGTGAATGTGGGTGGTGCAAATTCATGTTGCGCAATTCCGTTTACTGTTATTTTTTCTGTCTTTTTTGATTTTATTTTCGAGATGCATTGATATTTATGCCTAAGAAATTTATCCGACGTTTTTTGCCAGATCACCAAAGCATTAAGCAAAACAAAGCTTTAAAAATTTTTGGTAGCGTATTGCACGAGCCTAATCTTTGGCACTTAAACCGTCGTTCTGCATCTGGTGCATTTGGCATAGGTTTATTTTTCGCGTTTTGGCCGGTACCGTTTCAAATGTGGCTTTCTGCCGGTTTAGCTATTCCATTTCGCGCAAACCTGCCCTTATCTGTTGCAACTGTTTGGGTGACTAACCCATTTACTATCCCGCCTATATTCTATGGGGCTTACAAGGTTGGTACTACTGTACTTGGGACCAAGCCTGAGCATTTTGAATTTCAGTTTAGTTGGCAGTGGGTTGTAGAAAGCATTAATACCATCGGCCCTGCATTTCTAGTCGGGTGTGGAATTTGCTCGGTTGTGTTTGGACTAGCGGGTTATTTCTCTTTAAACTGGGTTTGGCGCTTTCAAGTGAAAAAAGCCTGGGAAAGACGCAGACAAATGCGGAATCAAGAAGCCCACTAGCGTGAGAGCCCTACACTTGAGGGTTTGTAGAAATATTTACCTTTTCTCAAGCCCCTTACAACGTTCAGTACAAAGTACGCCGTAAAAGACAGAGCAAGAATTACAAAAAACGCCACTTCATAGAAGTGGCGTTTTTTATTGGTAACAATCAATATGAGTTCGGCGTTAATCTATTCAAGAAAACCACTACGCCGAGCGCTCTTATTGAATTTAAGCCAAACAGGCTACTTTTCATGCTCTGATAAAAAAGCGATAAGCGCAGCTTCGTCCCATACCTCAACATCTAGCTCTTGTGCTTTGGTTAGCTTGGAACCCGCTTTTTCACCTGCTACAAGGAAGTCAGTGTTCTTACTTACGGAACCTGCCACTTTTGCACCAAGTAACTGCAAACGGGCTTTCGCATCAGAACGTCCCATTTCGCTGAGCGTGCCTGTAATAACGCACGTTTTGCCTTCAAGAGGCAAGTTATCCGAATCTGGCTTTTCAATAGCAGGCCAGTTAATTCCTTCTTTTAACAGCGCATCAATAACATCGGTATTGTGTGACTCGTTGAAGAAATTGAAAATGTGGGTAGCCACCACTTCACCTACGTCTTGGACTTCAACCAGTGCTTCAAGCGACGCCTCGCGAATAGCCTCCAAGGTTTCGAAGTGCGCAGCCAAGTTTGCCGCAGTAGCTTCGCCAACCTCACGGATCCCCAATGCGTATAGGAACTTGGCAAGCGTGGTTTGCTTTGAAGCTTCAAGCGATGCCAGTAGCTTACTGGCAGACTTTTCAGCCATGCGCTCTAGCCCAACAACATCGCCTAACGAAAGCGTGAAAAAGTCGGCGGGACTGTGCACAAGATCAGCGTCAACTAACTGATCGACTAACTTGTCGCCCAGACCATCAATATCGAATGCTTTACGCGAAGCAAAATGCTTAAGCGCCTGCTTGCGTTGTGCTGCACAAATTAACCCACCGGTGCAACGGGCAACCGCTTCATCTTCTAGTTTTTCAACCTGCGAGTCACAAACCGGGCATTGGCTTGGGAAGCTAATGTCAGTTTCGCTACCTGTGCGGTTAGCTTCTACCACAGACACGACCTGAGGAATAACGTCACCCGCACGGCGGATTACCACGGTGTCGCCAACTTTAACACCTAATCTGGAAATTTCGTCCTGATTGTGAAGAGTAGCATTAGATACTGTAACTCCGCCTACAAACACGGGCTCTAAGCGGGCAACCGGCGTGATCGCACCAGTCCTTCCTACCTGAAACTCAACGTCAAGTAGCTTAGTTACTTCTTCTTGCGCAGGAAACTTCTGCGCAATTGCCCAGCGAGGCGCTCGAGCCACAAATCCAAGGGCATTTTGCAGATCAATACGGTTGACCTTAAACACAACGCCGTCAATGTCATACGGCAAACTATCGCGCTTTTCCAAAATGTGGTTGTAGTACGCCAAGCAGCCTTTACCGCCCTCGGCGGTGTCGATATCAGGGCACAGCGGCAGCCCCCAATTACCCAACTGCTTAAGGCGCTCGCTGTGTGTTGTGGGTAATTCAAAATTTTCAGGTTGCACTACGCCTAGCGAATAAGCATAAAACATCAGCGGGCGCTTGGCCGTAATTTTAGAGTCTAACTGTCGTAAACTGCCAGCCGCAGCATTACGAGGGTTCGCAAAAACCTTACCACCCGTTTCTTTTTGATGTTCGTTGAGTTTTGCAAAGCCCTCACGAGGCATAAACACTTCACCGCGCACTTCTACGCGCTCAGGGTAATGCTCACCACGAAGCGTTAACGGCACATTAGAAATGGTACGCACGTTAGCCGTGATATTCTCGCCTACCTGGCCGTCACCACGGGTGGCAGCACGCACTAATTCGCCATTTTCATACAGAATACTTACCGCTAAACCATCTAGCTTGGGTTCGCAGCTAAAATCTAACGTTGCCGAATCTTTTAGTCTGTCTTTTAAACGTTTTTCGAAGGCAAGCAGTGATTCTTCATCAAAGGCGTTATCCAGCGACAGCATAGGAACATCATGGATAACTTGTTCAAAGGCCGACAACGCTGCGCCCCCTACTTTTTGACTGGGAGAATTCGGGCTTTGAAGCGTAGGATATTGTTTTTCTAGCGCAATAAGCGCCTGCATATCTCTATCATATACTGCATCAGGAACCGAAGGGTCATCCATCACATAGTACTGATAGTTGTACTCATTAAGTGTGTTGCGAAGTGTTGCTATTTGTTGCTTTGCTTGTTCTAAAGAATCTGACATGGAGTTGTTGTCACGCCGTTTAAATAGTTAAAAGTATTACAATTCGTTGCCAAGGCCTATTCGCCCAAGCCGCTGTATGTTCCAAATGGGCTGCAAAAATCTGATCTATTTCAGTCAGGTTGTGAAACGTACAGCCACGCTACAATGCTATGGCTTGCTAGCCCTTGTTATACATCAAAGATCAATAGACCCTAATCAACAGAAAAGGACCTGGGTATGAGCCAAGTCCTTTTTTGTTGTTGCACCTACATGAATAATCCACAAGATTGAGGCGCAAGTGAAAAATTAACGCTAGCTGCGCGCAATCATGCGCTTGCGCTCGAACTCACGAATTTTCTCGACGTATTGCTGTAAGCCCTGCTTCGTTAATACGCTTCGGCGCCCATCAAGTACTTGTGCGCCGAACTCATCTGCCAATTTGCGGGCTGCATTGTGCATCATGTTAAACACTTGATGAGGGTCACCCTCAATAGGCAATATCATAAACAGTGAAATACCCTGGGTTTCAAAGTTCTCTAGGTTATCAATATCGAAAACCCCAGGCTTAAACATGTTAGCAAGGCTAAACAACACTGGCCCTTTGCCATTTGAGTTTACGTGGCGGTGGAAGATGTCTTGATCGCCAAATTTAAACCCTAATGTTAATAACATAGGTAATAGTGCAGCGCCTGAAATGGGCTCGCCTTCTGGCGTTCTTACATTTAATACTAAAACCTCAGGTTCAATCGACGACTTAGCGGTCTTTGGTGTACTTCCAGCACCATCATTACCTGACTCATTAGCACTAAAGCTTTCATCGCCAAAATCAGCGCTAGCTGCTTCACTGGTGTCAAAATCAATACGCATTTGATCGTCACCAAAATTCGGCTCTTCACGTCTTCTCACTGGCGTTTTGCTTCGTTTGTTACGTGCAAAACGGCGCGGCTGTTCATTTTCTTCATGAACATCGCTGGATGAAACAGACTCTTCGGGTGCATCTAAACTAAAATCAGCAACTTCTCTTTCGTTTTTAGCCGGCGGCTGCACTGTTTCAGGCTCTTCCTCCAGCGTTGGGTCGATATAAAACTTCTGTGCAGGACGAACTGACTCTGCACGCCCTCTTTCTTGATGACCGCCCGCCTGACTCTGAATTGGGTCATGCGATTGCGCGTTATCCGCTCTCTCTTGATCACTTGGAGAATTTGGTTGTTCGCTTTCTTCACGCTGAGCATGCGACGCTAAAGACGCTTCCTCTTGCTCTTCGCCTTCACGAAGTAAGAAGCCTGGAGGCTCAGGGAACGCGGCAAGGTTTTCGTCACCTCTGTTGGCACCTTTTGTTGATGCGCCATCGGGACGAGTTTGCCCTTTCATGTGTGGCTTCGGATTCGTAACCACAGAGCCATAGAGCTTTGGTGCTTTCTCAGCTTCTTCTTTCCCGTCAGACGGCATAGCGGAATTACCAACGCTGCTTGAGCGTTTACCCGCATGCTCACCGTGTGCGCCCTCTTTTCCATCACCGTGCTCTTTTGACGTGGCATGTTGAGACAAGCTATCGTCGTCATCAGCTTCTTCGCTGCTGTAAGCATGTTTTTCATTGATATCGTGATGCGCAGGGCTTTTTGCCGTATTCGTCGATACGTTGCTTGCAGCCTCACGCTCTTGGTTTTGTGATTTGCTAACCACGCGCACCGCACCAATGCCCAGCTCGTCAAACCCTTCTTGCTCGTCGGACTCGAAATCGTTGTCATCATCTTGCCACTGACGGGGCTCTAAGCGCTCTTTTTCTGAAGGCTTACTGTTTTTACGAATTTTCCAAATACCATGGGCAAGCACTGCGATGATAAAAACCGTGCCTCCAAGGAGTAAAAATAGACGTAATTGATCTTCCATTTAATTTCTTTCGCCCTTTGTTATGCTTCTGCGAAGGCTACAGCCTCGTCCACATCTACCGCCACCATGCGCGAAACTCCCGGTTCCGCCATGGTAACACCGGTTAGGTGACTGGCCATTTCCATCGCTATTTTATTGTGGGTGATATAAATAAACTGCACTGTTTGTGACATTTCTGACACTAAGTTACAAAAGCGCCCTACATTTGCATCATCCAATGGTGCATCTACTTCATCCAGCAAACAAAACGGTGCCGGATTTAATCTAAAAATAGCAAACACCAATGATAAAGCGGTTAATGCTTTTTCTCCACCGCTTAAGAGGTGAATCGTACTATTTTTCTTACCGGGGGGGCGAGCCATTATCGTCACCCCTGTCTCTAACAAATCGTCATCGGTAAGCGCTAGGTAAGCCGTGCCGCCCCCAAACACTTTAGGAAATAACGTTTTAAGGTCTTCATTAACCTGTTCAAAGGTGGTAGAAAAGCGCGAGCGGGTTTCTTTATCAATTTTCCGAATGGCCGATTGTAGCGTTTCCAAGGCTTCAGTAAGGTCATTGTGCTGTGTATCTAAATGTGACTTTCTTTCCGACTGGGTTTCATATTCTTCAACCGCAGCTAAGTTCACAGCCCCTAAACGCTGCAAATTAGCCTGCGTTTTTTCAAGGTCTTCTTGCCAGCGTTTTTCTTCGGCATCTTCAGGTAAGGTTTCTAGAATGCTCTTCAGCGACTGTTGCGTTTCATCAAGCTGTTCTAAAATCGTATTCGCACGTACCCGGTAGCCTTCAATATCGATATTAAGTTTATCGATGTTTGTTTGTCGCGTTTGAATGTCTTTACCTAAAGCTTGATGACCTTTTTCGGCTTCTCGCAACCACTGCTCTATATCTTCAAGACTACTTTGCTTAGCACTTTTCAGCTGTTCTAATTCCGCTTTATTTTCTAACAACGACTGAAGCTCTGCTTCTTGAATTTCTTCAGGAGACGTAAGCTGTGTAAGTTCTTCTTGTAATCTTTCTTTGTTTTTTATGTACTCTTCACGCTGCTGAAGGTTACGTGTAACCTGTTGGCTATATAAATTCTGATGGTTCTCTAGTTGTTGCTTCTTAAGTGCAAGCTCATGATTTTGCGATGTTAATGTATCAACTAACGCGCGCAATTCTGACGCAGTTCGCTCATTTGCATCACGCTTAGCGTTCACATCGTCAATGTGTACTTCGTGTTCAAGAATTTGTGCCTCTTGAAGCTCTAATTTTTCCGAAAGTTGGGCTAGTTGCTCTTCTTCTTTCGCTAACATTAACTCTTGCTTTGCTAATTCGTCATTAAGTTTGGCAGTACGTGTAGACTGCTGCTCTTGCTGCATTTCAAGCAAAGAAAGTTGATTTTTAATCTGTGCGCGCTGGTTTTCTTTTTCACCCAAGGCGCTCTGAATATCCTGTTTTTGCGCTTCGCTCTGTTCAAGTGCCTGTTTGGCTCGCTCTAATGAATGCTCAATTTCATCTATAAGGCTTTCAGTTTCTTCAATGCTGTCTACCAGCGCCTTAATTTTATTCGCCCGCTGCAAAGCACCGTCGCTTACTTCGCCAGGTTTCACTACCCACTGTGAACTTGCCCACAACCCTGAAGGCGAAACTACGCTAGTAAACTCCTTGGCTATAGCTTCAGGTTCAGGTTCATCTTCTTTGTTAAAAGCCCTTTCAATCGTTGCCGCAAGTTCGTCATCGTTGCTACAAAGGTAAATGTCATTAAAAAATGCGGGAACACGCTGTGTTGACGATTCATTAGTGCTAGATTCAGTTAATAGAGCGTGGGCTAATGAACCAACTCTGGCAGTGCTTACAAACGCTTTATCGGTAAACACTTTAATGCCACTTGGCAAATAAGCGTGGTTTTGAAGCAGTGCCTGTATGTCATGGCTTTTGGCAACAACGGGGTCTTTTGCTTGTTGTAAAATCGCCTCTACGCAAGGTGCAAGAGTTTGGTTAGAGCTAAACTGCTGCCACAGCTTTTCTATTCCGTCTAACGTTACGTCTTCATTATTTGAGGCATCTTGTTGAAGCGCTTCTAGCGCAGCTTTTGTGGACAGTGCAGTTTGTAACTGGCCCTGGGTATCACGGCGCTTCGCTTCTATAGCGTTGACTTCGCCTTGTTGCTGCGACACCTTTTGATTGGACTCTTGAAGTAATTGCTTAGCTTCATCAATGTCAAAATCGAGTTCGCTACATTGCTCTTCTAAAAGTGTTATCTGACTGGCAAAATCTTCTTCATCTAGCTGTTTTAGCTCGTCTTGTAGTTCGCTGATACGCTGAGAAGTGCGTAACTGCATGCTCATCGTTGACTGAATTTGGCTATGGCATTGCTGAACATTCTGACGAAGTTGATTGTAGGTTTGTTCTTGCGCTCGCGCTTGTGCGTTAAATTCTCTTAGCACTTGTTCAGCGTCTTCAAAACGCTCTTTGGCATGCTCTAACTCTGCTTCCTTAAGGGCAAATTCAGGCTCAATGTTTTCAAGCGCCTCGTTTGATACCGCAAGCGCTTCCTGTGCCTCATCAATAGAGTGGTTAAGCAATCCGTGTTGCTCGCTAATTCGTGCTAACTCTTGCTCTACCTGCCCTTTGCGTTGTTTTGCGTGCAGCGCATTTTGCTCTAGTCGTGTTATTGCGTTACTGGTAGTAAACAGCTGCTGCTGAAGATCATCTATGGTTTGTTTTGTTTCCAGCTGCTTGGTTTTGTACGACTCAAGCCCCGCTTCATCGCCCTGTAGTCGAGCCACTAAGTCGTCAACTTCTAACTGGAGTGCTTGCTGCTGTTTTTGCAGCGCTTCAATATGTTCACTATTTTTCAGAAAACGAAGGGCTGCTAACTGGCCTTTTAGCTCTCTGGCTTGTGCACGTAGCGTTTTGTATCGAGTAGCCGCAGCAGCCTGACGCTGTAATTTTTCGAGCTGCTTGCCCAATTCATCGCGCACATCATTCAAGCGTTCAAGGTTATCTTGCGTGTGCCTTATACGGTTTTCTGTCTCTCTGCGGCGCTCTTTGTACTTTGAGATACCCGCGGCTTCTTCTATGAATACACGCAAATCCTGTGGCTTAGATTCAATAAGCCGCGAGATCATACCTTGCTCAATGATGGCGTAAGACCGGGGGCCTAGCCCTGTTCCTAAAAACAGATCGGTGACATCACGCCGGCGACATTTAGTGCCGTTTAGAAAATAGGTAGAAGTGGCGTCCCGTGTAACTAAGCGTTTAACAGATAGCTCATTGTAGTTGGCAAATTCACCTGCTATCCGCCCTGCACTGTTGTCGAAAACAAGTTCAACGCTACATTGCCCCACTGGCTTACGAGACGAAGAGCCATTAAAAATCACGTCGGTCATTGCATCGCCGCGTAAGTTTTTGGCAGAACTTTCACCTAAAACCCAACGTACAGCATCAATGACATTCGACTTGCCGCAGCCGTTAGGACCTACAATGGCGGTCATTTCGCCTGGGAATGGAATAGTAGTTGGCTCAACAAAGGACTTGAAACCCGCGAGCTTAATCTTTTTAAGCCTCACACATCATCCCTCTTAAACACAAAGCTGCACGCGGTATCGCCTTGATATTAGCCAGAAACCAGCTAACCGTCGGCTGAAATAGCAGTTGATGTAGAAATGATGCAATCACACGGAAGATTCTTTTGTTATTATGCTTCGACTCTACCAAATCTAACAGCTTGTAACAATTACCATTTCACTGAGTTAGGCAGAGAATACGCCAAGCGCGTATGATAGAACAGATAGTTAACAAACACAGCGTTTCAAACGCGAAGGAGTACGAATGAGTTCAGGCGGTGTACATTATTTCTTTGAAGGCTTTTCGCTTATAAAAACCAAAGGATTAAAGCGTTTTGTTTTTGTACCCCTAACAATAAACTTAGTGCTTTTTTCTGTGGCTTTTTACTTCTTATTTGGCCAAATAGAAATGGGCATCGCTTATGTGATTGACCTTGTACCTGAATGGTTAGGCTGGATCAAAACAGCGATCAGCTTTTTCTTGTGGCCCCTAGCAGTCATCAGCGTATTGCTCATTTTCGCACTCATCTTTGGTACACTCGCAAACTGGATTGCAGCGCCGTTTAATGGCGTTCTATCAGAAAAGGTTGAGCGTCATTTAACGGGTCAAGACTTAGGTGACGAAGGCGTGATGTCTTTAGTTAAAGACATTCCTAGAACTGTAGGCCGCGAACTCACCAAGTTAGTTTGGTATTTACCTCGCGCTATTGGTTTTTTGTTATTGTTCTTTTTCCTGCCCATTATTGGGCAAATATTGTGGTTCTTATTTAATGCCTGGATGATGGCAATTCAGTACTGCGATTACCCATACGACAACCACAAAATAGATTTTACGCGTATGCGCCTGCACCTTGGCGAACACAAAGGGAAAGCAATGACCTTCGGTATGATGGTGAATGTATTCTCACTTATTCCTGTGGTTAACTTTATCGTTATGCCAGTAGCAATTTGTGGTGCAACGTCTATGTGGGTAAGAGAGCTTAAAGATACACTCGCCAAATAGTGGCGAGTGAATAGTTTTAATGATGAAAACTACGGTTACTTGCCACCAGTAAAGGCTTCGTATTCGGCTAACCAGTGTGCGGCCTCTTTTTGGTTGCCGCTATTGTGGAACGCCTGGAAGAAATTCATTGAAATGGGCCGCTGGGCATTTTGTTTTTTCAGCTGCTGCTGCCAAAGTACCAAATATAACGGCGGGATCACGCCGCTATCGTGATGTTCCATAAAGGTAATTCTGCGGCTGGGCTTATAGCTGTTTTCCCCCAATACGGTGCACGTTTTAGCGCGAGCAATGATGGTTGCGGGATCTATCTCTAGCCAATTTTTTACCGTTTCGTGAGGAGCATACCAATACTCAGAGTCTACGATTAAATTTGGTGGTGCAAAATCAATTATTCCATCTTCATCGCACAGCCTATTCGCCATGCCCTTGCCAATAGGATATTCGTCAGCGAAGCCTGCGAAGTGCGCTAGCTCGTGAACAAACACTGAATAAGCGTCACTAATGTCTAAATACATTACGCCGTTTTGAACATTTGCTTTCCCCTGCTCTGCCACTACTACTGCATGACTGAATTTTTGCTTTTTCGCAATGCTCGCTAAAGGAGTAATACTACAGCCTAAGATCCCAGCATTTTTATAATCAGGATCGCAACTTACTACATCGGGTTTAAGCCAAATGGGCGGGGCCAGGCAAATAGAAAGATTCTGCAGACGCTTGTCATTATTGAATGAGTTATGAAGACTGTGAGCGCGCATGATTGTAGCCAAACTAGTAGCGAAAGGCTGTATACGCTGAAGGCAATTCCCTTCACTCTCCCAGTCAAATGAAGGAGACTGCTTTAATGCTTGTTCTACAGAATACGGCTTGTAGAGATTGATGGCCTCTAAGGCTTTTTCCGCTTGAAGATGCCCTTTCTTCGCGGCAAAGCTAAAATGCTGCTTAGCCTCAGAAAATTCACCTTCGTCCCACAGAAGGCGAGCATACTTAAATGCGCTTTGCATGTCTAAGGTCGCTGTTGCTGCGAGCAGCGGTTTCGCTAATTGTTGTTGCCCGTGTAGAAGATACCAATCGGCCAATGCAGCCTGCGCGGGTACGTAGTTTTGTGAAGCCGCGCGTACTAGCCACTTCTCACGTTTTTCTGGCGAATCGGTAGACATTGCAAACGCAAGCTGAGCTTCTGCAACCTCGCCGAGCGCCGCTAAGCGCATAAAGCGCTGTGACGCACCTTCTTCACCTAATATTTGGTACAGCAGCCATGCAGCGTCTGCATTTTCAAGATTCACTAGCTTCTCTAGAAAATAGGTTGCAGTGGCTTCATCAATATAGTCAGTGGCAATGAAGCCTGTGTTATACGCCCGTTCAAATTCACCGAGCAAGCGTGTCTGTGCATTTTCACTGCCCTGCTTTGCAGCTAACCAAAGTAGCGCCAGCGCATCTTGCTTAAGGTGATAGTCAGAATTATTGAACCGTTCGGTATTATCCGAAGTTTGAGCGTCGGGAGAAGATTCTGTGCTGTCCTGTCCGCTAACCTGTGCCATGCCGTCAGCAGTATCTTCTGAAGCAGAGCTCGCCTTTTCAGTTGGGTCGCTACCTGACACTCGGCTTGCCGGCGTAAGCACCTTGCTTGCATTAGCAATTAGCTGCGGTACATAGCGTCCGCTATCGCCCGCGACAATGAGCAGTGCGAACACTGCTAAAAATAAGCCTCGCATAACGCTTGCTGCTTACTCTTCGCTAACCGGTTCGCTGCTAGCTAGTTCACGCAAACGGTTAAGTTCCATTCGTGCGTAGCGGTGTTCAACGTAATCGAATACATTGGTGCTTAATGCAAGCTTGAAGTAGTTTGATGCAATACCGCTGTTGCCGCGCTGGCTATGAAATTTACCTAAGTAAAAATACGCTTCACACAACCTATCTGTTAACGCTTTTTGGCTTTTCACACCGTCTAACAACGAGTTAAGTACATCGTTTTCATTAACGGTGCCTAGAAACAAATCTACCAGCGCCGTCGCCCAGTGCTGGTTATCCAGCGTTGGTCGAATAGAAGCTAAATATCTCTGCCCTTCGAGTTCGGACACGTCATGATGAGCAAAGTAAGCCCACAATGCACGAAATGGGTCGCTGTCGTCTTTCTCGAAAAAGCGGTTTAGATCGTTAGTAGCAAGCTCTGCGCGACCGCCGTAATAAAGCGCAATACCACGATTTAAAAACGCAAAATCGTACTCTGGATTAATTTCCAGTGTAGA
Organism: Alteromonas marina; assembly: GCF_000808575.1. Lineage (GTDB taxonomy): Bacteria > Pseudomonadota > Gammaproteobacteria > Enterobacterales > Alteromonadaceae > Alteromonas > Alteromonas marina_A. The sequence goes on from NZ_JWLW01000017.1 coordinate 180,665, forward strand.
GTCAAAGGCATCGTAAGCCTGAATAAAATCACTCTGCTGTATATAGTGAATGCCCATAGAGTTATAGGCTTCTGCCAGATCTGGCTTTAAGTTGATTGCCTGGGTGTAGTCAAACTGCGCTAAGCCAGCAAGACCCACACTGTCATATAGCATGCCTCGTTGAAAGTGCAGTTCGGCTTTGTCTTCATCCGAAAGTGCCGGGCTGCTAAGCACCTGATTATATCGAGCAATAGCCATTTCAGAACGAGGATTAATGGGCGCAGGTTCAGCTAAAAGCAGGTTTCCCATTTGTGGCTTTTCTGAAACAGGCGGTGTTTGCGCACAACCGGTTAAAATAGCAGCGAATAGAGAAAAAAAGATGAGACTAACGTTTCTGCACATGGTAAAAAAGCATTCTATAAAAAAAGAAAAAACCGCCTGAGTATTAAGTATACGCTTGTTGCGGCGCTAATGCCGCCAACCTTCTCGCATTTGATGATAAAAGTAAAGCGTATTGGGTGGTTAACACAGGTAGCTATGAAGAAAAATAATTTAGAACAACTATCACAACTTGCTTTTGACGCACAGAAAAACTCACACTCACCTTATTCCAACTTTAAAGTTGGTGCTGCAGTGCTTACTCCAAGTGGCGAAACCTTCTCTGGTTGTAATGTAGAAAGTGCTGCATTTCCATTAGGACAATGCGCTGAAGCCACCGCTATTGGCAATATGGTCACACAGGGACAAAAACGTATTTCGCATATCGTTATTGCGAGCCCGAACGACGAGTTTTGCTTTCCGTGCGGAGGATGCAGACAGAAAATTGCTGAATTCGCCCCAGATGAAACTCCCGTAACCATGGTAAGTCAAAACGGCGAGACATTCGAAACCACCATTGGTGAGTTACTTCCAAATGCCTTTAGGGCGCACGACCTAGACAAATAAGTCATACCTAAAATACTTTTTGTAATCGAGGTTCGAGCGAGTTTCACCGCCCTTACCTCGTTTACGAACGTCTCCAGCTAAACGCCCTATAAATCAGCACATCAACGGCTTACTCGACTGTTTAATTGAAAGTATTCTTCCTTGTGCATCAAAGGCAAGCGCCACATGCGTGCCAATATTGATATCCCCATCTATTCGACCGTTAATATTTAGTGATGCGATAAGGTTTTCAGAAACTACAACTTGCTGATTTTTGCAGCTCACCAAGAGCCAATACCCATTTTGCGCTGTAAGCGTAGCTGGCTCTAACGTAACTGCTTTAGCGACTAAATTGCTTTCAATATATTGTTGAGTATAGGTATTAAATCGCGCTTTATAATCAGTTCCGGCTTTACCAGCTAGCAGCTTATCTTCTCCCTCAAATCCGTGATATTGCACAATGTCTACTCGGTGTGCTGCCGTCTGTAATGGCGACGAATGGTTACGTTGAAATGTTCCTATGTTGTATACGCCCAACATGGCGACAATAGCAAATGCCACAGCCGTGAAACGCAGGGTTGAAGAAGCGATGTACGCTTGAATAGTAGCGGCCGTCGCAGCAAATACCCGTTTAATTCCACTATCACTTTCAATTGCCTTGTTGTAAGCAAGAACCCTTTCACGAATACGAGCATTAGCCTTTTCGCTCATTCCATCATTTTGCTTTTGTACCTGCTGGCTGCGTTTAAACGCATCTTGTAGCTCTTTATCTGATATAGACATGATTACAGTTTCTCCAGCATTGTTTTAAGGCTGTCTTTGGCATAACGTATCCGGGTTTTAATCGTTTCTTTTTCAGCACTGCAAATAGTGGCGATTTCCACTAACGAAAAACCTTCAAACTGTAGCGAAAGCGCCTCTTTTTGCTTGTAGGGTAACTGCTGAATACATGCCTTAAACACGTCTTTTTCTATTCCTTTTGCTACATCGTCCTCTACCGAAAACTGTGCATTTTTAAGTAACTCACTTAACGAAAACGACTCAACTGCCTCGTTGTTATATTCAAGCTTGGCGTTTTTTCTGAATTCATCAATAAGCGTTCGCCTACCAATGGTGAAAAGCCAAGCCTGAAAATTATCGCCGCTTTTAAATAAGTGACGATTTTCGATAACCTTAACCCAAGTGCGCTGACACATATCTTCTGCAACAGTGCTATCACTTAACACCTTCAAAAAATAAAATAGCTTATGGCTGTGTAAGTCAAACAGCGCGGCTAACGATGCCTCATCACCTTTTGCGCTGTATTGCAGCATTAACCTTTCACTCACTCCCAGCGCTTTTTCGCGCTTACCTTGAAACAGGTTTTGCAAGCTTGCGCCTATACTCATAGGCTATCCTTATTGTTCTAGTTTGAAATCTAATACTACAACCATACCTGGTTGACTAACAGGTTTACCGCCGTCCAGCTTGGGCTTGTACTTCCATTTTTTAAGCGCTCTGCGTGCAGCTCTATCGAACACGCGCTTGGGCTCTGAATCTAGTACTGTAATATCAGACACTGAGCCACTAGCACTTACCGTAAACCCAAGCTTTACCCAGCCTTCAACACCGTCTCGACTGGCCTCTGGCGGGTACGCAGGATCAACTCTGAATTGAGGCGTAGCCTGCATATCTCCTTGTGCACTATTCAGATTTATTGATAAATCTAATGCTGTGTTGAGAACGTGTGTGTTTATTTCGAAATTACCCGGGCCGTCGTTTGGTTCGGGGTCAATCTCGACCACTTTTTGCGGTGGCGTTTTGATGACCTGCTCAATTGGTGCTATGGGCTTTTTGGTAATAGTTCGTTCATCTTCAGGCTGGTAGATGATAGGTTCAAAAAACACAGGCGGTGCCTCGTTTATGTTTACCTTATCTTGCTTAATTAGCTCTGCCATTAAGACGAAAAGCCCACCCGTTACCACACCACCAGCAAGAGCAATAGTGGCGACGTTAATAGCGCGTTTGTAAAAAGGCGCTTTTGCAAAAGGTAGCACACTGTGTTGTGGCAGAAGCTTTGGATTAGCGCTTGGTAAAATGGTTGCTTGCATAATGTTCCCCCTTTTTTTCACTAAACGGAGGAATTTAAGAAAAGGGGTGAAAATGTTTTACGTTTTTAGTTCACCCTATTGTTCGAAGAAAGTTTGAACAATCATCGTTTTATTACAATTGGCCTTGCAGCATCTATAGCAGGCCAACCAGACATCTAATCATTGTTTTCATCTTGGCGCTTATTTAGCTTCGCTGCCGCCATAAAACCGATAATAAATATGGCGAAGATAACCACGCCTACCCAAATCAATACGTTAAACAGAAAGTCCATATCATTCCCTAATCACATTTGTGTGAGTTAACCTTACCATTTATTTGATAAAGTAAATTTAATAGATCATCAAGTTTGCCGATTTAGTTTTTTAATGAGTGCGTCTGCAGCTGGTATTTCTGTTTCATCTCCGCTTTCTAGTCGCGAGACCTCGCTTTCTTTTAATGCTAACTGCGCACTAGAAACCTTTTTAATCATTAACCATGTGACTAACGCTAAAGGAATTGAAATGACTTCTGAGGCCTGTGAGACCAAGTTCACATTCATAATTTCAGAAATTTCTTCTGCCCGTCTGGACATTCGAAATACCACCTGTCCCACTATGCTGTTCGCAATCCAGAAAAACCACCAGATACCTAATACTGAGCTTACTTTTTCTACTGGCCAATTAGTGGGGTTTTGGCTTGCCTGCCAGATTTCTTTCATCGCTTGATAAGGCTTCCAAAGCGATACTATTGGAATGAAGTAAAAGCCAATCGACCAGCCTGGCGAAAACGCCATATCTTTTGCACCTAACTGACGCGCATTTTGGTTTGATTGGTATATCCATCTTAAGATCAAAATACCAGAAATGATAAACACTGCTAGATAAGAAAATGCAATCACCTGCTGCCTTTTGTCATTAGCCTCAGCATCAGCTACTGCCATTTCTTGGCTAAAGTAAACGCCGTTCTGAAAGTCTGTTAAAAGTTGGTACTCCATTAAGTTCGAGCCGATAGCAACAAATGCCAGAACCACTTGCACCACGAGCAAGTACTTAATCCACGCCATAATGTTTCTAGGGTCTTTAAATTCTTCTTTTTTATCTGACATTTCTATTTACTGCCTTGCGTCTTTGCCACTTTACCAAGCTTATTTTTCTGCTTTTATCGAGGCTAATGTTTATGCCTATTATTCAATATCTACTTTTATCTCTACCAAAGTTCGCTTAATTACTACCTAGTTTTTAATTAGGCTTTTTACCTAAGCGTATTCTCTAACAATTCTTGCAATGACTTTGGCAAAACATTACGAGCTTTATGCGTAATGTTAGCCTCATTTTTTTGCCACCATATTCCTACATAAACGACGCCTAAACCAATAGCCGTTAACGCAATAGGGAAAAACCAACTGTCCTTAAACACATTTGAAGCTAAATGACCTAGATAGAAACAACTACCCAACGCACCAAATATCACAAATACTTTTCGAACCAATAATGCGCCTAGCCCAACCATGACAAGGTTTATACAAAAATAGAAAAACTTTGAAAGTTCACTGTCCGAGTTTTGGCTGGTAAGCCCACCCCAAAACGCAATAACGCCGAATAAATATAACCAAAATGCGTAGTCGGCAGTGCGCCTTGACCGTAAATCAACCCAAAATGCCAATGCGGTCATGAGTATGCCAAAGTACATAGATACTTTTGCGCGAAATTCCCACGTGTAGGAATTCCACATATCGTCTTGGTCGATGAGAAGCATGACAGCATCCATACTGATATACCAGAGTGTTACTGCAATTGGCATTATCAAGAATGGATATTTATAGCGCCAAGCTATTATTAAGCCAGTCACCAAGGTGCCAAGCTCCATGTACAGCCACAGCCATTTAATCCGCGTATGGAACTGACGGTAGACCGTATTATCATCAGGCCAAAGCCCAAGCCACTGTTGGAATCCATAAATAGCAAGTGGCGTTAAGCACACAACAAAGGTCGCGCAAATACCGGCCGGAATAATAAGGTTTTTATTTGCTAAAGAGTTAGCAAGCTTTAACCCTACGCCAGCGTAGAGCAATGATATGAAGATGATCCCTAGGCCCCCAAACTGTTCCCACCCCAAATTCATAAACAAGGTCATAGCGCCTATTGCGATAAGGCCGCCCAGATAGTAAAGAATATGAGTAAAGGTGAAAGCGGGAGAATGCTGGCTTTCTGCCTGAAAGAAGCTATAGAGGTCGATGCCCTGCTGTTCAGAGATGATATTCTTCGCGACTGCTTTTTGAATACTTGTTTTGGATACTTCCATGTACTTCTCTGAATTAGCTTGTAGAAATTAGAACATTTACTTTACTGGGTTATAAGTAAAAAGCCAGCCTAGAGAAGTTACAGAGTATTCCTCGTCTCTTTTTCGTAAGCCTTCTCAGATTTGTTCCACATTAAGTGACCAAAAGCGATACCTGCAATGGGGAAGATGATTAAAGCGACAATTGGCCGTACCCAAATATTCTGTGATGGTTCGATTAGCTCCATTAATACGGACCAGAGAATAGCCGTTGTGACGCCCCACCCTAAAACACCGTTGACTAAGACGAAATGCTGCTTTCCTTTTTCTCGCTTTTTTGCCCACTTTTCCATATTCATGTAAATATCCTTTTTAAATATTAAGCAATCAGCACAAGGCAGACCAAGACAACGGCTAAGCTAACAAAACCAACAGCGAAAGTTCTTCCTTCGTCTCTACCCGCTCGCGGATATTTGCCAAAGGTTAAAAACTTAAGCACCACATGACCTGTACCTTTTAAAACGAATTCTATAATAGTGTCTACGACTATCCACTTGATTATACGAAGTATAAGGCGGCCCAGCGGTTCTAAAACGTCTTCCATAACTTTAATGCTCTTTGTTTCTTTTACTAAACGGTGCTTTTATAAAACAGTGGCTGTCTTTTTATTTCTTTTTATTTCGTCGCTAACGACACCCTTTCCTCAGTATTCTCGTTCTTCTAACGGCGGGACTATAAGCTAATTTCACCGATAAGAATCAAGGCCCACATAGCCAACACAGCGGCAAAATTGATGGTAAACACCATACCACGCAATCTGATATTGTCGGTAAATATTTGAACAATGCTGTGCAACACTCTGCCTATTACAAATACCCAAGCCAAGTAGATTTGCACACTGTCTATTGGCTCACCCGTTGCGATAAGCAATACAATGGCAATGTAAAAAAATAGTGGCCACTCAAATTGATTGCTTAGGTTCGCGCTGATTTTAGGCTGAATATTGCTGAAAGGGTTTGAACCATCTTTGCTCTGCCCCACACCCTATATAACCGGTGCGCGAGCTACAGTGAGAAATGCGTAAAGTACAGTGCAAAGAAGTACATGCGTAAATAGTGGAAGTATTAAACTGGACATATTAATGAGCTACACGTTCACCTCATACTTCAAATCAAGGGCTTCATCACCTGTCATTCCGCGGAAACCCCATTGATACTTTTCTTGCTCTTTAATCGTAATCTCGATATCTACAGATGAAATTCCAAACTCTCGCTCAATTTGTTTAAACAACGCTTTTATCAGTGACTTTTGCGTGTGTATTTCTCGCCCTTTCATCATGTTTATTTCGATAACTGTGTATGCCTCTGTTCTACCTTCAGGGTAAAAGAAGTCGTCTTTTGACAGCGGCACAAAGCGATGCGCTCTTTTATTTTCCGGTAAGCCTAAGACTGATTGCATACAAGAATGAATAACATCTGAAAGCTTGCGTTTTATTGGGTTTAATTGATTGTCTATGCCATAGATTACGATCATTTTGCCGTCCTTTGCATTATTTGAATTGGTAAAATCTGAGTTTCAAAGCTTCGATAGCTCGTTAACGATAGTTGAAAATAGCATAGTTAACCTTGCCTTGGGCTCTATAAAATCATGAATATTGAGTAGATAAGCAACCATAGAATTTGGCAGCCGTAACTAAGGCGTTGATAAAGTCCTGGAACAGTTTTTCGTTCAAGAGACTTTGCTAGTTTATAAGAAAAGTAAACGCAGCCAACAACGCTTAATGCAGACAGAAGCCTTAGCGGCCAAGAATAATAACTAGAGAAAGTAACAATCACCGGCGCCACGATAAACGAAACTAACATTATCAGCCCTGACCACGTATGGATTTTACAACTTTTCGAAGGGGTTGTTGTATATGGGTCGGCGTCCATTGGGAAGTGGCCACAAACCCAAGTACAGATGCCATGTGTTATTGTCATTGCACCGATAATAATAGTTGGAATATGGCCTGGATGTGAGTTAATAACGTAATACCCAAACAGAGCGAATAATAAGCCTAACGGGTAATTATTAATTGCAGGTGAAAGTTTCTGCGTTGGACTGCCAAATGCGCCAAGTTCACTACAAAACTGCTTCGAATGGCTATAATTTGGATAGAATCGAGAAGCAATGTAAATACCTAGTACTATCCAAATTGACGCTGCTATCCCTGTAAAAGATAAAAAGCTATCCAAATTAATGTCCTCCTTGATTGTACGGTGCTTACAATAATTACTCGAAGCCCTATTTCAAGCACGATAACGTTTTAACTGGCTTGATGCGGGATATTTTGCGTTATCATTCTTTTACTACCACTATAATTTTCATAAAACTGCTGGTGTGCAGTATAAGAAAACGTATCGTCTCTTTTTGTATATTGGCCAATCCAGTCTATCAACATGGGTAAATTATCATCTTGCGCTTGTTTGGTCTTGTACTTATGGGGCTCCCAAGGTCTTGCTCTAGCGTTTGCAATACACAACTCAATAGGTAAATTCATAAATACTATTTCTGTAGACTGCGCTTCTACAAGCTCAAGCAGATCTGTGTAACACCCTTCGATTACCCAAGTCTCATTAGAAGCAGTAAAAGCCTGTATCTCTTGGTCCGACTCTTCATTGGGCTTTCTTTCAGGCGGGCTAGTGGGTTTCCATGCAAGGGTATCGAGATCCAAATGTGCTAAACCGTGTGTTTCACGCAATCGCCTCGCCAACGTAGATTTACCAGAACCGGAATTACCAAATATTAGAATTTTAGCCAAGGTGTTTTCCTTAATTTGTTAGCAAGAGGTGTAAAGAAACACTGATCACTCTATCGCCGTTAGCCTGCTACTCCTAAAACTTAACCCATTTATCTGCTTTGCGAATAAACCCAATGTTAGACACGGGATGTGGCCAGTGATTATCTGGGTTATGCACGATCTCTCTCACCGTCTCTAAACTTTCCACATCCTCTGAACCCGTTACAATTACAATGTCTCTAGAGGGCACATAAACTACTATATCGCCTTTCACAGGAAAGTTTTCTTTTGACCATAGCGCGTCATAAATTAAAAAAGACGCTTCGTAAGTACCATCGGCCACAAGCATCGAGATGGTCGATGGATCACCTTTAATTTGTAGTGACTCAACAGTATTCATCAAGTTTGACAATGAAAGCTCTCTAAGTTCTGTTGGCTCTACACCTAAACTAGCAATGTCTTCTTTTGGCATAAACTTAATAGAAGAAGGCGTATCAATGGCATAAAGAATATAAAGAACGTCATTTAACTTTTCATAGAAGAAAGGAAACTCACCTTCTTTATTTTTGCTCATTAATTCCGTTATATGGTTAATATAACCTGTATCTTTAATAACGGGGACGATATGAGCTTTCTCCATATTGGCCTTAACGTCAATAGTGTTTTTCGTTAACGCACTAATATACGAATCTATAATTACGTCGAGCTCTTTTGGGTCAGAAAGGTAATTCATGTAAGCGTTATCGAGATAAGCGGTAGACGTACCTCCGCCACTATAAGTCATCTCAATCTCTAAACGACCTTTTATATCCGCGCTTACAACCTCAGTTTTGGTGATAACTGCGTTCACATATCTTTGAGCAAATGCGCTTTCATTTAAAATGCTTTCGGCAAAAGCACTACTAATAAAAAAACTCACAAACGCTAATATGAATATTTTCATTTTACTCACTTATTTCCTTATTAATCGTAGAGCTTACGACTTCCTTTTTTGCTCTAATCTGGCGATTATGAACTGCTTGAACGACGTGTCTGCTTGCTCTTGATACGGTAACATACGCAGAGTTCGATGTTATTATTTATATTCATTCCTGGTAGTACGCGTTAACCAAATCCAAACTTTTTACTTCCCAAACTTTTCTTTTATTAGCACATCAAAGTACTGAGTATCGTTCGGGCTTGCTTGGAAGTTTTTAGCAAAATCGCTGCTACACCCAGGATTACAAAAGCCTACCGTATAGCCACGATATTCGGTTAGCGAATCAGGTTTTACTGGTTTGCCAGATCTAGGGCAGAACTTGTTAATAGACTCCATTGCTTTTCCTTAAAAGGTACTTACCACATTGCTTTCAAACTCCAAATGAACGAGCGCAAGGTTCACTATTTTCCACGATTAAAATGAAAAAGTTCGCCGATTGCCCATCCAATTGATATAGCGGCTATATAAGCGATTGGGCTGTACAAAATCATAAGGCCAGCACCAATATTAGCGCCACCACCAACATACACAAAAAACTGCCCGTAACTAGCAGATGTCACTAACAATGCAGCTAAGGTCATAAAGAGAAGGCTTCGCTGGGTCAGTTTATTGTTAAAGACCCCTAAAACAGCTAGTACTATAAAAGGCAAACCGGGCAATATGCCCCAATATAATAAATTAAGAGATGACGCGGACCCGCTACCAGCTATGAAAGCAGTTAATGAGAGTATGGCACCACCTAGAGTATTAAACGCTAACAAAGCGACTCTACTGTTCATATGTAAACCTATATCCTTTTAACCTTTCAGAGTAAAAATTCGACGGAAAGCTTGCGCTATTTTAACGCTTATCTCGTGCCCCCCCTTTCACAACAAGAAGCCTTATTTTCGCTGCGCGTCTTTTGGGTTTAAGTCGTTACACAACTGGCAGTCGATGTTCTTTTTAAAATTGTATGCTCGGCGAGTGGCAAATATGGCTATGGTAATAAAGGCCCAGGTTAGTCCAAATGTTACAGAGTAAGAAATTGTTTGACCTTTAAAATATTGAACGCTAGAAAACAAAGCAGACAATATGGGAAAAGCAATACTGTACTGAAAAGTCCATTTCTTGATTGGCATGTAAGCTCTCCTTTTTCATATGTTTCACGCTACGCATGCCATTGATCAGAATAACGTGCTTTATTAGCTTTTCATTGAGAGCTTAAAAGTTAAGTTCTCTTTAACAGCCATCCACTCTGTATTAATGATTGAAAACACAACGGTGTCTCTATAACCACCATTTGGCAATCTTTGATGATTCCTAAGTACACCGTCTTGTTTTGCCCCTAAACGAGCGATAGCGGCACGTGACGCTTGATTATGCCAACTTGTCCTAAACTCTACCGCGATAGCATTGAGAGTTTCAAATGCATGAGTAAGCAGAAGTAGCTTACATTCGGTGTTGCATGAGGTTTTTTGGTATGTCCTACTGTACCAAGTATAGCCAATTTCCACTCTCTGATTAATCAGGTCAGCATTACAAAAGCGCGTTGAGCCAATAATCTTCCCACTTGCTTTTTGTATCACGACAAAGGGTAACGATAGCCCTTTGCTTTTCTGCTCTAGTGCTGTCGCAATATATTCACTAATAGTTTCAGCGTTTGGTACTGATGTGAACCATAGCTTCCACAATTCACCGTCCGTCGCTGCATTCACTAAGGCGTCAGCATGTGCCATTGTTAACGGAATGAGCTTTATATTCTCAGATTCTAATTCAATCTCTTCAAACCACATTTCACTTTCCATGTATTTCTAAATGTATGTTGCTAAGCATACAAGGTTTCCAAGAAGTACGTTACACCTAGCGAGACGAAAATAAACGACGCATTAGTTAATGCGCGAACAGGCCAACTAACCTGACCGTACGATATCCCAGCCCATTTAGAAAAAATAACTATTAACCCCATTAACCCAAACCACGGCGTGAAGAAAAGAATGATTTTCCACTTAACGATTGATACAGCGATATCGTGAAGCGCTCCACTAAAAAGAAATGTGGTAAAGGTAGCTAAATAAATGGGCAAAAAATTCGCAAGTGGACGTAGAACATTACGCGATAAATAATAACCCCAGATAGGGTTCCAATGATTCCAAAACGCTGGAAAAGAAGAAGCACCAAAAGACCTGGAAAGCATGTTCTTCATTGAATCACTTGCCCCCAACGGCACGCCATTTCGTTTTTTAACATACTGCGCAAGAGACAGTGTGCTTTTCATTGTACGCCAGCCCCGAAGTGAGTTCCCGTTTTACGAACGAGTATGTATCTATGAGTAGTTGAACCTACAAACTGTTAGAGATGTATGATGCTAAATCAAAAAAAGCATCGACCTTATCTCCACGTTTGTTCCAGTTATCATGAGTATGAGGCATGCCCTTCACCTCAATCCTTTCATGTTTTTTCATTAGCTCTATTCTTAACAGTGCGCGTTCTTTTTCATTCAGCATTAATGACTGTATTTTTTCTAGTTCACCAGTGTCTAACCAAATTGCACCACAGCCTGGGCACTCATCTATCTCTACTGCATGTAGCGGGTTATAGTACCTGCGCAACATTACGGTATCAGGGCATTTGGGACAGGAAATCCGTTTATTTAAAGAATCGAGCTCGTAATGAAACTGGCTAAGGTGCTTAGCTAACACATTCCCTCTTTTTTCTTGCGGGTTTTCAAAGTCACTTAATGTTTGATTTTCGAGTAAGACACCGCCACATGCTGTGCTGTAATAAACCGGAACTTTACCAACTGTGACTCTTTTTAGCGGTGTTTGCGTTCTTGGACACTTCATTTTTAGAGACTACCTTTATTCTTTGTTTATTGTGAGTTGATAAAATTAGTTAATAAAATACGGTTATCAGTTGTCTTTGAGGTAATTAGTCAACTTCCCACAAACATGCCTGTCTTGTTTAATTTATTAACAGATGTTCGTCAGCGTTACATTCGCTCGGTAGTTACCTGTCACTATTAATTGAAAATTTACCTTTAATTGCAAACCAAATTCCTGGAAATCCAAAGGCAAAAAAGAATAATATCGCATTGAATATAGATGGTTCAGATCTCTTACTTGATATTAACTCACCGCTTCCTAATTGCCCCAGTAAATACCAAATAGATAACCCAAATGCTGTTAAACCAATTACCCTACCTAAGTAATTACGTAACTTCCCAGTAGTGATACACATTACAAAAATGATTAAGCAGAAAGCACCAAACACATAAATTCCGATTGGCTTACTCATTTCTGGTGCGATTAAAATCATAACAACACCAAACAACCCTGTAATACTACCGAGTAATATTCTAGAAAAAGGGCTTAACCCTTTGTTTAGGACATGTTGACCAGATTTGTACATACTTTCCCTGTAACCCTAACGCTGTAATATAAGGAATATAAAAAGAATATAAAGTGTCTATCTTCTTTAGTTAGTTTTGCGGGATATTAATCTCGGAATATAAAGTGCCTGTCTTCTTTAGTTAGTTTTGCGGGATATTAATCTCTGCGGTCATGTAGTCAACGTTGTTCCCTGATAGGAATACTCGATCATCTTTGACTTCACATTCCACGCTGCCCGACCGCTTAGACAGCTGTCGAGCTCTAAGCTTGTTGCGACCGAGACGGCTAGCCCAGTATGGCGCAAGTTCACAATGGGCAGACCCTGTAACTGGATCTTCGTTCACTCTAAGCTTAGGAAAGAAACAGCGGCTAACAAAATCGACCTCTTGTCCCGGGGCAGTTACAACCACACCCCGTAGCCCAAGCTCTTTGAGTTTTTCAAAATCCGGTTTTAATGATTTTATTTCTTCTTCAGAATCAAAAACAACGAGATAGTCGAACCCGGATAGTACTTCCTTCGGGGCTTTGCCGAGCGCATTAACTAGCGCTGAAGGTGCTTCAGTGTTGATAAGCGATGCAGCCGGAAAATCCATACTAAAACCCGTGCCACTTCGCATGACAGTAAGTGGCCCACTGCGGGTATGGAAAACTACTTCCTGCTTGGCGTAGTTTAGATGAGTGTAGAGTACATGAGCCGCAGCAAGTGTCGCATGCCCACAAAGATCAACTTCATCTGCTGGTGTAAACCACCTCAATTCATAGGCGTTTCCCATCGGAACGAAAAATGCGGTTTCAGAGAGGTTATTTTCTTCAGCAATGGCTTGCAACAAACTATCATCAAGCCAAGCTTCTAATGGGCATACCGCAGCCGGATTACCTTCAAAAACATGGTTTGCAAAAGCATCAACCTGAAACATCTTAAGCTTCATCAATCTTCCTTTTATATGCTGAAAACCCAACTCTCAGCAATTATGGCTATACAAGTGCTGGTGCGTATCGCTAGGCCTCTTTTCGTCTTTTAATTGAAAACAAGCCGAACCAAAATGCCCCTTCTAAAACGAGCCCCAAAATAATGAACAGGAACAACTTAACATGACAGGCATAACTAGAAAAATCCCAAACTGTCCCCTCGTACACTTTCTTTAATCTAAATCCCCATTCAAACTACTAATCGATTTAATCAAAGTTGGACAGTCACAATGCCTAAAGCCCGAAAGTCACAAATTAGTTTATCGGATACGCCCTATTATCACTGTATTTCCCGCTGTGTTCGTCGTGCTTTCTTGTGTGGCGAGGAAAACGGTAAAAGCTTCGAACATCGTCGCCAATGGGTAGAAGACCGTATTCATGTTTTGAGTGAGGTGTTCGCCATTGATGTATGTGCTTATGCGGTAATGAGTAATCATACGCACCTGGTATTACACGTAAACAAAGAGAAAGCAGACGCACTGAGTACAGAAGACGTGATTCAACGTTGGCATAAACTGTACAAAGGCACATTACTCTCGCAGCGCTACATGTCACCAGATTCACGTAAAGATTTACATGAAATTCAAATTAAAGCGGTGGAGTTAACGGCTGAAGTATGGCGTAAAAGGCTATTTGATATCAGCTGGTTTATGCGTGCACTGAATGAATACATTGCTAGGGCGGCTAATAAAGAAGACGACTGCACAGGGCATTTTTGGGAAGGACGGTTTAAATCTCAAGCACTATTGGATGAGTCAGCCCTTGCCGCTTGTATGGCATATGTTGATTTAAACCCAGTACGAGCAAAGATGGCCAAAACACCTGAAACATCAGACCATACCAGTATTAAATACCGAATTAACGCCGCTAAGGTAGGCAAAACACTAAAACGACTTATGCCTTTTGCAGGCAACCCAAGACTAGAGATGCCACACGGTTTACCTTTTACTCTTCCAGACTACTTACAGCTTGTAGACATAACCAGCCGATATATTCACCCAAACAAGCGCGGAAAGGTTGAGCATAACCTACCCTCTATTTTAGAGCGCCTCAATATTCAACAAGAACATTGGATAACTTTAACCACGCAGTTTGAAACCTGCTTTAAGCACGCCGCCGGCAAAGTAACTCACCTAGAGCAATACGCGCAGAATCAACATCAGCAACGGGTTCAGGGCCGACAAAGTGCAATGCGATTACTTGGTTAACTTTGCAGTTTAATAGAGAGTAAGACAGGCACTATATGTATACATTTCTACATAACAATTCTGGGCTTGTTAAGAACCTATTTTTTGCAATGCGCATCCCTATGCGTATACTTAATATGTAGAACAATTTGGAGTGATAGCATGCAAGATTTATATGACATTCATGCCCCAAAAAAAGCGACTAATTTAAGCTTAAACAGCGACTTATTGCAAAAAGCTAGAGACTTAAAAGTTAACCTGTCTGCAACATTAGAACAGGCACTTAAAGACAAGTTGAAAAGTGTTGAAGAAGAAAGGTGGAAAAAAGAAAACAAAGCTGCCATAGCTGCGTATAACGAGTTTGTTGCTGAGAACGGCTGTATAGGTGATGAGTACAGGAACTTCTAATGGCACAGTTTGATGTTTACAGAAACCCAAGCTCAAAAACAAATAAAGCTTACCCCTTTCTTGTAGGTGTTCAGAACTCTGTAATTGACCAATTAGCAACAAGGTTAGTTCTACCGCTGGAAAAGAATAAGACTAAAAATAGTCTTTATATGAAAAATCTTACGCCGGAGATAGAAATCGAAGGCGAGACATACCTATTCCTGACTCAACAACTAAGTTCCATACCCGAAGATGTGCTAAAGGACTGCATCGGTTCTTTAGCGCAATCCCGCGAATTGCTAATAGGTGCAATAGACTTTGCTATTACTGGAATATAGCCTTCGAGTTTAGACACCGCCATGCATATATGACGGCGCAATGTGGCTAGAAAAGTAAAGCGATGAGCTAGCACATATTACAGGGCTTTATAGTGCGAGTACTCGTCGCTTCCGATATCTTCGGTACCACCACCATCGGAGTTTCCGTGGTTTGACGACATTGCATAAACATGCCTGTCTTGTTTAGTCTTTTCACCATCAACCTCAAAAGTAGTATTTTCTTTTTATCACTCATCATTATTTGATCTTGGCTCTTAGAGAGTTAACTTTTAAATAAGGGGCGCATACAAGTGGGGCATAATAGCGAAGCCGCCCCGCATGTATGCGACCCTGCGAGCGAAATGAGTGGCTTAATTTTTTGTTATAGTTCATTCCGCTTCATGTGTATTAGAGGGTAGACATAAACATGCCTGTCTTGTTTAGTCTAGTCGCTTCCGATATCTCCGGTACCACCACAATCGGAATTGCCGTGGTCTGGCGACATTACATAAACATGCCTGTCTTGTTTAGTAGTATCGTCTTGTTTAGTATCTGTCATGATTAGCCTTGTGATGGTCAAGAAAAATGACCGTCTTATTTAGTACAAACATGCCTGTCTTATTTAGTCTCAAGAAAAGTAAAGCGATGAGCTAGTACATATTTCAGGGCTTTATAGTGCGAGTACTCGTCGCTTCCGATATCTCCGGTACCACCACCATCGGAATTGCCGTGGTCTGACGACATTACAGAAACATGCCTGTCTTGTTTAGTCTTCACGAACAGGCCAACTTACATGGCCATATGAGATCCCTGCCCTTTTAGAAACTACAACAATCAAACCCATTAATCCAAACCAAGGTGTGAAGAAGATAATGGTTTTCAGCTCGACGATTGAGACTGCTAAGTCATGAAGCGCGCCGCTAACGAGAAACGTAAGAAGAGTGGCTAACGATATTGGAAGAAAACTCGCAAGTGGACGCATGACATTGCGTGATAAGTAATAACCCCAAATCGGATTCCAATAGTGCCAAAAAATTGGAAAAGATGCGGCGCCAAAAGAGCGCGAAAGCATGTTTGTCATGGAGCCACTTGCCCCTAATGGAACCCCATTTCGCTTCTTAACATATTGTGCAAGTGAGAGTTTGCTTATCATGGTGATTCCGTATATCCACAAACATGCCTGTCTTGTTTAGTAAAGATGCCTGTCTTATTTAGTCGCAAACATGCCTGTCTTGTTTAGTACAGAGATTTGGACTGGCTGCTAAAGCAGCCAGAGAACTACTATTACCTATTGACGGAAGTTGGGCTCATATGTGTTAGGTGGTACTCTAAGCTGCAATTTCAGCAGATATGTTAGTGTCGTTCAGAGCTGAGTTTATAAACATCCTATATACAGCAGTTTCTGTTGATACATCTTTAACACCGCTAAAAGTTTTCACAGTCCACGATAGCAAATGAACAAAATCATGCCCTCTTATATGCTGACGTGGGTCTCCAACTAATTTGGTTATCCATATTTTATAAGACTTATTAAATCGATCTAGCTCGGAATGCATTCCGTTTTTATTAAGAGTACGAGATATATAATCTTCCAAATCAAATCTGATGACTTGATTGGTGCATTTATGGAGGCATTTTTCTAGCGCCAACCAACTAAGATTTAACCCTAGCTCTCTATCAACGCACCTCAGCGCAAATGCCATGGAAAGAATCCCAGTAAAGCTAGAGAGAAAACTTTCAAAACATGAAATCTTTGTTCGGCAGACAGTAAACAAATAATGCCTCAAAAAATCAGGGTTAAAAAAATGCAATTCTATTGATGAAAACTCTGTCCATTTATGGTTTCTGATGTCTTCCAATCCCTGAAACCAAAAGTCTAGATCGCGATCAGTTAGACATAAGTATTGAAAATTTCCTTCTAAATTACGGTTCAGCTCTTTAGCCAATGCTAGCACTCGCTGCTTATTCCCTGATGTTAAAGAATAACTTTGCAAAAGTGCTGCTGGAATATCTACAGTTCCTATAGAGTAGATGTATTGTTCATTGGCATTTTTAGCCTGCGATGCGGTCAATAAGTCAGAGTCAAATTCACCCTCCACGTATATGTCACGCAAACCAGGCTCAAACTCATATCGGGCAATAAGCTCTTCTACAGTTCTCTTTTCTACATCAAACATCTTGGCAATTCTCCAGCTTCACAACTCTGTGTCTATGCTGGGCCAACAACTCCATTGAATGAGATGCAAATATGAATTGAATATCTGAACCCTCAGTTATCTGCAATAGAGCTTGAATTAACTGTCTTTGCCATTTGATATTCAGCGATATTTCAGGCTCATCTATCATGAACACACTGGGCTTATCACGAGCTGTTATTACATAACAAAAAAGGAGCAATAATTGCTGCTCACCAGACGATAGTTGTGATGCCTCAAGTTCTACCTCGAAAGGGTTTAGTATTCTAAATCCTTTACCAAGTTGATAATTTATAGTCTTGTCGTTTAAAAACTCGTTAATGGCTTTTACGAAGCTATCAATAACTTCATAAATTGGATCAACCGCCTCTAGTTTTCTCTCTAAGCTTTGTATATAAGGCTTCAGCAATTCTGCAGCTAACTCAGATTTCTGCTCATTTTCTAGCTCTAAGGCTTCAATAAAATCTTTTGTTGATAGCTCCGTTGCTAAATCATAATGGGCATGATCACTGATTCGAACTTCGATTTTCTTCAGACGCTCAACTAAGCTAGCGACACTTGTCTCGCTTTCAAATGTCGAGTATGGAGAAACAATTTTATTTACAACATCTGTGTACACTGTGTGTACATTTGTGGAGCCTTGATTTGTTCCAATAATGGCCTTTTGACTGATCCATCTAGATGCGCTACTTAGCGCTTGAGATAGGCCGATTTCTCTAGATCTTTGAACTAATTCATTAATTGAGCTCGGGGTATCAAAATGCATTAAGCGCCTAAGTTCTACCTCGTCACTTGGGTCAGCAACGCTATCGCTATCTAATCGACGGTCTGCGTTCAGCATGAACATCGTAGGTGCATATTCGGACAATACTTTTAAATAAAGATCCTCACCAGTCGGGACTCCATCGTCATTTTCATTTTCGAAAGCATGAAGACGTTTTCTAGAAACACGTGTCTTACGGCCATTTTCATCTATAAAGACTCTAAACGTATCGTCATCAAATAAATTTCTAGATGATCTATTGTTGATGTAATTCCATCTTGCGATTGTCTCACCTTCCTTAGTTATATCGAGCCTAATGAATTTTATTCCATCTTCAGAAAGCCGCGTTGCTGAGACAGCAATCCCAGTAGACAGTACAACTTCTAGAGAAGAAAACTCAGTCTTCCATAGTGCCGTTCTGTGGCCTCTGTCGCCTGCACTCGATAGCAAGTGATACACTAGACGAAGCAATGTGCTTTTCCCTACGCCATTATCACCATATAAAATAGTGGCGTTTGAAAATATCGACGCTCTTGGTAAGTCATAGGAATAGAGACCAAAGAGACCCTTTACACATACCCTATTTATAATATCTGTATTCACGATTTATAATCCTTGTGTAGTTCTCACCTAACGCTAAGCTTTGGGGCGCAAGCACGTAGGGCATAATAACGAAGCGGCCCTACGTGTTTGCGTCCCAACAAAAGGTGAGTGACAATAGCGTATTGTTATATTTCATACCCACAAAACTACAATTAAACCTAGTGCTAATACAAACACTAATGAGTAAAAAGGCATTTTGTAGGTGCGATAGTTTCTTGCATCTCCAGGAGGGGTTAACCAGGCAAGTAAAGTAGAAGCGTGAGTTATGACCTTAGTCTTCAATAATCCGTTTGAGCTGATTACGTGATATTTCCAGTTCTGAAACTCGCCTCCATACCTTTTAAGGTCTGATTCCAATTCCTCTTTTACGTCAGATAGAGCTTGTTCTGAATTTTCAACAAGCCTAGTGATACGAAGAATAACTTAGCCTTCCTTGGTATAACGGATAGAACATTCTGAGGAGACTGTTCGCTCTTGAATAACCTTAAACCCACTTTTAGCTGATGCGCCTGATTGAAATAAAAACTGTAAGCAACTGTCACTTTATTGTTTCTATTCCGAACCAAAATTTACATCCTTGCTGTTTGAAAGAAATATAACAGTTTACTCGTACCCAAACCGTCATGCTAATCCACAACACTTTCGAGTATTTGTTCATTTTATTACTCACTACTTTAAACCACAACCACCAGAGAAATAAAGAAAAAAACCATACTGTCGTTTTTCGCTCATTTATAAAAAAAACCAAATCGACATGCTGGTGCTTTTGGTGTACTTCACACAAGCCAAGCACAAAAAAGCCAGCATTAGCTGGCTTTCAAAACACAAAAGCAAGTTTTGTCTTATCTAAAAACTACTTCCCCTGCCTAGCAGCCAATTTCTCCAACTGCTCGTCAGTAGCAGGAAGCTGATGCTTCTCTTTCCACTCTGAATACGGCATTTTGTATACCACTTCGCGTGCGGCTTCGTAGTCGATATCAGCGCCCTGCTCGCTTGCAGCGGCCGAATACCATTTTGCCAAGCAGTTGCGGCAGAAATCGGCCAAAATCATCAGGTCGATGTTCTGAACGTCTTTATTCGCGTCTAAGTGTTCTACTAAGCGGCGAAATACTGCTGCTTCTACTTCGGTTTGCGTTTGCTTATCCATTATCTAATACCTCTAAAAAAGCGTTTTTCGTTATGGTTTGAATGTGTGGGTTAACGGATGAAACCCAACCCGCTATCTCTTTTAAAACCTAAAACGAAAAAAGGGAGCCAAGCTCCCTTTTTACTTATATACAGCTAACTAGGTTTAAAACCTAATCGGCATTACTCTGCGTCGTCAGACTTAGGCGCAGGCTTTTCTAGAAGCTCTTTAATGCTTAGGCGTACACGGTTTTGGCGATCGATTTCCATAACCTTAACGTCAACCATTTGGCCTTCTTCCAGGTAGTCAGTTACTTTGTTCACACGCTCGTGAGCAATTTGTGAAATGTGAACAAGTCCTTCTTTACCTGGAAGTACTTCTACAAACGCACCGAAGTCTACAATACGTGTAATCTTACCGTTGTAAGTCTTACCAACTTCAATTTCAGCCGTTACTTGCTCAATCTTGCTAATAGCGATGTCTGCTTTCGCACGCTCTGTCGCGAAGATTTTGATAGTACCGTCGTCTTCAATCTCGATGTTAGTGTCAGACTCTTCAGTAATTTGACGGATCATTGCGCCGCCTTTACCGATAACGTCACGAATCTTGTCTTGGTCAATCTTCATTGTGTAAATGCGTGGAGCAAATTCACTTAGCTCTTCACGGTGACCGCCAATCGCTTCGTCCATTACTTTAAGAATGTGCAAACGTGCTTCTTTTGCTTGTTTAAGCGCAATTTGCATGATTTCTTTAGTGATACCTTCAATCTTAATGTCCATTTGAAGTGCAGTAATACCTTCGGTAGTACCCGCTACTTTAAAGTCCATGTCGCCAAGGTGATCTTCGTCACCAAGGATGTCTGAAAGTACAACAAAGTTGTCGTCACTCTTAACTAGGCCCATTGCGATACCCGCAACAGACGCTTTAATTGGAACACCTGCATCCATAAGCGCTAGTGAAGTACCACATACCGACGCCATTGAAGATGAACCGTTTGATTCTGTGATTTCAGAAACCACACGTACTACGTACGGGAATTCTTCTTCACTTGGCATTACTGCTTGAATACCACGCTTCGCTAGACGACCGTGACCAATTTCACGACGCTTAGGCGAACCAATCATACCGGTTTCACCAACACAGTATGGAGGGAAGTTGTAGTGAAGCATGAAACGGCTGTCGCGCTTACCTTGAAGCTCGTCAATCATCTGTGCGTCACGCTCTGTACCAAGCGTAGCAGCTACAAGTGCCTGAGTTTCACCACGAGTAAATAGTGCAGAACCGTGAGTACGAGGAAGAATACCTGTCGCTACGTCTAGTGCACGGATCATTGCTGGGTCACGACCATCGATACGCGGCGCGCCAGATAGAATGCGTGAACGCACAACGTCAGACTCAAGTTCGTGAAGAAGGTCTAGTACTTCTTTCTGATCTTGCGTTTCGTCTTCAGCAATAATGGCTGCAAGCGCTTTTTCAGTTGCTGCAGTTACCGCGTCTTTACGCTCTAACTTGTCAGAAATCTGGTAAGCCGCAGTCATTTCTGCTTCAGCTAGTGCTTTAACTTTGTCTTTAAGCGCAGTGTTTTCTTCTTCTGGTGCCCAGTCCCACTTCTCAGTGCCAACTTCAGCAGCAAATTCGTTAACTGCGTTAACTACAGTTTGCATTTGCTCGTGACCGAACATAACCGCACCTAGCATGGTGTCTTCAGAAAGCACGTTCGCTTCTGATTCAACCATAAGTACTGCGCCTTCAGTACCCGCAACAACAAGGTCAAGCTCGCTTTCAGCTTGCTCTTCTGCGCGTGTATTTAGAATGTATTCACCGTTGCTATAACCAACACGAGCCGCACCGATTGGGCCGTTGAAAGGAATACCAGAGATAGCAAGGGCTGCTGAAGTACCAATCATAGAGATGATGTCTGTAGGGATATCTGGGTTAGCAGACATTACAGTAACAACAACTTGTACTTCGTTTTTAAAACCTTCTGGGAATAATGGGCGGATTGGACGGTCGATAAGACGTGCAATCAGTGTTTCACCTTCAGATGGACGACCTTCACGCTTGAAGAAACCACCTGGGATTTTACCCGCAGCGTACGCTTTTTCTTGGTAGTTAACAGTAAGTGGGAAGAAGTCTTGATCTGCTTTGGCTTCTTTTTTACCAACTACTGTTACCAGTACAGACGTGTCGTCCATGCTCGCAAGAACCGCAGCTGTTGCCTGACGAGCAATTACACCCGTCTCTAGAGTTACAGTATGCTGTCCATACTGAAATGATTTAGTAATAGGAGTCACTATTTGTCCTTTAATTTCAATCTTTATTTTATCGCTTTTAAACGCGGCGCATAGTATAGCTTTGAAGTAGCTGTAATGCCATTGCCAAATACAGCCCCGCGTGGAATTTATTTTGTGAATCTGCGCTAAATCGCTATCACCTATAGCACCATGACTATATGAAATATCTGTGAAATTTCAATTATTGACTATATTTTCATCATACTGACACAAAACAGCGTATGCTAGAACAAAAAGCGAACAAATAAACAACCCGTAAACAGTACTTTGAACCATAAACGGGCAATAAGAATTCTTCACAACAAGAACGTCTAATATTAGTGTGCTAAAGGAGATAACCATGTTGGTACTTCGACTTAATAAAGCAGGCATGCCACAAGAGTGGATAGATGTTGAACAAGCCGCAAAGCTTTACAGTCAAGATAAGGTGCTATTCGAGCTAGGCAGTGATGCCATAACACTCAAAGGAGGCTGGAATCACGAAGGGCTGCAAAGCGAACTTACCCTATCAAGCATTATCGCTTGCGACGGCAAGGTGACAGATTTATCTGGCAAAGTTGTCCTTACAAACCGCTATTTATTTAGACGCGACAGCTATTTGTGCATGTATTGCGGCAACAAGTTTACGCCTAAACAACTTACGCGAGACCACATCATTCCCCGCTCTCGCGGCGGAAAAGATAGTTGGACGAACGTAGCCACGGCTTGTCAGCGATGTAATCATGCTAAAGCAGCGAAAACACCCGAAGAAGCGAATATGCCTTTGCTCGCTGTGCCCTTTAGGCCCAATGTTTACGAGCGTTTTTATTTAATGAACAGACGCATACTGGCTGACCAGATGGCATTTTTAGAAGGACATTTTTCCCACCAGCGGGAATGGAAATGTAACGAATGAAGTGTGACGGATGAAGTGTAATGAATAGCAATGAGCGACCAGTAATTTAAGAAACAGATCGCTCGTTGATAGAAATTTACAGCCCAGTGCTCGTTGTTGTTTGCCGTTCTGTTGTAGCCGACGCTTGAAGGTTGGCGTTGTTATGCTCGCTTTGCTGCTGCATTAGCATTGTCTGTTCTTCTTTTTGCGCTCTAAACCACAAGCTTAACCAATCGGAGCACATTTTGTGCTCTAGCTCATGGGCTTCCGCAGTCGGGCAGAAAAGGCTAACCTTCACCACCACTTTTGCAAGCTCATTGGTTTTGATTTCAACCTCTGGGTCTATACGAATAAATTCTTGTTCTAAATGGCGTTCAATTAAGCCTTTATAACGCTCTGCTACATCGCGAAAGTATTCACAGTGCGCTTGTGCACGGGCATGAAAAGCGGGTAACAAGCTGTAAGCGTTTACGGTAGGCTCGTTAACAATTTCAAAAGAGTGTAAACGGTAGCGGCGCATAAAGTTAAGGTTACGCACGGTTTGGGTAACTAGCTGGCTGTTAGGTACATAAACGTGTTTACCCGTGTAGTTAAAGCTTTCTGGGTCAACTTCTAAAAGCGCTGTCTTTGCCCAGTCCATTTCTACCACTTCACCAATGATGTTGTTCATTTGGATCCAGTCCCCTACCCTGAACGGCCTTGCGCCTAGGTAGTAAATAAAGCCCATAAAGCATTGAATAAATTCACGGGTAGCCAGAACTATGGCAACCATGAACGCGGCAATGGATATCGCGAGCGTTTGTATTTCAGAGCTCCACACCATCATTAATACAATGATGATAAAGGCGTTACCTAATTGCTCTAAAATATTAATCTGGTTTCTTCTGTCTTCACCGCGCTGCGAGCTAATACGCCTGATGAGCAGCAACATACCTTTTTTGATGAAGTGCAATACAATTAAAAGTAGTAGTGATGTCAGCAGTTTATACTCACTGGCAAAGGCAATAAGCTGGTTCCATAACTGCTTAGGGTCTATCACGATCTCCATGTATGCTCCATCTGTGCTGCGAGGGTAAATCTTTGAATAAAAATAAAAAAGCGCCGACGAATGTCAGCGCTTTTCATTATGAAGCATGTAAACTCGTGGCACAATGCCGACCAGTTACAACAACATTAGTTAGTCGCGAATTTGGCCTTCACCGTTCACTAGATATTTCTCAGAGGTCAACGACTCTAATCCCATTGGGCCGTATGCATGTAGCTTAGTCGTTGCAATACCAATTTCTGCACCTAAACCTAACTGGCTGCCGTCAGAGAAGCGCGAAGAGGCGTTAACCATTACCACACTTGCATCTACTGCGCGTTGGAATAACTTGCCTTTTTCAGCATCTTCCGTACAAATTACTTCAGTGTGGTTACTACCAAACTGCGCAATGTGGTCAACCGCAGCGTCGAAATCGTCAACTACACGAATAGCGATTTCTAAACCTAGGTACTCTTCACCGTATGCGTCTTCTGCAATCACGTCTGCGCCATCAAAGTACTGGCTACCTTTTTCATTAACGTGAACTTTAACGCCTTTTTCTTTAAAGGCATCGGCCACTTTGGGTAAGAAATCACCCGCAACGGCTTGGTGTACAACCAGACCTTCCAACGCATTACACACGCCAGTACGCTGTGTTTTACCGTTTAGAAGAATGGCCATGGCTTTGTCTAAATCAGCATCTTTATCTACATAAAGGTGGCACACACCTTTAAAGTGCTGGATTACCGGCACCTTGGCATTATCGGTAACATAGTTGATAAGACCTTCACCACCACGAGGAATAATTACGTCAATGTAATCACGCTGCTCCATTAGCTCTTGCATCAATGCTCGGTCAGGATTTGGAACAACCGTAACCAGTGCTTTCGGCAAGTTGTGTTTCTCCAACACATCTTGCATAAGCTCAGCAATCGCTAAGCTGGTATCCAATGCTTCTTTACCACCACGTAAAATCACAGCGTTACCCGATTTGAAGCACAGCGCGCCAGCGTCGGCAGTAACATTAGGCCGTGCTTCGTATATCATGCACACAACGCCAAGCGGTATACGCATTTTCTTAATTTCAATTCCGTTAGGACGAGTACCAATAACACGCTCTTTGCCCACAGGATCGTCTAGTTCAACAATAACTTCGATGCCTTCAGCCATGGCTTCAATACGCTCATCGTTTAGGATTAAGCGGTCAACCATCGCTGCGTCTAAGTTATTTTCTTTAGCGCGCGCTACTTCCTTTTCGTTTACTTCAATAATTTTGCTTTTATTTGCACGAATTGCCGCGGCCATATCAGTTAACACCGCGTTTTTCTGGCTTTCACTTAAAATTGCCAGTGTACGTGCAGCTTTTTTCGCCTGTTGTGCTAACTCTGTAATAATACTCATTCTTTCTCCAGATTTGCTATGTGCTGATCAGAAATAATTGGCCCGGTTTTTTCCTCAAACTCGTGGGCGAATTCTTCATTTTCCTGATTCGCAATAAAATTCA
The DNA here is from genome assembly GCF_000808575.1 of Alteromonas marina. GTDB lineage: Bacteria > Pseudomonadota > Gammaproteobacteria > Enterobacterales > Alteromonadaceae > Alteromonas > Alteromonas marina_A. The sequence goes on from NZ_JWLW01000017.1 coordinate 206,284, forward strand.
GTAAACAGCTACTGTAGTTCGACTTGGCTTTTACCAGTTTAGTGCCGTCTTCTTTACGTACTAAAATAGTGTCCCCCACCGAGAACTCACCTTTCACGTCAATAATTTCGCTACTTGTCAGTTGCTCTGCGTCGCTGTCTAAAGAGGCATCGAAGTCCCCTTCTACTATCACCTCGCCCTGCGCGTTTGACGTATGGCGCATCCAATGCACATTTTCTTGCATTGGCTTGGCATGAGGTACGAAATGCGTGCCTGGGTTCTCACCTGCAAGCAGCATATTAAACGACAGTTCAGTAAAGCCGTTAATAATATATGTATCTATACCATGCGAAACGGCTTTTTCGGCCGCTTCAATTTTAGTGCGCATACCACCGGTGCCTACACCGCCTTTTACCGCACCGCCAGCCATGTCATAAATGCTTTGATCAATGGTATTAACTGATTTAAGCAATTGTGCGTCGTCGTGTTCATGCGGGTTTTTATCGTACAACCCATCAATGTCTGAACAGATGATAAGTGCATCTGCTTCAGCCGCCGACGCCACCATGGCCGATAAATTATCGTTATCACCCACTTTCAATTTGTCGGTGGTAACGGTGTCGTTTTCGTTAACGATAGGCAGGATATTGTTATCCAATAAACTGAATATCGTTTCACGGATACTTACGTAACGCTCTCTGTCTCGCAAATCAGCATGCGTTAACAGCATCTGAGCAGACGGAAAATCAAACAGTCTGTCCCACGTGGCAATCATTTCGGTTTGACCCGCTGCTGCCATTGCTTTTTTAACCGCAATGTCTGACTTTTCTTGCTCTGGAAACAGGTGCGCGCCTGCTGCGACAGAACCAGAAGACACGAGTACAACTTGTGTACCGTTGGCTCTGCATCGCACGATAAATTGCGCAATGCTCAAAAGGTAATGACTGCTACAACCTTGTTGGTTGGGCGATATCAATGCACTACCCACTTTGATGACTACGCGTTTCCAATTTGGATGACTCATAATAAACTTTTTAACCTTAAGATTGTTGATTTGCTAATTCTTCACTGGCTTGCGCGAATGTTGCCTGTACGTTTGACGATGGGTTTTCGCTAAAGCGACTTACCAAATAAAGCGTTAACGTACTCACCGCAAACCCTGGAATAATTTCATAAATAACGCTGCTTAACGTTTTACCGTCAGCTAAAACGGGCGCGTAAATCCAGAATAGTACGGTTACCGCACCGCTGATCATGCCCGCCATTGCCGCTTTCGCTGTTAAATCTTTTTTATACAGACAAAACAGTACTAACGGACCAAATGCTGCGCCAAAACCGGCCCAAGCGTTACTTACTAAAGATAAAATTGTATTCGACGCATCCATAGCCAACAGCAATGCAACTACAGCCACACCTGCAACACCATATCGGCCAATTGTTACCGTTTGCTTTTCGCTTAACGATTTTTCTGAAAACTTTTTATTTACCATTACTCGGTAAATATCTTCTGTTAACGAACTTGCGCTAACTAATAGCTGCGACGAAATTGTACTCATTATGGCGGCTAGAATAGCGGCCATTAAAAATCCACTGATAAGTGGGTGAAACAGCAACTGTGAGAAGATAATGAATATCGTCTCTGGGTCGTCAACTGCAAGACCAAACTGGTTAGCGTAAGCAATACCCACAAAACCAGTTGCTAATGCACCAATAATTGTCACTGTCATCCACGACATGCCAATGTTTCTTGCCGTTCCAATGGCTTTAACAGAACGAATTGCCATAAAGCGAACAATAATGTGAGGCTGTCCAAAGTAACCTAAGCCCCAACCTAAACTCGATAGCAACCCTACAATCGTTAGCGTTTCTAACGATTCAGAAAAATTTGGTACAGATTGATAAGCAGCGCTTGTCATTTGCGACACGCTATCAAACTCGGTAAACGCGACAATTGGAACCAGCACAAGCGCAACGAACATAATGCACCCTTGTACAAAGTCCGTAAGGCTTACTGCCAAGAAACCACCAAGTAGCGTATAAGACACCACTACACCCAGCGTAATAAATAGGCCTAGCTGATAGTCGACTGAAAACGCGCTTTCAAACAACTTACCACCTGCAACTAACCCGGCAGAGGTGTATAGCGTGAAAAACAATACGATAATCACCGCTGAAACAATACGTAAGCTTGAGTTAGGCGTATTAAAACGCTTCGCAAAAAACTCAGGCACAGTCAGCGAGTCGTTCGCTACTTCGGTATAAACGCGAAGTTTTGGTGCTACTAGTAAATAATTGGCCAACGCACCTGCAACTAGCCCTATTGCAATGTAAACCGCATCGAAACCGGTTAAGTACATTGCACCTGGTAAGCCCATTAGCATCCAGCCAGACATGTCAGATGCACCTGCTGACAATGCAGTCACTTGAGGGCTGACTTGTCGCCCCCCCAGAATATAACCAGATATATCACTGGTAGATTGTCGGTAAGCAAACAACCCTATCCCTAACATCGCTATAAAATACACCGCTAGTGATAGGTAACTTTCCATTGGCATAACGTTCGTTATTTCCTCTATTGCTCTTCGAAAACTCGTAAATGAAAACGCCATTCAACCTTTGCTAATTCAGATTCAAAAGCAAATAATTAAATCGAACAATAATCATTAGAGCTCTAACAATATAAGGATCTGATAGAAAATTTCAAGTGCAATTTTTAAACAACATCATTTAACAGGCATTTATGTTCAAATTAGCACCAACCATGTTTCACAGCATACTAAGCTAAAAAAAATTTAATAAACTACTTATTATCAATAACTTAAAAACACCAGGTCATTTATGAAACAATTTAACTTTAGCTAAAAAGTCGCAAAAAACAGCAACTTTACCATCAGCTAAAACATTTTCATTAAAAATACTTTGTTACGCGTACTCAGACGAAATAACATCCAAAAGAAGCTTTTCTACAGGTAGTAAATGGGTAAGTTGCGTACAATCTTCACTATGAAGCGAACGAACCCGATTAATTAGCTTCTCACACGCCTTTTCGTCATTTTTCACAGTAAATAGTTTCGGATGAATATAATATTTTCGACATACAGTAGGAGTATTACCCAACTCTGCTGCTACAACTTTACTTAAGGTACTCTCCCACTTTTTAGTTTTAGAAGTGTTCACTTGCTCATAGACATGCGGAAGGTTAGTTAATGCAAACCGGCTAGAAGCCCACGTCCGAAAGTCTTTACAGCTGAACTGCTTACTTAACTCAGAGTGTATAAACGCATTGACGTCCTCACTTGTTACGTCATGCCAATGTTTGTTCGCATCTTGATAACGAAATAAGCAATAACCTTGTTGTTGTGCGCAGTCACAAACTAATGTAGCAAGCTCAGGGTCATTTACTTTTAGTGTTCTTGGTTTGCCATGCTTACCGATGTAAGCAAGTTCAACGCTATCGTCACACTGCGCTTGTACATGCTTGCGCCGCAATGTGGTTAGCCCATATGTATTATTTTCCTTGCTATATTGAGCGTTGCCAACTCTAGCACCAGTGTAATCGAGCAACAGGCACACCAGCGCGCAAGCTCTTTCTTGCGTCCATGTTGGCTGTGAAATTAATGAAAGACAGTGCTCACGGAACTCAGGAAGTGCATTACCAAAGGCAACCAAACGCTCAAATTTTTCTACTTGCTGCTGCTCGTGCCATTTGTTGTGATAGATATATTGTTTACGTCCTTTTTCGTCATAGCCGACGGCTTGAATACTCGCCTTACTATCACGGCTGATAAAAGTGTCGCGCCAATTTGGAGGAATGACAAGCTTTTTGATACGCTTTAGCACGCGCTCTCCTGTGACTTTTTTTCCACTTGCATAGCGATAGTAAAACCGTTTATCACCGCAAGCGATGCGCCTTATTGATAGATGGCTATCATCAGAGTAGACGTTGCAATAGCCCTTAATCCGTTTCATTTATACTTGCTCCTTTTCTTAACCTCAAATAAGACTCTCTGTTAAGGTTATGCCAAGGCCGCTCAGATTCGCTGCGCTTTCCATAAAAAAACTAAAACGATAGCCAAAGCAAAATGTATAACTAAAACTTACAGAAGAACGTTGAGAAATGATCACAACATACAGGTGGCCTTTCCTCTGAGCCTTATGTCTATGTAACATATTGATTCCATGGCTATAACGATTTTTCACACCCTGTGTAAAATAATCACAGTGTAAGTAATTGTCCCAGTCAGTGAGGGTCCATAAACCTCTTATGATATGTTCAAAGCACCTTCCTAAATTACCTTCCCAGTAACTAAATCATATTTAACTTTTGAAAAATCCTTATTAAAAGCAACAACATAAATCCAATACAGCCACAGCCCAAACTAAAGTATGAGCACCGAGACTTGTTCGCCGGAATGCAACTTGAATATCTAAGACATTAGCGATCGAGTTACCTGTATGTTCAGTGCTGGTATAACCAGCCACTCGTTATGACTTGCAAGTAAAACGAATCAATTCATAGAGTCCAAGTAAGAAGTCGAGGATGTAAAAATGACCATTGAAAATCCGAACAGTACTAACTCTGATAACGCCAGTGGCAACGAACATGTGAATTTAAGAGCCAACGTTGTATCAAACGGTGAGTTGCAAGTGGCGGCTGTGTTCCCTTCAAAAATAAAAGTGCAAGAAGTATTAGAAATTGTACAAGAAGAAACGTCGGTTGAAGCGTCTCAAATAGAAATTATTGAAGCGGGCGACCCGCATATGAGCGAAAAGCTTGAACGCAATAGTGCATCCATTGGCAAAAGTATGTGGTCGTCGCACTTATTGCTAGGGTCAGTTGGTCTTATTGTTGGCCTTGTCGCAGCTTCTTTATTAACACTATTCGGGCCTGCGCTTACTCAGCAAAACCCATTATTTACCTTTATAGCACTGATCAGCCCAGGTATATTCATTGGGTTATTTATTGCGGGTTTAATTGGTCTACGCCCAGACAGAAATCAAGTTATCCAGACCGTTAGGCATGCGGTTAGGTTTGGTAAGGTAGCGCTTGTGATCAATCTCAAAAATTCACAGTCATCGTCTAAGGTTTCGCAGTTATTAAAGCAGCACACCGACAAAGTGGTTGAATCCATTCGCTAGTAAGATTAATTACATGATATGAAACACTGCTTAAACAGAGAATATGATAAAGTGACAATAACGCATTGATGAAGTTAGCCGTATTTAAAAGCGCTAAAGGGCAACATACCAAATGTGCTGTGCATTGCCCTTTAGCGTTTGGTCGGCGTTATGTTAAAACTAGGCACCAACTGTATGGATTTGATATTTTTTGATTTAGATGGGACATTATTAAATAAGTCTTCAGAAATTTCTGCGTTTACAAAAGAAACGTTGGGCTTACTTAGCGAAAAGGATATTGCCTTCACCGTTGCTACAGGTCGCACTATGCACTCTGCGCAATTTGTTTTGCAAGGTCAATCTTTTGTCCTTCCGCATATTTACAATAATGGCGTAGCTATATGGGATCCAAGCGGAAATGCGCTAACACTGGAAAACTTACTCGCCCCTAGTGAAGTCAATCTTATTATTGACCACGCAGTTAAGAACAATATCACGCCGTTTATTAACACGGTAAACATGGATAGTGCTGACCACGAACACGTGATTTACCATTCGTCGCCGAAGCATCAGGTGGAACACGATTTAATCGAAAAATACTTTTCGCGAACGAAAGCTAGATTAGCGTCAATCGAGTCGTTACCTGCTAGTGCACATATTACTAATATCAGTATGATTGGCGACGCTGCGCTTGTTTATGACATGTATAAACAGCTGAACATGCACGAAGAGCTCATTGCTTACTCAGGCCCCGCTATCGAAGGAAATGAGTATCGTTGGATGGATGTTCACCACAATCTTGCGAATAAAGGGAGTGCGGTAGAGCTTTTGCGCCAACAGTTGAATGCAAGCAACGTTATTGTGTTTGGCGACAGTGATAATGATTTAAGTATGTTTAAGCTAGCAGACGAGGCTTATGCACCTTCTAACGCTAAACCTTATATCAAAGACGCCGCCACTTCCGTCATTGGGCATCACGATGAAGATGGAATCGCCCGCTTTCTACGAGAGCGATTCTCACTTTAGAAGATGCTGATTAAAAAGCATCGTGAAAATGGTAGCCTTCAAACTATATGAATTAGGTTAGTTAATTAAGGCTACCACTCTATAGGCTCTCTATCTTTTAAGAATTGGCCATGGGGGCCGCCCTCTTCCATGGTTGCTAACCAAATAGCCGTATCTGCTCCCTCCTCGGGCGTTTTGGGCGCATCACTTCCACCCATTCTGGTATGCACCCAACCCGGGGTCATGCTATTAACGGTTACATCAAGAGACTTACCGTCAGCAGCTTCATCAACTACCGCTGCCATCTTAACCGTAAGCGCATTAATAGCAGCCTTTGTTATCGCATAGCACATTGGCCCTTTCAGCCCCTCGGCGAAGCTACCGTAACTAGAGCTTACATTGATAATACGTCCAAAACCTCGCTCAATCATTTGCGGTAACGTTTGCTGGATAAGTGTAAGCGGGGCGTTCACATTAATTTGCATCGATTTAGCCAACGTCTCAGAATTTACATCTTTCCATGGCGTATCGTCTAAGATACCTGCATTGTTTATGAGGATATCAATAGGGCCATACACGGCCTCAGCTCGAACAAACGCATCGACGATGGCGGTTTCGTTATCAAGAGGCATCTCAATAATATGCAAATCCCCTCCCACAATATCTTTCTTGGCTTCAAGGCCGGCCTCTTCGTCTCGACACCCCATAAGCACTTTATAGCCTTTAGACAGCATTCCTTTTACTATTTCTAGACCTATACCTCTGTTTCCACCTGTAACTAATACGTTTTTCGTCATTGCCAATACACTCCTTGCATTTACGCTTGGGCTTGTTTTGCCTCAAAACGATTGGATAAATAAAAACACAGCGGGAAGATTACACTCCACACTAGAGCGATAAAAATATAAGAAAGCACAACGCTTGCGCCCAATTCAACCGCGCCGAATTTGGCGCCGGCGATATAACTGAGCGGCGCGAAGATAGCTCCAGCAAGCGCCGCAACGGCCATTCGACCATTAAAGGCAGTTAAACTGTGATAGACCGTACCTGCAAAGGCTGCCCATAAAAGACTTAGCCAAATTGGAATTGGCCAGAAGCTGACCAGCGTTTCTGTCTCGTTAAAAATGAACAGCCCGCTTAGGGTTAAAAGTGCATCAACCACCGTGCCCAGTAAAAATACCGTGCCCATTAGCTTTATATCTTCCACTCGCTTGGGCGAAATGACTATCCATAGAAGGATTAACCCTAACACTGGAATTACTGCTTTATTCTGGAATAAGATGACCAGCCACCAAATTCCTTGGAACCATACAAAGTTCGCAACCTTTAGTACCGCACTATTCTTCATTTGAAACGCTCATATTTTCAATACCAAAGCATACGTTTACCGGTACGTGATAGTTCAACCCTATTGCGACAAAAGTAAACGAAAACGCTCCAGTGTAAGTATAGATGCATAGACTGTTTGCTCTTTCCAATTACAAAGGATGTGTTAATCGTGAAAATGGTGAAGTATTACGTACTTGGTACATTAGTGGCGTTAGCACTAACGCTGACCGTGCCAGTGATATTGTTAAAAGTGGTATTTGGTTGGATTGCATTTTCCCTTATTGCCGTAAGCAGCGCCTATTTGCTCAACTATCCAAGTCTGTTTCGCAAACGTGAGGATGGCTCAATACCATTCTACATACGCTGGATTTTTGTACCTTTTTTACTGGGCTCTTGGCTTTACAATGAATACGCACGCAGAACGGATAAAGTCCCTCCTCTACAAAAAATCGAGCCGCACTTATTCCTTGCGTGCCGCATGTCGGGAAAACATGTTAGCCTTTTAAACGAAAACAACATTGATGCCATTCTTGACGTAACCGCTGAATTTGATGGACTGGATTGGACGGCATATCAAGAAGATTACCGCTATTTAAACGTACCGGTACTCGACCATACCAGCCCCACTCCTGAACAACTTGTTTTAGCAATAAATTGGTTGAATCAGCAAATTTCTGAAAAGAAAAATGTTGTTGTGCATTGTGCGCTTGGACGAGGTCGCTCTGTTCTGGTGGTTGCAGCCTATTTACTGGCCAAAAACCCTTCGTTGAGTGTAGATGATGCATTACGTGAAATTAACCAGATACGCCAAACAGCAAGGCTCAACAAACGTCAATTAGCATCGCTGCAGCAGATTAGAGATGGTGGCCTACTTTCACTACAAAAGAATCTAACCCTTATCGTTAATCCAGTTGCTGGTGGCGGTAAATGGGAGCAATACCGAGATGACGTTCTTTCTCGATTAAATGAAAAATTCAAAGTGACCGTGAAAGAAACCACACCTGAAGTAGATGGTAAGGCACTAGCAGAAAAGGCAAAACAAGACGGCGCCCACATTATTGTCGCATGCGGAGGCGATGGAACGTTAACTGAAGTCGCATCGGCTTTGGTCAACACCGACGTTACCATGGGGATTATCCCTTTTGGTACAGCAAACGCACTGAGCCAAGTGTTGCATGGCTACATTAGTAAAGTCATGCCTATTAGTACAGCATGTGACATCATTATAGAGGGCAACACCTTAGCCATAGATACCGCGACCTGTAACGACCACGTTATGCTTTTGGTAGCAGCAGTTGGCTTCGAGGAAAAAATGATTTCGGCCGCTGATCGCGAAGAAAAGAATGTAGGCGGCCAGTTTGCCTACCTAAAAGGGCTATGGAACGCGATTTCAAATAACGAAAACATGACGTTTAAAGTAGCAAAAGACAACCAGCCAGCTGAAACCTTAGAAACGCCGAGCTTTGTTATTGCAAACGCAGCCCCAATGACCACAGCACTTGCTCAGGGCGCTGAGCCGCCCGACATCACCGATGGAAAGCTTGATTTGACCTGGCTACTACCTCAGCCCAGCTCTGATAAACAATTCGCATCGTTAGCAGAGCTAGTGCTAAGTCCAGCTGAAGCAAAGAAGCAATCTGAATCAATACGGCACGAACGCGCATCAAGCATAACGTTAACATTTGATAAGCCCACGGCGTATGCTGTCGACGGCGAGATCTACGAAGGCGAAAAGCTTGAGATAAAAACATGCCCTCGAAGCCTTAACGTTCTCACCAATTTTGAAGAAAAGGATTAAGCAGTACATGACTCAGAAAAGTAACTTTGAAGAAATCTATACCTTTCTTAATGAGAAGTTTGCTAACGAAACGGAATACCTACAGGCGGTACACGAAGTATTAGAAGATATTGTTCCTATTTACAATGCAAACAAAGACTACAAAGCGTTCGATATTATAAGACGCATTTGCATGCCTGAACGCATTATTTATTTTACCGTGTCGTGGATGAACAGTGATGGCAATATTGAAGTCAATCAAGGTTGGCGTGTACAGCACAATTCAGCCATGGGCCCTTACAAAGGTGGCTTGCGCTTTCATCCTACCGTCAACTTATCGGTGCTTAAGTTTCTTGCTTTCGAACAGTGTTTCAAGAATGCACTTACTGGCTTGCCCATGGGTGGCGGAAAAGGTGGCTCTGACTTTAACCCCAAAGGACGCTCAGACCGAGATATTATGTTGTTTTGCCAAGCATTCATGCGTGAATTGCAACGACACATAGGCGCGAACACAGATGTACCTGCTGGTGATATTAACGTAGGCGCTAGAGAAATAGGTTATCTCTATGGTGAATACCGTAGGTTAAACAACAGGTTCGAAGGTGTGTTGACAGGCAAGGGGTTAGAATTTGGTGGAAGTTATGTGCGCACTGAAGCCACAGGTTTTGGCTTAATCTACTTTTTAGAAGCGGTTTGTAAACAACGAAATTCTCACATTGAAGGCAATACTATTGCAGTATCTGGAGCCGGAAACGTAGCGTTGCATGCGGCGCTCAAGGCGGTAGAGAAAGGCGGAAAAGTTATTTCGCTGTCTAATAGCCGGGGTCTTCTGCATGTTGAAGAAGGGTTATCGGATACGGCATTAAAATGGGCAATTAACAACCACGCTAACCGAGATAATATTCTTGTGGATATGGCAGATAAAAACATAGGCGAATGGATAGCCGATAAAAAGCCGTGGCATATAAAATGTGATATTGCTTTACCTTGTGCAACGCAAAATGAACTGCTTGAAGCAGATGCCAAGTTATTACTGGATAACGGCTGTAAGATGGTTTTAGAGGGTGCGAACATGCCGTGTACGAATGAGGCACAAGCCCTTTTCTTAGATGCCAAAATTGTTTATGTGCCTGGAAAAGCATCTAATGCGGGTGGTGTCGCCTTGTCGGGATTAGAAATGAGCCAAAACGCCATGTTCAATCAGCGCAATGCGAAGATACTTGATGACCAGTTATACGCTATTATGGAAAGCATTCATCAGCGCTGTGTTGATGAGGGTAAATCTGAAGGCGATGCTGGAAGCAGCTACGTTGATTATATGAAAGGCGCCAATGTAGCAGCATTTCGTAGACTCGCTGACGCAATGGTCGCACAAGGCGTGTAGCGCATATCCCATCTCCCTTTTTCGATAAATTCACGGACTTACTGCCGTGAATTTATCGGAAACTAACTTGTAAAATTTGCGTTGTCCCCTTCCCCAATTCAATGACTCTATGTCACTTCATTTGAAATTTCTTTTAAAAATCAGCGCGTAACAAATATCTCATTCATGGAATAAAAATAGCATTACCACAGGTGTGATTCATTTTTTAGGTATTTATAAGGAACTACCCATGAAAATTTTTGAAGCTTTACGCCAAGACCATGAGAAGCAACGTTTATTGCTAAAGATTTTAGCTGAAACAAGTGGAGATACAGCTGCACGCCGTGAATATTATCAAGAGCTTAAGACACAGCTTGAAAGTCATGCTATTGCTGAGGAGCGCCACTTTTATTCTCATCTTTTAGAAAAAGACGCCACCGCAGATTTGACCCGTCATGGTATTGCAGAGCATCACGAGATTGATGAATTACTGGCGAAGCTTGATGACACCGATATGAGTTCACCTGCATGGTTACGTTATTTAAAAGCACTTCAGGAAAAAGTGGAACATCACCTTGCTGACGAAGAACAAGAGTTCTTCCAGGTTGCGGGTAATGTGCTTAATGACCGCCAGAAAACAAAACTTGCTGATGAATATCAAAAAGAGATGAAACAGGAATTAGACACCGAAAAACTCACTGCATAACATAGCCATGGTATCCATGGCGATAATGTTCAGTCCGAAAGGCGTCATAAAGTAAAAAGCCAGCTACTAAAGCTGGCTTTTGCATATTTAATATTTTTTGCTCTGGCGCGTATAACGACTTACAGAAGCCCTTAGGTGGCTACTTTTTAGCGATGATGTAAACCGCGTGAATTACACCTGGAAAATAACCAAGAATAGTCAATAGAATATTGATCCAAAAATGCGCGCCAATACCTACCTGTAAAAATACGCCTAGCGGTGGAAGTAAAATTGATAAAAGTATACGAATGATGTCCATAGTAAATTCCTTGTTTTTGAAGTAATTTCACAACTCAGTAGGCAAAAAACTCACACTTTGATGAAAGTGTTCAGCCTGCGGAGCGATTTTCGCGCTTCATAATAATTGTTTGCATTTTAGATGCCATGTCAGCGTTGATAAACGATTGAGCATCCCATTGACTTCAAAAATATAAATTTTTTGTAATAAGAAAGCTATTCACCGAAAGGCGTATTTTGCAGCCAATTTTCTAGGTCTGAACGATTAAGAGGACGACTGATGAAATAACCTTGTGCGATATCACACCCCCACTCTTTCAAGATTTCTAGCGACGCAACATCTTCTACACCCTCTGCAACCACTTTTAAATTGAAGACACTTGCTAAACTAAGCACGGTGTGAACTATTTGTTGATCGTTCTCGTCGCTTGCTAGAGCAAGAATAAAGCTTTTATCTATCTTGATTGTTGTGACTGGTAGATTCTTTAAGTACGCCAATGAAGAATAGCCCGTGCCGAAATCATCTATCGCAAAGTGAAATCCACGGGCTGTTAGCTCATTTAGGTTCTCTATGGCGAGCGATGCGTCGGCAACCAAGTCACTTTCAGTAATTTCAAGTTCCAGCGCCTCAGGGGAAAGCCCCTCTTGCGTAAGCAAAGCAACAAGCTTACGCAGCAATACTTTGTTTTGTATGTCTTGAGTCGAAAGGTTCATTGCCACAGTAAATTCATATCCTTTAGCTCTGAAATAAGCTAAATCGGCAATAGTCTGCTGCATAACCCAAGTCGTGACCTGCTCAATCAATCCTGCTTGCTCAGCAATAGTGATAAACTCATCAGGAGGAACAAAACCAAGTGCACTGTTGTTCCAACGAATTAACGCTTCCATACTACAAACTTTCATAGTCCTTAAATCAACTTTAGGTTGGTAGACCATAGACAGTTCATTCTGCTGACTGGCAAGAGCACGTTTTAACTCTGTTGTAATAGCAAGTCGGCGGTTATATTTATCTTCCAAATCAGTTCGATAGCGAACACACCAACTGTCACTGTGAATGGCTTCATCGGTGACTATATTCATTTTTCTGAAGAGCTCTTCAGAGGATGCAGCATCTTGTGGGCACTCGATAATTGCCATTGCAACTTTTACAGGAATAGCAATTAAGTTGCTTTCAACAGGCTGCTCAAGTATATGCTTTAAAGTTTCCAGTTGGTCATCATTAAGAGATTCCTGCGATATATATAAAATCTCACCGCCAGCAAGGCGCGCAGACGTGCCAGGCCAGCGCTGTAAACGCTCAGCTAACGCTTTTAACGTATTGTCGCCATTTGAATAGCCATACAGGTCATTAATAGTTCGAAACCCAATGACGGTAATAGCCACCACTTGAACAGCCCGCCCTTCTTTGAGCTCGGATTCGAAAAAGCCTTCAACATAGTTGCGGTTAAAAAGCCCCGTTAACACATCGTGTTCTGCTTGATAGCGTATATGCTTCTCACGACTCTTAATACTCGCCTGCATACTATCAACAGCATTAGCAAGCTCGGTAATTTCTTTGAGTTTCGATGGCGCTTCAAGTGTCGCACCATAGGACCCTGAAGCCACCTTATTAACTGCTTTAACTAACTTAGAAACAGGCTCACTCACATTTCGTGCTAGTAACAGAGAAAGCCCCATAGCAACGAGTATTGCTAACAAACAAAAAGCTAATATGGTTAATTGAATGCGAGTAAACGCATTAAACGAAGAGGTTACATCTACAGCTAGCGTAATCGCCATAGGCAAGTCCTGCTCAGAGCCAATACTTACCTGTCGCGCAAAATAGGTCAACTCGTCTTTGAAAGTGACATCTACCCAAGACGGGTCGCGTTCAGATGAAAGTATGAGCTGAGCGTCTCCTTCATCTAAGGTTGCCTTTATAACCTTATTTGAACCTGCTTCTGAAATGATAATTTCAGCATCTACAAGTTGTTTTAACTCGTTTAATAAATCGCTATCGAAATCAACACCAATAAGCATGTAATATCTAAGCGTTGGAATTTCTACCCGAATTAGATTTAGCTGCACCAAGTTGTTGTTAACAACAAAAAAGCCACTATCTTGACCTTTAGCTACAAGTGATAAGCTACTTTCTACGTTTTGGCCAGGCTCAAATAAATCGCTATGGGTTGCAACTACTGTGTGATCTAAACTGACTAACGCAATGATGTTTGTATTTAGGCGTTCTGCGTAGCTTGTAAAAGCGGCTTCTATAGAGGGTATGTTTCCAGTGCCCACAGCGCGTCTAAAGTCGAAAGACCGAGACAGGACTTTTGAAACGCTTCTGATAACGGCTTGCCTGTCGGCAACGACTTTATCAAATACTTTTTCAGCCAAGAGAATGTCGTGATCAATATTTTGAACTACTAGGGTGTTGGCTGAACGCCAGACAGCGCCAATAATCAGAAGTGATGCTATTACAATACCTATCAGTAAGGTTTGAAATAAACTCTGACTTAGTGTTTTTTGCACTCTAGTGCCCCGTGAAGAATAGACTAAATTTTAAGATGCGTAAAACGATGAACTGCTAAAAGAATAGCTGAATAATAAAGATACGAACAGGTATAACACCCTGTAATTTTTGGTTTTTAACGCTTTGTTACAATTATAACAAGGTCAACAATTGTTTTGTTGGTTGCGTCTTCTTGCTTTCAAAAGGTCAAATAGAAAAAAGGCCAGCAACTTTGCTGGCCTTCTCTTTCTTTAATTGGTGCGGAAAGCGGGACTTGAACCCGCACGAGCTATGCTCACCACCCCCTCAAGATGGCGTGTCTACCAATTCCACCACTTCCGCGAAAACTTTTTAGTTTGAACCTTCGCTATCGTCAGACATAGGAACGTCTGTCGCATCGCTTCCAACTACTGGAACATCACCCTGAGCTGCATCTTCAATCACTGGTACGTCTTGATCGGCTGGAAGCTCTACTTGCTCTTCTAACGAAGCAGGAACTTCTAGGTTGTTCCACTCATCCTCTGCGCTTTCGCGGTTAGCTGTTATAGCACCTAAAGAAAGACTGATGAAGAAAAACAAACCTGCGAGGATTGCCGTTGTTCGAGTCATAAAGTTGCCAGAACCAGATGAGCCGAAAACCGTGTTCGAGCCGCCTGAACCAAATGAAGCGCCCATATCTGCACCTTTACCTTGTTGGATCAATACAAATCCAATAAGCAATAGCGCTACAATTAGGTATGCTACTAATAGCACTTCGTAAATCATAAATACCTCGTCAGTTTGCCGCTTGGCAAATTGAAATAAAATCTTCAGCTTTTAAACTGGCTCCGCCAATCAAACCACCATCTACGTCCTTTTGCGCAAATAGGGTTTCAGCATTATCTGGCTTAACACTGCCACCGTACAAAATACGAAGGCCTTGAGCCAATTGTGCGTCTACTTTATTAAAGTAGCCGCGAATAAATTCGTGTACTTCTTGTGCTTGCTCAGGGCTGGCTGTTTTACCAGTACCAATTGCCCAAATCGGCTCGTATGCAATAACAGTCTTACTGAGTTCGTCTACCGACATGGCGCTAACTAGTGCATCTAGTTGCTCGCCAACAAACGATTCAACATCACCTGCTTCTCTCACTTCAAGTGGCTCACCTACACAAATGATGGGTACGACACCTGAAGAAACACATTGCTTTGCCTTTAATGCAACAAGTTCGCTTGACTCGCCTTGATCTTCTCGTCTTTCTGAATGCCCAACAATTGCGTAACCGCAACCTGCTTCTTTAAGCATTTCAACTGACAACTCACCAGTGTGAGCGCCGTTATTAAGATGACTTACGTTTTGAGCACCAATGGCAAACGAATGGGTTTCAAATGCGTGTAAAAGAAGTGAAGGAGCGCAAATTACGATTTCCGAATCAGCTTTTACATTCGCCAGTTTTTGATTAAATTCAGCAACTAATGCTAAATTTCCGTTCATTTTCCAGTTGCCAGCCACGAATGGCTTTCTAAGATTTATACTCACAACGCAGACCTTAGCCCTGTCTTCAAAGCGGGCGTGATATTAACTATTTAATTGAGAAGATACAAGCACAAAAAGCAAAATTTCCTGCTACGCCAACTAATTGGCGAGATTACGAACAGTTTCAGCAATATGCTCTGCCCATTTGTGAGATTGGCTTTCGTCATTCGACTCAACCATCACACGAATTAACGGCTCAGTACCACTTTTACGTAGAAGTACCCTGCCCGTTTTACCTAACGCAGTCTCAGCCTCTTTCTTAGCATTTTGTACATCGCTGTGTGCTAAATAATCCACTTCTTGGTTAGCGTACCTCACGTTAACTAGCGTTTGCGGGTACATTTCAAACCCACTTGCTAAGTCGTGTAAGTCCATGTGCGAACGAAGCATTGCGGCAAGCACTTGAAGCCCGGCTACAATACCGTCACCCGTAGAGCTCATATTAAGATTGAGTACATGACCCGAGTTTTCACCGCCAATTGACCAGCCTTTTTGCTGTAGCAGCTCCATCACATAACGGTCGCCAACATTACTTCTTGCGAAAGGAACACCAAGCTTTGACAACGCATTTTCCAGGCCTAAATTACTCATCAAGGTGCCAACGACACCACCCTGCATTTTGCCGTTCTTAAGCGCGTCGCGGGCAATGATGTAAACAATCTGGTCACCATCAAGCACATTACCAAGATGGTCTACCATCATAATGCGATCGCCATCGCCGTCTAGGGCAAAGCCAAGATCAGCGCCTGTCTCTTTAACCTTTTCAACAATCGCATCCATTGAGGTTGCGCCCACACCGTCGTTAATGTTTAAACCGTTGGGCGCTGTACCAAGTTCGATAACCGTAGCACCTAACTCTCTCAATACATTCGGGGCAATGTGATACGTTGCGCCATGTGCGCAGTCCACAACAATTTTAAGATCTGTCAGCGATAATTCTGATGGGAATGTCCCCTTACAAAACTCAATATAACGACCCGCGGCGTCGTTTATACGCGTAGCCTTACCCAGCTTATCAGATGCCACACATGTCATTGGACGCTCAAGCATATCTTCAATCGCTAACTCGATATCATCATCAAGCTTAAAGCCTTGCGCTGAGAAAAACTTAATGCCGTTATCGTAAAACGGGTTATGTGACGCACTAATCACTATCCCTGCTTCTGAGCGAAATGTTTTGGTGAGATAAGCAATAGCTGGCGTTGGCATGGGGCCTAGTAAACCGATATTGATACCAGCAGCTGATAAACCCGCCTCTAAAGACGACTCTAGCATGTAGCCAGAAATACGCGTGTCTTTACCAATAAGTACTTTGTTCGTCCCTCGTCCGGCAAGGACCTTACCTGCTGCCCACCCGAGTTTTGTAACAAACTCTGGGTTAATATTGCTCTCGCCTACCTTTCCGCGGATACCGTCGGTGCCGAAATATTTGCGCTGCGTCATTATTATTCCTTATTTTACTGAATTCAGCATTTTCACGATATTGACAGCATCAGCTGTTTCTTTCACGTCGTGAACGCGAATTATCTGTGCGCCCATTTGGGCGACAATTGTAGCGAGGCTTATGCTTCCCGCCAAGCGCTCATCCACTTTTCTATTTAGCAAATTGCCGATCATCGACTTGCGAGACATGCCTACTAACACCGGGTAACCCAGCTTCATAAGCGATGGCAAGTGTTTCACCAGCGTATAATTGTGTTCCAGTGACTTTCCGAAACCGTAGCCAGGGTCGAACAAAATCTTATCTTTAGCAATGCCCGCTTCTTCACAAGCATTACTGCGCGCGAGTAGAAACTGACCCACATCATTCACTACATCATCATACTCAGGGCTTTGCTGCATGGTTCTGGGTTGCCCCTGCATATGCATTAAACAAACAGGTACTTGTGCTTCAGCTGCTACTTGCAATGCACCAGGCTCTTGTAAAGCGCGTACATCGTTGATTAGCCCCGCGCCAGCTTTCACCGCTTCCCTCATAACGTCAGCCTTGCTGGTATCAATAGAAATAACACATGAGGTATTTTTAGCTACGGCTTCAATAACGGGTATTGTGCGATCAAGTTCTTCCTGCAGCGATACGTCGGGCGCGCCTGGCCTTGTCGATTCACCACCTATATCAATAAAAGTTGCCCCTTCTTCAATCATGCGAAGCGCATGGTCAAGGGCTTGAGATACATTTGTGTGCTTGCCGCCGTCAGAAAATGAATCAGGCGTAACATTTAAAATGCCCATTACCTGAGGCTGTGACAGATCTATGAAGTACTTACCAAACTGCATGAATTACCTGCATTACCTTTGTTTTGAAATTACCGTATTTCTTAGACAGAAAATATGTTGAGAAATGAAGCTATAAAGCAAACTGATTTTAACCCGCTGGATTAGTAATAAAACGTACCTAAACCCGTAAACTAACATCTAGATTAAAATCAAACTGCTCTAATAAAAAACGCCAGTTTCACTGGCGTTTTTTTAAATGAGTGTGGAAGCTTAGCTTGGAATATCGCCCGGCTTACCTACCGACGGTTTGTCTACGCCGTCATTTTTAATTTCACCCTCGCGAACCGGTGCACCACCACTTGGCTTGTCGCCACCCGATGGCTTGCTGTCATCCCAGTCAGCAGGAGGACGAACGTCAGTGCGGTTCATCAGATCATCAATTTGCTTTGCATCAATGGTTTCGTACTTCATCAGTGCGTCTTTCATTGAATGTAAAATATCGATGTTGTCTTCAAGGATCTTTTGAGCGCGCTCGTAGTTGCGGTCAATCAGTGACTTAATTTCCGCATCAATGGCACGTGCTGTGTCATCAGACATGTTTGTTGCCTTAGACATAGACTTGCCTAGGAACACTTCACCCTCGTCTTCAGCATAAAGCATTGGGCCCATTTTGCTCGACAAGCCCCATTGAGTAACCATCTTACGTGCAATTTCAGTTGCGCGTTCGATGTCGTTAGATGCACCCGTGGTTACTTTGTCGTCACCATAAATGATGGCTTCAGCAATACGCCCACCAAACAAGCTAGAAATCATACTTTCTAAGTGCTGTTTAGAGTGGCTCACTCGGTCTTGCTCTGGTAAGTACATGGTCACACCCAGCGCGCGACCGCGCGGAATGATTGACACTTTGTATACCGGATCGTGCTCTGGCACTAAGCGACCTACGATAGCGTGACCCGCTTCGTGATACGCAGTCATTTCTTTTTCAGGCTCAGACATCACCATAGACTTACGCTCAGAGCCCATCATGATTTTGTCTTTCGCTTTCTCAAACTCTTCCATAGAAACAAGGCGCTTGTTGCCGCGAGCAGCGAACAATGCAGCTTCGTTTACTAGGTTAGCAAGGTCAGCACCTGAGAAACCTGGTGTACCACGAGCAATAACTGACGGTTCTACGTTATCAGCCACTGGTACTTTGCGAATGTGAACCTTAAGAATTTGTTCACGGCCGCGGATGTCAGGAAGACCAACCACTACTTGACGGTCAAAACGACCAGGACGAAGAAGCGCAGGGTCTAGTACGTCAGGACGGTTAGTTGCCGCAATAACGATAATACCTTCATGACCTTCAAAGCCGTCCATTTCAACAAGCATCTGGTTAAGGGTTTGCTCACGTTCGTCGTGACCACCACCTAGACCTGCGCCACGTTGACGGCCCACTGCATCGATTTCATCAATAAAGATGATACAAGGCGCCGCTTTTTTAGCTTGCTCAAACATGTCACGAACACGAGATGCACCTACACCCACGAACATTTCAACGAAATCAGAACCTGAAATAGTAAAGAATGGTACTTTTGCTTCACCCGCGATAGCTTTTGCAAGCAACGTTTTACCTGTACCAGGAGGACCTACCATAAGTACGCCCTTCGGAATTTTACCACCTAGCTTTTGGAACTTAGACGGGTCGCGCAGGAAGTCTACCAATTCAGATACATCTTCTTTCGCTTCGTCACAGCCTGCTACGTCAGCAAATGTTGTCTTAATTTGGTCTTCACCAAGTAGGCGAGCTTTGCTCTTACCGAATGACATAGCGCCACGGCCGCCGCCACCCTGCATTTGACGCATGAAGAAAATCCATACACCAATAAGCAGTAACATGGGGAACCATGAGATGAAAATAGACGTCAGAAGAGACTGCTCTTCTGGTGGTTCACCGTACACTCTTACGTCGTTCTTAACCAAGTCAGATACTAACTTGTCATCGAAGTAAGGTACGAATGTTTGGAAAGTTTCGCCTGAACGCTTAGTACCTCGAATTTCGCCACTATTATTGATGCGAACTTCTCGAATATTTCCCTGTTCTGCTTCTCTCAAAAACGTTGTGTAGTCAGTTTGCGAACGAGACGATTCACTCGGTGAAAAGCTCTGGAAAACCGACATTAAAACAACGGCGATGACTAACCATAAGATTAAATTTTTTGCCATATCGCTCAATGCTACTAACCTCTATAAACCCGAATTGCTTGTATATTCAACAAGTTGTTTATTGAATAAACGACACAACTCGCAACGAAAACCGCTTATCTCAAAGCGTACTACACTTTATACCCACAAGCCACCAAATACACCTCTCGCGAACGTGATCTGGACGAGTCAGGCTTACGCGTCTTTATGGTTGTGAAAGATTGTTTAAGTGCGTTCATGAACTCAACAAACCCCTCACCTTGGAACACCTTTATGACAAACGAACCACCAGGCTTTAACACTTGGTGACACATATCAAGCGCTAGTTCGCAAAGGTACATAGAGCGAGATTGGTCAACCGACGCGTTACCTGCAAGGTTCGGTGCCATATCAGACAACACAATATCTACGGTGTTCCCACCGATTCTGTTCAATAGTGCGTCGAGAACAGCGTCCTCTCGAAAATCACCTTGTAAAAAGTCTACGCCCACAATTGGGTCCATGGGCAAAATATCGCACGCGATAACTTGACCATTGTCGCCAACGAGCTGTGCGGCTAGCTGTGACCAGCCCCCCGGTGCAGCACCAAGGTCTACAAGTGTCATTCCTGGTTTAATAAGCTTATCTTTTTTCTGAATTTCTTCCAGTTTATAGATAGCTCGCGAGCGCCAACCTTCCTTATTTGCTTTTTGCACATAATGGTCGTTAACGTGTTCTTGTAGCCAGCGTTTACTGCTGGCGGAGTGTTTCTTTTTTGTCATTCCAATACAATGTCATTAGGATTGTAGAGAAGATGGCGTTAGAATACGTTATTTCAAGCATAAACTAACAGATTAATTGTAAGAAATATTACTAGATGAAACTTTCAAATAAACAGAAACAATTCCTAAAAGGCCTAGCACACCCGTTAAAACCTGTTGTGCAGCTAGGTGGGAACGGCCTGACAGAAGGTGTGGTTGCGGAAATTGACAACGCGCTTGGTCACCATGAATTAATTAAAGTTAAGGTGCCAACTGATGATCGCGAAGAAAAAGCGCTTATCATGGACGCCATTGTTCGAGAAACCAACTCAGTTAAGCTACAGGTAATCGGTCACACACTAATTATCTACCGCCAAAGCGAAGACTGTAAAATTCAGTTGCCAAAATAGCTAATAAATAACTGAATAAAAGGTGCCGATCCCCCTCGGCACCATAGTTTTTCTTCTTACTTCTCGTTAACATCACGTTAATAATAGTGAAAACTCGGGTTTTAAGGGAAAAATATGACGCTAAATAATCTTACTGCCATTGTCACTGGCGGTTGTTCTGGACTTGGTCACGCCACTGCCATCGCACTTCGAGATGCAGGCGCTAACGTCAGCCTTTTCGACTTAAATGAAGAGCTTGGCGTACAGCGCGTAGCAGAGTTAGGCAACAACAATACACTTTTCACCAAAGTCGATGTGCGCGATGAAGCTTCTGTTCAAGCGGCTATAGACGCGACAACCGAGAGGTTTGGGGCCATTTCTTTAGTGGTTAACTGTGCAGGCATCGCTCCCGCCAAACGTTTACTTGATAAAGAAGGTAACCCTGCCCCGCTTGGCGATTTTCAGAAAACTATCGACATCAACTTAGTAGGAAGCTTTAATGTTTCTCGCTTAGTTGCAGCAACGATGGCAAAACAATCGCCAATTAACGAGGAAGGCGAACGCGGTCTTATCGTGAACACTGCTTCAGTTGCTGGCTATGAGGGTCAAATAGGGCAAACCGCTTATGCCGCGAGTAAAGGTGGCATTATTGGTCTTACTCTACCAATGGCACGAGATTTAGCGCCGCTAGGCATTCGTGTTAATACCGTAGCGCCCGGTGTAATGGGCACGCCCATGCTGCTTGCTATGCCAGAAAAGGTGCAAGACGCCCTTTCTGCTAACGTTCAATTTCCTAAGCGCCTTGGGCTACCAGAAGAATTTGCTAATCTGGTTATCCATATGGCGAACAATAGCTACCTAAATGGTGAAACAATCCGCTTAGACGGCGGGCTGCGCATGCCGCCTAAGTAGTGATTAAGTACATTAATGCTTTAATCAAAAAAACGCTTTTCTGAAGTGACCCCCATTAGTTGGACATTCCAATTATTGGGGGTCATTTTATGTCAAAACACAATAGAGCGTTTAAAATAAAGCTCGCTCAGCTATTCGCCATCGCTACCATTAACAATGAGCGCAATATTGTATAGACGGTTTACGGCATGGTAATTAATTGAATTTTTAGGGTAACGACCTTTACTACTTATTTTACCCGCTTCCTGTTCCATCAAAATAGATAGCGCATCATCAACGGTCTCTACAGTGTAAATATGGAACAGCCCTTTTTTCACTGCGTCGATAACGGTGGCGTCT
The DNA here is from genome assembly GCF_000808575.1 of Alteromonas marina. Classification (GTDB taxonomy): domain Bacteria; phylum Pseudomonadota; class Gammaproteobacteria; order Enterobacterales; family Alteromonadaceae; genus Alteromonas; species Alteromonas marina_A. The sequence continues at coordinate 228,628 of NZ_JWLW01000017.1, forward strand.
AATACCAAATTAATCGCATTCGATTTAGGAATAATCACGCCCTGCGTACCGGTAAGGCCGCGGTGTTGACACAAGTCGAAAAAGCCTTCTATTTTTTCGTTAACTCCGCCAACGGCCTGCACTTCACCGTACTGGTTTATGGACCCCGTAATGGCCAAGGTCTGCAAGCAAGGAATTTCAGTCAACGCAGAGATAAGCGCAACCAGTTCACCAAGGGATGCACTATCGCCGTCTATATGACCGTAAGACTGTTCCAATGCGATGTTTGCAGAAAGCGTTAGCGGGAAATGCTGAGCGTATTTATTACCTAAATACCCATTAAGCAACATAACGCCTTTTGAGTGAATAGGCTGTCCAAGCTCTACCTCACGCTCAATATCAACTACACCACTTGCGCCAGCAAATACAGTAGACGTAATGCGTGCAGGCGTACCAAATGCAGTGTCACCAATATCCAATACCGTTAACCCGTTTACTTTGCCTACCGCTTTTCCTTCAGTGGCAATAAGCACGTGCCCTTCTTTAATATCGTTTAATAGTGTTTGACTGACGCGGCCGGTGCGACGTTTCTTGGCACTTAATGCTGTTTTTAAATGATCAAGTTCTAGCGTGTCGGCATTAGATTTCTGACAGAAATAATAGGCTTCATTAACTAGCTCGATAACTTCAGCGAAGTGCGCAGATAGCTTTTCTTTGTGTTCAGCCATTCTTAACGAGTATTCAACTAGCCTGCACATCGCGTTAGCGGTAATGCCTTTAAGTCCTAACTGAACAAGGTGCGCACGTACTTTGCCCACGAAATCAAAAAGCGCCTGTCTGGTGACGGGAATTTCCAAATCAAAATCCACTAACACTCTAAACAGTTCATCAAACTCGTCATCGTAATCTTGCAGCGTGTAGTATAAATCGCGCGAGCCTAACAGAACGATTTTCACATTTAAGTCGATGGGCTGTGGATTGAGCGTAATGTTGTTCACCATACCCACATCTTGCTGGGGTAAGTCCATGCGCAAGCGCTGTGACTTGATGGCAAGCTTAAGGGTATCCCACACGAAAGGCTGTTCAATAAGTTGGTCGACATCCAACAACAAATAACCGCCATTTGCACGATGGAGCGCACCAGGCTGAATCATGCGATAGTTGGTAAACACGCTGCCGTGAATGTTGGTGTACTCTATTTTGCCAAACAAATTTTGATAAGTAGGGTTCGGCTCATAAATAACAGGGGCAGCGTCATCGAGTTTATTCGACACCAAAACGTTAGGAAGAAATTGCTCTTCTAAAAATATCTTCTTATCAAAGTCATCACTCTTCTCTTCTTTCTGCTCTTCACTGTGAATGACTAAGATGGCGTTGACCAATGCAGTTTTAAGCTGTTTGAGGTATTTCATTACCCCTAGCTCAGACGCGTATTTGTGCTCAAGCACTTTTAGCAGCGGTTTTATCCCCTGCTCTGCGGTCTTTTTGTCAAGCTCACGCAGACGCTCAGAGTTTTCGCGTTTCCACGTAGGCAGGCTTAACAGGCTCTCACTCAATCTGTTTTCTAGTTCGTCAATAAGAGTATAAAAACCTTCCCGTTGTGCGTCAGTTAATGACGCAAACTCTGTGTCACTTATTGGCTTGCCGTTAACGATAGGTGAAAACGTAATAGAGCCACCCTCTTCGTACAGCGCAACATCATTCGCTTGTGCGTAACGCTCTACCGCATCGATAGCTGCATCGTACTTTTGCTCGAACTCTCTGGAAATTGACGCGCGACGGCGCTGATATCCCGGGTTATCAAAGGCAATGGGCAGTGAGTCTAAGACATCGTCAATAAGCGCAGCCATGTCCTTGTGGAATGCTTTTCCACCACCGGGAGGAAATTTTAGCGCAACAGGCTCGCGCTCTTCGTCAAAATTGTTGATATAACAACAATCATCAGGCGCTGGTAGCTGTGCAACTTGGCGTTCAATGTAATCCTTCACTAGAGTGAAGCGCCCCGTAGCAGGCTCACCCATCACGTAAAGATTGTAGCCTTTGGTGTTAATACCTAACCCAAAAGTAAGTGCTTCACGCGCACGCTCTTGCCCAATGAAGGTCGCATTTAGCGCTTCATCATCTTTTAAGGCACTGTTTATCGCTCGGCGATTTATGGTAGGTGAAAGCGCGTCTACATCTAACGCATATAATTTACTGTCTACAGACATGTCTGGTCTATCTTTGTTTCTTTACTTAAGTGAAACCCTAATTAACATTAGTGTCAAACGCTTATCTTGAATAAGGCAGCTTTGCATCGCTAATTGCACAACAAACAACCACCTTCATGATTTTAGAAAGGAATTGGCAAGGACTACGAGCTTTTTGTGGCCTTCATTAGAACGGATACCTTGCGACATAGGGTGTAGCGTTTAATTAAAGCCGAAACGGCGTTAAGTACGAAAGAACTTACTTCAATTTAACCGCTGCATTTATTTCTGCCACATAATTTGGATCAGAGCATTAAAATCACTGCGTTAAGAGAAGCCCGCCAAGGTCAGAGTCGTAAGGACAATCTGGTCAAGACAAAGCTCTGAAGAATCCTGTAACAGTAAGGCATTAAAGTAGGTAGCAACGCAAGCTGCTTTCAATTACCTTAGAAAACACAAAAACCGAAATTCGTTTTGGCGACGAGACCAGGTTTCGCGCGCAATAACCAATGAATAAAGACAGGGTAATAACAATGACAAAAAAATTGAAAACTCGCTCATCCCTTCTGCTCACCACTTCTTTCCTTGCAACCGTTCTGAGTGCGGCATTTCCTTCAATAAGTATGGCTGACGTTAACTACGCAGATAACTCAGGGTTTTCTATCACCAATGAGAGTGAAAGCTATGCGCCAGTTGAAGTCGTGTACTCTCATTTTATTCAACATGTGGATATGTGGTGGCCGAAAGACCACACATGGTGGAAAGGTGCTTTGCGCATAGATGAGCAGGCTGGTGGCTGTTTCTGTGAAACGACAGACACGGCGAGTGCAGCGCATATGCAGGTAAGCTATGTTGAACCGAACAAAAAAGTGGTGATGACAGGTGGCTTAGGCCCGCTTCAGGAAATGGGTGTCACGGGTGCATTGACATGGGTGTTCAGCACAATAGATTCGAGCACATCATCGGATGCAAACAAACAAGACGGCCGCATACCGAAAACTAAAGTCACCCTTACCTACCACGCCTCAGGCAATATTCATTTTAATGGCCAAAAAGCATCTAACGAAGACGCCGCCAATTTAGTTCGAGTAGTAGACAAAGTGCAGGCGCAACAACTAAATGCGCTAACCGCGTTTAGTGACAATAATTAGATGTGACACCGGGGCCTGTTTATCGACAAGATAAGATAGCGCCAAGAGAAAGTAAGATGAGCAAATGGGGCGAGTTCTTGTGTTCAATCGGCGTAAACTGCGTCATTAATGCTCACTTTTCAAGCAAGCAGCAATAAATATCGCCAAGTTCAGTGTTAAGCTATTGAGGCATGGCTTAGCGCTGGGTTATTCTATTGGGCTATATGTATGTTAAGTGGGTAGATCCCACGTGCGGTTAGTTGGCGTTGCTACAAACTCGCCTTATGCCGCCCCATAAACGTTTTAACTTTTAATGCGGAAGCCTAAGTTTCATGGCCGATAATCAGTACAATCCGAAAGACATTGAACAACGCGTTCAGCAATACTGGGAAGAAAACCAATCGTTTAAAGCAAATGACGATGTAGAAAAAGAAAAATTCTACTGCCTGTCTATGTTCCCATATCCTAGTGGCCGACTTCACATGGGCCACGTGCGTAACTACACCATTGGTGACGTGATCAGCCGTTTCCAGCGCATGCAGGGTAAAAATGTATTGCAGCCTATGGGTTGGGATGCTTTTGGTCTTCCGGCTGAAAATGCAGCAATTAACAACAACACTGCACCTGCGAAATGGACATACTCAAATATTGATTACATGAAAAGCCAACTTCGCTCGTTGGGTTTCGGTTACGACTGGGATCGCGAAGTAACCACATGTAAATCAGATTATTATCGCTGGGAACAGTGGTTCTTCACGCGTCTTTACGAAAAAGGCCTTGTTTACAAGAAAAACTCTACTGTGAACTGGGACCCTGTAGACCAAACTGTTTTGGCAAACGAGCAGGTAATCGACGGTCGCGGATGGCGCTCTGGTGCGCTGGTTGAGCAAAAAGAGATCCCTCAGTGGTTTATTAAAATTACTGACTACGCCGAAGAACTTTTACAAGACTTAGAACAGCTTGAAGAATGGCCAGACCAAGTACGCGCAATGCAGGCAAACTGGATTGGCCGCTCTGAAGGTGTTGAAATTACCTTCGATTTAGCGTCAGCGGTTAACGACATTACCGATTTGACGGTATATACCACGCGCCCAGATACCTTCTACGGCGTTACTTACGTTGCAGTGGCTGCGCAGCACCCTCTTGCCGAATTCGCAGCAAAATCGAACCCAGATTTAGCGGCCTTTATCGACGAATGTAAAAACACCAAAGTTGCTGAAGCTGAATTAGCAACCATGGAGAAGAAAGGTTTCGCCACGGGTTTTGAGGTTGTTCATCCACTAACCGGTGAAAAGCTTCCAATTTGGGTCGCTAACTTCGTGTTGATGGACTACGGTTCAGGCGCGGTAATGGCCGTTCCTGGCCACGACCAGCGCGATTGGGAATTTGCGACAAAATACAACCTACCTATTCAACAAGTTATTGCGCCTAACGCAGGTGATGAAGATAAGTGCGACCTTACCGCCTCTGCATTTACTGAAAAAGGCAGCTTGATCAATTCAGGTAAGTTCGACGGTCTTGAGTTCGATGCCGCATTCAATGGAATTGCTGATGAACTTGAAAGCAAAGGCTGTGGAAAGCGCAAAGTAAATTACCGTCTTCGTGACTGGGGCGTAAGCCGTCAGCGCTACTGGGGCGCACCTATTCCAATGCTAAATTTGGAAAACGGTGAATCTGTTCCGGTTCCTGCTGACCAACTACCGGTTGTTTTGCCTGAAGACGTAGAAATGAATGGCGTTACCTCGCCAATTAAAGCTGACCCTGAGTGGGCAAAAACCACATACAATGGCGAAGCCGCGTTACGTGAAACGGATACCTTCGACACCTTTATGGAGTCATCGTGGTACTACGCGCGCTATGCCTGTGCTACTAACAACGACGCCATGCTTGATCCAACATCAGCTAACTACTGGTTACCAGTAGATCAGTACATTGGTGGTATTGAGCACGCTATCTTGCACTTACTTTACTCGCGTTTCTTCCACAAATTACTGCGCGATGAAGGCTTGGTAAACTCTGATGAGCCGTTCAAGCGTTTGTTGTGTCAAGGCATGGTATTAGCCGACTCTTACTATCGTGAAGACGCGTCGGGTAAGAAAACCTGGTTCTCGCCTACCGAAGTAAGCACTGAAAAGGACGATAAAGGCCGTATTGTTAAAGCATGGCTAACCGCTGATGGTGAAGAAGTTATTCACGGCGGTATGACGAAAATGTCTAAGTCGAAGAATAACGGTATCGACCCGCAGGAAGTTATTGACCAATACGGTGCCGATACGGTGCGTTTATTTACCATGTTTGCTGCGCCACCGGAGCAAACCCTTGAGTGGGTAGACTCTGGTGTTGAAGGTGCAAACCGTTTCTTACGTCGTATCTGGAAATTAGTGACCGAACACGTTGAAAAAGGCACTCCAGAAGCGATTGATGTTAAGGCACTGTCGAAAGACCAACAGGCACTTCGCCGTGAAGTACATAAGACCATTGAGAAGGTGTCTGATGACTTAGGCCGTCGTCAAACCTTTAACACTGCGGTTGCAGCAGTGATGGAATTGTTAAACCACCTTCAAAAAGCGCCACAAGAAAACGCGCAGGACATCGCGATTATGCGCGAAGCTTGTGAATCTATCTTGTTGCTTCTAAACCCTATTACGCCGCACATCGCTCACGAGCTATGGAAAGTGTTGGGTCACAGCGAAGATATCGATTTAGCACCATGGCCACAGGCTGATAAAGCCGCATTGGTTGAAGACGAAAAGCTTATCATTGTTCAGGTTAACGGTAAGGTGCGCGCTAAGATGACAATTGCTGCTGATGCTAGCAAAGAGAGCATTGAAGCATCTGCGAAAGAACAGCCTAACGTTCAGCAATTCATCGAAGGTAAAACCATTCGAAAAGTGATTGTTGTGCCTGGCAAGCTTGTAAACATTGTAGCTAACTAGGTCAGATACTGATGAAAAAGCACTTACAATTCGCAGTCGCTGTGTTGGGAACCGTATTGGTTACTGGCTGTGGCTTTCATTTGCGAAGTAGCCCTAGCTTACCTGACGACATAAACACCGTTGCTATTGAAAGTGCCCGAGCACACGCGCCCTTGGCGCGTGCGCTTGATAAACGCTTAAACGTTTACGGTTTATCCAGTGTTAGCGTAGATAAAACATCGCGCTCTAACCAAAACGTAAACATCTATTTGCTTCCAGAAAAATTAGAACGTCAGCTGCTGTCGGTTTACCCTTCGGGTCAAGTTGCTGAATATGAACTGATATATGTTGTGCGTTACCGCGTGCAGTTTCCTGGTAAGGAAGCGGTAATGGTGCAATTTGAAGTAGTACGTGACTATCAAGACGACCCTGACCAAGTGTTGGCAAAGTCTCGCGAACTTGAATTGATGCTAAGTGAAATGCGCGATGAAGCCGCTGATATCATGATCAGACGCCTTTCCAGTCAGGCAGCCGCTGCACCAAATGCATCGACTTCCGTTAGTCAGTAAACATCAGAATTTTTCATGCAGATTTATCCAAACCAATTTAGCCAAGATATCACCAAGGCACTTCGCCCGTGCTATCTGGTGTTTGGAGATGAGCCCCAGCAGAAGTTTGATGTCATTGAGCAAATTCGCGCTAAAGCAAAAGCGAATGGTTTTGAAGAAAGAACCGTTCTTGTTGCTGAAACAGGCTTTAACTGGAATCAGTTGATTGAAGCCACACAAAGCATGTCGCTTTTCTCAAGCCAGCAGTTTATTGAATTAGAGCTACCTTCGGGAAAGCCGGGCACTGAAGGCAGTAAAATGCTTCAAGAAGTCGCGGCGTCATTAAACCCCGACATTTTGTTGCTGGTTCACGGCCCCAAAATTGGCAAAGACGTGCAGCGCGGCAAATGGTTTAAAGTGCTTGATGATTTGGGCGCGTCGGTATTGTGCTACCCGCTAGAGGGCAAGCAGCTAAATGCATGGCTAAACCAACAGTTGAATGCCCACCAACTCTCCGTATCAGCGTCTGGTGCTAAAATGATTGCTGATTTCTGCGAAGGCAACATGCTTGCTGCTAAGCAAGAAATAGACAAGCTCGCCCTGCTCTATCCCCATCAGTCTATTTCAGACGAACAAATTGAAAAGGCGATGGTCGATCAGTCGCGTTTCAACGTGTTTCAACTGGTTGACGTTATGCTTAGCGGCGACAGTACCCGCTGCATAAAAATGCTATACCGATTAGAGAGCGAGGGTCTGGAGCCTAACATCATTATTTGGGCGCTGATTCGAGAGTGGGAGCAGTTATGGAAACTAAAACTAGCGCAGCAAAACGGTGCCCCCATTCAGTGGCAAAAGTTTGGTATTTGGCGTAATAGACAAGGTTTTTATCAAAGTGCCTTGAATCGTCTGAGCGTCGCCCAGCTAGAAGACATCCAAAATGCGCTGACTCAGGCAGATCATGCATTCAAGCAAAATGTGATTGCCCGCCCTTATGTTGAAATGTGTCACTTGTGCATGATGTTTATGGGTATGGACCTTCGCGACATTCCGCTGTTGCAAGCATAGTGGGCAATTCTAAGTGAGTCTTTCCGGCGCTTCTCGAGCAAATCCAACGGTGAAAGCCATTCTTGGTGGTACGTTTAATCCTCCGCATAAAGGCCATATTGGTGCGGCACTAAAAGCGGCAGATGAAATTGGAGTAGACCACGTTCATCTCATGCCTTGTAAATTAGCTCCGCATAAGTCAGTAGGTGTATCAGAAAGCCACCGGGTAAAAATGATTGAACTTTGCGCCCAAAACAATGACAGACTTATTCCAGAGTTAATTGAACTGACGCTTCCGTCACCCTCTTATACAGTTAAAACCCTGCGTGCACTTAAAGAGAAAAGCGATGACACAATCTGTTTTTTCATTGGCGCAGATTCACTGTATAATCTGGACAAATGGTACGAGTGGGAACACCTGCTCGATTATTGTCACTTAGTGGTTATGCGCAGAGACGATGAGAAATTTTTGCCTCCTCCCGCAATACAAGCTTGGTTAGATTGTCATGTGGCTAACGATAAAAATGTTATTCACGCAAAGCCTGCAGGCCATGTAGTGTTAACCAACACACCGCTTTTTAGTGTTTCATCTACTGAAATTCGTGACGTACTAGCAAGTGCTGCTACGCCTGAAAAAGCGGGTACGCCAAACAGTTCAAATGCTAACCTATCTAACTTGTGGTTAGAAGAAAACGTTTTAGATTACATAAACGAACATCAGTTATATAAAAGTTAAGTAAGTGAGGAAAACTCTTGGAGAGTCAACAGCTCAAACAGTTTGTTAAAGACAAAATTGACGATATGAAAGGCCGTGATGTTATTGAACTAGACGTTCGCGGCAAATCAAGTATTACAGATACCATGATCATTTGTTCAGGTAACTCAAAGCGCCACGTTTCATCTATTGCAGAAAATGTCATGGTAGAAGCGAAGAAAGCGGGCCACGCACCGGGAAGTGTGGAAGGTAAGGAAACCGGCGAATGGGTTCTGGTTGATTTTGGTGATGTTATTTTGCACGTTATGCAAGATGAAACCCGTGATTTCTACCAGCTAGAGAAACTGTGGTCGTAGTGGCGTAAACGCTTGCTATAAACATGCAGTAACACGGTCAATAAAGGCCATACTCAAATGTGTATGGCCTTTATTGTATAAGTGAAATACTAATTCCTGCGGTAAGGGTAAAAGAAGTGCGTATACAAATCGTCGCGGTTGGAACAAAGATGCCAAACTGGGTAAATACCGGTGTGGATGAATTTATTCGTCGATTTCCTAGCGACATGCCAGTGTCATTCACTGAAATACCCGCCGGAAAGCGAGGCAAAAACGCGGATATTAAGCGCATCTTGGAAAAAGAAGGCGAGCAAATGCTAGCCGCTATTCCCAAAGGAAACCGCATTGTTACGTTAGAAGTAACGGGCAAACCCTGGGACACACCCACTTTAGCAAAACAGCTCGACAATTGGAAAATGGACGGACGGGACGTAAGTCTGCTTATTGGTGGTCCAGAAGGGCTAGCACCAGAATGTATTGCTGCGTCGGAACAAAAGTGGTCCTTATCAGCCTTAACTCTACCCCATCCACTTGTTAGGATCATTCTTACAGAAAGCTTATACCGCGCGTGGTCGGTGACGCAAAACCACCCATATCACCGTGAATAAGGCGTCGCCAGACTAATGCAAAGGAAATCAATGCCAAGAAAACGACAAGCTATTCGCGATCATTCTGCAGAAGCGAACTTGTTTGCACGCCGTGCGACCATTGCTTTTATTATTGTTGTTGCCATGTTGGGCATTGTACTTAATAACCTTTATTCTTTGCAGGTTACCCAGTTTGAAGATTATCAAACCCGTTCTAACGGTAATCGCATTAAAGTTCTGCCGATAGCGCCAAACCGTGGTCTTATCTATGACCGCAACGGCGTGCTTTTAGCCGAAAACCGCCCTGTTTTCAGTTTGGAAGTTATTCCAGAGCAAGTGGACGATATCGACCAAACCCTGGCCGATTTAACAGAACTAATGGGTATAACCAATGACGAACTTGAGCGCTTCCAATCAGCGCTTAAAGGTACCCGACGATTCAAACCCGTTGCGCTTCGCACCCAGTTAAGCGAAGAAGAAGTCGCGCTATTTTCTGCCAGCAAACACAAGTTTCCAGGTGTTCAAATTGAAGCCCGCTTAGCTCGTCATTACCCTTATAAAGAAACGCTTACCCATGCACTGGGTTATGTTGCACGCATTAACAAGCGAGACTTACAAAAACTTGTTGAAGCAGGCCAAGAAGATAATTACGCCGCAACCCACGATATCGGTAAGCTAGGCATAGAGAAATATCACGAAGAGCTGCTTCATGGAAAAGTGGGTTACCAGCAGGTCGAAGTAAACAACCAAGGTCGAATTATTCGTGTACTCAGTGTTGAGCCACCAACACCGGGCAAAGACATCGTACTTAACTTAGATTTAGAGCTTCAGTTAGAGGCTCAGCGAATAATAGAGGGCATGCGCGGCGCTGTAGTTGTTACTGATGTTAAAACCGGTGGCGTACTGGCACTTTACTCTAACCCTAGTTACGACCCCAATTTATTTGTACATGGTATCAGCAGCAAGAATTACTCTGCGCTACTGAATTCGCCAGACCGCCCGTTAATTAACCGAGCAACCCAAGGACAATACCCTCCCGCTTCAACCATTAAACCCCACTTAGGTTTTGTGGGGCTAGAAGAAGGAGTAATCACTAAAGACTATACGGTTAATGACACTGGACGCTATCAATTGCCAAATGTGTCGCACGTGTGGCGCGATTGGCGTAGATGGGGCCACGGTAAAGTAGATGTGGCTAAAGCAATAGAAGTGTCGTGCGATACTTATTATTACGAGCTAGCGTATAAATTAGGTATCGATAAAATCAGTGAATCTATGTACGAATTCGGATTCGGAGATTTCACGGGTATCGATCTTTATGAAGAGTCAGATGCCAACATGCCTAGCCGAGGCTGGAAACGCGCTCGCTTTAATCAACCCTGGTATATCGGCGACACCATCCCCGTTGGTATAGGACAGAGCTATTGGACCACCACGCCGGTACAGTTAAATACATCGGTTAACACGTTGATCAATGCTGGGGAACGCTATATTCCACAAATCATTCGCGGTTATATGAACACAGATAGTTCTGTCGACCTTATCCCACTTAAGTCGCTGCGGCCTATAGAAATTAAGAACCGTAACAATTTGGATGTGGTGTTAAACGCCATGCGCGATGTTGTGAGTGGCGAAGAAGGCGGCGCGCGTCATGCATTTGCAGATACTCCTTACGACTCTGCGGGTAAGACAGGAACAGCACAGTTATTTACCGTAGGTCAGAATGAAAAATATGACGCTACTAAAATTGATGAGCGTCTTCGAGACAATGCCATGTATGTTGGCTTTGCACCGTTCAATGATCCAGAGATTTCGGTAACCGTGGTCCTTGAAAACGTAGGCGGTGGTAGTAAGAACGCAGCACCCGTCGCCCGTCAAATCATGGATTTCTATTTCAGAGACCGTGTTTTTGAAACTGCCAAAGCTAACTCGGCAAACAGTGATAATGAATTAGGGACGAACTAGTGAAGAGAACCACCATAAACCCTAATAAAATAATTTTTCTTCAGCGCATTCATATCGATGGCTGGCTGTTAGTCGGGCTAGTCGTGTTAAGTTGTGTTGGGCTATTTACTCTGTACTCGGCGTCAGGTCAGGATATGGAGCAAATGGAGCGCCAGTTTATCAGGCTGGGATTTAGCTTTATCGTTATGTTTGGGTTAGCCCAAGCCCCTTTGGGCGTGTTTAGGTTTTTCTCAACCTATGCCTATGGTGCAGGCCTGCTAATGCTAATTGCCGTATTATTATTTGGTGATATGGGCAAAGGCGCACAGCGCTGGCTAGATCTGGGCTTTATCCGTTTTCAGCCCTCTGAATTGATGAAGCTTGCCGTGCCTATGATGGTTGCATGGTATATCAGTAAATTCACTATGCCCCCACGCACCACCCACATTATCGTTGGGTTTGGTTTGGTGGTCGTGCCCACCATTCTCATTGCAAAGCAGCCCGATCTAGGGACCTCGTTACTCATCGCCAGTTCAGGTATTTTTGCCATATTCCTAGCAGGTATGAGCTGGCGGCTTATTTCTGTTGTAGGCGGGTTAGTTGGCGCGTTTGCACCTGTTATGTGGTTCTTTTTAATGAAGGATTATCAAAAACAGCGGGTTCTTACTTTTTTGAACCCGGAAAGCGACCCGCTAGGGTCTGGCTACCACATAATCCAATCTAAAATTGCCATTGGTTCGGGTGGTGTAGACGGCAAAGGCTGGCTGCAAGGCACGCAATCACAACTCGAGTTTTTACCCGAACGTCATACCGACTTTATCTTTTCAGTATTCAGCGAAGAGTTTGGTCTTACCGGTGTAATGTGTTTAATGGCAATATACATTTTTATAATTATGCGCGGCCTTATAATTTCTAGCCGAGCACAAGACGCCTATGCAAAATTGCTTGGCGGAAGTATTACGCTTACCTTTTTTGTTTATGTGTTTGTAAACATGGGCATGGTGTCCGGATTACTTCCCGTGGTGGGTGTTCCCCTTCCTCTAGTGAGCTTTGGAGGAACATCTATGGTGACTTTAATGGCAGGTTTTGGCATTCTTATGGCCATTGCCACTCAGAAACGTTTAATGTCTAGATAACTTGTATGTTGCAGCGCCTTTTTTCGGTACTTGATTTTGTAAAAGCGGGGTTAGTTAGTGCGGGTCTTGTTAACCAGAATCTGGCAAACGGACATTTCTTTCGCTATAGCTCAGCCGTTTTTATAGTTTTGGCATTAGTGGGATGCCAAAGTGCACCTACACAATCTGGTCGCTATACCCAAAAACAAGACTCAGCGCCTAAGCACGTTGCCAAGAAACCAGAAACACTTGATGCTGTACCAAAATACGAAGCCTACCGCATGTTTAACAGCAGGCCTTACAAGGTATTGGGCAAGCACTACACGCCAATGGATAGTGGTAAAGGCTATGAAGAGGTCGGCTATGCCAGTTGGTATGGCCAGAAGTTTCACGGTCACTTAACCTCAAATGGCGAAACTTACAATATGTTTGCCATGAGCGCGGCTCACAAAACATTGCCACTGCCCTCTTACGTGCGTGTTACTAACTTGGAAAATAACAAACAAGCGATCGTCCGCGTTAACGACCGAGGCCCTTTTCACGATGATAGAATTATCGATTTGTCGTATGCAGCCGCAGTAAAACTAGGCTACCACAGCAAAGGCACAGCGCGAGTCAAACTTGAAGTTATCCACTTTGACGAACAAAACAATGTAACGGTGGGAAACAGTCCAACTGTTACTTACGATGAATACTTGGGTATTGCGGTAGTACCCGCACCGGCCTTGGCAGCAACTTCACCCACCCCGCCATTAGCCCCCTCTTCGAACACCGCGGATACCAACTCAAGCAGCAGTGAGAAAAGTAGCAACGCGGTAAGTGATGCGATCTATATTCAAGTTGCTGCGCTTTCAAACGCCGAGAAGGCAAAATCTATCTCTAACGTGCTATCGGCGTTATATCAAATTCCCGCTCACCTGCCAGTAGCAGATAACATTTATAAACTACAGCTTGGCCCTATCCACGATGAAGCTGTCGTCGCGGAGGTTCTTGAACAATTAAAGCAAAATGGCTATCCCAACGCTTACGCGATTACGCAGACCATGTAGTTGGTTGGGTTGTCGCACGCTCATAAAAACAACGACATTGTGGCAGCATTGTGTCATTCAGCAGGCAATATCACGGTTTCTTCGCCTAATACCTACAATCGCGTAAACTTTTTTGATAAAACCTAGTCTTATAAGCAGCCTTTCGTTAAGATCTCTCGTCACCTCAGCTAATATGTAGGTGAAACAACAGAATTCGGTTACGAACTGGACAAAAGCTAAAATTGGGTAGCCATATTTTGCGGTCATCGTTTCGCGGTCATCGCAACAATAGGGTAAGCTTTAACTCACACGGATAAAACGGTCAAAGAAATTAGAACCATGCTCAGAATAATTCAACGCGCTAAACCGTCATTACTTTCATTTGCCTTTTTGGTGATAGGCACATTACTACACACAGCAAATGCTGCCGTAGTCACTCCGCCTGCTCCTTCAGTTGCCGCAGAAGGTTTTCTTCTAACCGACTTTGAAACGGGTCATGTCATTGCATCTAAAAATGCGGACATGCAGCTTGCTCCTGCGAGCTTAACGAAAATAATGACTATTTATGTTATTGGTAAAGAACTTCAAGCAGGCAACATTAGTCTTGACGATGAAGTCACCATTTCTGAGAATGCATGGGCGAAAAAATTCCCTGACTCGTCAAAAATGTTTATTGAAGTAGGTACACAAGTTTCAGTACGTGACTTACTACGTGGCATTGTTGTGCAGTCAGGTAACGACGCCTGTGTTGCTATGGCAGAACACGTAGCAGGTTCGGAATCTGCGTTCGCCAGCATGATGAATGCTCATTCAGCATCACTGGGCATGACAAGCTCACACTGGGTAAACGCTCACGGTCTTCACGACCCTGACCACTATACTACCCCTCGTGACATGGCGATTCTGTCTCGCGCGCTTATCGCAGAAACACCAGAAATGTACAAGATATATAGCGAGAAGGAATTCACCTACAACGGCATCAAGCAATACAACCGCAATAGCCTGTTGTGGGACAAAAGCTTAAACGTTGATGGCATTAAAACTGGCCACACGTCAGATGCGGGCTACAGCCTAATCACCTCTGCAGAGCAAGGCGGCATGCGTCTCATCTCTGTAGTTATGGGTACTGATAGCGAACGTGCACGTAAAGTTGAAAACAAAAAGCTACTTAAGTATGGCTTCCGTTTTTACGAGACACTTACGCCATACCAAGCTGGTCATAGTTTCGTTGCTCACCGCATCTATATGGGTGATAGAGAGACAGTAGACCTTGGAATTAATCAATCTACCCCCATTACTATTCCACGCGGTCAGGCGGCTAATTTAGAAGCTAACTTCGAACTTGATGACAAGCTTGAAGCACCACTTGCAAAAGGTCAGGTTGTTGGAAAACTTTATCTACAGCTAGACGGTGAAGATGTGGCAAGCTATCCCCTAGTTACCCTTCAAGAAGTCAAAGAGGGCAGCTTCTTTAATCGCATGAAAGACTACATTATGCTTCAGCTAGGATTTGACGACGAGTAAACACCTTTACTGAATACGTTAAAAAGCTAGTTGTGAAGCGGCCAGATTTGTTACAATCTGGCCGTTTTTTTATATGATATTTTAAGTACCAAGGATATCGCATGGATACCCGTTTCGACGAATTACTAGATTTTCCAACAAACCAAACGTTTAAAGTCATGGGCGTTGCTCATGAAGACCTACCTCAACAGGTAGTGAGCTGCCTTCAGCAACATGCGCCAGGCGATTACTCGCCTAACGTAAAACCAAGTAGTAAAGGTACTTACCACTCGGTTTCTATCAGTGTGCGTGTAACCAGTAAAGAGCACATGGAAACCATTTACACTGAACTTGCCAAATTAGAGCTGGTTAGGGTTGTACTTTAAGTGAATGAGCAGTCGATAACGTCTGACGCGACCGGCGTTATAGTGCGTCAGTTAGGGCGTCAGCCGTATGAGCCTATCTTCGAGGCAATGAAGCGCTTTACCGATGAGCGCGACCAAAACACCCAAGATGAAATTTGGCTTGTTGAACACGATGCTGTCTTTACGCAAGGACAAGCAGGCAAAGCTGAACACATACTTATGCCTGGTGATATTCCTGTTGTTCAGGTTGACCGAGGCGGCCAAGTAACCTATCACGGTCCAGGCCAACAAGTTATTTATCTGATGCTAAACATTAAGCGCAGAAAGCTAGGTGTTCGCCATTTAGTCACTGCTATGGAAGAAGCGGTGGTCGGACTACTTGGAAAATACGGCGTAACCGCGTATCCAAAGCCCGATGCGCCTGGCGTATACGTCGATGAGAAGAAAGTTTGTTCATTAGGTTTAAGAATACGTAATGGCTGCTCGTTTCATGGCTTAGCTTTAAATGTTAATATGGATCTATCACCGTTTCAGCGCATTAATCCTTGCGGTTATGCAGGTATGGAAATGATCGATACCGCGCGCCTCAATGGTCCGACTACGCTTGAAACCGCTGGTAATGAATTAACGCATTTGTTGCTAGAAGCGCTTTCCATTGCACAGCCAACATACAAAGAAGGTTTTGATGAGTAATGCACGACCTCAAGCGGGGGTAAAACTCCGTGATGATGAAAAAGTAAAACACATTCCCGTCACTATTATTCCTACTGAAAAGGAAGAAATGCTGCGCAAGCCGGAGTGGATTAAAATCAAGCTTCCTCGTACTACCGAGAAAATTGATCACATCAAACAGACACTTCGCAAAAACAACCTTCACTCTGTTTGTGAAGAAGCAAGCTGTCCTAACCTTGCCGAGTGTTTCAACCACGGTACAGCCACCTTTATGATTCTTGGTGATATTTGTACCCGTCGTTGTCCTTTCTGTGACGTAGCCCACGGTAAACCCCTTCCTCCTAATGCAGAAGAGCCTGAGAAGCTGGCTAAAACCATTGCAGAAATGAATTTGCGCTATGTGGTTATTACTTCTGTTGACCGCGATGACCTTCGCGACGGTGGCGCTCAGCATTTCGTAGATTGTATTAACGCCATTCGCGAACACAGTCCAACAACGACAATCGAAGTATTAGTACCCGATTTTCGTGGACGTATGGATCGTGCACTTGAGATTTTCAAAAACGGCGTGCCTGATGTGTTCAACCACAACTTAGAGACGATCCCGCGTTTATACCGTGAATGTCGCCCTGGCGCGAATTACCAATGGTCGTTGGATTTGCTCAAGAAGTTTAAAGCGCAACACCCTGACGTGATGACCAAATCTGGTCTGATGATGGGCATGGGCGAAGAGAACGAAGAAATTCAAGGCGTACTTGATGACCTACGCGCTCACAATGTGGACATGCTTACGCTGGGTCAATACCTTCAGCCAAGCCGTCACCACTACCCGGTTAAGCGCTACGTACACCCTAAGGAATTCGACGCCCTAGGTGACTATGCAAAAGAAATTGGTTTCACGCATGCAGCATGCGGCCCTATGGTGCGCTCTAGCTACCATGCAGACCAACAAGCAGCGGGTAAAGAAGTCAAGTAGTACCGAACTTAAGCAAAAGGCTCAGCCTAGCGCTGATAAAAAGTTGATACAGAATAAAAGCGGTGATCTTCACCGCTTTTTTGTGCCTTCGTATTTCAGGGTGACAAACCCGTGGGTATTGTTAGAATGCCCGTCAATTACGCTATTCCCTTTTGAAAAGTATTCCCAAATTAAGGGTAAGGTCATTTCATGCGCAAACATATATATATTGCCTATACAGGTGGAACTATTGGTATGAAGCCGTCTAAGCAAGGCTACGTACCCGCTGCAGGCTTCTTGTCAGACACACTGAAAAAGATGCCGGAGTTTCACCGCTCTGAAATGCCCCTTTTTACCCTGCATGAATACGATAATCTTATCGATTCATCAGACATGGATCCGTCTGACTGGCAGCGTATTGCCGATGATATCGCCGACAACTACGACAAGTACGATGGCTTCATTATTTTGCACGGTACAGACACCATGGCATACACCGCCTCGGCGTTGAGTTTCATGCTTGAGGATTTGTCAAAACCTGTCATTGTAACCGGTTCTCAAATTCCACTGGCAGAGCTTCGCTCAGATGGTCAAGTCAACCTTCTAAACGCGTTATACGTTGCCGCGAACTTTCCCATTGCCGAAGTTGGACTGTTCTTCAACAACAGACTACTTCGTGGCAACCGCAGCCGTAAAGTAGATGCAGATGGGTTCAGTGCCTTTGACTCCCCTAACTTTCCTCCACTGTTAGAAGCTGGCATTAACATTCGTCTGAAGGCCGGTGAATTAGCGAAGAGACCAAATAACACCTTAACGGTATCGAAAGTCAAAGCCCAACCGATCGGCATGGTTAGTTTGTATCCAGGTATTGCGCCAGAGGTCATTAAAAACACGCTACAGCAGCCGGTGAATGCACTGATTTTACTGAGCTATGGTGTGGGCAATGCACCTCAGAACCCTGAGCTTATTGCACAGTTAAAATACGCAAAAGCCAGGGAAATTCCTGTTTTGAACTGTACCCAGTGTATGCGCGGTCGCGTAAACATGGGTGGATATGCCACTGGCCATGGTTTGCAAGAAGTAGGAGTTTTATCGGGTAGCGATATGACGCCCGAGGCTGCCCTCGCGAAACTGCACTACTTATTGAGTAAAGGGCTTCCTTTTGAGGAAATAAGCCATCTATTAACGCAAAACTTGCGTGGCGAATTAAGCGATTAACAGCGTTACAAATAAAGTATTTAAGAAAAAGGTTTCAACAAGTGACAACAACATATTCGGGTATGCTAAAAAAAATGCGTACCACCGCTGATGAAAACAATACCGTGCACTACTCGCTTCCAATTGGTGATGAGTTGGTAGATATCAATTCTCTTATCGGCAAGGAACTAACGGTAACCTATTCTGGTGAAATCAACTGTGTTCACTGCAACCGCAAAACCAAAAAAAGCTTCAACCAGGGATACTGCTACCCGTGTTTGATATCTCTGGCGCAATGCGATAGCTGCATCATTAAGCCAGAAAAGTGCCATTACCACGAGGGGACGTGCAGAGAGCCTCAGTGGGGCGAAGAACATTGTTTTAGCGAGCATTTTGTTTATTTGGCTAACACAGGTACGGTAAAAGTGGGCATCACTCGTCAAGTCACTGAAGGCGTGTCTACGCGATGGATGGATCAAGGGGCTACGCAAGCTACCGTAATGCTGCGAGTTCCTGACAGGCTTACCAGTGGTTTGGTTGAAACGTTATGCAAGGATCACATTGCAGATAAAACCAATTGGCGAACAATGTTAAAGGGCAAACCTGACGAGGTTGATTTAGAACAGGTCAAAACCGAATTAATGGGTAAAATTGAAAGTGAGTTAGAAGCGCTGAAGCAAGAAAAAGGGCTTCAAGCAGTATCAGAAGTGACTACGCCTATCCATGATATTCATTACCCTGTTGAAGATTATCCGGTAAAGATAAAATCTTTAAACTTAGATAAGACACCGTCATTTACTGGTGTATTGCAAGGTATCAAAGGGCAATACTGGATGCTAGATGGCGATCGCGTTATTAATATCAGGAAGTTCGCTGGTTATAATGTAGACCTATCTTTCTAGGTTAAATGTTAGGGTCTTATTTTAGCTTACTTATAAAAATAAGACCCTTGTTACCCGCCGCTAGCTATCTAATGCGGCAGTTTATTCGAATAGGTATCAACTACTGCCAGAATTCAAAGTAGTCGTTACTATTTCTTTGCGGTTTAGGTGCAGGCTCAAACGCTGGTGTTCCTAAATATAAGAAACCTACCAGCTCGTCTTCTTCACTTAAACCTAATCCGTTTCTTACCGTTTCACAGTGTGCGTAACCACCGGTGCGCCACATGCCGTTAAACCCTTGTGCTACTGCTGCCATTTGCATCGCCATTACGCCACAGCTTGCTGACGCTATCTGCTCAACACGCGGTACCTTTTCATGTTCCACATACTTTGCGATGGCTACGATAACCATAGGTGCGCGGTGAGGAAGCTGCACGGCACGTTCAATTTCTTTCTGCGACTTTTCATTTTCAATAGCGGATTGCTCATAGAGTGCACCTAGCTTATCCAGCCCTTTTCCTGTGCACACAATAAAACGCCACGGAGTAAGACAAGCATGGTCTGGGGCACGTAGTGCAGCCTGCATAATATTTTCTAAGGCATCACCACTAGGTGCTGGCGCTTCCAATCGAGGCTGAGAACTTCTGTTGAGTAACAATGTTAATGCGTCCATTTACGTCCCTACTTTTTTTTTCGCGTTGCTGTTATCACGCTTCGATTTTCATAATCAAGATAAGCGTGCCAACAACAATGATTTACCTAAACTGAATGCTAGATCCTACGGTTCATAAACGAAAAAGACCAGAAAATTCCGGCCTTTTGTACAGCAAATGGAGCGTTCCTAGTTACTTTTAGAACCCATGGCTTTATTCACATAGTAATCGACACTAAAGAAGCGTCCACCACCATAGATAAACAAAACTAAAAGCATAATAAAATAGGTAGCAGCGAATTCGATGCCGTTGTTAAGTACCACAAAGTTACCGCTGGAAGTAAGCCAGTCATAATGGCCATGCTCTTGTAACAATGATTTAGCCGCCGCCAGCTTTTCTGGCGCAGCCATTATGTTTTCATTCGTTAAGATTGTACCGTCGGCTAGCCATGAAGACGCATCAGCAATAGCAAGCCACCCATTCTTAGCGTGAACACTCACCATGGCGACTATCATGGTTACCATTAACGGAATACTCACCAAGCGCGTCAATGCACCCAATAACAATAGAACACCGCCCACGAGTTCTGCAGCTGTAGCTAAGAACGCCATTACCAAAGGCATTGGTAAACCAAGCCCATAATCATCGTTACCAAACCAATCTACAATACTGTCGAAACTGGATGCTTTATTCCAGCCAGCCTGTATCATCACTGGTGCTAAATACACGCGCAATAAAAGTAAAGGAATGCCATCTGCCACTTGCAGTCGGGCTACGATTTGTTGGTAAATGTGTGTCATTGTTTTGCCTACTTTGTGTGATTAAGAAATAAGAACGGCACTTTATGAAAAAAATTTCATCGCGCGAAAATAAGCCCTCACCGTTTTTACGACTAATGAAAAAGGGTCATGGAAAAACCGGCTATAAAGCAAAGAATGGAAAATTTCTTATGACGATGAGCGAGGATAATCACAAACGTATTGCCTCCCTCATTCAAAAGTGGCTGGAACAAGACGAAAAAAAGAACGCAGAATAAAAGTCATGGTAAGTCGTCGAAAACAAAGACACTCACAAAAAATTACAATTAAGTTCGCGATCTTACTCGATTTAGGTAACATAATAGAATGCAGTACGTGAGTAAGGTATGCCTGATCTATCTTGCTCTGGTTAGTTAATTCAAAAAAAGGTAGTGATTAAAATGGCAGCCAAAGGAAATTGGACTAAATCCTTGTTTATTGGCTTGTGGACGGTGCTTAACTTCACCCGCAAACTTTTCTTTAATTTGATATTCATTGTTATTTTTGTTGGATTGATTATCGCCATTGCTGGTCAGGATGACGACCCGCTAACGGTCAATAAGGACAGCGCGCTTTTCCTTACTTTGAACGGCAAACTCGTTATTGAAAAAGAAAGCATTGATCCTTTTGAGCAATTTTTGCAGGAATCACTAGGTAGCGAGCCCGAAAACCCAGAAGTGCTTGTTCGCGACGTAGTTAAAGTGCTAGAGAATGCCAAAAAAGATCGACGTATAAAAGCCCTTGTTCTGGATCTACACGGGTTAACAGGCGGCGGTTTAGATAAATTGCGTAATGTGGCCAACGCTATCGACACATTCAAAGAATCAGGAAAACCCGTTTACGCAATTGGCGATTATTTCTCACAAGATCAATATTATCTAGCCGCTCATGCTGACAATATCTATCTAAATCCCATGGGTGGCTTGATGTTCGAAGGTTACGGACGTTACGGCATGTACTTTAAAGACATGCTTGAGAAACTCAAAGTTACCACGCACATATTCCGCGTAGGGACTTATAAATCTGCCGTTGAGCCTATCATGCGCAACGACATGTCTGATGAAGCAAAAGAAGCGGAAAAGCAATGGTTAGACGGCTACTGGGCGCAATACAAGTCTGACGTTGCGTCAGCTCGCGGTATTGACGAGTCTAACTTCGATGAAACCTTGGAAGGTCTATTAGCTAAGTTTGAAGCTGCTGGTGGTGACTTTGCTCAGTATGCCCTTGAAAACAACTGGGTAGATGCTTTAAAAACTCGCGAGGAAGTGAGAGTTGAATTAACCGAATTAGTGGGTGAAGGTGATAACGAACACGGCGTAAACCTCACTACATTCAACACTTATCTCAAAGTAGTGAACCCACCCATGCCTGTTATCGAATCAGACATGGATAAGATAGCCATTGTTGTTGCAAAAGGGACTATTTTAAATGGCAATCAAAAAGCGGGCACCATTGGTGGAGATAGCACTGCACGCTTACTCAGAAAAGCACGCTTAGATGACAACGTAAAAGCTGTTGTTCTTCAAATTGATTCACCGGGAGGCAGTGCATTTGCTTCTGAAGTGATTCGTCAAGAAGTATTGCAGCTCCAACAAGCCGGCAAGCCGGTTATTGCCTCTATGAGTACTTACGCGGCGTCTGGTGGCTACTGGATTGCAGCAAGTACCGACAAAATTATTGCCAGCCCAAGCACTATTACAGGTTCTATTGGCGTGTTCGGCATGTTCATGACATACGAAAACTCACTCGACTACCTTGGTATCCATAGCGACGGGGTGGGTTCAACAGAGCTTGCCGGGTTCTCAGCTGTTCGCCCTCTTGCACCTGAATTTGGCCAAATTTTACAGCGCAATGTGGAAAACACTTACGGCAATTTCTTGTCGCTCGTATCTAGTGCACGTGACATGTCTGTTGAAGACGTTGATAGCGTTGCGCAAGGTCGCGTTTGGATAGGTGAAGACGCAATTGAATTGGGCCTTGTTGATCAATTGGGCACCCTCGAAGACGCTGTTACTGCCGCGGCAGAATTTGCAGAGCTTGAAAAATACGACACTTTCTATGTTCAACGTACCTTAAGTGCACAAGAAATTTTCTGGAAAGAGTTTTTCGGCCAGGCTATGACGTTTGTAGGAAAGTGGCAGTTTGCTAACGCCGACTCTGCATTAGTTAACGAATTCAAACGTGTGCTCCAAGAGTTTAGTCTGATCAATAAGCTTAACGACCCTAAAGGTACTTATGTTTTGTGTTTACCTTGTGATGTTGAGTAATATGCATTAAAAACAAGAAAGCATAATCATACGTATAGTGAGGCAGCAAGATCGCTTCAAATGACCTAACTAATGAACAGCGTCGCGTTATATCCGACGCTGTTTTTTGTTGCTATGAGCAGGCTGAGCAATATTTTAAACGTAGTTTTGACCGCCCAACCATCACTTTTAGACGCTCAGGTAAAAATGCAGGCACTGCATTTTTGCAACAAAACCGCGTTAACTTTCACCCTCTTCTTTTCAAAGATAATGTCGATGCGTTTCTTGAGGACGTGATCCCGCATGAGGTCAGTCATTTACTGGTATGGACTTTGTTTGGTAGGGTCCAACCCCACGGGAAGGAATGGCGATCGATTATGCTGGGTGTTTTTAAGCGCTCGCCATCAGCTACGCATCAATTCGATGTAAAGCAGGTAGCCAAAACCTTTCTATATGAATGTAATTGCGATACATATGCGTTGAGCACGCGAAGGCACAATAAAATTTTAAAAGGAGCTCAATACAGGTGCAGGAAGTGTCAAAGCCTACTTAAAGCATCGTAAGCGCTTTGCAGTTCACCAAATAACTCCTCATTTACCCTGTCTAACGCTCGACTTGGTGAAACTTGGCCTTTTGTTAGTTAAACCAATGCTTGGTAAAAGCATTGTCTAAGTCGTTAAACGCCGTTTTAAGAAGCTGCGCGAGTTCTTTGTACTTAGGTTTAGACTTTGCTTTACTCACACTAACGCCTTGCGTACGCATTTTTGAATGGATTTCTTGGTACCAGCTTTTAAGTTGTGGCGGAAGGTATTGGTCTGAGCGATGCCCTAGCCATAACAAGCCCTGCATAGGCAGGCTTAAGAAAAAAGCGCCTATGGTAATAGTTTGAGGGAGATAATCTGTGCCAAGGTTTTGATACAAAAGTGCGCACGACACCATCGCGACAGGCGGCATTGTTTTAATCGCAAATTTGGTCGCAGCGACAACCCGGCACTCTGGAAAAAAGGCGTAGAGCTCTTTTCTGACAGGCCATGTCTTCATGTACTGCTGACCGTTTTTCAACATTGTCATTACTGATTGAGACATGGCTCACCTCTTCTTTTTTAGGTACGTACTTCTAAATTGTAAACGGCTTTTTTGGCATTACAATTTTATTGCGCTTTTTTCACGCATATTGGCAGTGCTATTCATCCTAACCACTGCTACTCAATTTTATCAAATAAGACCGCTCAATGGATCATTAAGTTTCATTGCAGTCTTGGCGCGCTTTAATTGCAAGCCGAATATTATCTGTAGCTATTTGTTCTGCGTTTCGATGCAGCTATTAGGGCACAAACTGCTTAACTCATTCTTGCTCGTAAAGGTACTACAAAGTTAAAACGAGCTTAATAATTAAATGGTATAAATTGAACTTATCTTTAAGTGACATTTTTCTCTCTTAAAGGCATCATATAGCGCTTAAGCCCAAACAATGTGCAGAATGGCTTTGTTGTTATTTTAATTAAACGAGTTAATGACACACCTTCAGATGCTGCACTGGCAAACTACTATAATAAAAGTAACTAGGTGTTGTGCTTGATTTACGAATTTTCGCCCCTACCTAGCCTTCTAAGAGAATTTTATAAGTAACCCACGGCGGGTGAATTATTTGGAGAGGAAAATGGCAGAAAGCAGACACGTCCGTCTACTTATCTTGGGTTCAGGCCCAGCAGGTTATTCAGCAGCGGTTTACGCTGCACGTGCAAACCTTAAACCTGTACTGTTAACTGGTATTCAACAAGGCGGACAGCTTACTACCACAACAGAAGTAGAAAACTGGCCGGGCGATCCTGAAGGCCTAACTGGCCCAGATCTAATGGTTCGTATGCAAAAGCATGCAGAGAAGTTCGATACCGAAATCATTTTCGACCATATCAACAAAACTGATTTTTCAAAGCGTCCCTTCACGCTTTATGGCGACAGCGGCACTTATACGTGTGACGCACTAATCATTGCCACAGGCGCGTCTGCTAAATACTTAGGTCTTGAGTCTGAGCAAGCCTTTATGGGTAAAGGTGTTTCTGCCTGTGCGACCTGTGACGGTTTCTTCTACCGCAACCAGAAAGTAGCGGTGATAGGCGGCGGTAATACAGCCGTTGAAGAAGCGCTTTATCTTTCAAACATCGCTTCAGAAGTGCATGTTATTCACAGAAGAGATAGCTTTAGAAGTGAAAAAATTCTTGAGCAACGCCTTCGTGATAAAGCAGAAAACGGTAACGTGGTATTACACTTAAACCGTACGCTAGATGAAGTGCTCGGTGACGAAATGGGTGTAACCAAAGTCCGTATTAAAGATACGAACAGCGAAGCGACAGAAGAGCTTGATGTTATGGGTCTATTCGTTGCTATCGGTCACAAGCCAAACACTGATATCTTTGATGGCCAGCTAGAAATGAAAGACGGCTATATCGTGGTGAATAGTGGCACTAACGGAAACGCAACGCAAACTAGCGTTGAAGGTGTATTTGCTGCCGGTGACGTGAGCGATCACATTTATCGTCAAGCTATTACTTCTGCAGGCACAGGCTGTATGGCTGCATTAGACGCTGAAAAATACTTAGACGGTACTATGCCTGAACAAGGCTAATACTGTCCTCCTAAGCCCTGCATCTTTGCAGGGCTTTTTTCCGGCCTATTTATGATAGCGTTACATTATATTGAAGAGGGCGCCCCCTTCCCTTCTGTAGACACCGCCCTAGACGATCCTAACGGCCTATTAGCATTCGGCGGCGACCTTAGCCCTGCCCGTTTATTTTCAGCTTACTCTCAGGGCATATTTCCTTGGTTTAGTGATGACGAGCCGCTGTTGTGGTGGTCACCCGACCCCAGAGCCATTATTGAACTCGACAATTTTGTCGCATCGAAAAGCCTTAAGAAGCTTGCTCGAAAACGAAAGTACACAGTAACGTTAAATCATGCGTTTGACCGTGTCATTGAAGCTTGTTCATCAACCCCTCGCAAAAATCACAATACAGGGGAATTAAACAGCGAAACATGGATAACTGATGACATGATTGCAGCCTATCGGCAGCTTAACGGTTTGGGGTTAGCGCACTCAGTGGAAGTATGGGACGGCGAAACATTGGTGGGTGGACTATATGGCGTTGGAATTGGCAAGGTATATTGCGGTGAATCGATGTTTCACTGGGAAAGTAATACGTCAAAACTTGCTATGATGGCTTTGGTTGAGCACATGAAGTCTCACGATATGGCCTTTATTGATTGCCAGCTTCCTACCGATCATTTGGCATCTCTTGGTGCGAATACGTTACCACGTGAAAACTTTATTGAAAAACTTGAAAACAACAACCACACTTTAACTGAAGACGGTAGGCTGTCAGAAGACTACCTTAATCGTTGGAAGCCAAGAGTGATTACTCCGTGAAGTTTGGTATAACCCAATCATTTTCATGTAGCTATTTGCCCGATGAGCAAGAGCAATTATTAGTATACGCCGAAAATAATGATTTTCAGGCGTGGCGATACTCGCAACTTATTCAAGTGGGGTTTCGACGAAGCGGTGAACAAATTTACCGTCCACACTGTTCAGATTGTAAGGCTTGTAAATCGGTACGGATCCCGGTTGATGCTTTTACGCCTTCTCGCAGTCAAAAAAGGCTGCTTAAAAAAAATAATGGGTTTCGCGTTGAGTTGGTGGATAAAACCAAAGACTCCTACTACCCGTTATACGAGCGCTACATCACAGAACGACATGCTGACGGCAGTATGTACCCGCCATCAAAAACACAATTCGATAACTTTGTACGATGTGATTGGATGCCAACCCACTACCTTGAGGCATACGACGGTGACAGGTTGATCGCAGTAGCCGTAACGGATGTGGTCGATGCCAACGAGGATATGGGGGCACTCTCTGCTCTGTATACATTTTTTGACCCCGACTATAGTTCAGTGTCGCTAGGTACTTGGATGATACTCATGCAAATTGAGCAAGCAAAGCATTTAGGGCTTCAATACGTATATTTAGGCTATTACGTAGAGGGCTGCCAAAAAATGTCTTACAAGCATAAATTTTTGCCATTTGAGCATTTTAGTGACAATGAATGGCATCTATTTACCAAAAATAGTAAAATGCCCACTTAATTGCTTTACACTGAACCCAAGATTGGGTAAGGTCTGCGCGGCAAAAATTTTGAATTACTGAGGTAACTGCTTTACATGGCAAAAGAAGATTGTATTGAAATGGAAGGTACTGTGTTGGACACGCTACCTAACACTATGTTCCGCGTTGAACTAGAAAACGGTCACGTGGTGACTGCACACATCTCTGGTAAAATGCGCAAGAACTATATCCGTATTCTTACTGGCGATAAGGTCACCGTTGAGATGACTCCTTACGATTTGACCAAAGGTCGTATCGTTTATCGCGCAAGATAATGAGCCATTTAAGCGGTAACGCATAAAAAAAGCCCGATTAAGATCGGGCTTTTTCGTATTAAATGCTTTGCTTTATCAGCTTGGCTCTGCTTCTTCAGACGTCGCTCCTACACCTGAGTACTCAAAGGTAAGTTTGTCGTCGACGCAATCCACTTTAACGTTTCCGCCCTTAGACAGTTCGCCAAACAATAACTCGTTCGCCAACTCTTTCTTAAGATCATCTTTAATAACGCGTGCCATAGGACGTGCTCCCATTGCTTTGTCATAGCCTTTCTCGGCCATATAAGCGCGAGCTGCACTGGTAACCTCAAGCGACACACCCTTCACGTCAAGCTGTGCCTGAAGCTCAATGATGAACTTATCGACCACTTGTAGAATAATTTCAGGGTCAAGGTGATTGAACCAAATTATACCGTCTAGGCGGTTTCTGAATTCAGGTGTAAACACCTTATTGATTTCAGACATCGCATCGTGACTGTGATCTTGTTGCTTAAAACCAATGGACTTGCGCACTGTTTCCTGAACACCAGCATTAGTGGTCATCACCAACACCACGTTTCTGAAGTCAACTTTGCGGCCGTTGTTATCAGTCAGCGTACCGTGGTCCATCACTTGAAGAAGAATATTGTAGATGTCGCTATGCGCTTTCTCAATTTCATCTAACAAGACTACCGAATACGGATTTTTAATCACCGCATCTGTTAACAGACCACCCTGGTCGAAGCCAACGTAACCAGGAGGCGCGCCAATAAGGCGGCTCACAGCATGACGTTCCATGTACTCAGACATATCAAAACGTACAAGCTCAACACCCATGATTTTAGCCAGCTGTTGAGTTACTTCTGTTTTACCAACACCAGTTGGACCGGCGAATAAGAAACTACCAATTGGTTTTGCTTCATTGCCAAGCCCAGAACGTGACAGCAATATAGCGTCATTAAGCGTCTCTATAGCCTTATCCTGTCCAAATACGACCATCTTAAGGTTGCGACCAAGGTTTTTAAGTACTTCTTTATCAGAGGCTGAGACAGACTTCTCTGGGATTCGCGCCATTTTCGCAATTATTTGCTCAATGTCACCCACACCAATAGTCTTTTTACGCTTGGAAGGTGGCAACAAACGCTGACTTGCTCCCGCCTCGTCCATTACATCAATGGCCTTATCTGGAAGGTGACGTTCATTGATGTATTTCGCTGACAATTCTGCCGCAGCTTGAATCGCTTTTTGAGTAAAGCGCACGTTATGGTGCTCTTCGTAGCGGCTCTTAAGGCCAAGCAATATCTTTGTGGTATCGCTCACGCTAGGTTCAGTTACGTCAACTTTTTGGAAACGACGTGCCAGCGCGCGATCTTTCTCAAAAATACCTTGGTATTCTTGATATGTGGTTGAGCCAATGCAACGTAGTTCACCGCTTGACAGCTTAGGCTTAAGTAAGTTGGAAGCATCCATCACACCGCCTGATGCAGCACCCGCGCCTATAATGGTATGGATTTCATCAATAAACAAAATAGCGTTTTTATCTTTGCCTAGCTCTTTCAAGATTGCTTTTAAACGCTTCTCGAAGTCACCGCGATATTTAGTACCAGCAAGAAGGCCACCTAAATCAAGTGAATATACCGTGCTTTCAGCAATAACATCAGGCACGTCTTCGTTTACTATTCGGTAAGCTAAACCCTCTGCTATAGCAGTTTTACCTACGCCCGCTTCACCCACTAGTAATGGGTTATTTTTACGACGACGACATAAAATTTGGATCGTACGCTCTACTTCAGAATCGCGCCCAATAAGCGGGTCAATTTTGCCGTCTTTTGCGTGGCGGTTAAGGTCGGTAGCGTATTTACTTAACGCAGAACCACCCTCTTCACCTGCTTCAGATTCTTCCGATGCTTCAGGGTTAACAGGCTCGTCATCATCTGCTTTACTAACACCATGACTGATAAAGTTCACAACGTCTAAGCGCGTTACGTCTGCTTTCTTAAGAATGTAAACCGCCTGCGACTCTTGCTCACTGAAGATAGCGACGAGCACATTGGCGCCCGTAACTTCGTCTTTACCCGACGATTGCACATGAAAAACCGCCCGCTGAAGCACGCGCTGAAAACCGAGCGTGGGCTGAGTTTCCCGTTCGTTTAATTGGTCATCCAGAATAAGTGGCGTCGTATCTTTAACGAACGATAGCAGTTCACTCTTAATCGCCTCGATATCGGCACCACACGCTTTAAGCGCATCACGAGCAGCTGAGTTATCAAGCAATGCCAACAACAAGTGCTCAACCGTCATAAACTCGTGACGGTGCTCTCTGGCAAATACAAACGCTTCATTCAACGTTTGTTCTAATTCTTTATTTAACATATTGCTCGCCCTCTACAAAAAACCTTATGCCTGCTCCATCGTGCACATCAACGGATGCTGATGTTTGCGTGCGTACTGATTTACCTGCATCACTTTTGTCTCTGCTATCTCAGCAGTGAAAATGCCACACACGGCTTTTCCCTGATAATGAACGGTCAGCATAAGTTGGTTGGCTTTCTCAGCGTCCATATTGAAAAACTGCATGAGTACCTCAATGACAAAATCCATCGGTGTATAGTCGTCATTGTTCAACAACACTTTATACATGGGAGGCGGCTGCGGCTTCTGTCGCTGCGCGTCTTTCTGTTTTTCCTTTTCGATACTAATAGCGTTGTCTTTACTCATAACTTAATAATAGTGGTTTACCGGCATATGTGTACAAACTTTTGTATAAATTTATTCACATTTGCCCTTGACATAATATGGTTAAAAAATCTACATTTTGTATGGTGGTTTTGAGTATTACACGTTTAGCACTTTAAAGCAGGACTTTAAAGGAACTGTAGTCAATACTCTTTCCCCAGTGTCTCCGGATCTATAATGGGGGCATATACTCGTGAGTTCAAGGATTAAGAGGAAGTCGAAGTATGGCGGTTGGCAAAGTTAAATGGTTTAACAACGCAAAGGGTTTTGGATTTATCGTACCTGAGGACGGTGGTGAAGATATTTTCGCGCATTACTCTACGATTCAAATGGAAGGCTATCGTTCGCTAAAAGCAGGTCAAGAAGTTACCTTCGAAGTACAGCAAGGCCCTAAAGGCCTGCATGCTGAGAACATTGGCTTCAAAGAAGAACCTGAGCGTTAAGAAAAGAATTTATAAAGCCTGGCCCTGAGTCAGGCTTTTGGTTTTTTTTGCCATTCAAAAAATATAGGTGCAGTAAAGCGTCTGTGTGGTTGGTTGTGCTCTAATTTTACCCCCCAAAAAAAAGCATTACGTTATCGTAACGTAACGTGTTGGTACAGAGCGCCTAACCAACAAGCTTTGCTCCCGTATTTTCATTTTCCGTTAGTACACTTCTTTCCAAAATATAAAGTATACCTCCCTACACAATACTGGTGATTGACACACTTTATCTTAGTCCGCATAGATCATTGCCTACTCTGCTAGGTTTAAAATGTTCGTAATCGCGGCGTGTTAGCGCAGGTATAGTGGTTCTACATAAAAAAGCCCTCTCGTTTGAAGAGAGGGCTTTTAAACGTTGTTTTGAATAGCTTGTCAGATTTGAGAATACTATTCTGTGCGCTAGACCTCAAAGCCTAACGCATGTACGCAAATCACTATGCACCAAGGATAGCTTTTAATGTCTTACTTGGAGACATGGTTGCGAAAAGCTTGTCTTCGTCAGGGTAGTAGTAACCGCCAATGTCTTGCGCGCTACCTTGAGTCGCATCAATCTCAGCCAAGATGTCATCGATTTTTGCAGATAGCTCTTCATACACTGGCTTAAATTGTGCTGCTAGGTCAGCATCTTCCGTCTGGTTCGCTACTTCTTCAGCCCAGTATAGACCTAGGTAAACATGGCTACCACGGTTATCCAGCTGGCCTGCTTTACGAAGTGGAGACTTACCATTGTTAAGCAGCTTTTCCGTTGCTTTATCTAGCGCTGTAGCAATAACTTTTGCTTTGGTGTTGCTGTGCTTAATTGCAACATCTTCTAGCGATACTGCTAGAGCTAGGAATTCACCCAATGAATCCCAACGCAAGTGGCCTTCTTCAACAAACTGTTGAACGTGCTTAGGTGCACTGCCGCCTGCACCAGTCTCGTAAAGGCCACCGCCAGCCATCAGTGGCACGATAGATAGCATTTTCGCACTGGTGCCAAGCTCTAGGATTGGGAACAAGTCAGTTAAGTAGTCACGAAGTACGTTACCGGTTACTGAGATGGTATCTAGACCGCGAATCGCACGTTCCATGCTGTAACGAATAGCGCGTACAGGAGACATAATTTGAATGTCTAGACCATTGGTGTCGTGATCCTGAAGGTACTTTTCAACTTTTTTGATCAGTTGTGCATCGTGAGCACGTTCGTCATCTAGCCAGAATACTGCAGGCATTCCAGATTGACGTGAACGCGTTACCGCTAGCTTAACCCAATCTTGAATAGGTGCATCTTTCACCTGACACATACGCCAGATATCACCTTCTTCAACATCGTGAGAGATAAGAACATTGCCATCTTGGTCAACAATCGACACTGTACCGTCTGCTTCTAGCTCAAACGTTTTGTCATGTGAACCGTACTCTTCTGCTTTTTGTGCCATTAAGCCAACGTTAGGTACCGTACCCATCGTTGTCGGGTCGAATGCACCATGCGTTTTACAGAAGTTGATAACTTCCTGGTAAATAGTTGCATACGTACTTTCAGGGATAACTGCTTTGGTGTCGTGCGCCTTTCCATCTGGTCCCCACATTTGACCTGAGTTACGGATCATAGCTGGCATAGATGCATCAACAATTACGTCACTTGGTACGTGAAGGTTCGAGATACCTTTGTCAGAGTTTACCATCGCCATTGGTGGGCGGTCGGCATAACATGCATTGATGTCTTTTTGAATTTCTGAGCGCTGGCTTTCAGGTAAGCTCGCAATTTTGTCGTAAACACTACCAAGACCATTGTTAGGATTAACACCTAGCTCTTCAAACAGGTCACCCCATTTGTTAAATAGATCTTTGTAGAACACCTTTACACAGTGACCGAACACGATTGGGTGAGACACCTTCATCATGGTCGCTTTTACGTGTAGTGAGAAAAGAATGCCTGTGTTTTTCGCATCTTCAATTTGCTCTTCGAAGAACTCACACAGCGCTTTTTTGCTCATGAACATGCCGTCGATGACTTCGCCAGCAAGCAGGTCTACACGAGGCTTAAGGGTTTTCTTACTACCATCTTTGCCTGTGAACTCAATGCTCACGTAGCCGTCTTTCTCTACTATTACTGACTTCTCGCCAGAGTAGAAGTCGCCACCGCGCATATGTGCAACGTGTGAACGAGAAGCTTGAGACCACTCCCCCATTGAATGCGGGTGCTTGCGGGCATAGTTCTTCACCGCTGTTGGTGCACGACGGTCCGAGTTACCTTCACGTAACACAGGGTTTACCGCACTACCTAATACTTTACCGTAACGCTCGCGAATTTCTTCGTCTTCAGCTGTTTTCGGTGAATCAGGGAACGCAGGTACGTTAAAACCTTTAGCGTTTAATTCTTTGATAGTTGCACGAAGCTGTGGAATTGAGGCACTGATGTTTGGAAGCTTGATGATGTTAGCATTCGGGTCTTGGGTCATCTCACCCAGTTCTGCTAATGCGTCTGGCACTCTTTGCTCTTCAGAAAGATACTCTGGGAAATTTGCCAATACACGCGCAGCAAGTGAGATATCGCTTAGCTCTACATCGATATCTGCAGCTGCAGCAAACTTCTGGATAATTGGAAGAAGTGAATATGTCGCCAACATTGGCGCTTCATCAGTCTTCGTATAGATGATCTTAGACTTGGTCATTATATACCTCAATTTTTTCGACAGAGTATTGTCGTTTTTAGTCCATTAGGTCGCAACAACCCGCAACATGTTCATGTCACGCCCACAGTCATTGCGAAACGTATTTGATGTTTTCCACCTTTTGCTTTTATTAAGCACTAGGTCACTTGCTGTTTTCTTCCCTACATATTATTCAATTCCCTATGTTAGCAATATGCATCTCATGGCTTTGCACTCGACGACTTAGTCGTACGCAATTTCGAGATACGATGTATAAGCAAGCCCGCTTATCACTGCTAAAACTGTCTAATAATTATGCAGATGCGCTCTCTTATAAATATGGAAGCGACCATTAGTATAGGGTCGAAAGTTTGAGTTACAAGTCATACCATTGTCTTAACTCATAAGATCACCGAATTTATCGACAAACTTCATTGAGCAAACCACTATTTGCGGTTGATTTTCCCATGCGAAGCATCGTCATTTGTCGTAAAATCCCTCACCGAAATTTTGAATTTATACAAGCGGAAGTAATATGTCTTCAAACGCTAAAGTGGTGCTTTTTAATAAGCCCTTTCAAGTCTTATCTCAATTTACTGATGCAGACGGTAGAGAAACCCTTAAGGACTACATTGATGTTCCCGGTGTGTATGCCGCAGGACGACTAGACAGAGATTCGGAAGGTCTTCTCGTACTCACCAATGACGGAAAACTTCAGCATAAACTTGCTAACCCAAAAGCTAAAACCAGCAAAACCTATTGGGTACAAGTTGAAGGTATTATGGACGAAAAAGCGATGCAGGCGCTGCGTGACGGTGTAGAATTAAAAGATGGACTGACTCGCCCCGCTAAAGTAAAGGCCATGGAAGCACCTAGCGTGTGGCCGCGAAATCCGCCCGTACGCTTTAGGCAATCAATCCCTACAAGCTGGGTAGAAATTACCATTACCGAAGGTAAAAACAGACAAGTGCGACGTATGACGGCGCACGTCGGCTACCCCACCCTTAGGCTCATCAGATATCGCGTAGGTAATTGGACCATTGATGGTATTGATAATGGCAGCTACGTTTACTTTTAAAGGCAATTCAATTTCTAATACTTGAAATCACCTTCCTTGACCGCACTAAAAGAGGCACCGAAACGTTACGGATTTTTAGCGTTGTTAAAGGTTGCTGTTCATCTTTGCATATAGACAATTTTTTACAACAAAGGGCAACGGCCGCTTGGCACATATTTAATTACTTATTCAGATAAGGATTAAATGTGAATTAGCTGTCGGAATCTGATAAAATCCGCGACCTCGAAAACGGGCCGATTTGTAAGTGGCTGATTAGTGGTATAGCCCACTAAGTGAGTAAGCGCCTAAGCATATTTATCAACATGTTAATTGGTGACTGATTTAACAAATACGGTTTCTTTTTTATTAATCAAATGAGTGTGCAATCCATAGTGAGTGATATTGAATCTAACGCCAGCAAAAAAGTGATCGTCGGTATGTCCGGCGGTGTCGATTCATCTGTTTCAGCCTACCTACTCCAACAGCAGGGTTATCAGGTTGAAGGTCTTTTCATGAAAAACTGGGAAGAAGATGATAATGATGAATACTGTGCCGCTGCAGAAGATTTAAAAGATGCACAAGCGGTTGCTGACAAACTTGGCATTGAACTACACACCATTAACTTTGCAGCTGAATACTGGGATAACGTGTTTGAGTATTTCTTAGAGGAATACAAAGCGGGCCGTACGCCAAACCCAGATATTATGTGCAACAAAGAAATTAAGTTTAAAGCGTTTCTTGAATTTGCAGCAGAAGATCTAGGCGCAGACTACATTGCTACCGGTCACTATGTTCGTCGCCGAGAAGTAGACGGTAAATGGCAAATGCTACGCGGCCTTGATAACAACAAAGACCAGAGCTACTTTCTTTACACATTAGGCGAAGAGCACGTTGCAAAAACGCTCTTTCCTGTAGGTGACATCGAAAAGCCATTAGTTCGCAAAATCGCCGAGGAGCAAGGTCTTATCACTCACGATAAGAAAGACTCAACCGGGATTTGCTTTATTGGTGAACGCAAATTTAAAGACTTCTTGGCTCGTTACCTTCCAGCTCAGCCTGGCGTTATTGAAACAGCAGAAGGCGAAGAAATTGGCCAACACGAAGGCTTGATGTATCACACGTTAGGTCAACGTAAAGGCTTACACATTGGTGGTTTGGCCAAATACGGTGACGACCCTTGGTATGTGGTAGATAAAGATGTTGCTCGCAACGTGCTTATTGTGGGCCAAGGTGCCGACCACCCTCGCCTTTACTCTAAAGGATTGGTAGCAAAGCAGCTACACTGGGTGGATAGAAAAACAATTACAGAGCCTATGCGCGCGGTAGTTAAAACCCGTTATCGTCAGGCCGATATCCCATGTACAATAACGCCAGCTCAAGACGACACCATTGAAGTGATGTTTGATGAGCCGCAGAAGGCGGTAACGCCGGGGCAGTCAGCGGTGTTCTATAGTGACGAAGTTTGCCTTGGCGGCGGTATTATTGAGAGTTATATTCGCTGATGTTAGATACCGACGTAGAAAATAACCTAGCGCTTGCTGGTGTATGTCAAGCTGCTGCGCTGGTTCAGCAGCTTGCCAGACGAGGTTCAGCCGATAACGAGGCTATAGAGGCCAGCTTATCGAGCATACTGGTTACTGACCCAGAAACACCTCAACAGGTCTTCGGTCAGCTCGCTAACTTAAAAACCGGTTACACCACACTCGCAGCACAGTTATCTGACAAACAAGCAACAAAAGATACGGAATTAACCCGCTATATTGCTAGTATTCTAGGCCTTGAAAGAAAGCTAGCGAGAAAGCCTAAAGCAATGCAGGAACTGGGCGAACGTATTTCCCATGTTCAGCGCCAGCTTGCTCACATCGATTTCCAAAACCCACAAATAGTCTCCTCCTTAGCGAGCATTTACAGCGATATCATCAGTCCGCTAGCACCGCGTATTCAGGTAGCTGGTAACCCAGATTATTTAAGCCAACCGGCTACTCAACATAAAGTGCGCGCGCTTTTGCTTGCAGGTGTTAGGGCTGCAGTAATGTGGCGTCAGATGGGTGGAAAACGAAGAAACATTTTATTTAAACGCAAACACATTCTTAACAGTGCTGTTAAAGCACTACGATTAATAAACTAGTGAGGAGCTTAAGGTGGAACTGAGTCAGTTAACTGCAATTTCCCCTGTCGATGGTCGATATGCTGGCAAAAGCGTAGAATTACGCAGTATTTTCAGTGAGTACGGCTTATTAAAATACCGTGTAGAAGTAGAAGTACGTTGGTTACAAATGCTGTCTACTAACCCACAAATTGAAGAAGTTCCTGCTTTTACAGACACGTCAAATGCACTACTAGACAAAATAGTCGCTGAATTTAGTGTTGAAGATGCCATGCGCATTAAAGAAATCGAGCGCACAACAAACCACGATGTGAAAGCGGTTGAATACTTTCTTAAAGAGAAGGTTGCCGACAATAGTGAGCTTTCAGCGGTAAATGAGTTTATCCACTTTGCGTGTACGTCTGAAGACATCAACAACCTTTCACACGGTTTAATGCTTCGCGAAGCCCGCGAGACCGTTATTCTTCCTTACTGTGACAAATTAATTGAAGCGCTAGTAGAGCTTGCTAAGCGCTACCAGAACGTACCTATGATGGCTCGTACTCACGGTCAGCCTGCCTCGCCTACTACTATGGGTAAAGAGATGGCAAACGTAGCTATTCGATTGAAGCGTCAGCGTAGCCAAATCGCAGGTGTTGAGTTACTTGGTAAGATTAACGGGGCTGTGGGCAACTACAACGCACACTTGTCAGCGTATAAAAATGTAGATTGGCACGACGTTTCAGAGAAGTTTGTTACCTCACTTGGTCTTACGTGGAACCCGTTCACTACGCAAATAGAGCCGCATGACTATATTGCAGAAATGTTTGATGCCATTGCGCGCTTTAACACCATTCTTATCGATTTCGACCGTGACGTTTGGGGTTACATTGCACTGGGTCACTTCAAGCAAAAAACGGTAGCTGGCGAAATCGGCTCTTCTACCATGCCACACAAAGTTAATCCTATCGATTTCGAAAACTCAGAAGGCAACTTAGGTCTGGCGAACGCTATTTTTGACCATTTAGCAGCTAAGCTTCCTATCTCTCGCTGGCAGCGTGACCTTACCGACTCAACCGTACTACGTAACCTTGGCGTAGGTGTAGGTTATGCAGTTATTGCGTATCAGGCTACTTTGAAAGGTATCAGTAAGTTAGAAGTTAATGAGCAAAGCTTACTTAACGAGCTAAACAACAATTGGGAACTGCTTGCAGAGCCTATTCAAACTGTTATGCGTCGTTACGGTATTGAAAAGCCATACGAGAAGCTAAAAGAGCTGACCCGTGGTAAAAAAGTAAATGCTGACGTTATTGCTGAGTTTATTGATAACCTAGATATGCCAGAAGCGGCCAAAGCAGAGCTTAAGGCATTAACGCCTGCTACATACATTGGTGATGCAATCAGGCTTGTAGATCAGTTATAAGCCACTACGCTTTCCACTACACTAAAAAACGCGGTCATTAGTACCGCGTTTTTTTATACCTATCTCTACTGACTATTCAGTGCAGATAAAACGGGAGCGGATAGATGGATTTATACAATACGAAAGATACGAAATTTTTCGAACTTGATAATCAGTGCATCCCTAATTTTGGCACCAAAAGCACTTTGTCAACTGCATCTATTGAGTCATTAAACAGCAATGACCCAGGGAGTATCAGCATTAAGCAAAAGGTGTCTAGTGCGGTTGTCATTTTTTGTGATCTTTCGAATTTTCAGCGTTTGACAGAAAAATACGGGGACATGATGTGTGCTAGCGTCGTGGAAGCGCTTTTCGCTCATTTCGATGAAATTGCAACATCTTCGCAGCTAACACCGTTAAAAACCAACGGCGACCAGTACATTGTTGTGGGATTTCTAACCAAGAATGAAGTGGCTGACGAAGCCCTTCATCTTTGCGCAACAAACGCTGTAGAGTTTGCTGTAAAGGCTCGTGACCTTGTAAGTCGCAATAGCCTTCTCGTATCAATGCCTTGTCAACTTCGCGTTGGCATTGCGACAGGCGCTCTGATTTCGGGCTCATCTAATCGTTCACCCGCAGGGTTTGATATCTGGGGTACTACTGTTAATAAAGCGGCAATGTTAGAGCAATTTACTGCGCCGAGTACTATCGCGATATGTGAAAACACACACCGAGTGTTTGTCGCGCCAGCTGGTAAATCCGATATCCCAATTACCCATAGTAATGCCACCTTTTGGCAACAAAACATCAAAGCGTTGCCTAGTGATAATAAGCAAACCGATGAATCCGTCCCTGCAAGTCACTGCATCAAGGCACTACGTTTTTATAAGACACTAATTCATACCAAATCGACGTGTCTAAACGCGTACATATGCTAAATGCGTGCAAGGTTCAACGAAAACACTTTACCTAGATTCGCATAAAGCGGCAGCAGCAAATTTAAACCGTTAACGATATTATTTATCACTCACCGGATTACACGCTTATCTCAAACATAAATCATTGTTAGCTTTTACTGCACTAAGGTAGCAATCAGGTTACCAATAAATGATAATGCCGCTTTTACGATACCATTACCTTTTGACCCAGAGTGGCTTTTAATACTGACTTGTTTCACGTGCTGTATTGGCTCCTATTTACTAATACTTACGCGCGCTAAACTGCTATTTTTTATCACTTGGGTCAGCAAAAAAACCATAAAACTGGCTTACAAAAAAGAGATGCTATGGGCAATAACGACAATACGTATTTTATTGATGCACAATCCGGTAACGGCTTTACCGCAGAAACATTCTTGAAGCACTACTGGCAACAAAAACCGGTTGTAATAAAGCAGTTCTTTTTAGACTTCACCGACCCAATAGATGAAAATGATCTAGCAGGCCTAGCGCAGGAGCCCGAGGTTGACGCGAGGATTATTAGCCACGTGCAGGGGAGCTGGC
Source organism: Alteromonas marina (assembly GCF_000808575.1). Taxonomy (GTDB): domain Bacteria; phylum Pseudomonadota; class Gammaproteobacteria; order Enterobacterales; family Alteromonadaceae; genus Alteromonas; species Alteromonas marina_A. The sequence continues at coordinate 267,740 of NZ_JWLW01000017.1, forward strand.
ATGTTGAACAAGGGCCAATTAACGATTTTGATAACGCGTGCCAAGGCAACTGGACCTTGCTCGTTCAGGGTGTAGATAAATATGTGCCAGACGTGGCGCCCATCTTGGAACCATTCTCTTTTGTACCTAACTGGAGATTGGATGACCTGATGGTAAGTTTTGCCACAAACGGTGCTGGCGTTGGCGCTCATATCGACCAATACGATGTATTTCTTGTTCAGGGTAAGGGAAAAAGACGCTGGCGAGTGGGTAAGCCTGCAAATTACAAAGAAATCTTCCCGCACCCGAAACTACGGCAAATAGAGGGTTTTGACCCTGTAATAGACGTTATTGTTGAACCTGGTGATGTAGTTTACGTCCCGCCGGGTTGGCCTCATGACGGACAAACTATTGAAGACAGCCTGACCTATTCAGTAGGTTATCGCGCCCCCGATAATCTTCAATTGGCTGAAAGCTTAGCAATGATGCTGGATAAAGGCCCAGGCAATTACCGCTTTACAGATCCTGCCAGAGCCGGTCAGGCTAATCCCGCGTTAGTTAGTTCAAGTGATGTTGCAGCGTTAAAACAACAGTTAATAGACGCCATAAACGGGGAGGATTTTACCTTCGCGCTACTTGAAGCAATGAGCGAGCAAGGTATACCCGAGTATCCTCTTGAGGATGAGGTTAGCTTAGAGCAAATCTCAAATGAGTTTGCCGCTGGTATAAGCTTTGTCCCTGCACCTGGGGTTAGACCATTAATATGTGATGGCAAACGCGGGCTTCCTCGAGCGCTTTACGTCAACGGCAGTCAATTTGCTTTTTCTAAACGTGACCAAGAATGGTTTGAAGTGTTGGCATCAGGCAGCATTTTGAACGCAACGTGTTGCCAAGATGCCCCCTCTTTTACATTTTTAGAAACCTTAACTACACTTATCAATAATGGTTACTGGGAATGGTTCGAGGGTTAACAGGTAAGTATGGCGTTTACTATACAAAACGTCGATTGGGAAAAGGATAAACATCGACTTAAAGCACTGAGGGAACATGTTTTTGTTTTAGAGTGGCGCGTGCCTGAAGCGAGCGAGTTCGACGAGCACGACCACTCTGCATGTCATGTGCTTATTATTAACGATGAAAACGAACCCATTGCTACCGGGCGATTAACCCAACGAGGTGAACTAGGTCGAATTGCCGTAAAGCGCTGCCACCGGACACTCCCTGTTTATCGTGCTTTGTTTGAAGCTTTAATAACCGTCGCCAAGCGAAATAACGTTCCTAACATTAAAGTGATATGCAACCTTGAAAGCGTTTCATATCATAAGTCCATTGGCTTTACACCAGACGGTCAGGTTTTTATGGATGCCGGTGTACCAAGACAAAGATTGAAATGCCCGGCAGAGCGGTTTCCCCTGCCGGACGTTACGCAGCTTCATTAACCTTGTGGACTTGAGGTGTTATAAAAAGCCGGACTATTATTGGCCCCAAAAATCTGGGGTGTTTTGCATGGTAAACAAGCTCACAGTTCGACTAAGTAAAAGTTCGCTAAAGGCTTTCTAGCTTTCATCAGCGCCCTCTGCGTTAACCACGTTTTCCGCTTTCATTTGCAAGTGCATAGCAAAATGACGCAACACGTCTTTTGCATCTTTCGCGATGTCCACTGACGTATAGTCAGTAGGCAGATCGCCGCTTATGCAATAAGGCTAATGGTTTCCCATTGGCATTCAATCCATTAATAATTTGACAATATCAGCGTATTTATTGCACACATCTATATCGAAAGGTACAGCACAAACATTTACATTTTTTTCATTGGCAAAGAAAGACTTTTGAGTGAGACTAAGCGTACATTTTCTATTTTTATCGAGTTAAGACGCATGCGTATATTAAGGCTCACGCTAGGAGCAATCTTGTTTGTTGGCGGAATTGTTTTAACTTTACTCCCAGGCTCTATACTTTTGGTTGTATCTGGCTTAGTCCTGTTGAGTTATGACTGGCCACGAGCAAGGGGTTGGCTCAAATTTAGCCAAAAGGCGATGACGTTGAGTGCGCACAAACTAGACCGATTTCTTTTAATGAGAAAGCTTCGCTAGTTTCTCTTTTTTTACAAGCGGGCATGTGCCCCTGCTAGACAAGGTCAAACTTCACATTCCTTAACAGCGAAGCTGTTGGCGCTCCTATCTCATTTTGTCGCAACCACTTTACATTTAAACTTATGTAAATGCGTAATCATACAATGCGTGTTAACGTAATCTAAAGTATAAATTGCGAAGCCTTTAATAATAATAGTGGCAATTATCTGAGCATGCTCAGCATCTTAGATAGTTCGTATCATCAGGCAATGTAACCGTAACGATATGATTTTGTGTAATGCGTTGACCCCGCATTGCGCTGCTTGGGTAGGCCAGGTTTAAACAATCTGGTCCAAGTCATATCTTTCGCTTACCTATGGAGACAAGACCATGATCACGTTTACCGTTAATGGTAACAAACACGAATTTTCTGGTGACCCATCAACACCAGTGTTGTGGTACCTTCGTGACGAATTAAATCTTACAGGACCTAAGTTTGGCTGTGGTATGGCGCAATGTGGCGCTTGTACTGTTCACATTGATGGCATGGCACAACGCTCTTGCGTATTGCCTGTGTCAGCCGTTCAAGGCAGAAAAATTACCACTATTGAAGGGCTAAGCGAAAATGGCGATCATCCTGTCCAAAAAGCGTGGGTAGAACACAAAGTACCACAATGTGGTTTCTGCCAATGTGGGCAAATCATGCAAGCTGCCAGTCTGTTATCAACCAACCCAACACCAAGCGACGAAGAAATTGTTCAGAATATGTCGGGCAACATCTGTCGATGCGGCACCTACCCTCGCATTCACAAGGCCATTAAGTCTGCGTCGAAATCAATAAGCAGTAACGCTGGCGTGAGCTACTTTGACCCAACCCAAGCGGGAGAAGAAGCATGAGTGAGAATACCTATTTTGATATGAATCGCCGCAGTTTCTTAAAATCGACAGCCGCGGCGGGTGCGCTGGTTCTTGGTACCTATTTTATGGGTGGTGCACCTCGCGCCATGGCTGGCGTATTAGCAAAGCCGGCGGAAAACGCAAAACGCGCAAACTTGTTCATTGCACTTCGCCCTGACGGCATGGTTGAAGTAACGTGTCACCGCAGCGAAATGGGTCAACAGATCCGAACCGCCATTGCGCAAATTGTAGCTGACGAAATGGAAGCGGCGTGGGACAAAGTCATTGTTATTCAAGGCAAAGGCGATCCCAAATACGGTGACCAAAACACCGATGGCTCGCGTAGTATCCGCTTCAATATGCAGCGTCTTCGAGAAATGGGTGCAAGCGTGCGTTATATGATGCAACATGCAGCAGCTAAGCGTTTGGGTGTAGAGCCAAGTACCTGTGTTGCCGAGCAGCATGTGGTAACACACACTTCAGGTAAAACGCTTGCGTATAAAGACTTAATAGACGATGCATTAACCATTACGCCGCCAGAAGCAGATAAGCTTAAGCTTAAAGAAAGGAAAGAATGGCGTTACATCAATACCGGTATGGCGCATATCGACCTTCAAGATATCGTTACCGGTAAAGCAACCTTCGCCGCCGACGTGCGCGAGCCAAAAGCACTTGTTGCAATAATCGAACGCCCTCCCGTAGTGGGCGGTAAGGTGAAAAGCTTTAATGCAGATAAAGCAAAAGCGGTTAATGGCGTTGTTGATGTAATTGAAATTCCAGCGCCAAAAGGTGCGCCCCAGTTCCAGCCAAAAGGTGGGCTAGCCATTATAGCTAACAACACATGGGCAGCATGGCAAGGCCGCAAAGCATTAGACGTCACCTGGGATGATGGCGCAAATGGCGACTATAACTCAGCAAACTTTAAAGAGCAGTTGCTTAACACAGTAAATGCACCTCAAGCGCTTGTTAGAGAAAAAGGCGATGCGTTGAGCGTTTTAGAAAAAGCCAGCGACAAGCTGGTTGCTGACTATTACGTGCCGCATTTAGCACAAGCCCCAATGGAGCCACCTTGTGCTACTGCCATGTACTATAAAGATCGCGTTGACGTATGGGCAGCAACACAAAATCCGCAGGCTGATATGGAAACCGTGGGCGCTATGGTTGGCATGGACAAAGAGAAAATCAATGTTCACGTTACCATGTTGGGTGGTGCTTTCGGGCGTAAGTCTAAGCCTGACTTTTCAGCGGAAGCGGCATATCTATCAATGAAAACCGGTAAGCCAATTCGCGTTCAATGGACACGTGAAGATGATATTCAGCACGGTTTCTATCACGCAGTTTCTGCTCAACATGTTGAGGCTGCACTTGATGAAAACGGTAAAATTGATGCTTATCTTCACAGAACCGCGTTTTCACCTATTGCCTCTACGTTCCAAGAAGGCGCGAACGCCCCCTTTAGCTTTGAGTTAGATTTGGGCTTTACAGACAATCCAATTCTTACACCTAATATGAAGCTAGAGCGCGGTGAAGCACCAGCCAAAGCCCGTATTGGATGGATGCGTTCAGTATCGAACATCTTCCACGCGTTTGCTGTACAGTCGTTTATTAATGAAGCAGCCCACAAAGCAGGTAAAGACGCTAAAGATTACCTATTGGAAGTAATTGGTCCTGATAGAATTATTGATGTGACGGATCAAAAAGCCGAATATCAAAACTATTGGGGTGATAAGTCGGTTTATCCTTTGGATACAGGTCGTCTTCGCAATGTAATTGAGAAAGTATCTGACATGGCTGGTTGGGGTCGAGAGATGCCAAAAGGCCGCGGACTGGGTATTGCTGCGCACCGTAGCTTCTTAACTTACGTTGCTACTGTGGTTGAAGTTGAAGTGTCTGACGCTGGCGATCTTAGCGTGATTAAATCATGGGTAGCCATTGATGCAGGTACTGTGGTTAATACAGACACGGTGAAAAACCAAACGCAAGGCGGCTCAGTATACGGTATTACCACCGCCATCAGTGACGGTATTACCTTTGATAAAGGTCGTGTACAGCAAAGTAACTTCCACAACTACCGTGTACCGCGTATGAGCGATTCACCGCTAGAGGTAGAAGTTGAAGTAATTGAAAGCGATGCGCCGCCAGCCGGTGTAGGTGAACCAGCAACGCCGGTATACGCACCAGCGCTCTGTAATGCCATTTTTGCTGCGTGTGGTAAGCGTATTCGTCAGTTACCTATCGGTAACCAGCTAAAAGCATAAGCACTTAAATAACCAGCATCGTCACGAGTTAAATCTCAAAGCCGTGCTTTAAGCATTTAAAAAGGGTAAACACATCATGTGTTTACCCTCTTTTATCAGTGTACTTTATACCCCTTTCTATTTGCTGCATATCTAGGTTTGGCTAGTGAACTTATCAACGCCTTCTGCGTGGAAAATTATCTATTTAAAGTAGTACAAGGTTAACTTTACACGCTAGGCATGCACCCGTAGTTACGTTTATCTAGAATCAAAAGCTTAGTAGAGAAGCTCAGAATTTTTTAAAACACTTTAAGGGTGAGAATAAAGACAGTAAAGGTTGTAGATGCTCAAGCAGAAGCACGCGAGGGAGATAACAATGCATGCGACGAAAAGATGGACGAAAATACCATAACTTGCGTAAGCAAATACCGCACAAATCAAACCGATAGTGAATTCTACAAGTGCTGCTTCACAAAGGGTTCTTATATTAGTGATTACTGGTTGAGCAAAAAATTTGAACCGATAAGCCATTTTTCTTCCCTTCCCTGTACCTAAAATATTGCTAACGTTATTTAACTACACTAGCACATAAATTTAAACTCAGTGAAAGAAGCTTTACCCGTAAAGACTGCCTAAAAATGAAAGTAAAAGTGTATACTTTCACAATTTCATTTCAAACAAACAAAAAACTCGGACTATTTAAGCCCGAGTTTAATAACTAGATAATCACTCGTAGTTGCGTTCCATCCACATCAACTGCATTTTAAGTTCGTTAATTTCTTTTTGGGCTTGCGCCAACTGCTCTACCACAGAGCCTGATTGCATAACATTTTCTTCGGAAGTGTTTACTGAAACTGCGCTGTCATTATGTGCCATGAGAATTCAACCAAGTTAATTATTAATCAAAGATTCAAAGTGAAAGTCACTATGTAATATTACATATTTAATTACACAAAGTCATGTTTTCAACACGCAAAAGTGCATAGTTTTGCTAAATAACCACAGTTTTTTTAAGGAATGAAACACGAGCAAAGATTTGCTTCTAAATGAGTGGCCATCACTTTAAGTTGCCTAACAAAAAAAGAGACCTTATGGTTAATGCCGATCAGTTA
>NZ_JWLW01000018.1 GCF_000808575.1 Alteromonas marina
GGAATGGGCCGGAACATGCAGTTAAACCGTTTGACGTCACGAGAACGCTTCACAAACGAATTATTTGGGCTTATTTCAGATATGTCCTTTAACGCTATGGTTAACGGTGCATAAAGTCCGTAGCGGATGATTAAGTTTTTCCCATGAATTGAAATGGGGCGCTTACCAACAGCTTTGTATTCTGCCAAGAAAAATATAAGCCCGAAGAGTGTAAGTCCTGTTGTGATATTTGCGGCGACGCTTGACCATAAAAAGTGAAGGAGTAAGTGGACAAGTGGCATTTCGATAATTATGAGGAGTATAAAGCCAAATAAGTTACTCTTAGCGTCATCCTTTCTATCGTAGAAAAAATGTTGTTCGCCACGATATGCGTTACTTTCAATTTGAGAAGCAAAAAGTGCAAAGCTCCAGACGCGTCCTTCAATTGCTAGAATTGAGCTGAACAGCGAAAATCCGAAAATTTTCTCGATAGGATTTGCTACTGCTAAATCTGGATCTTCTTTGTTCGCAAGCGCAGCGCGAACGGCTAAACATACCGTAACTATTGCTATGAGCTCTAACACAAGAATGATGGCTATGACAAAATAACGCACCACTTTCAAGGAAATGAAAAATGACTTTGTTTTGTTCGGGAATTACAAGGCTTCCTATGAACACGGAAGTACTACACAAAATTGCCGCTTTTAAAAGTGCTTTTTGTTTATCTGATTCGCAAAGAAAGCACAAAATTGGGAGTGCTAATAGTGCGTCTAGCATAAATAGCCACTCATATTTGGCATTCCCATATTCGTTTAGGGCATTTGAAGTCGCGTAATAATACCACCACCAAATCGAAATGATGGTCAGAAACACTAGTGGAATTTTGCTTTTAACACTCGGGTTCATAAAATCCTTTTAGCGGTATAACATTAAGCTAAGCGGCGCAGTTGCGTGGGGCATAATGGCGAAGCCGCCCCGCGTGTATGCGTCCCAGCGACCGAAGGGAGCGAGTTAAGCGCATTGTTATGTTTCATAGCTGTTCGAAGTACCATTTTGCTTGTTTCCATTCGAGGTCTTGCTCCATGTGCCAATCAAAAGGGCTGGGATGTTTTTGGTTGTCAATTATATGCTGAAGGTGTGCATGAGCTATTTCCGGGTCATATACGCGCCATACTAGGCGACGAGTTTTATTCCAAGTTTCGCGAACAAAAAATAACGCATTCCCACCCGACTTAATATCCTCATCGAGTTTGTCACAAAACGGTTCGACGATCTGTCTTTCTTCTTCGGATGGCATTCCATTTTCGATACTATCCGTGAAGTCGATTATGACGGAAAGGTGCCAGCCAAAAACTCTTTTAGGTTCGAAGTTTTTGAGCGCAGAATTCAATACCCCAACGCATGGAAGTTTGTCCGCTTCCCACTCCATGACAGTGTAAGTTTCTTCCGGTAGTGTTACTCGCACTTTGTTTTCCTTAACCGGTTGATTTTTCTTCTTTCCAAAGAACCTACTTAACATGGTTTTCCTCCTGAAATATAACACGCGCATAAAGAGCAAAATATGTGGGCTATAACACTAAGCGAAGCGCAGGGAGGCTGCGTGTATGCGCCCCAGCGAAGGTAGTGAGTGTGTTAATTGGGTTGTTATGTGCGTAGTTTTATAAGAGCAAAGCGCTCTTGCTTTTCTAAAGCAAATCCAATCATAAGTACCATACAACCCCCCATTGGTAGCCAAGTTGTACCTGCGAACAAAACCAGTGAAAGACCATAGGAAAAAGCAATCAGCCATTTTACAGGGCGGGGCAATCGAAAATATGAAACTGTGAATAGTGTCGGCTTGTTAACGTAGAAAGCAATAAGCCCGATTAATATGACTGTGAAGAGAAAATAACCAATAAATGCAGAATCCATTCGCTGTACTCCCAAAGTAGGTTTTAACCTAAGTCTAAATTAAATCTGATTATGACCAAATGTTCAATAGCACATAATTTTAAGCTAAGGGGGGCTAGCACCTGGGCTAAAATCCGAACGAAGTGAGCAGCCCACATGTTTGCGTCCCAGCCCTCGCAGCGGGCGAACTTGATTTTTGGTTAGGAGCGTGCATTTTTAAACCACTACCCTTGGTGGTTTACCATGAAAGTCCAAGTACAATTTTCTTAGATTATCTGGCACGAGAGGCCAGCCACGTTCAATACCTTCTTTGGTACCTTTCCAGAATAAGTGTTCTGTATAATATACATCTATGTACTCGAATTCCGCCTTGGTTGCAGTATCTAGTTTCTCGCTCATGTACTGCAACTGTTCTAGTGCTTCTTCTAAGTCGCCTTGGTTTAACAAAATAGTTGTTAAATTTGCGAACTCTTTCATTAGAAATGTGAGTGCCCAACTCTCATGTTGTTCCATAAGAGGAACAACGTCAGGAAATTTAGTGCGGATTTCTTTTAAGAATCGTCTTATTTCTGATTTAGCCATTGATTTCGAAGAAGCTCCTAACTTTAAGCTAAGGGGGCGAAACGCATGGCATAATAGCCGAAGTCGCCATGTGTTTTGCTCCCAGCGAGCGAAGTGAGTGAATTGGGCGTTTTGTTATGAGTCTTACTGTAAAAAGCCATCAGATACTCTTTTTAGAGTCTCAGTTGCACCATCCTGATTATCCTTGTAGATAAAAGTATCTTCCGTCACGGAGAGCACCGTCACACATATTTCTCCAGCATTTGCCATTACCCTATAAGTATCGAATAGGAAAACAATGCAGCTTTGGTTGTCTTTGACTTCCCAATTACCGAATGCAAACCAAAACTCTTCTTTATTTTCCTCCAAATAACCATAGGCATGAAATTTTCCTTCTGGTATGTAGTGCATGTATGAAAGGATTTCGCCATCCTCTAAATAGAATTCTGCCCATAAACCATGCAGCTTTGCTTTAAGAGACTCACCAGAACTCGTCTCCGCAAAAACTGGTGTTGAGAAAATCAAAATAAAAGATGCTAGTAAAACTAAAAAAATTCGATTCATACGTGACTCATAACACCCCACAAAGGGGCGATGATACATGGGCAAAAATTAGGAACGAAGTGACGCAGCCCATGTGTTAGCGTCGCAGCGAGCCTGCGAGCGACTACAGCAGATTGTTAGAATTCATAGCTTAATAAGAGCGAGCATATCCTCACCATCTTCGTCCATGCCGATTTCTTGAAACCCAAAGCTGGAATAAAAATCTTTAGCAACAGGATTAGTAGGGTTATAGCATATTTCGATTTCTTTAACGCTGGGAGTTTGCTTTATAGCCTCAATTGCCAGCGTTAAAGCTATCCGACCTATCCCTTGGTTCTGATAATTCTTATCAACCATAAACCGCCAGATTGAAATTTTGGATACTGATTCTTTAACCCACATGAAGAAGCCAACGGGTTTATCGTCGAAGCAGATGGCCTTACAGGTGTGACCTTCGTTATAAAATGACTCAACCAATGACCACATGTTGCACGCGACGTAGTCTTCCTGTGCTTCAGTGACATCAAGGTCACAAACTGACTCATAATTTTTCTTGTTTATTTCTTCCAATGAAATTTGCATGTTCATCCTGAATTCTAACACCCGCATAACGGGCAAAAATACGTAGGCTATAATACCGAGCGAAGCGAAGGGAGCCTACGTGTTTTTGTCCCAAGGAGCGCAAGCGACCGAGTTAATGCGTTTGTTAGTTGCCGTAAATTCAATAGGTGTGCTAACATTTGTGTGTACATTTCATAAGGAGTTTACCATGGATACCCGTATTCAGTTTAGAGTAGATGAAGAAACTAAACGGCTAGCTCAGATAATGGCCGAAAGCCAAGGACGCACTTTAAGTGACGCTTGTAGAGAGCTTACGGAAGAACTCGCTGAACAGCAACGAAAAATAATGACTCATGATCAGTGGCTTACTGAAGAGGTTAATGCTGCGTTCAGTAAATTAGAGAGTGGGCAAAGTAAGTTTGTCAGTCATGAAGAAGCGAACTTGGACATGGAAGCTCGAAAAATGAAAATTAGGAATAAAGCCAAAAAATGATCTTATGGGAAAAAAGTTCGTTGGATGATCGTGAGGCTATATTCGAGTTTTTATACGAATTTAACCCATTAGCAGCTGAAAAAGCTGATGCAATAATTGAGAAGAAAGTTGAAAACTTGAACCAGCAACCTCTTATGGGAGTGGAGAGAGAGGGTATACCGGGAAGACTGTTAATAATTCCAGAGGTTTCAATGATCGTTTCATATTTTATAAAAGACGACATTATTCACATTCTTCGAGTTTTACACCAAAAGCAAAAATTTCCTGTAGGCAACTAACGCCACGCTCTGCGGAAAATTAGGAGCTCCAGCGAGTAAATTTTCCGTACCAGCACTTTGTTATGCACTTTTTGCCACTGCGATTAGATTGAAGCCTTCATCGGGGATAGGAGCCATAAAATACTTTGTAACCTGTTCAAACATATCTGGTGTATCTGTTGCCGATCTTTCTGGCTGTTCTTTTCGCCGTTTTTCAATCTGCTTTAAGCAGTCCGCATTTGGCAGGTCGATGTATATCAAATTATGTGGAGCCTCAATCTCGGAGAAAATACCCCGAAACCAATCTCTTTGTGACAGAGTATTTGCCGGAAAGTCCATTACTACATTAGTTCCTGCAGATAACATAGATTGAACAAGTTTTTTAATCTGAGGCTTAAGTAGATTTGAATATTCGATATAGTCATTGAGTGACGAAATCTTATTTGGGTATACTGACGCGAGCCATTCATCTTCTGAAAGCAATACTGCATTGTTTTTCTGTGCGATTTCACGAGCTTTAGTTGACTTTCCTGAACCCATTTTTCCACAGAAGAAGGTCAATGTTCCTTTGTTCATAGTTGCTCTCTATTTTGAAGCCTAACTTTTAAATAAGGGGCGATAACGCGTAGGGCATAATAGCGGAGCGGCCCCGCGTAAATGCGTCCCAGCGAGATAAGCTTGAGAGCGCCTTTAGTGTTTTGTTATGCGCCTAACCCACTGTATACGATAGTGTGACTGGTGAGCCAATAGAAAAAGAAGCCTTAGAGATAATATTTGGCAAAGTTATGATTCGTGAATCGTATTCAGTTGCAAATGAAACGAAGATATCTGTATTTTCCACTTCTACATTATGTGAAGTTACGAAACTTGCTACAAATTCCAGTGTTGATGGAGTTAGCGGCACACACACTACAAAACCACCCAATTTTCTGTTTGGTCTACAAGATGAGGCTTCATCAATTGATTTGATTTCGTTGGCTAATTCTTCTGAAAGCGAAAAGAATCTGAAGCTGATATCTAATTTAATGTCTGAATCCATTCAAAGTGTCCGTAGGTGCCTAACAATTTAGTATACGGAAAAAATCCTTTATGCAAGGTGGAAAAATTCCGTATATCAGTTTTGTGTTGTTCTAAGTTATCACTCCAAAACAACACATTAAACAAAAGATAAATGTAACTGAGCTTAAAAGCCGGAAAATATCCTTTTTATTTTTACTTATCGTAAAATTGGTGAGCTGTATATAAAAACAGTATTTGGTTTGATTGTTATAAATAGGCATCAGGGTGAATTTTGTTTACCTTCCACTCACCGTCTTCCTTAATCAAATCAAGGCTTCTTAAGTCTTCTACTTTTTCACCATTGTAATTGCCGCTTAAAAATACGGTGATGGTCGACTTTTCTGAAAACTCGTTTCTGCCTATTTTACCTGCACTTTGTGGAGTAACTGTTACCGTGTCGTACTTCAAATTAAGCAGATGGCGCTGAACGTTGCTGTTCGTGTGATATCGCGTGAGTATGCGCGACATTTTTTCGCTGGAAAGTTGAATAGCTGTGTCTAAATTATCATCTTCGTAAACACTTTTTAGGAACATAACTGTGGTGTATTCAGGTGTGCTCCCATCAAGCATCCCGTAGCGTCCAATGCCTTCTTTCTTTTCACCACACGCCGATAAAATCAAAACTGTAAAAAGCCCTAATAGGGCGTACCACATACGCGTTTTCATTTGGGTTACCTTAATCTAAAGAGGTCCGTTTCTTATTGATAGTTTCATATCTTTACGAAGTCAACTAATCGACTGCGTAGATGTTTGCATACCGGATTATTCACAAAAATTAGTGTAAAAGCAAAGGGGCAAAAAATGCTATTTAGCTATCGCAATAAAATGATTTAATTTGATGCATAAAAAAACGAGGCGCAAGGCCTCGTTTATGAATTAATAAAATAGCGAGAAGGTTATTGAACTTCTTCTTGTTCGTCGAAGGCACCAGCAAACAGAGGGCTACTTAGGTAACGTTCTGTGCCGCTTGCTAGAAGTACTACAACCACTTTGTCTTTGTTTTCTGGGCGTTCAGCAAAACGCTTAGCAGCAACAACGGCTGCACCAGAAGAAATACCTGCAAGAATACCCTCATCGGTCATTAGCTTGCGCGCCATGTCCATACATTCTTCGTTGGTAACTTGCTCAACTTCGTCAATTAGGTCTAGGTCTAGGTTACCTGGAATGAAACCTGCGCCAATCCCCTGAATTTTGTGTGGGCCAGGGGTTAATTCTTCGCCCGCAAGCGCTTGGGTAATTACTGGAGAGTCTGTTGGCTCAACGGCAATTGAAGTGATCGCTTTACCTTTTGTATTCTTAAGGTAGCGACTTACACCCGTGATAGTACCACCCGTACCAACGCCAGCTACGAATGCATCTACTTTACCATCGGTATCTTCCCAAATTTCAGGGCCGGTGGTTTTTTCGTGTATAGCTGGGTTTGCCGGGTTGTCGAACTGTTGAAGCAATACATATTTGTCTGGATCTGATGCCACAATTTCTTGTGCAGCGGCAACGGCACCTTTCATGCCCTTAGGCGCTTCAGTAAGAACAAGGTTTGCGCCCAAAGCTTTTAGAAGTTTGCGACGCTCAAGGCTCATGCTGCTAGGCATGGTTAGCGTTAGCTTATAACCGCGAGACGCTGCAACAAACGCCAAAGCGATACCTGTGTTACCACTGGTCGGCTCTACAATTTCTTTACCTTCGGTAAGGACACCGCGTTTTTCAGCATCCCAAATCATGTTTGCGCCAATGCGGCACTTAACGCTGAAGCTTGGGTTACGCGATTCAATTTTTGCGTATACATTACCTGATGTTACGCGATTTAGCTTTACTAGTGGCGTGCGGCCAATAGATAGGGAATTGTCGTCAAATACGTTCATTATAAATCCTTACCTCGTTCCTTATTTTATAGGAAACCCCGTCTGTCGTGATCTGTACGACCTTTTTAGTAGTTAATAATTCAACGCGTGTGATAGTTAATAATTCACAGCCTGAATTAGGGGATTTCGTCATACCCCTATATCATTGGTCCCAATCAGTAAAATGCAAAGTGCTTTTTAGCTATATGTTATATCTATGGGCAATCATGAGAAGGCCTTGATATTATAGTTAAAATTGCAAAGACGAAAAATTATACGGAGTACAACAATAATGGCTTTTAGTGGCACGTCTAATTATATCGCAACCAAAGACTTACAGCTGGCGGTTAACGCAGCTATTACGCTAGAGCGTCCGCTTTTAATTAAAGGCGAGCCGGGCACAGGTAAAACCATGCTTGCTGAAGAATTGGCCGAGAGTTTAGGCACCGAACTAATTCAGTGGCACATTAAATCAACCACTAAAGCACAGCAAGGTTTGTACGAATACGACGCAGTGTCACGTCTTCGCGACTCTCAACTTGGTGATGATCGCGTTCACGATATCAGCAACTACATCGTAAAAGGTAAATTATGGGAAGCCTTTAGCGCAGAAAAGCGCCCGGTACTATTAATTGACGAAATTGATAAAGCTGACATTGAGTTTCCCAACGACTTGCTGCTAGAGCTCGATAAGATGGAGTTCTTCGTTTATGAAACGCAGGAACGTGTAGTCGCGAAGCAGCGTCCTATTGTTATTATTACATCGAACAACGAAAAAGAGCTGCCAGACGCTTTCTTGCGCCGTTGTTTCTTCCACTACATTCAGTTCCCGAATCCAGAGGAAATGCAAGAAATCGTTAACGTACATTTCCCAGATTTAAAGAAAAAGCTGCTTGATGAAGCGTTAAAGGCCTTCTTTGAAATTCGAGATGTACCAGGGCTTAAGAAAAAGCCTTCTACCTCTGAACTTATCGACTGGCTTAAGCTCTTGGTTGCTGAAGATATTCCACCAGAAGCGCTTCACTCAAAAGACGGAAAAGCTGCTATTCCACCACTTTACGGGGCACTACTTAAAAACGAACAAGACATACATTTGTTTGAAAAACTGGTCTTTATGGCGCGTCGCTAATGCTTATTCAGTTTTTTTATACACTGCGAAAATATCAGGTTAAAACCACGCTGCGCGAGTTGCTGGATTTGCTTAGTGCGCTTGAAAAGCACGTGGTGTATGCCGATATCGAAGCGTTCTACAGTTTGTCGCGTACCATAATGGTGAAGGACGAAACTCAGTACGATAAGTTCGACAGAGCGTTTGCGGAGTATTTTGAAGGTGTTGAATCTGTCGATTTGTTTGGCAAAGAGATTCCTGAGGAATGGCTGCGTAAGGAAATTGAGAAAAATTTAAGCCCTGAAGAGCGTGAGGCACTGCGTAACGCCGGTGGCCTTGAAGAATTGATGGAAACGTTGAAAAAGCGCTTAGAAGAACAAGAAAAGCGTCACCAAGGTGGAAATAAATGGGTGGGCACCGGCGGAACATCCCCGTTTGGCGCTTATGGCGACAATCCAGAAGGTGTGCGAATAGGGCAAAAGGGCAATAGAAAGTTTTCGGCAGTAAAAGTATGGGATAAACGCGAGTTTAAAAACCTAAGCTCTGATGTAGAACTGGGTACGCGTAACATAAAAGTGGCCCTTAGGAAGCTACGCAAGTTTGCTCGCACAGGCGCAAGTGAGCAGCTAGATGTGCCAACAACCATAGGTGAGACAGCTAAAAAAGGCGGTTTACTCGATATCCACATGTCACCAGAACGTCACAATGCGGTAAAAGTGTTGATGTTTTTTGATGTGGGCGGCTCTATGGACCCACACGTAAAAAGTACTCAAGAGCTTTTCTCTGCGGTACAAAGCGAGTTTAAATACTTAGAGTACTTTTATTTCCACAACTGCGTGTATGAGGAGGTGTGGAAAGATAACCTTCGTCGCAATAAAGAACGCATTCCTATTTGGGATATCATTCATCGCTACGGAAAAGACTACAAGGTTATTTTCGTAGGAGACGCTACCATGGGACCGTATGAAATAACGTATCCAGGTGGCAGTGTAGAGCATTGGAATGAAGAGCCGGGCAGTGTGTGGATGCAGCGTTTATTGAACCACTTTAACAACGCTGTGTGGCTTAATCCGCAAGCTGAGAATTATTGGCCGTATTATTCGTCTATCAAAATTATTCGTGAAATTATGGAAGACAGAATGTATGGGCTAACGCTTGAAGGGTTAACGGCTGCTATCAAAGGGCTTAGCAGAAGCCGCTAAGCCCTTTGACGTGTCACGTTTTATTTCTTTGATATAACGGATATTGAATTGAAGTCGGAAAATTATGCCGTAGCACTCGTGGTGTTGGCGGGCGGAAAGAGCGCTCGCTACAAGGGTAATAAGCTTTTATCGGAACACCCAATTTCTGCGCTTTCTCTTATACAACACAGTGTGGGGGAGGTAGTTAGTGCGCGCAATGACTTAGCGTTAACCAGTGAATTACCCATTACCGTTGTTACGGGTAGATGGCATGATTCCGTAAATTCGCAGCTAAAACATTCCCCATGTAAGGTTTCTGAACTACCCATCAGTATCGTTCACAACGCTAATTGGGATGAAGGCCTTGCATCAAGTATTCGCACTGGACTCACGCATCTTTTAAGCCATTCATCACTGTCGAAATCAGTATCCCCGACAGCAAAGGGCTCGTGTACAAGACCTACTCATGTGCTATTCACGTTGGCCGATTTGCCGAGTATTAATGCACAAGACTTCGTTCGCCTTATCAACGCTTCTTATGCGAACCCTAATCACATAGTATGTAGTGAATGGCAAAAGCAGGGAGAGAACAATAGTCGATTAACCGTGCCTGCTATCTTTCCTGAAGCGGTATTTAGTGAACTGCTAGCGCTAAGTGGCGATATGGGGGCTAAGCCGGTTATTAAGAAGTATGCGAAATTAGGTAGGGTAACGGCTGTGTCTATACCTAACGCACAATTTGATATAGACACGCCACAAGACTGGGACAAACTAAAAAGCAGGGGGTAACTGCTTTGGTGCAATTGAACGGTTATGCATTCGCGATATGATGCGCAGCACTGGGCCTTTGGATGTAAAGAAGGCGTGCACCTAGCATAACAGCTGCAGCACTCAATCCTACAATGAAGCCAATCCAAAACCCTGCTGCGGCCATTGGTTCTGCCGTTATCCAGTTTGTTCTACCTAAAATAACGCCTGTAGGTAGACCTATTAACCAGTAGGACACAAAGGTAATAATAAACATCGCTGTTGTGTCTTTATAGCCGCGTAATGCATTAGCCGAAATCACTTGAACCGCATCAGACAATTGGAATAACGCCGCATAAATCAATAACGCATTTGCCAAGGTATATACGGCTTCGTCGCTGGTGTACAGGCCAATGATGAATCCCTTTGCTAGCAGGGTGAAGCTAGCCGTACACGCAGCGGTGAAAAAACCGATCAGAATAGCGGTTCGAGCTGCAATTTTTGCCTGTCGTGGATTATTTTGCCCTATGCGATAGCCAATGCGAATTGCTGCTGCCATACCAATGCTCATAGGAAACATGAACATCAGGGCCGAGAAATTCAGTGCGACTTGGTGGGCCGCTACCGTTGTGGCACCAAAAGGGGCTAATAACAACGCAACCAGTGAAAACAGCGTCACTTCAAACAGGATAGTCATAGCAATGGGCAAGCCCATTTTGAAGGTGCGATTTATGGTTACCATGTTAGGTTTATACAATTGTCCGAACAAATTGTACTTTTGCAGGGCAGGGGCAAAACGAACATAGATAACGGTTGCTATAAGCATAGTGTAAATAACAATGGCCGTTGCAATACCACAACCCGCACCGCCCATAGCTGGTAATGGGCCTACACCATAGATAAACAGGTAGTTCCCTACAATGTTCGCCATCAGCCCGATAACTGTAATAATCATAGTGGGTTTGGTTTTACCCAAGCCTTCACAATAGTTTCTAAGCCATTGGTAAAGTGCAAATCCAGGCATAGCGAACAGCACATAAAGTACGTAGTCTACGGTAATGCTAAATAGCTCGGGCGCCATAGGGAACAGCGCGACGATGCTTTCAGTAAATGGAATTAAGCCTGCTACCGCTAATCCCACAAAGAAAACCAGATAACCAGCTTGCTGACTTGCGTCGGCAATACCACTTAAATTTTTGTTTCCCTGCAACCGTGAAATGATTGGGGGAAGTGCCAGCGCTATACCCTGTATAAAGCAAAGCAGTGGCACAGTGATGCTAAATCCAAGTGCTACCGCAGCCATGTCGGTTGCACTGTAACGCCCAGCCATAATAGTATCGCTAACGCCCATTAGCATTTGAGTAATCTGCGCAACCAACAATGGCCATGCTAGTTTTAAAATGTCTCTTCCTTCTAAAAGAAAGCGTTTCTTATTCACGGTAATGTGTCTCTATATGGGTCGCCTAGGGCGATAAAAATGCAGAAAATAAAAACGAGCTTAAAAGCCTTAACGAAGTAGCGTTTCAACAACGAACTTGTTAAAAATGTAGCGGTATAACCGGAACCGTATCGCCAACTTTTAACTCACTTATATCTTCATGTACTACCATTAGGCAGTTAGCAGAAGTGATTGAAGTCATAACGCCAGAGCTTTGTGACTTAAATGGTGTGACTTCCCATTCACCTTGATTATTTCTTACCATGGTTGCACGCTGAAAGTCTCGGCGGCCTGCACGTCGCTTAAGAGGTGTCGTAATGCTAGCGTTAACAAAGAACTGCTCGTGCGGTTGTACTTGCCCTTGCATTTTTTTGATAACAGGCACAACCAATAATTTTGCGGTAACAAATGAAGACACAGGATTGCCCGGCAAACCGCAAAACAAGGTGTTGTTTATTTTACCCAGAGCAAAGGGTTTACCCGGTTTAACTGCGACTTTCCAAAAGTCGATAGTGCCCAATTCAGCGATGATATCTTTTACATAGTCGGCATCGCCCACAGATACACCACCGCTACTTACCATTACATCTACACGCTCGCTCGCCTCAATGAAGAGTTTACGCAAAGAAGCTTCGTCGTCTTCTACAATGCCGAAATCAACAAGCTCTACGTTTTCATTGCTTAAAATGCTGCTTACACCAACGCGATTAGACTCGAAAATTTGTGTCGATTTACAGGGTTTGCCAGGTGCAGCAAGTTCAGAACCAGTCGCGACTACACCAACGCGAAGTTTTCTGAATACTGCCACCTTACTGTTTCCTTGGGAGGACAGCAGCATAAGGTGTTCGGCGTGAAGGCGCGTGCCCTTGCTTATTAGTGTATCGCCACTAGCGATATCATTGGCCTTTTTACGTATATTCTCTTGCGCCGATGGAATTTTATTGATCAAAACCGCGCCATCATGACTTTCGGTATTCTCTACCATTACAACGGCGTTAGCATTGGCAGGCACCGGGGCCCCCGTCATTATTTTAAATGCTTTGCCTTTTTCAAGCGGCTCATCAGCACTCATGCCAGCTGTAATTACACCCTGTACTTCGAGTTTACCACTGTGTTTAAGATCTTCTGCATTTACGGCATAGCCATCCATTGCTGAATTATCCCAGGGCGGGACATCAACATGGGCAGTTACATCTTGGGCCAAGATGCGGTTGTTGGCGTCAAAAATGCTCACTTGATCAATGTCGTTTATCGCTTTTGCAGCGTCTAATGCTTTAGTGAGGGCTTCTTCTAGTGAAAGCCATTTAGATGACATACCAACAACTCCATGAAATGATTTAACACGCGGATATTACAGAAAAAGCGGCCTTATACCAAAGGTTAAAGCGTGAAATAAAAGAAAGTATGCGTAAACGATGCAATTGAAGTTGTATCAACGGCTATGTCAGATAAATTAAGAAGCGAGCGTTAATATCTCTTCAAAATCGTCGAAAACCCAGTTAGGTTTATATTTTGCGATGCTCTCACCATAGTTATACCCGTAGGTAAGCCCTATACTTTTTATGTTCGCGGCTTTTGCGGCAACAATGTCATTTTTAGAATCTCCAACCATTACACACTGTGAGGGCGAAACACTAAGCTTTTCACAGGCGTGCAGAAGGGGAAGGGAAGAAGGCTTTTTTTCCGGTAAACTATCACCGCCAATGGTAAGCGAAAACAACGAAAATATTGAGAACGATGAAAGAATAGGCTCAATAAATTCCGAAGGTTTATTAGTGATTAATGCTAGCGTGAACCCTTGTTCTTTTAGCGCGTGAAGTGTTGAGAACACGCCGTCGTACAGCACTGTACTCTTAGTATCTAGCGTTCGGTAATAGAACAGAAATTTTTCTAAAGCGGCATCAATCTCGTTTGATGTGTAATGGTGTCTGATCTCCGCACTGCCGCTCAATCCGCGTTCTACCAGAACACGAGCACCATTTCCAACCCAGTGTCTAATTGTCTGCTCGTTATAAGTTGGTAATTGGTAGTCGTTTAATGTTTGATTTAACGCTGTTGCCAAATCAGGAACAGAGTCCACCAAGGTTCCATCTAAATCGAAAAAAAAGGTATTAATTTCTTGCATTACAAACTTTTGATTTGCTAACTCGTGTGACAAGCATAACACCGCAGTATCCTTACCGCGGTAGATTTATCAGTCGACTGGCGTTATAAGCTCAAAGATTCATTCAAAATCTTGGTTGCTGATCCACAGCACTTGATAAGGCTTCATTTGTAAGAAACCACTAGAAAGGGCTATCTCGTCACGGGTGATGAGATCAATCCAATTATCTGTGCCAATAAGATTTATGTCAGACAGCAAAATTGTTTGTTCTTCGTCTGAAATATTACTAATACAGAAAATACTTTGCTTTCTATCGAGACTTTGTCGCCAGTAGCCAAATAATTGATTACCAAGCTGCAATGTAAACTGCGTTGCATTGGGGTGAAATGCGGGCTGCGCTTTACGTATGCGTATAAGCTGCGAGATTCGAGTGAGTACTTTATGATGCTGTGAAAAGGGCGAGTCTAACAGAGCCTCTAATTCGTTAAAGTCCCAACGTTTTCTGTTGATTGAACGATTTTGTCCTGTATTAGCGACTTTTTCGTAATCGTTGGATGTGCCGAGTAAACTGTGGATGTAAATTCCTGGTATACCTTCCATACCTAACATGATGGCGTGAGCACAAATAAATCGATCCACTTGATATTTATCAGGGCCCTTGGTGGTTCCTTGCAGCGCGTCGAACAGGGTGATGTTTATCTCGTAAGGCTTTTGCTGACCGTGATCAGAAGCGCGCCACGACACCTTGCCGCCAAAGTGCTGCATGGTGTGCACAAGCTCTGAAATTTCTTCATCTGACAGTAGGCCTTCCGCCGGACGCAAGCCAATACCATCGTGCGAAGCGATAAAGTTAAAGTAGGCTGTGCCGTTTTGCGCCGGTGGCATACTCATCATCCAGCTTTTCAAATACGTACAATCACCCGTCACTAATGTATTTACAAGTAAGGGCGGAAGCGAAAAGTTGTAGATAGCATGGGCTTCGTTAGCATTACCAAAATACGTTAGGTTTTCCCTGTTGGGAATATTGGTTTCGGTAATGATTATGATTGATGGATCAACATGTTCAATCAGCGTTCGGATCAAACGTATGACTTCATGGGTTTGGAACAAGTTGATGCAGTTAGTGCCAACAATTTTCCAAAGGAAAGCCACAGCATCTAAGCGAAATAGCTTAGCGCCTTTATCAATATACAATTTTATAATATCAATAAACGCTAGCAATACTTTGGGGTTTCTAAAGTCAAAATCAACTTGGTCGTGACTGAAGGTACACCATACATGTTTGGTGCCGTGCGCGGTTTCCGTTTCACGCAGCAAGGGCGACACACGAGGGCGAGTTACCATGGAGAGGTCATCAGATGGGTCTGCTGTGAAGAAAAAGTCAGATCCTGGTCCTTCACCCTTCACAAAGTTATCAAACCACACGCTTCTTGCAGAACAGTGATTTATCACTAAATCCGTCATTAGCCCATAGTCAGCGGCAATAGCTTCTATGTCGTCCCATGAGCCTAATGCCTCGTTAACGGTTGAATAGTCAATCACCGAAAACCCATCGTCCGAACTGTACGGAAAAAACGGTAAAATATGAACGTTATTTACCGTGTTCTTACAATAGCGGTGTAAGAACTTATTTAACGTAACCAAGGGGCGCTCACCCTCATCAATAACGCTATCACCATAGGTAATCATTATGATGTCGTCTTCATCCCAATAATTGTGATGAGACTGAGGTGAAGCAATATCCGTTTGCTGCTGAATGCCTATTGTGTTCATTAAATCCGTCGCTAGCGTCTCATACGAGACGTCTAGCGATACATCGGCATAAATGCTTTCTAAATGGTGTTTTACTTTGTCATGGAGATGGTCCCATGCCATATTACTTACTCCATATATTCTGCAGTATCGGCTTCAACCGCTTCTAATAGTCGCTCTAAGATATCGGGTACCGCACTGGTTACACGGTTCCAGCTTGGTATAAACGGTGTTTCCATAGGGTTTTCTAAAAAGTTTTGCCCCGCTTTCATAATGTTGCTGGCAAACATTTCTACTGCTTTTTCTTCGCTGTGAATATCTAAGCTTAGACCATTCATTACCGCGTCATTGTGGTAGGTTTCTATAAAATCGAGCGCAATACGGAAATAGGTGGCTTTAATAGAACGGAACATTTCGTTGCTAAACGTATAGCCTTGCGTGGCAAGTTTTCTGAAAATGGCTTTGGTAATGTCGATAGACATTTTAGACAAACCACCTTGGTCGTTATTAAGCGATAAATCCTGATGTTTATGGTCGTAAATATCACATATATCTGCCTGACACAGGCGGTTGTGCGAATAGTTGCGGTGCATTTCAGAAAGCACACCAATTTCTAAGCCCCAGTCACTTGGAATGCGAATATCGTTTAGTACGTCGCGTCTAAACGAAAATTCACCCGCTAATGGATAGCGGAAGCTATCCATAAACTCCAAGTATTCGTTGTCTCCCATTATCCGTTTCAATGCACGAAGTAGTGGGGTAACAAGAAGGCGTGAAACGCGGCCATTAATTTTGCCGTTAGCCACACGCGCATAGTAACCCTTACAAAACTCGTAGTTAAACATGGGGTTGGCTACAGGGTAGATAAGCTTTGCGAGCAAATCTTTGTTATAGGTAACAATATCGCAATCGTGTAGTGCAACAGATTCTGCTCGATTCGATGCTAGTACGTAGCCCATGCAGTACCAAACGTTTCGGCCTTTACCTAACTCCTTTGGCGCCAAGCCTTGAGCCTGAAGCTCTTCATCAAGTGCTTTAAGGCGAGGACCGTCGTTCCATAGCACTCTGTGATGCTGAGGAAGTTTGCCGAAGAATTTTAGTGCGTGTTTGTACTGATCTTCATTGGCTCGGTCTAGACCGATGACAATTTCTGATAAGTAGGGCACGTCTGTTAATTCGTTGACGATATGTGGAAGTGCGTCGCCTTCTAATTCAGAAAAGAGCGACGGTAAAATAAGTGCCATAGGGCGCTTTTGTGAAAACTGTAGAAGCTCTGC
The DNA here is from genome assembly GCF_000808575.1 of Alteromonas marina. Classification (GTDB taxonomy): domain Bacteria; phylum Pseudomonadota; class Gammaproteobacteria; order Enterobacterales; family Alteromonadaceae; genus Alteromonas; species Alteromonas marina_A. The sequence goes on from NZ_JWLW01000018.1 coordinate 16,792, forward strand.
TTCAAGCTCTTCGGTAGGACGACGAGCTAAGTTATGTAAAGTAGTAACCACACCATTTTGATAAAAATCAGCCATGTGTCCTCCTGATCATAGGGATAGCAATTGAGTAAGCATTTCATTCCAGCCTTCAGGGCCGGTTAGGGTGCTGGTATAGACCTCTTCTTTTTTTACTGCTGGTGGAGGATTTACCGGGGATAAAATGCGAATGGGGACGTGCGCCGCTTCAAGCATTGCAACGTCGTTCTTACCATCGCCAAGGGCGATAGTGTTAACTTTGGTGGTATGCTGTTTTTGATATTCATTGGCCAACCATTTCAGTGCTTGGCCTTTATCGCAATTACCTGAAATATGAATGAAGCGGCCGCCTTCCAGAGGGAAAGCACCGCGATCTTTTACTACCTTTAAAAAGCGTTGTTTTTCTTCGTCAGTGCCAAGCCACAAAACCGGTTCGCCGAACTGGCGCTTAGCAGCAAGTGATGCTGAACGTTCATCAAGACCTGTACACTCCTGAATCTCTTCGTTCGACATTTTAGAAAATTGCTTATATTTGCCCTCAAATTCACTTCCGATTTTTTCTAATAGCTTAATCCAATAGTTTTTATTAGAAATGAAGGCTTTACACCAGTAACCATCTATCCAAACCGTACCGCTGGGTTTTTGTTTGAAAAAGCCATGAGGGATGAAAATAGCAGCGCCATTTTCAATAATAAAAGGCCCGTCTAAACCAATACTCTCGCGAAGCGGTTGTAATTCAGCAAAGGTTTTGCTGGTAGTGGGAATAACGGGAATGTCCTTTTTTTCTAATGCCGTTAAAGCCGGTTTCGCCGCCTCAAAAGAGTAGGTATGGTGGTCTAACAGCGTGCCGTCCATATCGGTGAAAACAAGCGTTTTCGTCATCGTTTTACGTCCTGTTTAGTTATCGTTCTTGTTTCATCTAGATAAAACACGGTGTCGCACTTTTCAGGCAAGTGACATAATGCGTGTTCAGTGATGCGTTGGTAGTGTTGCACAAAGTTTGCCACTTCTTCATCAGACATCACTCCATCGCTATCTTTTAACGCTTTTTGGGCGAGTTTATGTTCTTGTTCTAACCGCCATTGATAAACACAATCGAAACTCGGTGCCTTCAGCATAATGCGGTAGTCTATTTTGTCGAACAATGTTTGATAATCGCCCGCTAGTTCAGTGTTTACGAAAGAGCGCCAAATGCCCAATGGATCCTCTATTTCTTCAAGGTGGTTTACTGGCCACTTAAGTTCGCTAGATGTTTGCGCAATAGCGCCCACACACCATCCTTCAAGTATGATGAAATCGGGTGAAGATTCGATTACAGGCCACTGTTCTTTGGGGATCGGGTTATCTGTAGCTTTGTTAAAGCGGGGCAGCGATGTACGCGTGCCTTTTTCTAAACTGCGAAACGTATTTAACGCTAGAGGAATGTCATGGGTACCCGGTACCCCACGAGTTGATAGAAGCGGGTGCACTTTTATCGCTAGCGCATTTCGCTGTGACTGGTCGTAGTAAAAATCGTCAATTGAGAGTGATACCACTTTTTTGTTGTGGACCGAAGTAAGGAAGGACTCGATAAAACTGGTCAGAGTTGATTTACCTGAACCCTGACTGCCATTTATGCCCACGATAAATGGTTGTGTTGCACCTTTTTGGTGCTTAAGCAGTTGCTCGCATAATGGAGTGAACCATTTTTGTGCAGTTTCTGCATAGGTACTAGGCAATTGATGCGTCGTTAGAAAGCCATGTATATCCATGTTGTCACCTTAATCAATGCAGAATTCGTACGTTCTTCTTGATTACGGTAACAACATTTGTGCCAATAGAGTACTATGGGCGTGGGTATACTACCTACTTCTTATTAGCGACAATTACGGCCCGTTGTGGTGCAGGGTAACCTTCGATGGTGCGAGTAATATCTTCCGGATCGAGAAAATCTTTCAAAGATTGGGTTTCCATCCAAGGCGTTGCGCGCTGCTCATCTAGGGTTGTGTGGTTGATATCTACAACGCGAATATTTTCAAAGCCTAAGCGGCCTAACCAAACAGAGAGGGCTGCAGTGCTCGGTAAGAACCACACATTTCGCATTTGTGCATAGCGTTCACCCGCCATCAACACTGTGTTTTCATCACCATCTACTACCAGTGTTTCAAGTATCAACTCGCCACCTTTTCTTAGCTGGTCTTTAAGTTGCTGCAGAAACGCCATTGGGTCTTTACGGTGGTAAAGTACACCCATAGAAAACACAGTGTCGAAAGCTTTCAGCGGCTGCATATCTTCAATGCCCATAGGCAGAAAATGTATGTTGTCGGCAACGGCATCAGTATTACTAATAAATTGTTTAATGGCGTGAAATTGAATTAGAAACAGTTGGGTAGGATCTATGCCAATTACCTTGCTGGCACCTTCGCCAAGCATTCGCCACATGTGATAACCACTACCACAGCCTACATCCAATACGTTTCGATCCTTAAGTGAGGCAATGTGGGGTGCCACGCGCTCCCATTTCCAATCTGAACGCCACTCAGTATCAATGTGAATGCCATATAGGTGAAACGGACCTTTTCGCCACGGCATAAATTGCTTTAACAGGCCCTCTATTTGCTTTTGAGTATATTCATCAACGTCATTTTCGGTGCCGACGGAAACGCTTGATGATAAATCAACAAAGCTTGGATATGTGGAGGGTAGTTTGTTAAGTAAGCGGCACCATTTATCAAATTCACCATGCTTGGCGTTTCGCTGCCAGTCATTCATTTGTGCTGGTAGCGTTTGCAGCCAATGTGATAGCGGGCTGTCAATTAACGATTTATAGCAATCGTTAAACCAAGTCTGTTCTAGTTTACTCATAATATTCTTTGTATATTTTAAAAGTCGAAATGGTGCGTATGGACAACGCGCTCGAGATTAACCCTTAATAGCGACCATAGATGTGAAGTTATAGCACTTGTACCACATTACAACATCGGCAAACCCCACCTTTTTTAAGCGGCTCTCATGCTCACTGAACGTGTCAGTTAGCATTACTTTCTCTAACGCAGCACGTTTTTGGCTGACCTCAAGTTCGCTGTAACCGTTGTCGCGCTTAAATTGATGATGTAAATCTATCAGTAATTCATTTCCATTAAGGGTAGGGTGACGAATTTTTTCAGACAACACCAACATGCCGCCAGGGTTCAACCCATCGTAGATACGTTTTAATAGCGCCTCACGGTCATCTGGAGGAATGAATTGTAAAGTAAAGTTCATTACAACCATTGAAGCGTTGTTTATTTCAACGTTTTGAGCATACCCGTACTCAATGGAGATTGGGTTTGGTAGCGAAAACGTTTGTACAACGCGTTTGCATCGTTCAACCATTGCTTCAGATGCGTCAATACCTACTATTTTGCATGTATTATTGGGCAACGATCTAGCTACAGATAAACTCGCGGCTCCAAGGCTACAGCCAAGATCATAAACAGTCGAGTTTTGAGATACTACTATTTTGGCAAGCTCACCTATCGTGTGGACAATGGTTTCGTATCCAGGCACCGAGCGCTGAATCATATCTGGAAACACATCAACTACAGACTCATCAAACTTAAAGTCATCTACTTTGTTGAGTGCCTTTGCGTATATATTGTCGTGTTTCTTCACTGCGAGCCTTTAATTTGCTAATTTGGGCGCAATTTTACCGTCTGACGCGTAAATGCCAATGGAAAACACTAAATTTGTTGAATTTCGTATTATTTTTGAGGATTAGGTCTTTTCGTTACTGGTCTAAAGTATTAATCTATACCCATATTATAATAAGGAAGCAGTAACGCTAATGACGAGAATTCTAGTAGCAGACGATCACCCATTGTTTCGCGAGGCTTTGAGCGGCGCGTTAGAACCTTACTTTGAAAATGCACAAATTATTCAAGCTGAAAGCTTGGATGATGCGTTGGCAAAGCTAAACGAATTTGACGGCGTCCAGCTAGTGCTTCTTGACCTTAACATGCCTGGTGGTGAGTATTTCAACGGTCTTATCACGCTACGCGAGCAATATCCAAATATTCCTGTTGGTGTGGTTTCGGGCAGCGATACTGTTGAGGTTGTCGCTCAAGTAATGAGCCTAGGTGCGCAGGGCTTTATCCCTAAAGTGTCGCAAACTCGAGAAATTGCTCAGGCTATTGTAGATATTATTGGTGGTAAGAAGTGGCTTCCTGATGGTATGGAAGAAGAACTAGAGAAAGTTGACGATGAGCTAAAAGTACTTCTTCAGCGTTTCCGTGAACTTACACCGAAACAAATCCAAGTGCTTTCTTATCTGAGAGCAGGCTTAATGAATAAGCAAATCGCTCACGAAATGAACGTAACGGAAGCAACAATAAAAGCACACATCAGCGCCATATTACGTAAGCTAGAGATTAATACACGTACACAGGCCGTGTTGCTGATGGATAAACTTCAGCTAAGTTAAGTCGTCTTGAAGGTATAAAAAGACCGGACTATTCGTCCGGTTTTTTATGTTTTTAAAATTATCACGCCGCTTTCGGTTACAATACCCAAGCCCTTATCTGGCATATGCTAAAACTCCTTTTTGCGTTTTAATAATAGCGTCGACGATGACATACCATCAGTCTACTGAACTTGGCTTGTCGGCCATATCCTTAGCTTATATTTCCGCTAGCTGTACGAGCGTCGGATTACAATGCAGTACCTTGCGTTTTTGCCCGTTATCGTTAGCAATTACTAAAGATAAAGCTTGTGCTTGCTCACTGGTGCCGCATGTAGCGGTATCGGCAATGATGTTGGCATGACGGACAAGTACCAACAGTGTGGAAATGACGCGCTTATGACAAAAAAGGCCGCTATCGCGGCCTTTCTTTCTAAATGGTGAGCTAAGCAGCTTTACCACCACGCTTCTTAGCAACGCTAGTAGAGTTTACTTTCGCTACTAATTCTTCGTGGTCGAAATCATCGACATTGATTGTACGAAGTCGTCCAGCTTCTGTCTTACGAAGAAGGTTTGCCTCTTCTTCGTTGATTACACCTTCGGCTAGTGCTTCGTCAGCTAACACGTCTAGACGTGTAAACGGAAGCTTAGCTTTCTTATGCTTACAAATGCGCTCAAAAATAGGCTCACTTGCCAGTACATCATCAAGCGTTTGCTCTAAATCACCAAATAGGCTGCCTTCTTCGCGGGTAAGGTACTGACCATACCCTAGACGGCTACGCGCAGTTGACGGCGTTTGAAGCATTTGCGCAATGGCGTGTTCTGTTTTATCAGAAGGCTTACCAACACGTCGGCCAAACGGAATCACCATAACGCGAAGTGCTGCAGCGATTGCGCGGTTAGGGAAGTTAGCCAAGAAGTCATCAATTGCCGTTTCGATATCGTGCAACGTAGTTTGCATTGCCCAATGCAGAAGCGGAAGATCTTCTTTTAAGCGGCCTTCTTCGTCGAAGCGTTTAAGGGTAGTACTTCCCATATAGAGGCCACTTAGGATGTCACCTAAACGCGCTGACAAACGCTCGCGACGCTTAAGATCACCACCAAGCACGCCCATAGACACATCGGTTAGTAGTGCTAAGTTTGCACTGTAGCCTTGAAGTAGTTTGTAGTAACGTGCCGTTTCGTCAGTGAACGGTGCGCTGCTGAATGCACCATTGGTTAACGAGAACCAGATACTGCGAACGGTATTAGCTACCGCAAAGCCAATATGACCGAATACCGCTTTATCAAACGCTTTCAAAGCTTCTTTCTTGTCTTCGATAGACGCAGCTTCTATTTCTTTAAGTACATAAGGGTGACAACGCATTGCACCTTGACCAAAGATCATCATGTTACGGGTTAGAATGTTTGCGCCTTCAACCGTAATTGACACTGGTACACCTTGATAGCCGCGACCAAGGTAATTGTTTGGCCCAAGCATAACGCCTTTACCGCCGTGAACATCCATCGAATCATTAATGATTTGACGCATCTTCTCGGTTAAGTGGTACTTACAGATAGCCGAGATAACAGAAGGTTTCTCACCAAGGTCTACACCCACCGTTGAGAAGCGTGTTACGCCATCCATCAAATATGCATTACCACCAATGCGTGCAAGCATTTCTTCAACACCTTCCATATGACCTACAGGCATACGGAACTGGCGACGAATACGTGCATATGCACCTGTTGCAAGAGATACTGATTTAGCACCACCAGCAGCAGATGAAGGAAGGGTAATACAGCGACCTACCGACAAACATTCAACCAGCATGCGCCAGCCGCGACCTGCCATTTTCGGACCACCAATGATGTAATCGATTGGAACGAAAATATCTTCACCCTTAATAGGGCCATTTTGGAATGGTGTGTTAAGAGGGAAGTGACGACGACCAATCTCTAAACCTTTAGTGTCGCGAGGAATAAGGGCACATGTTATGCCAGGCTCTTTATTGTCACCTAGAAGACCTTCTGGGTCTTGAAGTTTAAAAGCAAGACCAATAACCGTAGCAACAGGCGCAAGGGTGATGTAGCGTTTGTTAAACGTTAGGCGCATACCCAACACTTCTTCGCCATTCCACTCGCCTTTACATACAACGCCAACATCAGGGATCGCACCTGCATCAGAGCCAGCTTCTGGGCCTGTTAATGCAAAACAAGGGATTTCTTCACCGGCAGCAAGACGGGGAAGATAATGATCTTGTTGCTCTTTTGTACCATAGTGCTGAAGTAATTCGCCCGGGCCCAATGAGTTTGGTACACCGACTGTGCTTGATAGCACCGCGCTAACGCCTGCAAGTTTTTGAAGAACGCGAGACTGGGCATATGCCGAAAACTCTAGACCGCCATACTCTTTCTTGATGATCATCGCGAAGAATTTGTGTTCCTTAAGGAACTGCCAAATTTCAGGTGAAAGATCAGCATCTTTATGGTTTATTTGCCATTCATCGACCATTGAGCACACTTTGTCACAAGGACCGTCTAAGAATGCTTGCTCTTCAGCAGTGAGTCGACCTTTCGGAATGCGGTGTAATTTATCCCAGTCTGGCTTGCCGCTGAAAATATCACCGTCCCACCATACCGTACCTGCGTCGATAGCTTCTTGCTCAGTGCTCGACATTTCAGGCATAACTTTGCGGTAGAAGGCTAGCAGCTTCTTAGAGATGTGCTGCTGTCTGATATTTGCAAGCGTGAACGGCAGTGTTAAAGCAAGGAACACTACCCAACCAAGCAGGCCGATGTCACCGAAAAGGGTGCCTAAAATCATAACACCTGCGCCCATGGCAACCGCTGTTACCAAGCTGGTTCGCTGATAACTAGCTACCGCTAGTGTCAGAACGACCAGTAAAAACCATATAAAATCTGCCATACTTCACTCCTGAAAGGCGTTAAACGTTACGCTAGTCTTATCTGGAGCATAGTGAGTTGCTTTATGAAAAGCAGTCACAGATCGAGGTCAGACCAGCATGCTGTAAACCTATTATTTAATAGGGCAAAGATCAAGATTTTTACATGAATATTCTATTAACAACGACATAAATAATAGGGTAGTGCGTTATCCGCTCTATAAGTATAGTCGTTGCTTATAAATACTGATTTAGAATGTGAATTGTGTTGCGAAACGAGAAGAGGTTACGTGAGGATAAGACAGCAACAGTGTAAATAAAAAAGCACGTCTGAATGCTAGTTCATAACGTGCTTTATTCAACAATTGTGAAAAAGTTGTTGAGACAAAAAACGGTTTATCTTTACGCTTTACTGCGTCTCAAACGATTTCAGTTTGATATCGCCCTGTTCATCGCCTTCTTTGAACTGTTGCAGACGAACTAACGTGTAGTTAAGTGATGGCGCAAACCAAGCAAACGTCTCACGCTTATTTGAGTCGCGAATAAGCTTAACTTTTACAGTTTCAATTTTACCGAAAGGTAAAGATAATACCTCTTCATCCACCACTTGAACGCCGTAGTGACGAAGTTCGCCACGATAATTCACGAAGTGGTATTCTAGCGATGTCTTACCTTCCGCTAACTGCTTTGCAAGGTCAATACGATAAATTTGGTTATCAAATTCACCGTTCCAATCAAATGTTTCGCCATTCTCGACTGCAATTTTGCCTTGTCCCTGATGACTAAACGTTACCTTAAGCTCTTTATCAGGCCCTGTGCCAGAACGATTATAGTAGTACTCAGAGGGTACGACGGTATTATCATTAACAGTAAAAATAGAATGTTCACTGCGTTTGTCAGACAAGAAAAACTTAGACACTTTTGACGTGTAAATTAGAGAATACTGTTGGTCACCTAATTTCGAGAGCTCAATATTCGCTTCGCCTACGTCGTCACCCCATTTGTATGCGGTATAGGTTGCCTTGTAGGGCTGAAGCGGTAGCTCTGCACTATCAGTATTTTCTGTACTAGGGTTTGCTTGCGCGGCCACTGAAAGCGATGCTGCTAACAGTGCGCCTAAAGCAAAAGGCTTAGTCGCTTGCATAACCAGATTCTGGTAATTCTTGCTCATCTAAAACTGCCTTATTGTTTCGCATCGATAATCGGCCTGCACTAAACCAAGATAGTACAAGCGGATAGATACGACGTTCTTGTTCTTGAACACGCTCGGCCAGGTCGCTTGCTGTGTCGTCTTCAAACACAGGTACGCGGCTTTGAATGATAACAGGGCCGCCGTCGAGCTCCGGTGTAACAAAGTGCACGCTAACGCCGTGCTCCTTGTCTCCATTGTCGATAGCTCGCTGATGCGTATTCAAACCTTTGTACTTCGGCAACAAAGATGGATGAATGTTCACTAATTTTCCAGCAAAGCTGTCGACGAACTCCGGTGTTAAGATACGCATAAAGCCCGCAAGAACAACACAGTCTGCGCCAAAAGCCTCAATTTGTGCTTTGAGCGCCCCGTCATAAGACTCTCGTGAATCGAAGCCTGTATGATCTAAGCAAACCGCATTGATCCCGGCTTCTTTAGCACGTTCCAGACCATAAGCAGTAGGGCGATTACTGATCACGCCGCTGATTTCCGCATTCAGACGGCCTGCTTTTATTTCATCGATAATGGCTTGTAAATTGCTGCCATTACCTGAAATAAGTACGCATAGTTTGGTTACACTGTTACTCACGCGTTGATCTCTACTTGCTCTTCGCCATCTTTTGCTGCGATATCACCAATAACCCAAGCATTTTCACCGTGTTGTTTAAGAATATTCAGTGCAGCATCGGTATCGCTTTCGTCAACAACGATTACAAGGCCAACACCACAGTTAAACGTGCGGTACATTTCGTGGCGAGTCACGTTACCGTTTTCTTGTAACCAAGAGAAGATTGCAGGCCATTCCCAGGTGCTTTCATCAATAACCACTTTCGCATCTTCAGGTAGCACGCGAGGGATGTTCTCCCAAAAACCACCGCCCGTGATGTGAGAAATAGCGCTCACTTGTACTTCTTCAAGCAATGCCAATACCGATTTTACATAGATTCGAGTAGGCTCAAGAAGTTGGTCGATGATAGGCTTGCCGTTTAGGTCGGCGTTTACATCTGCACCACTAACTTCAATGATCTTCCTAACTAATGAGTAACCGTTTGAGTGAGGGCCCGATGAACCAAGTGCAATTAGTTTTTGACCTGGTTTAACGTTAGTGCCGTCAATAACCTTATCAGCTTCAACCACGCCTACGCAGAAGCCTGCAATATCGTAGTCGCCATCGTGATACATTCCAGGCATTTCGGCTGTTTCACCACCAATTAAAGCACAACCTGCTTGCTCACAGCCGGCGCCGATGCCGGTAACAACCGACGTGGCTACATCAACGTCAAGCTTGCCAGTTGCGTAGTAATCTAGAAAGAACAGGGGCTCAGCACCTTGAACAATAAGGTCGTTTACGCACATTGCTACTAAGTCGATACCAACACCGTCATGACGGTTAGCATCCATAGCAACTCTTAGTTTTGTACCCACGCCGTCAGTACCTGAAACAAGTAGCGGCTTTTTATATTTAGTAGGCAGTTCACAAAGTGCACCAAAACCACCCAGATTACCTTTTACTTCTGGTCTATGGGTTTTCTTGGTAACAGATTTAATGCGTTCAACAAGTTGATTACCTGCATCGATATCTACGCCTGCATCTTTGTAACTTAAAGAGGTTTTATTTTCGCTCACGGTTGGGCCCTGAAACTAAGAGGTAGAAAACCGCGGATTCTACCAGCAAGTCGTCACAAGTCCAATTTGTGAAGGCTATTTTATGCGCTTTTTGATCTTTTTTATTTTAGGGGTGAAATTAAACCCAATATAAAAGACAATAGAAGGCTATCTTTTGGTGAACATCTTGCTTGATAAAATGTCTCGCTCTAAAAAGTAGAGTGAATTGCGCGCGGGTTAGTCCAAGTTTACCGTATATAGGTAAACGAGATTAACTGACGATTCGATAGGTAAGGAATTGATTTTAAGAGAGTATGGAGTGTCAATGTTAACGGCAGTAAAGCGTAACACCAATGGAACTAATTTAACGAGAGTTAGCTTGAAAGGCATTCTGGGCATTTCATTTCTTGCTGCGCTGACTTACGCCCCCTTTATAAATGCGGCTCAACGCGTTGTGGTCAACGAAGCGCAGATTCAAGTTGAAGATCAAACTCAGCGTACCCAACAAAACGCGCTTAAAAAAGCATTAAGGCAGGTTTTTGTGAAGATGTCGGGCAGCACAATCGTGCTCGATAATGCCGGTGTTAGAGCAGCGTTATCGTCGCCTCAATCGCTGCTTCGTTCCTATCGATTTGCTTTTGACAAAGGTAGAACGTATTACGTTGCGGAGTTCGATCAAGCAAAACTCAATGAACTTCTTCAGCGTGAAATGCTACCGCTCTGGGGTGATAGACGCCCTGAAACGATAGTGTGGCTTGCGCAGGAAGACGAAAACGAAACTCGCGTCATCTTAGATGAATCTCTCAATACAGAATTACAACATACGCTCAAACAAACAGCGAAAGAACGAGGCGTACCATTAAGCTTGCCTTTAATGGACCTTACCGACAATGTAAATATTTCTACCTATGATGTGTGGGGACGATTTGTTGAGCCTTTGCGCAAAGCATCTACACGCTATAGCGTCGACAACATTATTGGTGCCAGAGTTTATCGTAACGACGCGAGTGCAATTCCTGATTTGCCGGAAAACGTTGTGCCTTCTGGCACAGTAGAGTCTCTTGATAGCGTGCTAGATGAAGAAGCACAGTTTAGAGCACAAACTGATGAACAAAGTTTCGATGAGCGAAATCCGCGTGTAGATAATACGGACGCACAGCGCACTTTTTCAGATAACGTTGAGTCCGGTGCGATGAATAACGGTGTTGATGCTCAGTTAAACGACGGTTATGACGAAACAAACCAAAACTTAAATAATGCTGACGGAACCTCGGCGAAGGAGCTGGCGCAGGAAGAGAGCACAACGATGCCGTTCACCATGAACGAGTTTGCCAACTATGCGAAGCGTGCCGATGAAGGTGACTATGCACTAGACTGGGTGTTCGTTGGTGGCGGTAAGGTTAGCTATGGCAGCATATACGGTGATTCGCCCGAAGTTCTTGGCAATCAGTTAATCGATGCCTACTCAAATTATTTATCGTCGCTTTATGCCATCGTAGGAATCGAAGCGTCTGAGCGAGAAGTTATCAAGGTATCGATTGCCAATATTGGCTCGGTAAAAAGTTACGCCAGCGCTACTGACTATTTAAATAGTTTAAGTGTGATTGAAAACGCTACACTAGTAGAGCAATCTGGTTCTGTTGCCACGTACTCACTTACATTAATTGGAACGGTGGACGATTTACTTAACAGTATTAAACTAGAAAGCAAATTACGTCCCGTAACCGATTCGTACGGACAATCCGTGAAAGGACACAGTTTCTATTGGAGCAATTAATTTAGCATGCAGCTGCCTTTGCCTGTCACGCTACCTGTTGACGAAAACTTCGATAGTTTTGTCAATAAGGGTAACGAAGAAGTAGTTTCAGTCCTTGAGCAGATTGCAGATGCGCCGCCACACTGGCGCGAGGCTCCTGAATTGGGGCCTTTAGCATCGCTTCAGCTGCCTTTGCTTACTTTACTAGGCAGTACCGCTATCGGTAAAAGTCACTTATTGTTTGCCACTTGTCATCAACTAGCCGAAAAATCGGTTAGTCACCTTTATTTAAATCTTAATAATTACGAAGCGTGGTCGCTCGATATTTTTGAAGGCCTAGAGAATCTTTCGTTAATCGCATTAGACAACATTCACGCGATAGCGGGCGATTTACGTTGGGAAGAAGCGTTGTTCGATTTGTTAAACCGAGTGATTGAGACTAAACAAACCATGGTACTTTGTTCTAGTCACCTAGGCCCATCTAACCCGGCTTTTGTTTTACCTGACTTGCGTTCTCGCTTGGCGTGGGGGGTTATTTATCACGTAAACCAACTGGATGACAATGGTCGTGAAGAAGCCGTGCGCTTACGTGCAGCGGAACGTGGATTAAAGCTATCAAACCAAGCACTACAGTTTCTTTTGCACCATAGTGAACGAGACCTAAAAAGCCTCATGTCACTATTAGCCCGTTTAGACACACGCTCACTCCAAGAACAAAAACGCTTATCGGTGGGCATGGTTAAGCGCGAGCTTAACCTAAGATAGTCTAAGCGCGAGCTTAACTTAAGTTAGCCAAAGCGCGAGCTTAACCTAAATTAGTCAAAGCGCTGCTGTGTTGCCGTTTATTGTTCTTTTCTTAAACTATGAGCGCTTGATGTGGTGCTAAATTCTTCTGCTACCGTCATTAGAGTTCCATCGGAAGTAACCGAATTGTTTCCGCCTTTCTGTAGCATTAACTTATCGCTCGCAGACTGTACGTTTGGATTTGTACTAGACGCAGAGTCCCGCCAAGTAATATCGTTCGGAAGCAGATAAGAGCTTGGAAGTGACGCTTGAATAGCAGGTACATCGAGTTCGGGTAAAATTCTACTTAATACGTAATCTACGCGCATAGTAACGTTATCATCATTAACACGGTTTCTCTGAGCCCAAGTGGGAATGAAACTGCCGTCTTCCAGTGTCTCTCTTGTAAATACGCCTACATCCGCTTCTGCCTCAAGCCGGTAAAGCATCATGAAGCGCTCGAATAACATGGCGAGATCTTCTCGTTCCGTAAAGTAAGAATAGAAAGCAACCGCACCATCATCCTCAAACCAATTTGCCACTTGTAGCGCGGTATAATTTCGCTGCGCGCTTGAAGCGGTTGCACCGCCGTATCGAACTTCGGCCAAAGCATGGAGTTGTGACGACGTAAGAGGCAATGAAGTTGTTAGCCCCGTAGAAATGGGAGAGCTGTCATCATAAGACGACAGTGGGCTCGCGCTATTGCTGAGTTGTTGCCATTCGGTGTAGTCGAAAAAGTCATTGGCGTGAGCTAGCTCGTGGTATAGCAAATAGCTTAATGCTGCTTCTACGTCGCTCACGTCACGTGGAAGTCTATCTGCTACGTTCGCTGTGCTGATATTAGGGAAATAATAGACCCCGTTTTTCACGTAGCGCCATGACGTCGTAAAATCGAGCTCACTACCAAAACCACTTCTATAATCTGGGCGAGTATTTAGCGTGTCTCGCTCTTGAGGTGTGCGCCAAAAGTTGTTGGCATCTAAGTAAATGGCACCAGTGGCTACCCAATAAAATGACGGGCGGATATCGTAAGAAATCACAATCGCGTTAGTTGCGCGTAGTAACTTAAGTATGTCATCACGGGTTGCTGAAGTTTCTAAATACGTTCTAAATGCATCGCCCATCCACGGATGCGAGACGTATGTTCTATCTAAAATATCATCGATAGTGGGGCTTTCGGTGACTTGGCCAATCAGTGGTAGCTGAGAGAACGTACAGCTGTTTGAAACCTGATTGTTATAAACACAATCAACAAGTGCCGACGCGTAAGGGCTGTCGGCTCTATAGGGCTGCATATGCGCGCTTACCGTTTCGGGAATACTTGTCTCGTCATCTACAAAAAAGCCGCTATTGTTAATGTCGATGTTTTTCACTAGAACTTGCGCGCTATCGGTTAACACCTCGCCATTTGAGAGTGTAACGGTACTTTCTATTTCAATGATTGTGTCGTTGCTGACTCGAGGCGCTTGAAAATATATCGAATGAGAATAATCGCCATCATCAAAGTTGAAGTCATTGACGATTGGTCCAGACGTTTGTTGCCACGTGATATTTGAGATTGTTAACCCTTGCGAGTTAACGGTGTCAACGCGAAGAGAAACTCTGCCGCCTTCGGATGCCTCATGACCCAATCGTAATGCGGCAATCGGCGCGCTACTTTCGTTCGTTTGTAACGTTATGGTGTCTGTAAGCGTTGTGCCATTTTCTAAGCTAACGTTTACGGCGATATCAAAGCTACCTGAAGAGGTAACATCAAAGCCGATAGCCTGCGTGTGAGCACTGAGAGGCTGCTGTGATACGCCTGAGACTTGCCAATTGATGTCTACAATAGCGTGGCCAGTAGGCGAGGCGACAGCAAAGTCGACCGCATCGCCTACAACGGCGTTTGTAGGGCCTGAAATGCTAATGGTTGGAGGAATGGAAGGAGTGCTTGGGGCTGAACTATCGCCTGAACCAGAACCTCCACATGCTGCAAGTAACGATAATGATGCGATTACTAATGTAAATTCAGGCAAATGGCGTGTCATATTAACCCCTTGGCAGCATGTGTTTTCGCTGTGTATTACATGATCATTGTTGACCTTGCTCAAAGCGTGCTTTTTCTTCTTGCATCTCTTCTTTAAGCTTTTTAAGGCCCAAACCCAATTCACGACCACGTTTTCTAGCAAACGCACTACAGCCGACAAACATACCCGTGCATAGAATAATCTCTACCACAGCATACCAACGTTCATCAGGTACAGCGTATGCCACAGTGCATCCGTGAATGAGGTAAAACAAAACGACAAAATTGGCCCATGCGTGAGTATATGGCTTGCCTTTTAATATACCCCAGTAAGGTAACAATAAAGGTAAAATATAAAACAAGGCAATAAACAAAGGAGAGTAAGTATGCTCTTTAGTAAATGTAAATTGCCACAGTGTTATCCATACGATTAACCCGGTGTGGCTTATAAGTGCGAGATAGCGATAAAAACGCGTATCTGGTGCCATGGTAATGTCTCCGAAACAATTTGTTTTTTTAATGTTCTTTATAAGGTCTACGTTTTATGCGCCAAATAACGTAACTGTTAGGCGTTGTCTGCTAGTTTTTTAGCGAACATTGCAAGTCGCTTACCCTGAGCAATGCATAGCGCTTTTTCATCTTCACTCAATTGCTCTGGTGCACTTAAACTGTGATGAGCGACGTGTGTTACACCGTAAGGGCTGCCACCCATTGTGGTGTTGTGTAGAGCAGGCTCACTGTAAGGTAGCCCGCAAATCACCATGCCGTGATGGATAAGGGGAACCATCATGGAAAGTAATGTGGATTCCTGGCCGCCGTGCATGGAAGAAGAAGATGTAAATACGCACGCAGGCTTATCAATCAACGCGCCTTTTAACCATTGACTGCTTGTAGAATCCAAAAAGTGCTTTACTGGCGCTGCCATATTGCCGAAACGTGTAGGGCTACCTAGTGCCAAGGCACTGCACTGTTCAAGCTCCTGAAGAGAAACCTCGGGTACAGCACTAGATGCCGCGTCATTAGCTGCATCGCTGATACTCTTGACTGTACGTACTATCACAGGAACATCTAATGACGATACACCTTGAGCGATGGCATCAGCTAATCGCTTTGTGCTGCCGTTGCGGCTGTAATAAAGCACGAGAACAGGTTGCACTATACAATTTCCAAAACAGATTCGGGCGGACGACCAATTCTGGCTTTCTCGCCATTAATAACAATGGGACGCTCTATCAACTTGGGCGTGTGAGCCATAGCTTCAAAAAGCGCATTGTCAGACAGTGCGCTGTCACCTAAGTTAGCATCTTTATATTCTGCTTCTTTAGTACGCATCATATCTCTAACCGATCCAAGGTTAAGTTTTTTAAATATCTCTTTCAGTTCTTTTGCGTCAAGAGGGTGCTTTAGGTATTCAACAATAACAGGCGCTATACCTTGCTCTTCAAGTAGTGCTAGGGTTTGTCTGCTCTTTGAGCATCGAGGATTGTGAATAATAGTAATGTCTGTCATAAATACTCTTGTTCATGATTATATGAATTGGCGCGAACTATTGCGTTTTTGCCATAGAATATCAAGCAGTTTACCGATAACGGGTAATAAATTCGTACTATTCTTTGTTTACAGCATCGTTTCTGGAAAACGGTATTTAAGAAGCGTGGTTGAATTTATGTTAGTGCGCGAAGTAAGAATCTGGCACTATGAAAAAATAATCAAAATTAGAAGGTTATATGTTGTTGTCACAGCCAAAAAGCAATGCAGGAAAAATAAAGCCTATACTCTTCCTAGTGCTGTTAGCGCTTGTTGCGTTTGCCGGTGCATATACGTATCAGCGTCTTCAACATGACTTTGAAACATTAGATGGAACTGCTTACCTTTGGCAAGATCTTGAGGGGAAGTGGGTTGTGGTAAATTACTTTGCGCCGTGGTGTGCACCATGTCTACGAGAAATGCCTGAGCTCGTTACATTTAATCATTCGCTACCTGATGATACCCGTCTTTTTGCTATTAATTACGATCTTAAAACGAAGCCTGAACTCAAAGCCATGGCTGAGAAGTTTGATATTGATTTGCCTGTTATTATAAGTTCGCCAGAAACTAAACTGCCCATGCAAAAACCCCCTTATTTACCAGCAACGTTTATTCTTGGACCTGATGGGAAAATAAAGGATACGATAATGGGAGAAATTACGGCAACGCATCTGCGTCAGCGCCTAGCTGAATTGAAGGGCGCTGACGAATAGCAGGGACGTGCGATGGTCTAGAGTCGTTGTAAACGCTCTTCTTGGTCGCGAAATTGTTTTATTCTCGCTCTAATTCTTTGTTTTTCAAGATGATCATCGCCTGCGAAATTATACGCATATTGAAGTTCGTCAACCGCGCGGTTATAAGCACCATAAAGTGCATATACTTCCGCTTTGCTCTGATGCATTTGCGAGAAACGTTTCGACTTTTGATACGCCTCACTCATTAACTGATGTGCCAGTTGATAATCTTTTTTAACCAGCAGGAAATCCTTAAGTAGAGACACCGCTTCTTCATATTTGTTTGCGCTTATGTAAGCATTGGCCTGGTTTAATGCCAATACTTGATTTCTAGGGTTATGCGTAACGTGAGGTCTTAGCATTTCAACGGCTTTTAAAGGCTCACCTAGCGAAATATAGATATCTGTCATAGCGTCGAGATAAAAGAGGTTTCCTCTATCTTTTGCTATTAACTCATCCATAATGTCTTTGGCTTTTTCGATTTTTTCGGCGCGCATATAAGCAAGCGCTAAACCATATAATGACGCTTCTTTACTGCGCTGTACGTCTTGAGCCACTGCCGCTTCGAAATATTCTACAGCGTAATCAGCTTTAAACGAGTAGCGTGCCTTTATACGTGCTTTAGCCAACTCGAATTGCTTGTTAATGGGTAAGTAGCGTCTAGGATAGTCACCAGCGCGATTTCTCGCATCAGCAATACGGGTTTCGGTTAAAGGGTGAGTGAGCAGCCTTGCGGGTGGACGAGAAACCATACGGTATTCTTCTGCCATTGTTGAGAAAAACGATGCTGCAGCATTGGGATCAAAACCGGCTCTCGCCAGCATAGCAATGCCTATTCTGTCTGCTTCTTGTTCGTTGGAGCGGGTGTAGTCGATTTGCATCTGTGCTGAGGCTGCTGAACCTGCCTGCATGGCGGCAATGCCCGCTTCTGGGTTAGCCATTGCAATGAGTACACCGCCGATAAGTGACGCCAAGGCTAGGGGAGATGAGCGCTGCTGCGCCTGCATACGTCGCGCTATGTGGCGTTGAGTTACGTGAGAAATTTCGTGCGCTAGCACCGAAGCCAGTTCACTTTCATTTTCAGCACGACGCATTAAACCTGTGTGAACACCAATGTGACCGCCAAAAAACGCAAATGCGTTAATGGCATCATTATTGACCCAGAAAAATTCAAAAGGAAACTTGGCGTTGTCAGCATGGACAACCAATCGGTTGCCAACATCCTGTAGATATTCATCCAGAACCGGATCTGAGATTACTGGACTTTGACCGCGCATTTGCCGCATTACGGCATCGCCTACGATCATCTCCTTATCAAGCGATATGGCGTCTGACGCAACAACACCTATTTCAGGTAACGCATTTTTATTACTGTAATTGGCATCTTGTGCAACAGCCGTGAGGCTCGATGTGAGCACGAAGGAAAGGGCAACCAAAGATGCTGAAAACTTTTTTCTCATGAACCTACAATCATTGTATATGGTTAATACTGCTTAATCCTTAGAGCGCTAAGTTGCTAAACAGTTTCAATTTTTATTTATTTCTTATATGCGTTATTTTCGAATAAACGAGACAATATCGCCTACGCTATTTCGTTTATGACACGACGTTTGTACCAATGCGACACACAAACGCATCCAGTTTATTCTTTTACTGTTGTAACAACCACTCTACACATTAATGCTTATACTGTAAAAACATCATACCAGTTTGATTTTGAAAGATTCTTAACTACTACTTATTGCTAATTGCCTGCGCTATCAACTATGATGCGTGTCCTATTCTTGGTTATTTCTAGGCGTTCCTATGATTAGCGTTTTTGGTCGATGGTACCGACGCAAATTTTCCGATCCAGATGCAGCGATGCTGCTGATTTTGATTCTTCTAACTACAACAGTATTGCTGTTGTGGGGCGAACTAATTATGCCTGTGCTGGTTGCAGCGGTTATAGCTTATTTGCTTGACTGGCCGGTAAGTCGCTTAGTGAATGTTGGTGTTAGTCGCACCTTGGCATGTGGCGTTGTATTGCTCGGGTTTATCACCATCACTATTTTAACCTTGATTGGTCTGGTTCCCATTATTTCCAAGCAGAGTGTAAACCTTATTCAGGAAACGCCGTTAATTTGGCAAAAAGCTCAAGAGTGGATATTGACGTTGCCAGATAAGTATCCAGATTACGTGCAGGTGTATCAAATCCATCAAATGATGGAAGGGCTAAATGACAAGTTAGTAGAAGTGGGGGAAACCCTAATTTCTGCTTCGTTCAGCAATATTGCCAATTTAGCCGCACTGCTAGTTTATATGGTGCTGGTGCCCTTGATGGTATTTTTCATGCTGAAAGATAAGCTTTTCTTTCTAGACAGCATTTCTCGTTTGTTGCCAAAAGAGCGCCGCTTAATCACCCAAGTGGGCCACGAGATGAATTCTCAAATCGCTAATTATATTCGCGGCAAGGTGATTGAGATTATTATAGTTGGCGTAGTGAGTTGTGTAACCTTCGTGCTTATGGATTTACGTTACGCCATCTTACTTGGGGTTTTAGTCGGGTTTTCTGTACTTATTCCATATATCGGTGCTGCAGTGGTAACCATACCCGTCGCAATTGTTGCAATGTTTCAGTGGGGTATATCGCCAGAGTTTTGGTATCTAATGATAGCTTACGGCATTATCCAGGCGTTAGATGGTAATTTACTGGTTCCGTTATTGTTCTCTGAGGCGGTAAGTCTTCACCCGCTTTATATCATTGTTGCTGTTCTGGTGTTTGGCGGTCTTTGGGGCTTTTGGGGCGTCTTTTTCGCTATTCCTCTCGCTACCCTCGTGAAGGCGGTAATTACAGCGTGGTCTAGTAACCCCGTTATTGTACCCGAAGAGGCAAAGTAGTTATTCCCATTTGGCGAACCAGTCAGCGCCATCCAGTACGAGATTCAAAACGAGTACTGATTCAAATAGGCGTTATAGGTAAACACTGATACGAATTGAGTAAGTATAAAAAAGCCCCGAAAACATAATGTTATCGGGGCTTTTTAAATTCTATACCGGTTTAGCTGTTTAGATAATCAAGTACTACGGTGTGGTGTTCTTTTGTTTTGAACTTGTTGAAAACGTGCTCAATAACACCGTTTTCATCCACGAGGAATGTTTGACGATGAATGCCATCATACTCTTTACCCATAAACTTTTTAGGTCCCCACACACCAAAAGCGTCGGCAACGGCGTGGTCTTCATCAGAAAGCAACGTAAAGTTTAGGTTTTCTTTTTCGATGAATTTAGGCAGGCGTTTAACTGCATCAGGGCTAATTCCTAGCACAACCACATTTTTCGCCGTTAGTTCTTCGTTTACATCGCGTAAGCCCTGGGCTTGTACTGTGCAACCTGGCGTCATCGCTTTAGGGTAAAAATAAACCAGTACTTTTTTACCTGCGAAATCAGCTAAAGATACGGTTTCATCATTTTGGTTCTGCAATGAGAATTGTGGGGCTTTATCACCAGCTTGTAACGTTTTCATTGGGATCCTTTTTTTGTTTGTCTACAACTTTGCCTGTCACATTTAACGAAGTGAACAGGGACATTAGATCAGATTCTAGTGCGTCTACATTTTCATTAGAGGGAAGAGAAACAACAAATTTGCAACGCATGTTGTCTTTACCCGATGTCTTGTCTTTAAATGTGCGTTGTCTAAATGCGCTTATCATTGCATGACGCTCGGCAAAAAAGCCGGTTACCGCTTTAATCAAGCCAGCTGCGTCTTCTCCGCTAAACTCGACATTAAAAAGATGGGCGAGGTTTTGCTTTTCGTGATGGCTAGTGCGCTTCATCATAGAAAGCAGGTCAAGGCGCTGAAATAGCGCAGGTAAAATACATTCAGCTTTTGTGATAGCGCTTTGCGTTCCTTCTATGATCATGGTCAGCGAGAACTCTTTGCCGTAAATGGCTTGCCTGCTATCTAGAATATTGCACTGAGCTTCTGATACCGTCGTTGCAATTTCGCTTAAAATGCCACTTTTGTCTGTCCCTAGAATGGTGACGATAAGTTGGTGTTTCGACATCTACTTCACTTCAATGTTAATAATGTCGGGATGTTAGCACAGAGTTTTTTTATAAGTCAGCGCCTTTTTCTGGCCTTTGAATAAGATATTGTCAAATTCTTGTCATTTTACTTGCGCTATTACTTGTGTTTAAGCACCGACATATTTACCATGTGCGCTCACATTTTTCGGAGAGATTATGTTTACTGGTAGTTACGTTGCACTCGTCACGCCGATGTTCGAAAACGGCGATATTGATTACAAGTCTTTAGAGAAACTTGTGAAGTTTCATGTAGAGCAGGGCACCCACGGAATAGTGTCGGTCGGGACTACTGGTGAGTCAGCAACGCTACCTTTCGATGAGCACATTGATGTGGTTAAAGAAACCGTTGCAATGGCATCGGGAGCAATTCCGGTAATTGCGGGTAGTGGCGCAAACTCTACGGCAGAGGCTATTTTTCTTACGGAGCAGTTAGGCTCTACAGGTATTGACGGTTTCTTAAGTGTTGTACCTTATTACAACAAGCCTCAACAAGCTGGCATGGTCGCACACTTCAATGCAATTGCAGACGCCAGCGACTTACCGGTTATTCTTTACAATGTACCTGGCCGTACTGTTGCCGACATGCTTCCTGAGACGGTAGCAAAACTAGCAACCCACAAAAATATCGTTGGTCTTAAAGACGCAACCGGTAATATCGCACGCCTTAAGGCTACTCAGCCATTGGTTCCAGATGACTTTGTACTACTAAGTGGCGACGACGGCTCAAGCTGCGAGTTTATGTGTGAAGGCGGCCACGGCGTTATCTCTGTTACCGCCAACATAGTGCCAAAAGCGATCGCGCAGATGTGTGAAGCTGCACTAGATAAGAATTTTGATAAATGTCGCGAGATTGATGAAACCATCAAGTTGCTTCATAGCGAGCTATTTATTGAGCCAAATCCAGTAATGCCCAAGTGGGCATTGTACAAAATGGGCATGATGGAAAGCGCAGTGATGCGATTACCTATGGTTTTACCGGAACTATCAAGCCAAAAACGTATCGAAGAACTACTAAAAAAATACGCATTGATTTCTGGTTAATAAGGAACACAGATGAAAAGAACGCTGGCTATAGCAAGTTCAGTAGCGATGGTTGCACTTGCAGGTTGTTCAAGCCAAATAGATAGAAAAACCGCGTCTGGCAGCTACGAATACTTAAAAACTAAAGAACAAGAAACGCTTAAAGTACCCTCTGACTTAGATGCACCTGCTTTTTCTCGTGATTTTACATTACCTGAGCTAGGCCAAGAGGCCGACCCGAAGCTAGTGGGCAAATCTTTGATGATTCGTTCGCCTGCGCTTGTTTTACCATTAGTAACTGGCTCTCACATTGAAGAGGGAAAAAGCTCAGCAACCATTTGGTTTGACCAAGTTGATGACAGCCAGCCATTAAGTCGAGCAATTTGGAATTCGCTTTTGAGCTTCCTTGATGAGCAAGGGATTGGTGTTGATAGCTTTAGTCCGGAAGAAAAAGTGCTGGTCACTGACTGGATGGTTATGACTAAAGAAATCGAAGGTCCTTGGTATAGCTTTATAGATGAAGAAAGCGAAATCGGTCGACGTTTTGAATTCAGCTTAGACGTTAAGCCTCATGGCCGAAGCGCTGCGTTGACCGTGGAACTTAAAGACTACATGCAAACCTTGGGCAATGATGTGATTGCAGAGGTATCTTCGATGGAAGAACGCCGTGAAGAGGTAGAAGTCTTAAACCAGGTTATTGGTCATTATGAATATCAGATTCAACTAGCAGAAACGCGAAGAATTGCTCGTATCCGTCAGGGTATCAATACCGAGATGGGCTTTAATGCCGATGGTGATGCGGCGTATATCGTAGAAGCTAAGTATGATGTAGCGTGGCCAAGAATGCTGTTAGTACTGCGTAAGCTTGGTTTTGACGTTAAAGATTTAGATAAATCAAACGGCCTATTATTTGTCACTTACAATGGTGATCAAGGTAGTTGGTGGGATGGTTTATTCTCAAGCGATAAAGAGTTACTAAAGAAAGGTGACTATCGTTTGAAAGTTGCAAGAGCGGGTGCAGATCGCACGTCAGTTACCTTCATGAATAATGAAAGTGTACCGTTTGAAGCAAATCAGGTTTCCGACCTTTACAGTGCATTTGCTGAGGTCATGTCAGAAGATAACCTTGATATATAACTGAGACTGAGAATGGAAAAACGCGACGAGCTTTACCGCGGTAAAGCAAAAACTGTTTATTACACTGATGATAGCGATAAACTTATTCTTCACTTTAGAAACGACACTTCGGCGTTTGATGGTGAGAAGATTGAACAGCTAGAACGCAAAGGTGAAGTAAACAACAAGTTTAATCACTTTATTATGACAAAGCTTGAAGAAGCAGGCATTGCAACGCAAGTTGAGGAGCTGGTTTCTGACACTGAGTCTTTGGTTAAGAAGCTCGACATGATCCCTGTTGAGTGTGTGGTGAGAAACTTGTCTGCTGGCTCTTTAGTTCGCAGACTAGGTGTGGAAGAGGGCAAAGAGCTTAACCCACCTATTTTCGAGTTTTTCTTAAAGAATGATGCACTTCACGACCCAATGGTAAATGACTACCATATTTTATCATTTGGTTGGGCAACCGAAGCGCAAATTGCTGAAATGAAAGCATTGACCTTCAAGGTTAACAGTGTTTTGAAAGCACTTTTTGATGACGCGGGTATGTTGCTTGTAGACTATAAACTAGAGTTTGGTGTCGACAAAGATGGCAATATCGTACTAGGTGATGAGTTTACACCAGATGGCTGTCGTTTGTGGGATAAAGAAACCCGTAAAAAGATGGACAAAGACCGCTTTAGACAAGGTTTGGGCTCTGTTGTCGAGACATATATTGAAGTGGCTGAGCGCTTAGGCTTATCGCTTTAATAATCTCATCTCTTAGATACTTGTTAAAAGAGGACCATGATGGTCCTCTTTTTTGTTTATACATTCTTTCTTCACTTTTCACCTGTTAAATCATTACATTATCCGTATGTTAGTTTTCCTTACGGACTAAAACAGGATAAGTTAGTGCTGTTGCTGGATATTTCATAATTAAATAGGGAGTTTCAGGTTGTTGAAAACGTTTCTTTTGGTCGCTGTAGCGATGGGCGCTTTCGCTGCAAATTCTCTACTTTGTCGAATGGCACTTGCCAATACCGACATAGATCCAGCTAGTTTCACACTTTTACGCTTAACCAGCGGGGCGTTAGCGCTATTACTGTTATCTTCTTACTCTCTGCGTCGTGGCGTGAAAAGCGCGTCTTCTCAAAGCGTGTTTAAAGGGCTCAAAGCCAACGCAAGTGTGCTTGGTGGAATCACTTTGTTTGTTTACGCTATCTGCTTCTCATTTGCCTATATTTCTATGTCGACAGGGACTGGAGCGTTATTACTATTTGGTGCAGTCCAACTTACCATGATTACGGTAGGCTTAATAAACGGGGAACGATTTAACAGTCGACAGTGGCTGGGTTTTGTTCTGGCGTTTATAGGTCTGGTAATTTTATTATTGCCCAGTGCATCAGCGCCTTCGTTACTTGCCGGTTCACTCATGGTTTTAGCTGGTATGGCATGGGGAGTCTATTCGCTGTTAGGTAAAAAAAGTAGCTCAGCCCTTATGTCTACCACTGGAAATTTCATTTACGCGTCTTTTTTGTGTGTTCCCCTAATAGGTGTTGTTTTGTCAGTGGGAGCAGACCAATTTGTATTAGATAAAGTAGGAATGTATTACGCGCTTGCATCAGGAATATTTGCTTCGGGCTGTGGATACGCAATTTGGTATCGTGCGCTTCCTCTTATCAAGTCGACCACCGGCGCAACTGTGCAACTAAGCGTTCCTGTACTCGCTTCATTGATGGGATGGTTGGCGCTAGGCGAACAGTTTACAGCGCAAATAATGCTTGCTTCGGTAATGACGTTAGGGGGAATTTACTTAGTGATAAAGAAGGCATAGCATGGTTGTCATTGCTTATTGACCAGATGTCGAGTGTAAGCCAGCCTCCAAATTAAGAGCACGAAACCATTAGATGTTAATGGAAAGTTTATTGATATCACCGTCAGTGCAGGTGTATCTTATGTAAAAGAGCATCACGACACTGTTGAGTCAGCACTATCGGAAGCCGATGACGCATTATATAAAGCCAAAGGGAGCTGCAGAAATAATGTCCAACTGGCCTGATAACGCTATTGAAATCGCGCGGAAGTCCGAGCGTAATTCGACCGGGTGTGATTTAGGAGCGAATTGTGCGCGCACCACCGATAATTTCTAATGAACATGAACGCGTTGCTGCACTCAAGCGACTGGGTGTGCTAGACACTCCGCCGGAAGAGCGTTTTGACCGTATAACGCGACTCGCTAGCAGCGTTTTTAATTGTAATTTCGCATCGATAACGCTTATTGACGAAAACAGGCAATGGTTTAAGTCTGCCGTTAATCTTGATATGGCCGAAACAACGCGGGACGTGGCTTTTTGCGCTCACACTATTACGCAAGACAAAACTTTAATTGTGCCCGATACGCTTAACGATCCTCGGTTTAACAACAATCCCTATGTAGTTGGTCATCCTCACATTCGCTTTTATGCCGGTGTTAGACTGATGGTTGAAGGATTCCCAGTCGGTACACTGTGTGTATTTGACGATGTTGCAAAAACGCTTAATGACGCCCAAATACAACAGTTAGAAAACCTCGCGCAACTTGCTGAATCTGAACTTAAGAGGCAAGAATACAATGACCTTTCTCTTCAATTGGAAGAATATCAATATCGACTAGCCCAGACACAAAAAATTACACGTGTGAGGAGCGCAATTTTAGAAAAAGTGGTGAACGCAGAATCACTACATACCGTGCTTCATGACATTGTAAATGCTATTGAAGCTGAATATACAGACCAAATATGCAGCATTTTGTTGTTAGACGACGGTAAACTAAAGAAGGGGGCCGCTCCCTCGTTGCCTGATTTCTACAATGATGCAATTGATGGCGTTGAGTATGGTGTGGGCAGGGGATCCTGCGGTAATACAGCTGCAACGAATTTACCGACTATTGTCGAAGATATCAGTAAACATCCTTATTGGGTTGAGTGGAAAGATTTAGCCTTGAGCGCGGGTGTACGTTCGTGTTGGTCGCAACCGATTCAGGGGTCAAACGGTGAGGTCATTGGTACCTTCGCCATCTATCACAAAGAAAAGGCTATACCGACGGCCGATGAAATGCTGCTAATTGAACAGTTCGCGCACATTGCCAGCATTGCCATTGAAAGAGAGCTCGCGAACCAACTTATCTGGAGACAGGCGAATTTTGATTCGCTCACTGGGCTTCCCAATAGAAATCTTATGTTGGACCACTTGCAGCTGGCATTAAAAACCGCTGATAGAGACAATGAAAAGGTAGCAGTGATATTTTTAGATTTAGATAATTTTAAAGATATCAATGATACGCTTGGTCACGATATGGGCGACAAGCTTCTTATTGAGTGCGCTAAGCGAATAAAACAATGTTTGCGTTCAGATGACACCGTATCCCGGTTAGGTGGTGATGAATTCGTTATTATTCTGAACAGCATCAAAGGCTTGAGTTCTATCGAGCAGGTCATTCAGAAATTGCTTAGAACAATAGGTAAGCCTTACATATTAGAGTTAGAACGTGTGCATACTAGCGCAAGTTTAGGGGTTACGCTGTACCCTGACGATGCGAAAGACGTAAAAAGCCTCTTAAAGAATGCCGATCAAGCGATGTACGGTGCGAAAGACCAAGGTAAAAATAGTTACCAGTATTATACCCACGACATGCAAACTGCAGCAATCAAAAGAATGACCTTGTTGAATGATTTGCGCTATGCAGTTAAGAACAAAGAATTGTTTATTGAGTACCAGCCAATTGCATGTTTCAGTAGCCAGAAAGTGATGAAAGCTGAAGCGTTACTTCGATGGCAGCATCCCACGAAGGGGAGAATTACACCTGATGAATTTATTCCACTTGCTGAAGAATCTGGACTCATCATTGATATCAGTAATTGGGTATTTAATGAAGTCTGTGCCAATATCAAACAATGGAAAGCCGAAAACCGTCAAGAGCTGCAGGTGAGTATTAATACGTCACCTAGCCACTACTTCAATTTAGAATCTAATATAACTCAATGGTTAAACCTGCTTTTAGACCAGAAGATCTCTGCGCGTTCTATACTTCTTGAAGTCACGGAAAACTTATTAATGGAAGCCAACGAGATGGTGTCCAAGAAGCTTTTCCAGTTTAGGCAAGCAGGCGTTGATATCGCGTTGGATGATTTTGGTACAGGTTACAGCTCTATTTCATATTTAAAGCGCTTTCCTACAGACTTTATCAAGATTGACAGGAGCTTTGTGAAGTCGATGACTGACGTTAGCAATGATAAGGTGCAGTGTGAAGCCATTATTGTAATGGCAAAAAAACTCGGTATAAAAGTTGTGGCTGAAGGTGTAGAGACGCAAGAGCAATACGATATTTTAAGGAGTATGGGCTGTGATTACGCGCAAGGCTATTTGATTGCCGAGCCTCTGAGCAAAACTGACTTTGAGGCTTTCTGGCAAAAGCACTAGCACAGCTAGAACAGTGCTAGTGCTTGCAGAAATCCGCCCTAAGAAAGGGTTGCCAACGCTTTGCCTGAGTATTGCTCTAGTTCATCCGTCCGGTTTTCTTTTATCTTGTTCGCCCAATTAGGATCTTGTAAAAGTGCCCGTCCCACTGCGACCAGATCAAACTCGCCCGCATCCAGCCTCTCTAGTAAGTCGTCCACCGAACGAGTACTTGAATCTTGTCCTTTAAACGCACCGAAGAAGTCGTCATTTAAACCTACCGACCCTACTGTAATGGTGGGCTTACCTGTAAGCTTTTTCGTCCAGCCAGCAAGATTCAAATTGCTACCCTCAAACTCGTTTTCCCAGTAACGGCGCTGAGAACAATGGAAAACATCAACACCAGCTTCACTTAGAGGTATTAAAAACTGCTCTAACTCCTGAGGGGAGTGGGCCAAGCGTGCGGTATAGTCTTGTTGTTTCCACTGTGAATAGCGAAGAATAATAGGGAAATCTGGGCCTGTAGCAGCGCGTATAGCCTTAATAATTTCGACAGCAAAACGCCCGCGGTTCTCCATGCTGCCTCCCCAACTATCACTTCTTTGGTTGGTGCCTTCCCAGAAAAACTGGTCGATTAAGTAACCGTGTGCGCCATGAATTTCTATCCCATCCATACCGATGGATTTAGCATCAGCTGCAGCTTGCGCAAAGGCCGCTATCACAGACTCAATGTGTTGCACAGTCATCGGTTCAGCACCTTGTTTTCCAGGTTTGAATAAACCTGAAGGTCCTGCACTTGGTAGGTCAGGAAAAGGCGCTTTTTCTGCAACCCTTGCCATACCTACGTGCCACAGCTGAGGCATAATTTTTCCACCTACACTGTGAACCTCATCTACTACGGTTTTCCATCCGCTTAAGGCTTGTTCGCCGTGGAATTGAGGAATATTGGCGTCCATTGTCGCAACGTTATCGTTAACCGTGGTGCCCTCAGTAATAATTAACCCTGTACCACCTTGCGCACGACGCTTGTAATAAGCCGCAACATCAGGTGTTGGAACACCGTTCGGTGAGAACTGGCGGGTCATAGGGGCCATAACGATACGGTTGGTTAATGAAAGATTGCCATGTGAGTAAGGCTTAAACAGGGCGTTAGTTGCCATCTTTTATTCCTGAAATTTATTTTGCGTTTGGGCCTTTTGGTAGTATCACCTACTAGGTAACTTACTGGCCTGACTAAAATACTTCCAACATCCAACGGGGTAAGAGACATTGAAATTGAAGAAAATCAAACGGTTCCTTTTCGCAAAACCGTCAAGTACATTTGATACTACTGTGGAAGACAGCTAAGTCAATTTTCAAATGCTGATAGTAGGCCATAAGTAACAGTTAACTGTAGAGCACTACCGAAGTGCTCTAGACAAAATGCTCAATCGAGGATTTCGACAATTTCTCTTGTGGCTTGAATTAGTCTAACCACTTTGTTCTCAATGCGAACGGTAATAATACCGTCATCACCCATTGGGACTATTACTTTTCCATGTTCGTAAATATCGTGGTCCAAACGCTTGCCAACAATTAGTTTCTTTTCCCAACCTGGCGGTAGTTTGCCCGTGCGCTCATACTTCTTCTCTATGCCCGGAGGAAGTGTCTTATCCTTTTGTGGGTAATTGGGGTTGGCATCTGCTGGTAGACTGTTTATTGTGAATGCACACGCTATACCTAGAAGCAGTAAAATTTTCATGGTTAACCTCTCGTCTTGTTGAATAGCGACCTTCTTTAGCATTAGCTCTGCCAGAGCGCTATTAGGGTAGAAGCATACAAAGCTCAACGTCCAGCTACTTCCATTTGATACTCATTAAAAAATATAGCTGAGTGACGGATTTACTGCGAAAAACATACCAGCTAGATAAAACTTTTTAGGTAAATAGCTCAATAAAAATAAAATAGACATGTAATTTAAAATGCAATTTAAAATCATGTGCTTAGGTAAGAACGAAAGAGAGAATACAATGAGTGATATTCCATTTACACGAGAAGAGAAAGAAGTATTGGTCGCTAAATTGCAACAATATTTTGATGATGAATTAGGTATTGAACTGGGTCAGTTTGACGGTGACTTCTTGCTTGATTTCATTAGTAAAGAGATGGGTGCATCGTTTTACAACAAAGGAGTGAGCGATGCGAGAACCGTTGTTGCGTCGCGTCTGCAAGTGATTGATGAAGAGTTGTACGCGATTGAAAAGATCCTTTAATGCAAGATTAGGTTTCTTCTTTCCGAAATCAGGTGCTAAAAACTGAAGAGGTTCGCGGCAAAGCCATAGATAATACGATTTTTTCAGGCTTGAGTATGAAGTTAAAGAGGAACTTTTATTTTTAATGGGCGTTTAGCCACGCAACAACATGGAAGAATCTCATCGTCGTCAATGAAGGCTAGGGGATCGGTAGTGTACTCAACTTCGCCTTCAATAAGTTTTGTTCGGCATGCACCACAAAAACCTTCACGGCAATGGTAGTGAATATGAACGTCCGCTTCTTCAAGGGCGTGTAAGAGGGTTTTATCTTGGGGGGCAATAATCGCCCCCACATCGACAACGTCGATGCGGAGTGATTTATCGTTACTACTCATTAAGCTGTAGTTTTACAGCTCAAAATCAGCAAAGTCATCTTCGCTTACAGCAGAATCGATCTGTCCTACCAGATAAGAACTGATTTCAGACTCTTGAGGTGCCACCTGCACATTGTCTGAGTTCAGATAGTTGTTCATCCATGGAAGTGGATTACTGCTAACCTCAAATGGCATGTCTAGGCCAATGGCAGACATACGCTGGTTAGCAATATACTCGACGTATTGGCAAAGAATTTCCTTGTTCAGACCAATCATTGAACCGTTTTGGAACAAGTAGTCAGCCCACTGCTTTTCTTGCTCAACGGCGTTCATAAAGATAGCACGCGCTTCTTCTTTACATTCTTCTGCAATTTGCGCCATTTCAGGGTCATCTTTACCCTTAGCCCACAAATTAAGGATATGCTGTGTTGAAGATAAGTGCAGATTCTCGTCACGGGCAATCAAACGAATAATCTTAGAATTACCTTCCATCAGCTTCCGCTCAGCGAAAGCGAATGTGCAGGCAAAAGACACGTAGAAACGGATTGCTTCCAGTGCGTTCACCGAGTTCATGCATAGGTAAAGCTTCTTCTTAAGCTCATACATGTTGATAGTGTGTGCAACACCATTCACTGTATGTACGCCTTCACCCTGTGTCTGCCAAAGCTGAGTGGCGAAAATGAGATCATCGTAATATTTAGAAATATCAGCAGCACGTCGCTTAATTTCGTCATTCACTACGATATCTTCGAATATTTCGCTTGGGTCTGAGAACAAGTTTCTCAAAATATGAGTATACGAACGTGAGTGAATAGTCTCAAAGAAAGACCATGTTTCAACCCAAGTTTCTAACTCTGGTAGTGAAATAATAGGCAAGAACGCGATGTTCGGACTACGGCCTTGCACCGAATCTAACAGGGTTTGGTACTTAAGGTTTGAAATAAAGATGTGCTTTTCTGGGTCGGTTAGTTTTTGAAAATCAACACGGTCGCGAGAAACGTCAACTTCTTCAGGGCGCCAAAAAAAGCTAATTTGCTTCTCAATAAGCTTTTCGAATATGGCATGCTTTTGCTGGTCGTAGCGTGCAACGTTTACGGGGTTACCGAAAAACATCGGCTCGATCAATGGATTAGTACTTTGCTGATTAAACGTAGTGTATTTCATGATGGCCTAACTAAAAACTTAATGATTAACGCGTATTATTGTTTGTGTTCTTGCTGCGAAACGTTAATGGCAAATGCAGTTAACTCCTTTTATGCATTTGCCATTTAAACAGGGGGCGTGTTCTAAATCTTACACGCACCACCTGCACAATCATCATCTTCCTCTACAACCACTTCCTCTTGACGTGGCATAGGCTCGCTCGCTTTAGCATCGAGAGCAGAGGTGTCTGACGCGCCGTCGCGAGTGTTATGATAGTAAAGTGTTTTAACGCCCAGTTTATACGTAGTAAGAAGGTCCTTAAGAAGAAGCTTCATTGGTACCTTGTTACCTTCGTAACGGCTTGGATCGTAGTTGGTATTCGCTGAGATAGTTTGGTCGATAAACTTCTGCATGATACCAACAAGTTGTAGGTAACCATCGTTTGAAGGAATATCCCAAAGTAGCTCATATTGGTCTCTTAGCGTTTCGTACTCAGGTACAACTTGCTTAAGAACACCATCTTTGCTCGACTTAATGCTGATAAAGCCACGCGGTGGCTCAATGCCGTTTGTCGCGTTAGAAATCTGAGAAGACGTCTCTGACGGCATTAATGCTGACAGCGTAGAGTTACGCAAACCGTGAGTTTTGATTTCTTCACGAAGTGCATCCCAGTCGTAATGAAGTGGTTCATTACATACGCTGTCAAGATCTTTCTTGTAGCTATCAATTGGCATGATGCCTTGAGAATAGGTGGTTTCGTTAAACTTAGGACACGCACCTTTTTCTTTAGCAAGATTGTTCGACGCTTTAAGTAGATAGTACTGCATTGCTTCGAACGTGCGGTGAACTAGACCGTTCGCGCTGTGATCAGAATATTTAACGCCATTTTTAGCAAGGTAGTATGCAAAGTTGATAACACCAACACCCAGCGTACGACGTCCCATTGTTGCGTTATACGCAGCAGGAACAGGATAGTCTTGGTAATCAAGCAGGTTATCTAGCGCACGTACTGCAAGGTCAGACAGCTCTTCAAACTCGTCCAGTGATTTAATCGCACCTAAGTTAAACGCTGACAGCGTACATAGTGCAATTTCACCATTCTCATCATTAACGTGCTGAAGCGGCTTAGTAGGTAGCGCAATTTCAAGGCACAGGTTGCTCTGACGAACTGGCGCAACTTCTGGGTTAAACGGGCTGTGCGTATTACAGTGGTCAACGTTTTGTAGATAAATACGACCTGTGCTTGCACGCTCTTGCATGAACAAGCTGAATAGCTCCATGGCTTTAATTTGCTTTTTGCGGATGCTGTCGTCGTTTTCGTATTTAACGTATAGCTCTTCAAACTTCTCTTGGTCAGCGAAGAAGGCATCGTAAAGACCAGGCACGTCAGACGGGCTGAATAGTGAGATGTAGCCGTCTTTCATCATGCGCTGGTACATTAGTTTGTTGAACTGAACGCCGTAGTCTAGGTGACGTACACGGTTTTCTTCAACACCGCGGTTATTCTTAAGCACTAATAGTGATTCTACTTCCATATGCCAGATAGGGTAGAACAACGTAGCAGCGCCACCACGAACACCACCTTGTGAACAGCTTTTAACGGCTGTTTGGAAGTATTTGTAGAATGGAATACAACCCGTATGGAATGCTTCACCGCCGCGAATAGGGCTACCTAGTGCGCGAATACGGCCTGCATTAACACCGATACCAGCACGCTGACTTACGTATTTAACAATGGCACTTGCCGTTGCATTGATTGAATCTAAGCTGTCGCCGGTCTCGATAAGTACACATGAGCTAAACTGGCGAGTAGGCGTACGTACGCCAGCCATAATAGGTGTAGGCAACGACAGCTTGAATGTTGAAGCAGCATCGTAGAAGCGGCGAATGTAGTCCATACGCGTCGCTTTGTCATAATTTGCGAAAAGACAGGCAGCCACTAAGATATATAGGAACTGTGCACTTTCGTAAATTTCACCAGTAACACGGTTTTGGACCAAGTACTTGCCTTCAAGCTGCTTAACTGCGGCATAGCTGAAATTCATGTCTCGCCAATGGTCAATGTACGTGTCCATCTCAGCAAATTCTTCAGGCGTGTAGTCTTCAAGCAGGTGCTTATCATACTTGCCCATATCAACCATCTTACTTACATGCTCAAGTAGGGCAGGCGGCTCAAATTGACCATAGGCTTTTTTGCGAAGGTGGAAAATGGCCAAGCGCGCAGCTAGGTATTGATAATCTGGCGCATCGGTAGAGATTAAATCTGCTGCTGATTTGATCAGGGTTTCGTGGATCTCACTGGTGTTAATACCATCATAGAACTGAATCTGTGCCTTGATTTCAACTTGTGAAACAGAAACGTTTTTAAGTCCTTTCGCTGCCCATGTAACGACTTTGTGAATTTTCTCTAAGTCGATGGACTCTTTTTCACCGTTGCGTTTGGTGACGAATAAGTTGTTGTTCATGTTACTGGCCGTTTTTCTGTTAGCGCTTGAAGCGTGGACTATCATGAGCCCATTTTCGTTTTTAATTTTAATTGTGGGCGCTGTTATCGAACTTGGCTCACGCCAGATAACTACACACACTAAAGCGGCCTAAACCAATACTGGACGTATAAAGTAGAGACTGCCTTTTTAATTCTTTACTGCTTTGTATTTTCAGCGAGGTTAACGTTGCAGGCCATAAATGACACCACCAAAGATGATCTGCAGATCTGTTTGATCCCGAAAATCTGTGTTGGGATCGCGTGCTGAATTAAACACAAGATAGTGAGGTTTTGACTTGATTGCAACCCAATATCTGGTGGTATTTCGAGCACTCAATCTGGCATGAAATTTATGTTAGTAACAACTAACTTTTTAGCGTTCTACAAGCGTAAAATATCTGGAATGCAAGCGTTTTAAAGAAAATCTTAATCGTAAAAATTAATTTATTCTTAGAATTAAGTTTTTATATAAACACGATATATGGTGTTTAAAATATCGCCGCAGCCCAATATATAGTGTTAAATTAACTTTGCGCTACTGTATATAGTAAGTAGTTTACGTCTACATTATTAGACGAAAGATAAAAGCCCTGCGAAATTGGGTCCATGTGCAAACCCGTCATATCACGGGGTAAAAGACCTGCTTGGTCTGTCATCGACATAAGTTCAGACGGCTTTATAAATTTACTGTGATCGTGGGTGCCTTTTGGAACCAGTTTAAGGATATATTCCGCTCCTACGATCCCCATCAGATACGACTTTAGGTTTCGGTTAAGCGTAGAAAAGAAAACATGGCCACCAGGCTTAACCAACTTAGCACAGGCCAGCACAACAGAAGCCGGGTCGGGTACATGCTCCAACATTTCCATACAGGTCACCACGTCGAACTGTCCCGCATTTGCTTCTGCGAATGCTTCGGCAGTTGAACATACGTAGTCAACTTTTACACCTGATTCTAAACCGTGCAGCTTCGCTACTTCTAACGAGGCTTCTGCCATATCTAAACCTGTTACCGTCGCGCCTGCACGTGCCATAGACTCTGCTAGAATACCGCCACCACAGCCAATATCGACGACCTTTTTGTCAAACAGGCCTTCACTGTGTTGATTAATGAAGTCTAAGCGAAGTGGGTTAATAAGGTGCAATGGCTTAAATTCACCTTCTGGATCCCACCAGCGAGAAGCGAGTTCAGAGAACTTATTGATTTCTTGTTGATCGACGTTCGTCATGAGTAAAACAGTCCTTAATCTATCTCTTTTTAAGATATCGTAAATTAAGGTTATGTTTCACTGTTTTTAAACAGAAATAGGCAAATTATAAGAAGGGGTGAACGAAAAATAATCGCTTGCCTTTTAGTTGATTAATAAGCGTAATTAAGCGCTACATAATTCTGTCATCAAGTGGTACACTCGAAGCACGATTATGACCCACATAATAATAACAGTGCGCTCCCACGCCTTGTTTTCACAATGATGTGAAGCGAAGTGCTGGATAACGCAGAACAAACCAAGATAAAGGGATTAAGCAGTTTATGTCTGATAACGCTAAAGAAATCCTCCCCGTTAATATTGAGGAAGAGTTAAAAAACTCTTACCTTGATTACGCGATGAGCGTTATTGTCGGGCGAGCCTTGCCTGACGTAAGAGATGGCTTGAAGCCAGTGCACCGTCGTGTGCTGTTCGCAATGAACGAACTGAAAAACGACTTTAACAAGCCATACAAAAAATCTGCCCGTGTGGTAGGTGACGTAATTGGTAAATATCACCCTCACGGTGACTCTGCAGTTTACGACACTATTGTTCGTATGGCGCAACCGTTCTCGCTTCGCTACATGTTGGTAGACGGTCAAGGTAACTTCGGATCGGTAGATGGCGACTCAGCTGCTGCGATGCGTTATACCGAAGTTCGCATGGCAAAAATTGCGCACGAATTACTCGCCGATTTAGATAAAGAAACCGTTGATTTCGTACCTAACTACGATGGTACAGAACATATCCCTGAAGTATTGCCTACGAAGGTGCCTAACCTTCTTGTTAACGGCTCGTCGGGTATCGCGGTTGGTATGGCGACGAATATTCCGCCACATAACCTCACCGAAGTGATCAACGGCTGCGTAGCGTTAATACAAGATCCATCAATTACCATTGATGATCTAATGACCCACATTCCAGGTCCTGACTTCCCAACGGCTGCAATGATAAGTGGTCGTAAAGGTATTGAAGATGCGTATCGCACAGGTCGCGGTAAAATTTATCTTCGCGCTAAGGCGGAAATTGAAACTGACAGCAACGGCAAAGAAACCATTGTTGTTAACGAGATCCCTTACCAGGTTAACAAAGCGCGTCTTATTGAAAAGATTGCTGAACTGGTAAAAGAAAAGCGCATCGAAGGCGTTTCTGCACTGCGAGACGAGTCTGATAAAGACGGTATGCGCATTGTTATTGAAGTGAAGCGAAACGAGTCTGCAGAGGTTCTACTTAACCACTTATATGCCAATACCCAGCTTCAGACGGTATTCGGTATTAACATGGTTGCGCTTGATAACGGTCAGCCAAAGGTATTTAACCTTAAAGAAACGCTTGAAGCGTTTATTCTTCACCGTCGTGAAGTGGTTACTCGTCGTACCGTATTTGAATTACGTAAAGCTCGCGACCGTGCTCACATCCTTGAAGGTTTGGCGATAGCGCTTGCGAACATCGACCCAATTATCGAGTTGATTAAAGCGTCACAAAGCCCAGCAGACGCCAAGAAATCGCTTGTAGCACAAGGTTGGGACTTAGGTGATGTAGCGCAAATGCTGGAGCGCGCAGGCGATGACGCTGCACGCCCTGATTGGCTAATGCCAGAATTTGGTATTCGCGACGGCAAGTACTATCTGACAGAACAGCAAGCGCAAGCTATTCTTGACCTTCGCTTACACAAGCTAACAGGTCTTGAGCACGAGAAAATTCTAGAAGAGTATAAGCAACTTCTAGAGATCATCGCAGAACTTCTTCACATCCTAAATAGCCCAGAGCGTTTGATGGAAGTGATTCAAGAAGAACTTGAAAAAGTACGTGATGAATTTGGTGATGAACGTCGTACTGAAATTACGGCAGCAAGTCACGATATTGATATTGAAGATCTTATAGAGCAAGAAGATGTTGTAGTAACGCTTTCTCGCGAAGGTTATGTGAAATATCAAAAGCTTACAGACTACGAAGCACAGCGTCGTGGTGGCCGTGGTAAGTCAGCAACCAAGATGAAAGATGAAGATTTCATCGAAAGATTATTGGTAGCTAATACCCACGATCACATACTTTGCTTCTCAACCCGTGGTCGCTTGTACTGGTTGAAAGTGTATCAATTGCCGTTTGCTAGCCGTAATGCGCGCGGACGCCCAATTGTTAACATTCTACCGCTTGAAGAAAACGAACGTATTACTGCTATTCTTCCTATTAAAGAATTTGAAGAAGGCAAGTTTGTACTGATGGCAACGGCAAACGGTACAGTTAAAAAGACTGACCTAAGCCTATACTCTCGCCCTCGTTCAAGCGGTATTATCGCTGTTAACCTGAACGAAGGTGATGAGCTGATTGGTGTTGATATCACTCACGGTGATGACGACATAATGTTGTTCTCTGACGCGGGTAAAGTAGTTCGCTTTAACGAGAAGCTTCGCGACAGCGAAACCGGTGAAGTTAAGCGTGACCCAGAGACGGGTGAAGAGCTTCTGGCACTTCGTCCAATGGGAAGAACGGCAACAGGTGTTCGCGGTATTCGTCTGCAAGATGGACAAAAAGTGGTATCACTCATTGTTCCAAAAGGCGATGGTCCAATCCTGACAGCTACAGAGAATGGTTTCGGTAAGCGTACTCCGCTTGAAGATTACCCTGCGAAGAGCCGTGCGACACAAGGTGTTGTATCAATTAAGGTGTCTGAGCGTAACGGTAAAGTGGTTGGTGCGGTTCAGGTAGACGAAACCAACGAAATTATGCTTATTAGTGACCAAGGCACACTGGTTCGTACCCGTGTGGGCGAAGTGTCAGTAGTAGGCCGTAACACACAAGGGGTTCGCTTGATACGTACAGTAGAAGGTGAACACGTTGTAGGGTTACAGCGTATTGAAGAAGTGGAAGAGTTACAAGAACTCGATGAGGACGGGAACCCAATCATTTCTGAAGATACGCCAGAACAAGCAGAAACTGCTGTTCAAGAGCAAGTGAACACCGCAGAAGACGGTGACGGCTCAACGACAGAAGAGTAGGGATAGGGCGCAGGTATCCATACTTGCGCATTATCAGTGTTCTTTCAAACAAGCGGCTTTAGCCGCTTGTTTACCTAATAGACCCGCAAAACGTTTAACAAAGCGGGTCAAACGGTAATTATCTACAGGTGTTGAAAAACGCGATGAAAGAGGTTTTTAACTTTAGTGCTGGCCCCGCCATGCTTCCAAAAGAAGTTATGGAAAAAGCACAATCAGAATTTACAAATTGGCGCGATTTAGGCTGCTCGGTCATGGAAGTTAGCCATCGTGGTAAAGACTTCATTGAAATAGCGGCAAAAGCCGAGCAAGATTTGCGAGAATTGCTGTCCATTCCTTCCAACTACCATGTGCTGTTTACGCACGGTGGTGGTCGCGGGCAATTTGCGGCTGTCCCTCTTAACTTATCCAAGGCCGATGACACTAGTCTGCATTTAGTCAGTGGCTCTTGGTCAAAGGGAGCGGTAGACGAAGCAAATAAATACAATCGTGCCGTTGTTGTGGGTCAAGTATCTGAAAAAGATGGCCTACATTATATTGCGCCACCTCAGTTGAGCGACATAGATCAATCTGCCGCGTATTACCATTTCTGTCCAAATGAAACCGTTGACGGAATTGCTTTCGATTGGCTACCAGAGTCAGGCAAGGTGCCACTGGTTTCTGATATGTCTTCGACAATATTGTCACAGCCGTTAGATGTAGCAAAGCATGGCGTCATATACGCTGGAGCACAAAAGAATATTGGACCAAGCGGCTTATCAGTTGTTATTGTTCGCGAAGACTTGGTTGGCAAAGCACGTAAAGAAACGCCCTCTATCTTCGATTATGCATTAGCGGCAAAGTCTGACTCTATGTACAACACACCGCCAACGTTCTCATGGTACTTAGCGGGGCTTGTATTTGAATGGCTTAAAGATATGGGCGGCGTTGACGCTATGGCTAAACGCAATGCTGAAAAGGCGGCGTTATTGTATTCAGCTATCGATAGCTCTGATTTCTATTCAAGTAAAGTTCACCCTGACAACCGTTCAAAAATGAACGTGCCGTTTCATTTAGCCAATGCTGAACTCGACGGATTGTTCCTAAAACAGTCACAAGAAGCAGGGTTACTTGCTCTTAAAGGGCATCGTTCAGTAGGGGGCATGCGTGCCAGTATTTATAATGCAATGCCAGTAGAGGGCATTGTTGCGCTAGTTGAATTTATGCGCGAATTTGAAAGAGTGAATGGATAAAATGGAGCAGTTAACATTAGACCCGATTGCAAAAGTATCGGGAGAGGTCAATGTACCTGGCTCAAAAAGTCTGTCTAACCGCGCACTACTGCTTGCCGCGTTAGCTGAAGGTGAAACTGAATTAACCAACTTGCTAGATAGCGAAGATATTGAGCATATGCTTAATGCACTCACCAAATTAGGCATCAACTACCGCTTGAGCGAAGACAAAACTCAATGCGTTGTTCAAGGTAACGGTGGCGCGTTCAACGTAGCTGAGCCACTAGAGCTTTTCCTAGGCAATGCCGGTACTGCAATGCGACCTTTGTGCGCTGCACTCGCTGCTAGTAACGTCGACACAGTACTTACCGGTGAACCGCGTATGGAAGAGCGTCCAATTGGTGATTTAGTGGATGCGCTGCGCGAAGCTGATGCTGACGTCACCTATCTCAAAAACGAAGGTTTCCCGCCGCTTCAAATTAAGGGTAAAACTTTAAACGGTGGCGAAATGTCGGTAGACGGCAGTGTATCTAGCCAGTTTTTAACTGCTCTTTTGATGGCTGCGCCGTTATTTTCAGGTGATGTGACTATTCGTATAAAAGGTGAGTTGGTTTCTAAGCCTTATATCGATATCACGTTAGATACCATGGCAAAGTTCGGCGTTACAGTTGTAAATGATAACTACCAAACGTTCACGGTTTCTGGTGACGCTAAGTATATTGCGCCGAGTAAATTTATGGTAGAAGGCGATGCATCGTCAGCGTCTTACTTCCTTGCAGCCGGTGCCATTAAAGGTGGAACGGTACGCGTAACCGGAATTGGCCAAAACAGCATTCAAGGTGACATTCGTTTTGCTGATGTACTCGAGGCCATGGGAGCAACGGTGGTTTGGCACGATGAATATGTTGAAATAACGGGTGCGCCGCTTAAAGGCGTGAACATGGATATGAACCATATTCCAGATGCAGCGATGACCATTGCTACGACGGCATTGTTTGCTGAAGGTCCAACTACCATGACCAACATTTATAACTGGCGTGTCAAGGAAACAGACCGTCTAGCGGCTATGGCCACTGAGCTTCAAAAGTTGGGGGCGAAAGTAGAAGAAGGGCACGACTATATTAAAGTGTGGCCAACTGACTCGCTAAAACATGCTGAGATAGACACGTATAACGACCATCGTATTGCCATGTGTTTCTCGCTTGTTGCACTAAGCGATACGCCGGTAACAATAAACGACCCGGGCTGCACGCGCAAAACGTTTCCAGACTACTTTACCCGCTTTAAAACACTGTATAGCAATCAGTAAAGTGTGGCAACGACCTTGCGTAATCGTGTAAGGTCTTGGTCACATAACGCGTAACCGCGCCATATTTATCCAAATGTACAATGCCACCGCTAGTAGGTGGCATTGCTTATCTTGAACTAAAGCGTATAATTGCGCGCGATTTTTAGTAATTTAAACGATGGAGCAGGTATGCATTCCACACCCGTAGTCACGGTTGACGGTCCTAGTGGTGCAGGTAAAGGTACGTTAAGTAGCTTACTGGCAAAGAAATTAGGGTGGCACTTTCTAGATAGCGGCGCAATTTACCGCGTATTAGCAGTTGCCGCACTACACCACGACCTTCCGTGTGATGATGAAGAATGTGTTGTTCCTCTAGCAACCGGTCTTGATGTTAGTTTCGAGACGAATGGCGATACCACTCGCATAATCTTAGAAGGCGAAGACGTTACCGACGATATTCGCACCGAAGAAGTTGGCGCTGTTGCGTCGAAAGTTGCGGCATTACCCCGTGTGCGCGAAGCACTACTTCGCAGACAGCGCGCTTTCCAACAAGATCCTGGTCTTGTTGCTGACGGTCGCGACATGGGTACGGTGGTATTTCCCGATGCGCCTGTAAAGATTTTCCTTACAGCAAGCGCAGAAGCCCGTGCTGAACGCCGTTATAGCCAGTTGAAAGCAAAGGGCATGGATGTTAATATTGCGCGCCTTTTAACCGATATCAAGGCAAGAGACGAGCGCGATACACAACGTGCGGTGGCTCCTTTGGTACCGGCACAAGATGCAGTAATTATAGATTCAACGGACTTGGATATTGACCAAGTCTTTGAAAAAGCGATGGATATTATTTCCTCACGCCTTTAATGACGAGAGCTGATCGCATCCAAAGCAGTGTTGCTACAGGAAGTGGCGACTAATTTTAATAACCCCGCGTTATCCGGATAAGAAGCGTGGATATCAACTTAAAAGTTATTTGAGACTTATGACTGAAAATTTTGCACAACTTTTTGAAGAAAGCTTACAAGAACTAGAAACACGTCCTGGTTCAATTGTAAAAGGTACTGTTGTTTCTATCGACAAAGACATCGTTCTTGTTGATGCAGGCTTGAAATCAGAAAGTGCTATCCCAGCTGACCAATTCAAAAACGCTGAAGGCGAACTAGAAATCGCTATCGGTGACCAAGTAGACGTAGCACTAGATGCAGTTGAAGATG
This sequence comes from Alteromonas marina, assembly GCF_000808575.1. Lineage (GTDB taxonomy): Bacteria > Pseudomonadota > Gammaproteobacteria > Enterobacterales > Alteromonadaceae > Alteromonas > Alteromonas marina_A. The sequence continues at coordinate 58,514 of NZ_JWLW01000018.1, forward strand.
GTTTCGGTGAAACTATCCTTTCTCGCGAAAAAGCGAAGCGTCACGAAGCGTGGGTTGAGCTGGAAAAAGCTTACGAAGATAAAGCTACAATTAAAGGCGTTATCAACGGTAAAGTTAAAGGCGGTTTCACTGTTGAAGTTAACAGTGTACGCGCGTTCCTTCCAGGTTCTCTTGTTGACGTACGTCCAGTACGTGACACTACGCACCTTGAAGGCAAAGAGCTTGAGTTTAAAGTTATCAAGCTTGACGCTAAGCGTAACAACGTTGTTGTTTCTCGTCGTGCAGTTATCGAAGCAGAAAGCAGCGCAGAGCGCGAAACGCTTCTTGCTAACCTTGAAGAAGGTCATGAAATCAAGGGTATCGTTAAGAACCTTACCGATTACGGTGCGTTCGTTGACCTTGGTGGCGTAGACGGTCTTCTACACATCACTGATATGGCTTGGAAGCGCGTTAAGCACCCAAGTGAAATCGTGAATGTTGGTGACGAAATCAACGTTAAAGTACTTAAGTTCGACAAAGAGAAGCAGCGCGTTTCTCTTGGTATGAAGCAAATGGGCAACGATCCATGGCAAGAAATTGCTTCTCGTTACCCAGAAGGTACTAAGATCAACGGTCAGGTTACTAACCTTACTGACTACGGCTGCTTCGTTGAAATCGAAGATGGCGTTGAAGGTCTTGTACACGTTTCTGAAATGGATTGGACTAACAAGAACATCCACCCATCTAAAGTTGTTAACCTAGGTGACACTGTAGATGTAATGGTTCTTGAAATTGACGAAGAGCGTCGTCGTATTTCTCTAGGTCTTAAGCAATGCATTGCTAACCCTTGGGAAACATTTGCTGAGTCACACGAAAAAGGTGACAAGGTATCTGGTAAGATCAAGTCAATCACTGACTTCGGTATCTTCATCGGTCTTGACGGCGGCATCGACGGTCTAGTTCACCTTTCTGACATCAGCTGGAACAAGTCTGGTGAAGACGCGGTTCGCGACTACAAGAAAGGCGATGAAATCTCTGCAGTTGTACTACAAGTCGACCCAGAGCGTGAGCGTATCTCTCTTGGCGTTAAGCAAATCGAAGAAGATCCTTTCAACAAGTATCTGACAGATAACAAGAAAGGTGCTATCGTTACTGGTACAGTAACAGCAGTAGATGCGAAAGGCGTTACTGTAAACCTAGCTGAAGAAGTTGACGGCTACATCCGCGTTGCAGATCTTGCTGTAGAGCGTGTTGAAGACGCAACAGAAGCGGCAAGCGTTGGTGATAGCATCGAAGCGAAGTTTATGGGCGTTGACCGTAAGAACCGCACTGTTAACCTATCTGTTAAAGCGAAAGATCAGGCTGACGAAAAAGAAGCTATCGATAAAGTTAACCAGCAAGAAGATGTTGGTTTCGCTAACGCGATGGCAGAAGCATTTAAAGCTGCTAAAGGCGAATAATGCTTTTGTGGGTGTGCATCTGCACACCCAATTCGCGATAGCTGTTTAAACAATAATATTGACAATGAGGTTAAGCATGACCAAGTCTGAATTAATTGAACGGCTCGCGGATCAAGCGCGTCACATTCCGGCGAAGGAACTCGAACTGGCAATTAAAGAACTTCTAGAGCAGATGGCGCAAACGCTTCAAAAGGGCGAGCGTATTGAAATTAGAGGTTTCGGAAGTTTCTCTCTTCACTATCGCGCACCACGCGTTGGTAGAAACCCAAAAACGGGTGAGACGGTGAAACTTGACGGTAAATATGTACCGCACTTCAAGCCTGGTAAAGAGCTTCGCGAAAGGGTAGACGCCTCAATCGCATAATGTATTTTAAAAGCCGCTGAAAAGCGGCTTTTTTGTGTCTGATGGAAAGTATTATCACAATTAGCCTTTCATTTAACTCTCTGCCTAGCTTAAATTAACGAATGCCCTGAGATACTTTTGTTTAATTTTTAATACCTATTGACCCCGACTAAAGTAGGGTTATATATTATTCGAATAATAATAAACGGTATACGTAGAAGTAATGTCAGCCGGCGATGAACAAGCAATAATAAAACAGTACCAGCCGCTCATTCGCGCGTTAATTCCATATGAACAACAAAACAGGTTGTTAGAGGGAATTAACAAGTTTTCGAAGCGTTTGCCTAGTAGTGTCCGAAAAGTCGTGAAAGAAGAGGTCGTTCGATTAACATCGTTAACCGACGCTCCCGCCGATAATTCTGCCTTCGCCCAATTTCCTGTTATGAAGTTCAAGCACTTCGGTGTTCAGATGCGCCTCGATAAAGTTGGCGCGCAGATCCTCAAAAACGAAACATCGCTCTATCAAGACAGGTACACCGTAGGTGTGTTTGAGTCGGTAATGAACTCAGACTTCTACCAAAACCAAATAAAAAAAGAACAATTCAAAAAAATTGTCGATGCTTTTAATGTTGAAAGCCAATCGTTTACAGATATAGATTTTGGCGATGACATTGCTATCCGACCAAACTTTACTATAACTTCCCCCGAGTTCGAAAAAGGTCGCCATTGCTCAATCAGCTCTATGTCACATAAAGGCATTAGTTTAGAGACGAAAAGGCCACCTAATGCATCCACCGGCGACATCATCACGTTTACCATTCCTGAAGTTAAAGGGTTAACCAAAGAACCCACTGAAATTACCCTTGAATTAGAGTCTGTAAAATACAATAAACATTTAGGGAAATATGAAACGTCGTTTAATTTTTTAGATGACGTCGATAAGGGGTTCTTAGCAACACTTAAACGTTACGTAGCGGTTACTGCCTATAAGCAACCGCTGCAGCGAGATTTGGAAATAGAACGCGCCATGCAAGAACTAGAGCGCGACCGAATACTCGAAAATAGCCCGTGGATGCCGGTATTTCTCGCGCCAGAGAAAAAGTCGCTCAAACCTATCATCGCTCTTTTTACCAAAGCTAATGTTGAACACAACGATGCGGGCAAGCTGCTGGCAAGCCTGCAAGATAAGCCTATATTCGAAACGTTAGTTGATGAGTTGCGAAAGTACAATGAAGCTTATGTATTTCACGGCAACATCAAAACCAAAAATGGCAACGTTCAGATAACCGCAACGCATAGGCAGCTCCTTGCGCTCAAACAACTTAATGCGCTTGTGTATTTGCTAGCTAAGGGTGGTGACTTCATTTGTACTCACTGTCGACTCGATAGTGTAACCCGCGAAGATAAACAAAAAGCCTTTGCGATTCACGATATTGCTAGTAAGGAATTTGAACAATTAGCGCAGATCTCGCACGTGTTGTACTGTAAAGACGTGTCTGCTTATCTTACAAATTTGACGCTTTCTGCTAAATGCGATTTCAAGCCGTTGTCTAAAACATTGAAAGCCAGCGGTAATAACTGGCGTATCGACTTTGTCATGGAGGAAGATTTAGATAGGCGTAGTGAGACGCGTTATGTTATAGATAAGCCCGCTTCTATTAAAGTGGGCTTGCTTACCTCCCTTGATGCTCGAGTTGCCGATTTAAGTGCAAGCGGTATGAAGTTGAAGGTTGCGCCCCATAGCGACCTGCAGAAAGAAATTCGCGTATCTGTGCCTGAACTGAAAATTAAAGGCGAAAAATACAAGGTCGTACATTACCAGGCTGATACGGGCGTTGTAAGGTTGTGTCTTGTAGAAGATACGCGCAAGGCGAAAGTGAGTTCTAGTGTCGATCACATGGTTGAAGAAAATACCGCCTATTTTAAAGTAAGAGATATTGCTCGTATTCAGCGTTCAACACATCGTTTCATCTGGGAGTTGGCGGTTAGGCATATGCCGTCTTTATCGGTACTATGTGTGATGAACCGCTTTACGTTAGACAGGCTGAAAACAGTCTATCAAAGTGACGCATCTGACGACCTTTATCCGTTTTCTCGGACCCAAAATATCATCCCCCTGCACGGCTTTTTTGCAGACAAAGGGCAGGCTAAGCCCAAGTCACAAATTTTAGAAGCCATGTTTAAGGAAACCTCTGAACAAGCCTTGGTGGTGCATTGTGTAAGAAAGAGCGACAACCGTCTTGTATATATAAAAGAACGTGATTTTTTGTTCTCTAAGCTACGTATGCAAATCAAAACCCAGTTAGATGAAGAAAAAATCCAGCTTAGTGCAACCGACGTTACGGCAATACGCTGCCACGGCGCAATCACGCCATTAACCAAAAAGAGACTTGCACAGTTATCGAAGTTAGACAAAGCCATGTACGATAAGCTTGAAACTATGCAAGCAGGTTACACTCACTGCATCTTCATCACGAATATGTCTGCGCTCCACCACGATTTAGTGGTGGACAACCTCATAGCAAAACCTCAGCGCCATGAACTGGAAAGTGAAGGCGCTGCTTAAATTTCCCATACGCTTTTAGTGTTATCTCTTTTCGCATTTTGCTATTCTTGTAAATAAATCAATTAAAAAGGGTTGAGTGTTGAAAGGGATCCTAGCGTTTCTCATCATCTTGGTGCTACTTGCCATCGCATTTGTGATTGGCTCTCAAAATGAAGCACAAGTAACAGTTAATTATCTAATTGCTCAGGCGAATCTTCGTCTATCGACATTGATAGCGATTACACTTTCAATAGGCTTGGGGATCGGCATTTTGATCATGTTAATGAGTTGGCTAAAGTTACGTGTTCAGTTAATGTCTGCGCAATCTAAAATACAGAGTTTGGAACAAGAACACTAATGCTCGAACTGCTGTTTCTCCTTTTACCTGTTGCGGCAGGGTACGGTTGGATAATGGGCCGAAATAGTGTCCGTCAAGCGCAGCGAAAACAGTCAAGTATCCTATCTAAGCATTATTACAAAGGCCTGAATTTTTTACTTTCAGACCAACCTGATAAAGCTGTTGATACGCTAATTAAAATGATTAACGTAAACAGCGATACGGTGGAAACTCATATTGCAATGGGCAGTTTTTTCCGTCATCGCGGAGAAATAGACCGCGCGATCAAAGTTCATCAAAATTTAGTGAGTCGTGACGAACTCCAGCCCGCCCAGCGAGAAAATGCGCTTCGGGAACTTGGCCACGATTATACGCAAGCAGGCTTTCTAGAGCGTGCGGAAAATGCCTTTCTTCAACTGCTTAACAGCGATAAACACTACCTTGTAGCTCAACAGCAACTTTTCAGTATCTACCAGACCACGAAAGAGTGGGAAAGAGCCATAGAATTGGCCGAGCGGATGGTGCAGTGTCATGGTGACAATGATGATCTGTGCGAACGCTTAGCACATTTTTATTGTGAACAGGCATCGGTTGAGTTGAAGAACGATAGCCAAGGTGCGGCATTGACCTTATTACAAAAAGCAGTAAACGCCGACGAACACGCGGTTAGGCCGTGGCTTATGTTAGGTGATATAGCGCTTGATCAAAAACGCTTTACCGATGCCAACGCGTACTTTACACAAGTGGCCGAACGCGACATCAATTGGTTCAGCGAAGCGGTGCCGAGCCTTGAAAAAATTGCTGAAGAGACGGATGACTGGGACAGCTTTCAGAAAAACTTGGAGGCACACTGGCAAGAGTGCGCCACGTCTTATTTGGCTATGGTCGATGTACTAATGAAGCGCGGAGAGACAGCACAGGCGGCAGAGTACTTACTTGAGCAACTTCGCAAGCGCCCAACTATGCGCGGTTTTAAAACCCTCATGGGGCTTTATATAGATCAGCTTTCAGATAAAACCACGGCTGATAGCTTACGCTTACTTAAAGAATTGGTGGAAAAGCAAATGTTACAGCGGCCTAAATATCGCTGTGGCAGCTGTGGCTTTTCCGGTCGAAAATTATATTGGTTATGCCCTAGCTGTAAAAAGTGGGGCGTAGTAAAACCCATTAAAGGGCTAGACGGAGAATAAAAGAACATGCATGACCCACGCGTTATTGTTGCATTAGACTATGACAATAAAGACACTGCATTGGCGTTTGTTGATAAATTAGATTCAAGCTTATGCAAGCTAAAAGTGGGCAAGGAGATGTTCACCTTATTTGGACCGGAATTCGTAAAAGCGCTAGTAGCTAAAGGCTTTGACGTTTTCTTGGACCTTAAATTCCACGACATTCCAAATACTGTAGCGAAAGCGTGTAAAGCAGCGGCAGAGCTCGGTGTGTGGATGGTAAATGTACATGCGTCAGGCGGTTTACCCATGATGCAAGCGGCTAAAGAGGCGATTGCAACAAGCAGCAACCCTCAAACTAAACTTATTGCGGTTACCGTACTTACCAGCATGGACGAAGCGCAACTGGCTGATGTGGTAAGCGGCGTAACACCAGAGCAACAAGTACTGCGCTTGGCAGCGTTAACAGAAAAAGCCGGATTAGATGGCATTGTATGTTCTGCGCAGGAAGCCAGCGCATTACGCGAAAAACACAGCGACGACTTTCTGTTAGTTACGCCTGGTATTCGCCCAGTAGGCGCTGACGCTGGTGATCAAAAACGCGTTATGACGCCACCTGACGCAATGAAAGCGGGCGTGAGTTATTTGGTTATGGGGCGACCTATCACTAAAGCAGAAGACCCCATTGCTGTATTAAAAGCTGTAAACGAATCAATAAACGGTTAGCACTACATCAGAAATCTTCTGTATAGCCGGTTATTAAGGGTTCAGATACAAAAAAGCTCGGATGTGATGTTCACATACCGAGCTTTTTTATTCCGATATTTTTATTCAAGGATATGGCCACAGCCCCACCCGAGAATAATCTTAAGAAATTATTCGCCTTTAAGCGCTACTTCAGCTGGTGTATAGGTTAGACCTAGTTCTTCACCTAGTGCGTCAACAACGGCTTTGTAAGTTACCTTACCTTCGTGCACGTTTAGGCCGTTAAGCAAGTGCTTGTCTTCTAGCATAGCTTTCGCTGGGCCTTTGTTCGCTAGTGCTAAACCAAATGGCAATGTAGCGTTGTTTAGTGCCATTGTAGAAGTACGCGCAACGCCCCCAGGCATGTTTGCAACACAGTAGTGAACCACGTCATCAACAGTGTAAACAGGGTCTTGGTGTGTGGTCGCTTTAGAGGTTTCAAAGCATCCGCCTTGGTCGATAGCAACATCAACAAGCACTGAACCAGGCTTCATGGCTTTAATTTGTTCGCGAGTAAGAAGCTTCGGAGCTGCTGCACCAGGAATTAGTACCGCACCAACAACAAGGTCAGCTTTTGAAGAGTAGTGCTCGATAGCGTCAACGGTTGAGTAAACCGTTTTTACTTGTCCGTTAAAGATATCGTCGAGCTGGCGAAGACGAGGAAGCGAGCGGTCGAGAATAGTAACATCAGCACCAAGGCCTAGTGCCATTTTCGCAGCGTTAGTGCCTACAACACCACCACCAATAACTAATACCTTGCCTGGCGCTACGCCTGGGACGCCGCCAAGTAGTGTACCGCTGCCACCGTGCGCTTTTTCAAGGTAATGCGCACCTGCTTGAACAGACATACGGCCTGCTACTTCACTCATTGGCGCAAGTAGTGGAAGGCCACCACGGTCATCGGTTACTGTTTCATAAGCAATACACGTAGCACCCGACTCAACAAGTAGCTTAGTTTGTGTAGGATCAGGCGCTAGGTGAAGGTAAGTGTAAAGGGTCTGACCTTTACGAAGCATTTTACATTCGTTAGGCTGAGGCTCTTTTACTTTTACAATCATTTCAGCTTCAGCAAACACTTGTTCAGCCGTTGATGCAATGGCTGCCCCTGCTTCGACATACATTTCGTTAGTGAAACCTATTGCGTCACCTGCGTTAGTTTCTACTAAAACGCTATGACCGTGGCTAACAAACTCTTTTACAGCCGCTGGCGTCAAGCCAACACGGTATTCGTGGTTCTTAATTTCTTTTGGTACACCAACTAACATGTATAGTCCTCAATCTTATAGTGAGCTTCTAAGCGGCTCTGGTTGAACTTTTGATAAATAGTGTTCGGCTTTGAAGCATGTGAACATATTTGCGGAGTATACGTGATAAAAAAAAGAACTATCTGCTGAAGAATGGGTATTTGTAGCATATAATTCTCATAAAAGATGCTTTTAAGATATTTTATATGCTGGTAAAGACACCAAAACACCTAGACCGAATAGACAGGAATATCCTGGTACAGTTACAGAAAAACGGGCGTATATCAAACGTCGAACTTGCTAAAGAAGTGGGATTAAGCCCCAGCCCTTGTCTTGAGAGAGTTAAGAGGCTGGAGGCTCAGGGCTATATAAAAGGATATCATGCTGTCGTTGACCCAGAAAAGCTCGGCGCAGCCATGCTCGTCTTCGTAGAGATAACGTTAACGAAAACATCGGTAGATATCTTTGCAGAATTTTCTGCTGCGGTAAAATTGCATGACGATATACAAGAGTGCCACTTAGTGTCTGGAGATTTCGACTTTTTATTAAAAGCGCGTGTTGCCGATATGAGTAGCTACCGAAAATTGCTTGGTGATACCTTATTACGTTTACCGGGCGTAAGTGAGTCGCGGACATACGTTGTAATGGAAGAAGTAAAAAGCACATCGTCGCTGCGCATTAATTTGAAGTAATGAAAGCGTGGCTCAATAGCGTATTTTTGTGGTAGGCTGTGCAAAAATACAGTGTTTGTGCGCAGCGAAGGAATTGTTGTGTTTCACAAATGTGGGGTAGGGGAGTAATTCATACTTTCATTATTATGTTCAGCTGCTTACCGAAAATTAAATAATTAATAATTATGTAGGGATTGCAAAGAGTTCGCTAAGCTCTTTGCTGCGTTTAGCGCAAAAGTGCTGCGTATAGGCTAATACCGATTGTCTATATGACTTCATGCGATAGAATTTTAAGGTTTTTTAGGGTTATGGCGCGATTAACAGGGGTTCAGCGAGTGTGGGAAGCAGGCATGATTATCGCCTGTGTTTTCGCCTTCTTCTTATTGCTGGCACTAGTATCTTTTCATCCAGGCGACCCAGGCTGGAGTCAGGCTGGTTTACAATTAGACATACACAATTGGGTAGGGGCAACAGGTGCGTGGGTGGCAGATCTGCTGCTGTTTTCATTTGGCTTTCTCGCCTATCTACTTCCGTTCGGTTCCGCCTTCTTAGGCTGGTTCTTATTTCAACACATCAAAGAACTTGATGAGTTCGATTACCTCACTATTGGATTAAGAATTATCGGTGGGCTGTTAATGGCTCTTGGTGCTACGGGCATCGCCAGTATAAATTTTGACGATATTTACAATTTTTCAGCAGGCGGTTTTGTCGGTGACGTCATTAGTTCGGCGCTTATACCTTATTTTAATACCGCTGGAACGATCCTATTGTTGCTTTGCTTTTTCTGTACCGGTTTTACTCTGTTAACTGGTATTAGCTGGCTGACCATTATCGATAGATTAGGGGAAGGGACACTATGGTTGGGTCGTAAGAGCCTGTCAGCACCTCAAAGTTTGTTAGCACTTGAAATGCCGCGTTTGGCGTTAGCCAATAAGTCTTCCAGCCGAGAAAGTTCTGACGGCGCGGAGTTGGATATTACCAGTATGCGGGCAGAGCCCTTGGCGTCTTCTCCACAGATTGAGCCACAGCAAACGCACAAGGCTACTCCGTCTCGCAGTGAACCTAACTTCGGTATCGACGAAGTCGAAGATGAACCGCCATTTTATACCTATAACAGAGACGAATCTGTTCAAAATACGTCGAATCATGAAGCTGGTGAAGAGGAAAATGATACCGCGTCAGTTGACAATGATAGTGAAACCAAGAAGTCGGCTTTTTCTCTGTCGGGCATGCGCGAAGTGGTTACGGGTGGTTTTAAAGATAAAGTAGGTTTGGGCAAATCCGGTCAAGAGGAGCCAACACATTCTTCCAGTGAAAGCGCCCAATATGAACATAATCAGCAGCATCAACAAAGCCCGCATATCAATTTTGACGATTTAGAGGAGTTTGATGAAGACCTGCCTTACGAAACAGGAAGTAAGCCAGTAGCGTCGACAAATAACACGGCTTTCTCAGCGGACGATAGCCAGCCTTCAGCGTCTGCTGCTGATACGCAACCAACGCACACGCAAGGTGAAGTTCAAGGCGCAACTCAGGCATTTACCCCCGCAGCACTTGGTGCTAAGCCATTAAAAGCAAGAGCAGGGCAAATTGACCCTGACTTGCCTCCTATGCCGTCGTTTGATTTGCTTGAACGCGCCGACAAACATGAAAACCCGCTTACGCCGGAAGAGATTGAAGGTATTTCTCGCCTTGTCGAAGAAAAGCTCGCTGATTTCAATATTGAAGCCACTGTAGTAGGTGTGTACCCAGGACCAGTAATTACGCGTTTTGAACTAGACCTAGCGCCTGGCGTTAAAGTGAGCAAAATTACAGGGTTATCAAAAGACTTAGCACGTGCAATGTCAGCTATTTCAGTTCGTGTAGTTGAGGTTATTCCGGGTAAGTCAGTAATTGGTTTAGAACTGCCAAATAAAAAACGTGAAATGGTGCGTTTGAGTGAAGTAATTAGCTGCGATACGTTCCAATCAAACAAGTCGCCATTAACCATGGTGTTGGGTGCAGACATATCAGGTCAGCCAGTCGTGGTCGATTTAGCCAAGATGCCGCACCTTTTGGTAGCGGGTACTACAGGGTCAGGTAAATCTGTGGGTGTGAATGTGATGATCTTGAGTTTGCTCTATAAGAGCACGCCTGAAGACGTTCGCATGATCATGATTGACCCCAAAATGCTTGAACTTTCGGTTTATGAGGGCATACCTCATTTACTTGCTGAAGTAGTTACTGACATGAAAGAAGCGGCCAATGCGCTTCGTTGGTGCGTAGGAGAAATGGAGCGTCGTTATCGTCTAATGAGCGCCCTTGGTGTGCGTAACCTCAAAGGTTACAACGCGAAAGTGGAAGAAGCCATTGCTAACGGCACACCAATAAAAGATCCCCTTTGGAAGAACGAAGAAAGTATGGATGCTGAGGCACCAGACTTAGCCAAGCTTCCAGCTATTGTGGTTGTGGTCGATGAATTCGCCGACATGATGATGATTGTGGGCAAAAAAGTAGAAGAGCTTATTGCACGTATCGCACAGAAAGCCCGTGCGGCAGGAATCCACCTTATTCTTGCTACCCAGCGCCCTTCTGTCGATGTAATTACAGGTTTGATTAAAGCGAATATTCCAACCCGCTGTGCATTCCAGGTTTCCAGTAAAATAGACTCAAGGACCATTCTTGACCAACAGGGTGCAGAAACCTTGTTAGGTATGGGGGACATGCTTTACCTACCACCTGGAAGCCCAGTACCTACTCGTGTTCACGGTGCGTTTGTAGACGATCACGAAGTGCATGCGGTAGTGGCAGATTGGCAGAAGCGTGGTGAGCCAGAGTACATAGATGAGATCCTGAATGGCGAGGCAACGGCAGAAGTCTTACTGCCAGGTGAGCAGCCTGAGGGTGAAGACCAAGAATTCGACGCATTCTACGACGAGGCTGTCGCGTTCGTTACCGAAACCCGTCGCGCGAGTGTCTCGAGTGTACAGCGTAAATTTAGAATTGGTTACAACCGTGCAGCACGCTTAGTTGAACAAATGGAAATGAGCGGTGTCGTAAGTGCACAGGGGCATAACGGAAACCGTGAGGTGCTTGCACCGCCGCCCCACAAAGATTAACGAATGGATTGAATAAATGAATAAAGCAGTTTCGGTTTATTTTGTGAGTGCATTGGTAACGGCAGGTACGGCAATGAATGCTGCTAATGCTGCGGTAGAATTAGGTAGTACAGGTTCAAATATAGGCAAGAACAATGCTCACGAGGTTGTCAGTGCTCATGACGCTATTCAGGCTAATGCCACAGTAAACACTAGTCAGCCTAAAACTTCATCGCTTATCAATGATTCTGCGAGTACGTCACTGCAGGCTTTGTTAAGCAATATGAAGCAGTTTCGCGCAAGTTTTGCGCAAACAGTAGTCGATGCACAGCAAAATGTCGTTCACGAAGCACAAGGCACGCTGACCATGACCCGCCCCAATAAGCTTCGCTGGGAAACTACATTTCCTGATGAAACTTTGTTGGTTGCCGATGGCGAAGCGGTTTGGAATGTGGATACCTTTGTAGAGCAGGTGACGGTGCTTTCTCAAGATAATGCGATTAAGGATAACCCTATCGTTTTGCTTACATCGACAGATGAAGCAATCTGGTCGAAGTTTTCTATCAGTCAAGTGAACAGTGGTGTATCTACCAACAATTTGGCAAGTGGCATCAATAACGATAATGCCTTGCAAAGTTATCAAATCACACCAAAAGAAGAAGGCGGTCAAATTCTCACGCTTACTTTAACCTTCAATCAAGACAACGAGCTCGCTTCGCTTAATATGCTCGATGCACAACAGCAAATCAGCACGTTAGTGTTCAATAATATTGAGACTCGCTTTCCTGTGCCGGCCGACACCTTCTCGGTTGATATTCCAGATAGCTTCATAGTTGATGACCAGCGTTAATCAAGAGTTCGCGCCGCTGGCGGCGCGAATGCGCCCGGTTACCATAGAGCAGTACAGCGGTCAAGACCATTTACTTGGCGAAGGTAAGCCTCTTCGTAAAATGTTAGAGGCAGGGCACTGTCATTCTATGATTTTGTGGGGGCCGCCGGGTACCGGAAAAACTACTCTTGCGGAGCTTATCGCTCAGTATACTAATGCATCTGTTTTGCGTATTTCGGCCGTAACATCTGGGGTGAAAGACATCAGGGCCGCTATGGACGCGGCAGAAGAAAACGCCCGCTACAATCAGCGAACACTGCTTTTTGTAGATGAAGTTCACAGGTTCAATAAGAGCCAGCAAGATGCGTTTTTGCCATTTGTTGAATCAGGTGTGGTTACCTTTATTGGTGCAACGACAGAAAACCCCTCATTTGAATTAAATAAAGCGCTTTTATCTCGAGTCCGTGTTTACGTGCTAAAAACACTTGAACAACATGCGTTATCTGAATTAGTCGATAGAGCGCTGAGCGATAGCGAAAAAGGCCTTGGCGACAGAGCTCTTGGCATTGATGAAATAGCAAGAAACGCCCTTATAGATTTGAGCGGTGGCGATGCCCGCCGTCTTCTTACGTATTTGGAACTAGCTGCGGACTTCACCGGAGAAAACGAAATAACCGTCAGCGATATTGAACATGCGGTAGGCGAGAAAGTAGCTAGTTATGATAATAAAGGCGATACCTTCTACGACCTCATTTCAGCGTTTCATAAATCCGTAAGAGGCTCAGATCCAGATGCAGCTCTTTACTGGTATGCAAGAATTCTCGATGGCGGTGGTGACGCGCTATATGTGGGAAGACGTCTTCTAGCTATCGCGTCGGAAGATATTGGCAACGCCGACCCAAGGGCTATGCAGCTATGTATCAATGCCTGGGACACCTTTCACCGTGTAGGGCCCGCAGAGGGTGAACGCGCTATTGCGCAAGCTGCGGTATATTGCGCGTTAGCTGCAAAAAGTAACGCCGTTTATATGGCATTTAACGAAGCTAAAGCACTGGCGCGCAAGACCTCAGATGCGCCGGTACCCATGCATTTGCGTAATGCGCCTACCTCGCTGATGAAAGAGCTAGGCCACGGCGATGGTTATCGCTATGCCCACAACGAGCCGAATGCTTTCGCAGCGGGTGAATCTTACTTTCCTGAGAACCTTACTGGTACTCGCCTATACAGGCCCAATGAGCGTGGTTTAGAAAAATCCTTAAAAGCAAAACGTGAATTTCTCGATTCACTTAATGCGAGAAGTAACAATAAAAGGTAAAGTTGCACAGATACACCTCTACTAATTCAAAGACCATGGATTAGTTACTAAAAAGAACGCGCTAGGGAGTTTTTCGTGCCTCAAGGGTTAGCTTTGTATTGTTTTATTGCCGCTGGCGGGGCAACTGGTGCCTGTTTACGTTATTTTGTTACTACAAGTGTAGATTCCTTATTTGGAAAACACATGCCGTTTGGTACACTAACGGTGAATGTGGTTGGGTCGTTCGCACTCGCGTTACTGTACGGTATTATTGAACGTCACGAGTTAAGCGACTCGCCTTACCGTGCGCTCATTGGTGTAGGCCTATTAGGTGCCTTTACCACATTCTCAACATTTTCCGTTGAAACCTTAACTTTATTAGAAAACGGGTTGTGGCTTAAAGCCGCAGCAAATGTATTTCTTAACGTTGGCGCTTGCCTAGTAGCAGGTTGGCTAGCCATTCAATTAATGAAAGGATAATTAGAAACACATGTTAGATCCAAAGTGTTTGCGAAGCGATATAGAACAAACAGCTAAGCGATTAGCTGCCCGTGGTTTTAACCTCGACGTAGCAGCTTTCAGTTCGCTTGAAGAAAAAAGAAAAACACTTCAGTCCAGAACACAGGATCTGCAAAACGAGCGTAACGTACGAAGTAAGTCCATTGGTAAAGCAAAAGCGCAGGGTGAAGACATCGCACCGCTTTTAGCTGAAGTGGGAAAACTGGGTGACGAGCTTGATGCCGCTAAAGCGGAACTTAGCGAACTGCTGGAAGAAATAAATACCCTTACTCAAGGCATTCCTAACTTGCCTCATGAATCTGTTCCTGAGGGTGAGAACGAAAACGATAACGTGGAAATTTCCCGTTGGGGTGAGCCTCGAACGTTTGATTTTGAAGTTAAAGACCATGTTGATGTGGCTGAAGGCTTAAACAATGGCCTTGATTTCGCAACGGCAAGTAAGCTTACTGGAAGCCGTTTCGTAGTGATGCGCGGCGATATTGCTCGCCTAAACCGTGCCTTAGCTCAGTTCATGCTTGATACCCATACCCAAGAACATGGTTACCAAGAAATGTACGTGCCTTATTTGGTTAATGCCGACAGTTTATACGGCACGGGCCAGTTGCCTAAATTTGGTGAGGACCTATTTCACACCAAGCCAGCAACTGAAGAGGGACAGGGGCTTAGCCTAATTCCAACGGCGGAAGTTCCGCTAACTAATATTGCAAGGGATGAAATATTAGATGCGAAAACGCTGCCTGTGAAAATGACTGCGCACACGCCTTGCTTCCGCTCAGAAGCTGGTTCGTACGGTCGTGATACCCGTGGCCTTATTCGTCAGCATCAGTTCGATAAAGTCGAGCTTGTACAACTGGTTAAGCCAGAAGAGAGCTTTGACGCGCTAGAAGCACTTACAGGCCATGCTGAAGTTATTCTTCAAAAGCTAGAATTGCCTTACCGTAAAGTGCTGTTATGTACCGGTGACATGGGCTTTGGTGCATGTAAAACCTACGATCTTGAAGTATGGCTACCTGCACAGAATACTTACCGTGAAATTTCTTCATGTTCAAACATGTTGGACTTCCAAGCACGACGCATGCAGGCTAGATTCCGTAACCCAGAGACGAATAAAACTGAACTGCTTCACACATTGAACGGTTCTGGCTTAGCGGTAGGGCGCACGCTTGTAGCGATTTTAGAGAATAATCAGCAAGCAGACGGTAGCGTTACCATTCCTAAGGCGCTTGTGCCTTATATGGCTGGACAGGAAGTTATTAAAGCAAGCAATTAACCCACTTTGAAGTGGCGAATCATTTTCGCCAGTAATAATATGAAATCCGATATGAGTATTCGTATCGGATTTTTTGTATATTACTGATGGATATTGTTTATGTGCGGATTTATACAGCGTATTACTGACTCACCAGACGTTATCGCGCTACTTGAAGAAGTGGGTCTCACACAAACGATACCGCTTTTTGTCAACGAATCTTCCACAAGCAATGTCATTAACTTTTATCCCGCATTTGGAAAAGCAGCTGAACGGCAAATAACCAATATAATCGTATCTAGTGATAGCACAATAGATGCGACATGGTGGTTTGATGCTAAGCCTGTTGGCAACACGCTAGAGGTTGGGAACAGAACAACATTTAACGCCCGAAACTTAGATAGCCCTTATTGGGGAAAGTTTATTCGTGAACGGCGGGCTATAGTTGTAGCAACGGCAGTAGGCGAGTCAAACCCACTTGGAAAAGGAAAATCACATTATTTAATGAAGCCCCAAAGCGGCGCCTTACTTATTGGCGCGGTATACCGGCGGTTTAGTAATGGGTTGTTTTCCTGTGCGGTGGTGACACGTCCGCCCATAGATGGCTTTTGCCAGTATCATGAAAAATCTATTCCATGCTTTCTTCCTCACGATAGTCACGCTATTAATGCATGGTTAACCACTGACAAACATGGCTCGTTGAATAATGAGGTAGAGTATATTTTGAATAACCCTCGCATTTATACCGACCTTGAAGTAACGCGAGTAAAAACGTTTAAAAGCGCTCAAGCAATGGGGGAAGTCAATATATTAAAGGCTGACGAAAACGATTAATTTAAACTAGCAAGAGAGCAAAATAAAGGCGGCTATAACAACAGCCGCCTGTGACAACCTCTGTGCTAAATAACGCTTTATTTAAGGTAAGAAAGCAAGGTTTCCTCGTCCGCACCTAAAACATTCTTTTTCACTTCTTTATCGACCACATCTGAACATTGAGATGACATTCCATTTCTCAATTTGCCAAGAAACCCTGGCCCGCTAATAATATCTATTGAGCCTAGCGCACCTCGTTTACGCTCGCCATCCAGCCAGTCAGCAATGTCACTGGCAAATCGTTCATCTTCGAGTTCAGCGGCATCTTTTCGATTCATGCTATCAACGCCTGGTACTTGCGAAGCGGGAGCCGATTGTCTGCCGGGTTTATCTGTATAAATGTCTTGGTCACTCGCACCACTAAACTCATTGTGCCATTTCTTTACTTCAACAAGCGCACTTCCGTGATTGATATAGGTGTAAGCTGTGGCGTTGTCGTGGTTGGCCACAATTACGTAGTGTTTCTGAACTGTCATACAGCCTCCTATGTCCATTTATGTAAAACATTCACGTTTATGGTGTTCGGTGAAAGACGAGTATGAAAAATGTGCCTAAAACCTCAGTTAAAACGCTAATGTAAAAGAGGTGTTGCAATATCAACACCAAAGCCAAGAAAGATAACAATAGGGTGGCGCTTCTTATAGTTACCTCGAATAGCTTCAACCCGAGCAGCAACTTAACGAGTGCTTTTAGTAGAAGGCTAGTAGGTGGGGTTAAGCCCGTCGATACACAACAATCGATACTGCGATATCACGAGTAAGTAATCTCAAGGAATATGCGAAAGGGAAAAAGGCTAGCAGAGGGGCGCTAGCGCTTTAAATACAATGCGTAATCGACTTTACAAGCATTTCGCAGGTTTAGGTAATCCTGCCAGTTTGGTGGCTTGCTTAGCCGGGCCTTTTTTAAAGAGTCGCTGCAGGTAGCGGCTATTCCCTTTTTCTGGCCCAAACTTATTGGCCATAGCTTTCACCAAAGCACGAATTGCTGGGCTGGTTTCGTACTCTTCATAGAATGCGCGTACGAAGCGCACCACTTCCCAGTGGGCTTCGGTTAACTCAATATTTTCTTCTTGCGCCAGCAACTCAACCATATCTTCTTCCCAAAGGGTATAGTCGAGTAAATACCCGGCTTTGTCTGTAGGGATCGCTTGCCCTTTATAATTGAAGCTATAGGTTTCTTGTGTCATGAAAGGGGTATCCAGTGCTGATTTTTTGCTGATATTGCAGCAAGTTCTTTGTGTGAAATTGGATTAAAATGTTCGGGAAGATTTGCGCCCCTGGTATCCGCATCTGTACTCAAGAACGACAGGTTTAGCGTTGGTTTGTCTTTTGCCGTGCTCTCTACCGTGCTTTTTACCGTATTGGCCAGCTGCTCAAAAAACGCGGTGTTTAATGCAGGGGCATAAACGCCATCACCAACAAATACAATATAAGTAGAAGTCGATTGCTCAAAAGTGGCTTCAATAAGCTGTTTGTATTCAGTGCTCAAATTTGGCGTTGAAATAGTAATAAGCATTAGAATGTCACCACATGATCTACGCTTTGGATAAGCGTGACCTTTTCTTCTGGGGTTATCCACTCACAGTCTAACTCATCAACTAAACTGTTATTAGAAAGAACCTGATCAATGTCGTATGTATCTGCACTTGCTTTA
This sequence comes from Alteromonas marina, assembly GCF_000808575.1. Taxonomy (GTDB): domain Bacteria; phylum Pseudomonadota; class Gammaproteobacteria; order Enterobacterales; family Alteromonadaceae; genus Alteromonas; species Alteromonas marina_A. The sequence goes on from NZ_JWLW01000018.1 coordinate 76,500, forward strand.
CACACAAAGCATTCTTCGATATCGAAAAACGGCATGCTAGCTAAACGTTTGGTGTGATTTTTTAATCCTTTGGTAGACGCTGCCTTAACAAGCTGCAGTACACCTTGGCTTTCAAAAAGCACTTTAACTTCGTGCCCATAGTTTGTTGCAGCAAGCGCAAAATCTAAACCGTCTTGGCTTTTAGCATTGGAAAAAGGGCTTTGCGTAAACCTAATAAGTAGTTGCGCCATTAGAATTGTACCAACCTGTTGCAATCGTGGAGCGCAGTGAAGAATTCGCCCAAGCCAGCTTGCTCGAAAGGCGCGGATAAGTTGGCCTGAGACAACCCATTCTCTTTCGCCTCTAATTCACTAACAATACCTCGCTTAACGGCGGCGGTAATGCATACAAGTAATTTCACATTGTGCTCAGTCGCTAGAGCCTTCCAACCATCAAATGCGAACAGCTCGTCGCCCGTCTTTAGCATTAAGTTATTGGTGTGGTGTACACCTTCGCTGTAAAAGAAAACGTTGTTAACTACGTCGCCGTTATCTATGGCGCCTTGCACAAACGCAAGGGCGCGCAAAGCCGTGTCACCTTGAAAAGGTGATGATGTGATAAGTACTGAATATTCTGCCATACAAATAAAAACACCCCGGTTAAGGGGTGTTTCTCTTTAAACCTTTAACGCTGTTTTAATCGTCGCCACCAAACGCACCTAAAAGGTGAAGGATAGACGTGAACAAGTTGTATATGTTCAAGTATAGCGAAACTGTTGCACGAATGTAGTTTGTTTCACCACCGTGAATGATACGGCTAGTATCGAACAAGATGAAACCTGACATAATAAACACAATCGCTGCACTGATTGCTAAGCTTACCGCTGGAACTGCGAAAAAGATGTTCGCAATTGCCGCCACAAGCACAACCACTAAACCTACTACCAAGAAACCGCCCATAAATGAGAAGTCTTTCTTAGTGGTTAGGGCGTAGCCAGATAGCGCGAAAAACACGAGGGCTGTTGCACCTAATGCTTCCATGATTAGCCCTGGACCAGCAACGCCTAAATAGAAATTAAGCGTGTAACCTAGTGAAGCACCCATTAAACCTGTGAATGCAAACACCCAGTAGATGCCAGATGCTGAATCAGCTTTTTTCTGAACTACAAAAAGAGTTATAAAAGCGCCGATAGTCATAACAAGAGACATCATAGGAGAAATGCCTACTGCCATTGCTATACCAGCACAAACTGCACTAAACGCCAGTGTCATCGCAAGCAGCATATAGGTGTTGCGTAGAACCTTGTTCGTCTGCAATACCGATGGTTGAGATGCACTTGAATACATCGAACGTTGATCCATTGTTTCCTCCAATAGGACTTATGATATGACCAAAATGGTTCACAATTATTTAGTGTATGTTGTATGGGTTTTAGTTCCCATTTTCAAGTAGTTTCAGATGAAAATGGTGTCAGGTGAATATAAAAACATCTCTTGTACGTGCTAAACAGTCTATTTGATTGAAATCTCGGCACTTAGACAACTTTTTTAATTTTTCGCTTTACAGTCATAAAAATATCATTAAGATACGCAGCACTTCAGGAGAGTTGGCAGAGCCCGGTTTAATGCACCTGACTTGAAATCAGACGTGGGGTCAAACCCACCGGGGGTTCGAATCCCTCACTCTCCGCCATATTATGAAAACCCGCACATTGTTGCGGGTTTTTTTTATGCCCGTCTACCACGTTAGACTTTCGTATAAGACCACAGTCGCATTGTTACATTCCGTTCACATGTTTAGGCTTGCGCTTTTCTTCCGCGCAATCTAAAGGTGTTATGTGTCACAAGAAAGTTCTTCTTATCAAAATCTTCACAAACCGAGCAGTAGTTTTAAATCAAGAGACGAATATTTAAATCACGAACTTCAAATACTTTCTCCAAAACGTTGGCGGTTGAACCTGCCTGGTAAAGACTACCGCGTTGAGTGGGAAGACTTTGTGCCAGGCATGGCGGCGACCATAGGAAAAATCGTTATGGTTGCCGCCGTAGTAGGTGCATTCGCAGCACCGCTAGGGCTATCTCCTGAGTTTGTTGTTGAAAACGTGCGCTTTGAATTACTCATTGCAGCAGTCTTGTTCGTTGTTCTGATTTCAGGTTTTCTGAACCCGTCAGCTAATTTAGCAGGTACACACGGCCCCTTACTGCCCTTGGTACCCCTTATTGTTGCATCTGGCGGCCATCCCATGGCGCTCGGTCTACTCATTGGACTATTTGGTTTTATTTTAGGAATAACGAAGGGCGGCAGTGTGCTAGCCAGGCTAACCAGTAACGGTGTATGCGGTGGGCTGCTGTTGTACTTAGGGTTTATTGGCATTACAGGGCAGGTGAAGAAACTCTTTGCGTGGGCAGAAAGCTTCGATATGGCTTACTTAGCCTTCGTGGTGATCATTGCCACTATTTTAATGTATGCATGGTTAGAGCATATTCAAAAGCGCTGGCTAGCCATTCCGCTTGGTGCGGTGATGGCGGCAGTCATTGCGTTTTCCTTCGGTGCGCCATTTGAGTTCACAACGTCGCCGGGTATGCCTAACTTGAACCCTGCTTATTGGTGGGGGGGAGACACAGGTTGGAAACTAGGCCTGCCAGATTGGTCGCATTTCATTGCTGTGCTGCCTTTTGCTGTGCTGGCTGTGTCTATGTGGTCGCCAGATTTCTTAGGCCATCAAGTTTTCCAAAAGCTTAGCTACCCTAAAAAAAGTGAACGAGCGCACATGAATATAGATGACACCATGATTGCTGCATCTAGTCGTCAGGCAGTGGGAAGCCTTCTGGGAGGGGGTAATATCTCATCTTCGTGGGGGACCTACATTATCCCGGCTTCAATCGCGCGCAGACCCATACCCGGTGGAGCATTAGTGACTGGCTTTTTATGCGTTGTAGCGGCACTTTGGGGTTACCCCATGGATTTAGCAATTTGGCCGCCAGTGCTTTGCGTAGCGCTTATTGTTGGGGTCTTTCTGCCGCTTATGGAAGCCGGTATGCAAATGACGCGTGAAGGTAAAACAACCCAGTCTGCCGCATTGGTAGTGATCTCATCTGTATTAGTTAATCCGGTATTCGGATGGTCTTTTACCATGCTTTTGGATAATTTGGGGCTCGTTGGGTGCAAAGATAGAGCTGGAGAGCTCGGCAAAGCAGGGCGTTGGCTAATTCCAGGAATTACGTTTTTGGTGTTATGTACCGTTATGGCACTAATTGGTATGTTCCCGGGGGTGCCCGCGATTATGGAAACCTTCAGAATGTGATGAGGGCTTTAGGGTAAGGTTACTCTTTTAGAGTTTAAGTTACTGAAACCAGATAGGCTATTACGCGAACGGCGTCGGAGGTGTTTCTCCACGCCGTTTTTATTTAATTTAATATGCTGATATCCCTCATCCACTGAAGTTACGTTTTTACCACATAAATTAAGCGTTACGCGTACCGCGATTTACTTGTCCCAGTAGGGCGTACTTTCAAAATAGCTTGATAAAAAGTCAATGAAAACCCTTAGCTTATTAGAAATGAGCTTACGATGAGGATAGACCGCATACAAAGAGATAGGTTGCGGTACGAAATCGTCCAGTATGGACACGAGTTCCCCGTTTTTGAGCGCTTCACCGGCAATGAAGGTAGGTTGAAGTACATAACCTTCACCCTGCTTTGCTACATTGGTTAGGACTTCTCCATTATTGGCGGTTAGCTTAGGCGTCACAGTCTGGGCATTTGCTTTGAGCGCCGCAATAAGCGCTGATTTATCGTTATCATAGTTGACGTAGGAGTACTCTAGATAGTGTTCAGGTTTTAATTCAGCTGGATGTTGCGGTGTGCCATATTTTTCCAGGTAGGCTGGTGAAGCGCACAGGGCCAGCTTTATCGTTGTGATTTTCTTGGCCACCAGCGACGAGTTAGCTAGGTGACCTGCACGTATTGCTACGTCAAAGCCTTCGTCTATCACATCAATCTTTCTATCGTTTAGCTGCAAGTTTATCGATACGTGAGGGTGTGTTTGTTGAAACGCACTGAGTGCACTCGCTAAATGTAATGTTGAGAAAGAGACAGGGGCACTTACGTGCAAAACTCCCTTTGCTTCTGTATTGAGCAACCCAAGCTGACTTTCCATATCGGTTACGCTTTCAAGAATATGATTTGCATGTTGCAAACACTGCTGACCAGCCTCGGTTAGGTGAATTTTTCTTGTAGTGCGATTGAATAAACGCGTATCAAGTTGCTTCTCTAATTCGGCAACATACTTGCTTACGAGTTGGTTTGACGTGTCTAGCTTTTCTGCAGCTTTTGTAAAACTGCCTTCATTCGCAACCACGCAGAAGGTTTTCAGTAGCGATAATTTATCCATCGTTTAGCCATTCGTCTCTATAAACAACAAAATGTTGGTAATCATTCAATATTCAACCGCTTTATTCAATAGGTGTTGGTAACTATTGTATGTGCATCAGGTTAGCGCTGTGCCAACTCAATGAAGTCAGGCGGAGCGTTCATCACTTTTTAGATATGACACTTTCAATTACGAGAGACTTTGAGGATTCAACAATGAACAAGCAATTTCTGAAAAACATTTTTACTTCTAACAGCAGTATTTCTAGTTTGGTTTTACGTGTGCCTGTGGGCATTATTCTTACTGCACACGGCGCACAAAAGCTTTTTGCGTGGTTTGGTGGTTATGGATTAGAAGGAACAGGTCAGTGGATGGAAAGCATTGGTTTAGCGCCAGGCTTTTTAATGGCATTGCTGGCCGGCAGCGCTGAGTTTTTTGGCGGGCTAGCGCTTATTATAGGTTTTCTAACACGCCCAGCCGCTTTAGTAAGTGCATTCACAATGGTGATTGCGATTTTTAGTGTACATGCAGCAAACGGTTTATTTATGACTAACAACGGTTACGAGTTTGCACTCACGCTACTTGCTGCAACCGGTGCGCTAGCTATTCAAGGTGGCGGTAAATTTTCAATCGACTCTCTTATTAGTCACAAGCTGAATTAATAGCGGTTGTGAGATTTCGACGACTAACGAAACCGGCCTAAATGCGCCGGTTTCAATGGCTATGGAGCCCTTATATCAATCCGCATACATCATTGCCTACTCATAAGACGCTGGCAAGTTTCCTAACGAAGCGTGGAAATGCAGGAATGGTATTCTCTACATCTAACAAGGTATGGTCTTATGCAACAGCGAACGCAAACTCGCCCGTCTGTGCGAATTAACACCGCTTATATTTCTCATGGTGGAGGGCCGCTTCCACTTCTTGAAATGCAGTCAGTAGGAGAGGCGAGAACGCCTGCCTATCACATTGAAATGATTGAAGCGCTCAAAGCATTATCAACAGATTTACCCAAACCTGATGCAGTCATAGTGATTAGTGCCCATTGGGAAGATACTGAAGTCTGTGTAACTACTAACCCAGAACCTTCCTTGATTTATGACTATTATGGCTTCCCTAAAGAGGCGTATTCCCTTGAATATCCAACCAAAGGAGAAGTCGCACTCGCAACTTTATTACTAAAGCGTTTCGCAGAACAAGGCATTGCTGCACGGGAGGATAGGGCACGCGGTTTCGATCATGGAATGTTCATTCCCCTAAGTATTATGTACCCCAGTGCCGATGTGCCTTGTATTCAACTATCCATCACGTCTGATTTGAATTCGGAAAAGCATGTGTTATTGGGGGAGGCAATTAGGAAAGCTATTGAACTCGGGATAGAGCCTGTAAATAGTGATGCAAAGAACGAAGTGAATATTTTAGTATTGGGCTCGGGGTCTTCTTTTCACAATATGCAGGGCTTTTTTGATAGCTCCGATGATGCAATGCGAAAAGCAACGCGCTTTAATAACTGGCTTCAGACAACTATGCAGACCAGTGCCTACAGCGAGAATGAACGCAAAGCTCGTCTTGTTGAATGGTACAGCGCGCCGGATGCGCGATACGCCCATCCTAGAGAAGAGCACCTTCTTCCTCTCCATGTTTGTTATGGTGTTAATAATAGAGCAGCTGATAAAGCTCTGTCTTTAACGCTTCTAACCAAACCTGCAAGCATGTTTGTGTGGTGTGATTGACAGTGCTTCACATTGCAGCGTCAGTGCAACACCTGATTGAATAACGCCTGCGTTAAGCGAGAGCAATTAAATTTTGAACACTTTGATTATCAATTGGTCGTTTGAGTAAAAATGTTAAAATTAGTGCTTTACAGTCCCACATAAATCATTAAGATACGCAGCACTTCAGGAGAGTTGGCAGAGCCCGGTTTAATGCACCTGACTTGAAATCAGACGTGGGGTCAAACCCACCGGGGGTTCGAATCCCTCACTCTCCGCCAAATACGAAAAACCCGCACATTGTTGCGGGTTTTTTTATAGGCTCAATTTACTCGCTCTAGTATATGGCTATAGCCAAGAGTGAAATCTACGCAAAACGATATTGTTCAAAGCTAAACGAACATTATCATTTTGGCATCATGAACTGTCGATGTGCATAGAACACCTAATGAGAATTTTTGAGTGAGAACTTCAATCGCTTTTAAAAAACTTCGATTTATGTTTTACGTGCATTTATAGTAGGTTAACGCTAAAAGTGTTTTTAAATAATGAGAACGTAGGCCATTTTTTACCAAGATGATTATTATTCTTGCGAAAAGGTGAATATTTCACCAGTTGATTGATTTAATTGAAATTAGTGCTTTACAGCGTCACGTAAATCATTAAGATAAGCGTCACTTCAGGAGAGTTGGCAG
>NZ_JWLW01000019.1 GCF_000808575.1 Alteromonas marina
CCCGCCATTGGCGGGTATTTTATTTAGTCATTACTAAGCCAGTTTGGTGAGTGATTAATCGTAATTCGGTGTATTCTTGAGCGACCGTATTCTAAAAATTTCATGACACGAAACTATTGACAAAAATACACGCTTGATCATTTTGCTTAAGATTTTTATCCCCAATACAGAAAATTGCCTGATCCTGCACAGCTTTACGATCAAAAAAGATTAAGATCGAGCACAGTTGCTCTACAGCGCTTGATTTAACTGACATTTCGTGATCCGACCAGAAAGTCATGAAAAGATCGTGATCTGTTGTTCTATATGGCTATTAACAGACTTACCAACAAGGTTTTCCACTACTTATCCACAACGAGTAAGGTTTCTATTACTGAGTGAATCTTGCTAAAAATTGCTTGTACTGCTCAATAGCATAGTCGCTTTTAAGCGTAGCGTTATGGGTAGCACCAGGAATAACTGAAATGTATTTCTCGCTACTTGATGCATCTTCTAATAGCTGCTGACTAATCGGGTAAGGGGTTATTTTGTCTTCCTCACCCACCACCAGCCATAGTGGTCCTTCATAGTGACGCAAGATTGGGGCTATTTGCATACTATGAACTTCATCGTGAAGCTTCATGTTTGTGAATGAATTAGAGAAGCCTGGCACCATGTTGGCAATTAAATCAGAGATGTTATTGAAAGCGCCGTCTAATACTAAAGCGTCTATCTTTCTATTTGCAGCAACATAGCTTGCGAAATAGCTGCCTATACCTCGGCCGTGAACGATAGTGGGAATTGAGGCGTCAAACGCACTTTCTACATAGTCAAACTGGGTTAACGCATCTTGTTTAATAGCGTTAATACTTAAGTCCTTCGCTTTATCACTGGCTCCTACTCCCTGATAATCGAGCCACAATATATTAGCGGGCAACTTACCCAGTCTATGAATAACGCTGTTGTTTTCGCTTACAGGCATACGATTGTCTGCAAAGAAAACAATGTTAACAATAGGGTCAGGGTAAGAAACAGCAACGCCTCTCAAAGTTAACCCAGCTTCATTTTTAACTTCAACACGGGTTATGCCCGCTGAGGTTTTGTCTTTTTGAATTGCCGCGTGTAGCTTCGTAGTATCAAGGTTTTTTTGCTGAGTGTCTTGATAAAAGAAGGCCGAAGGGGACACGTTAATTGCACACCCAATAAGTGACACACTTGCAACTACACTGATTACCGCGTTTTTTAAGCTCATCATTAAAAAACTGTCCGTGTTGAATGGTTATGGCGAAATTTTTATTCAGGTTACATAGGTGTAATGGTTGTGACGCTGATCAAAAACTCGCTCAGCAAAATCAACACTCCCACACCTATGCTAAACAAGCTGTAACAGTTTGCAACAGTTGTTCTGTTTCTTAGCGATACAAACTTTCTTATACTAAATACAATATTACTTGCACAATTTATCTGCATAAAACAAAAATAATTTAATGAAAAGTAGAACATTTTCCATGTCTTACGTTACATCACCAGCTCGACTTATTGTTGCCTGCTGTGCCCTACCCTTGCTTGTTGCCTGTGAATCGACTCCGCCTGAGATGGATTCGTCCTTAATTCCTGCATCACAAAGAAAAGACTACCAACTAACTATGTCTAAAGCGAAAGCATGTCCTATAAACTTAGCTGAACTGAGCGATATACGTTCGAGCAAAGACCTATTAGTTGGGAACAGTAATGTAACGGAAGATACGCTCTATACGCTGTTACAACAAAGCTTAGAGGATATGAACGTTAGTCCAGATATTGAAGCAGCTAACAGCGTAAAAGTGATATTAAACCGAGCGTTTATAAAAAGCTTGGGAAGTAATATGGTTGCCACCGTTGTGCTTAAGGTAAGGTATAAGCCAGACTATGCGGATGAGTACTCACCTGCTACAACCTTTAGAGGGCAAAGCATGAATGTGAATGCCAATATCAGCGAAGAACAGAGCAATCAAATTGCCATTGATGCAATGAAAACGGCCATAGATGATGCCACCAAACGCATTAAGTCTTCACTACTGCATAATTGCAGCGATGCTCTCGGAGAAATAGAGGCGGTATAAGCCAAAGAAATTATAGAGTGAGCGCGATTGATTTAGCGTTAGCGCTAAGCTCGAAGGCTTACTCAGCGTAAGATTTAGTAGATAAGCCGCCCATTATCGACCATAAAGCACGCCATGCCGCCGTCAACCGCCGCTTTTCGGCCCATGTCGGTGTCTTCAAACACCACACAATGCTGTGGTGCTACACCCATTAATTCTGCCGCACGCACAAAGGTTTCAGGGTGAGGTTTACCTCGAGTTACGTCATCGGCTGTAACTAGCGCAGATAATTGGGCTAGCAAGCCGTGTTCATTTAACACCATTTGCGCGTGCTGCCTATCTGAGCCCGTACCTACTGCAATGGGCATAATTCCCTTATAGTGATTAAACACGTTAAGGGTATCTTGAATAAGCCTTGGCACATGATCTAGCCCTTCGAAAGCCTGTTTTTTATATGAAGCAACCTCTGCTGGATCGTGGTTTTTGCCATACTTGGCATTCATAAGATGTACGGTTTCAAAGGTAGGAACACCACCTAAACTGTATTGATAGTCTCGGTCAAAAGGGTAGCCAAACGCATCGCACGTAAGCTGCCACGCATCAATATGCGCGCCCATTGAATCGACCAAGGTGCCATCCATATCAAAAATAATGGCTTTGTAGCTGCTTAGGTCAATCATGGTCTTCGCTTCCTTTTCAAAAATAGTGTGATGCTAACCTTTCATGGTTGCAATGAGATAAGCAACTATGCAGACAATACGTCTCGCGCTTTTACCGCATCAAAATCACGATCAACTTTCAGGTATACCGCGTTATTTTGACTGTTTAATGTCACTTCCAACACACCAGGCACTAACAGCAGCTCGGCTTCAATGCTAGAAACATTTGAACTATCAAACTCTGCGTTCATCATCACGCGCTTTACCCGACTCACTTCTTTAACACCAAGAATAATAAAAAGCCAAAGCAGAGTGCTAGCAGCGCCGATGCCATAAGCTAGTTCTTGCGACCAAATATCGGTAACTAAGCCTGAAATTACACCACCCAAAAACGCGCCAAAGAACTGAAAGCTAGCGTAAAGACCCATGGCCGTTCCTTTTTGTCCCGCAGGCGCAATGCTCGACACCAGTGCAGGGAAATTCGCTTCCAAATAATTAAAGCCAGTAAAGAAAAGCACCACGGCAGCACAAACCCACCACCAGCTATGGTCCTCTAAACTCAGCGCCAAAAACGCGCCACCCATTAATACAACGCCGGTTACAAGGAGCGATTTAGGCGTACGCCCTCTTGCTGCTCCCATCATTACAATTAGACCTACTATTGACGCGCCTAAAATGGGTAAGTAAACCGTCCAGTGACTGTCTAGCGTCATATCAAAGTTCAGTAGCGTTACGGGCAGTTGAACAAACAACAGCGTTATCATCATATGTAGAATCATCACGCTGATATTTAAACGCCATAACTGAGAAGAGAAGATTAAGCGCTTTAGCTGGTCTTTTTGTGGCAGTGTATCGCCGCTGCTAAGCTGCACACCGTTTGGCACTACCCATTTAACCAGCGGCATGCAAAGAATGGCCAGAATACCAGTAATACCAAACACACCTGTAAGCCCATAGCTGTTCGCAATAAGAGGTCCTAAAATAACGGCTAAATAGAATGAAAAGCCAATGGCTATGCCTATGATAGCTAACACTTTGGCTCGCTGACTTTCCCGGCTTACATCGGTAGCCAGCGCCATTATCGCTCCTGCAATTGCCCCAGCGCCTTGAAGAATACGCCCAACAATCATCATGGCCATACTGTCGGCGTTTGCTGCGACAAAGCTTCCTAATGCAAATACAGCAAGCCCTAGCAAAATAACGGGTTTACGCCCCCATTTGTCAGACATCATACCCATAGGAATTTGCAACGTAGCTTGGGTTAGGCCATATCCACCCACGGCAAGCCCTACCAACAGCGGCGAGTAATCTGGGTAGTCCATTGCGGCTACAGCCAACACGGGCATAACCATGAACAGCCCCATCATGCGTAATACGTAAACGGAGGCGAGTGCAAGCGCGGCGCGTAATTCCAAAGCGTTCAAAGCGTCTTTTTCCCTCAATAAATAAAATCAAAAAAACGTAAAAGCGCGCAGAGAACACTTGTTTCTGCAGCATCAAGAATAAGGTCGCGAAGTGTAGCATAAATTGCTCTTGCGCCCACTTACCTTAAATTCGATTAATACAATTGGCGTTTTCTCCCGCTCAACGGGTCGATTTAGCCTTTTTGCCTTAATAGGGGTTTAAAAGTGGGGATAAAATCACCACTTTGCAATGTCGATAAGCGAGATCTAATCGTAAGCTTATGTCCGTGAGGTGATCTGCTTACTCCGCTTACAGTATAACTTGAATGTCATATCACTTTACTTGACACCTATGGCATACTGATTCTTTTTCTCTCATTTAGGCTTCAATGGATAAAATCGAAATTCGCGGTGCTCGCACCCACAACTTGAAAAACATCGATTTAACACTGCCACGAGACAAACTGGTGGTGATAACCGGCCTTTCTGGCTCGGGTAAATCGTCTCTTGCATTCGACACGCTTTATGCAGAAGGCCAGCGTCGTTACGTTGAGTCTTTGTCTGCCTATGCTCGTCAGTTTCTATCTATGATGGAAAAACCAGATGTTGATCATATTGAGGGTTTATCACCAGCAATATCCATTGAGCAGAAATCAACATCGCATAACCCCCGTTCAACGGTGGGTACCATCACTGAAATATACGACTATCTGCGTTTAATGTTCGCGCGAGTGGGTACACCACGCTGTCCTGACCACGATGTGCCGCTAGATGCACAAACGGTCAGCCAAATGGTCGATAAAGTGTTAGCGATGCCCGAGGGCAGTAAGTTAATGCTGCTAGCGCCTATTGTTAAAGAGCGAAAAGGCGAGCACGTTAAGACGCTGCAAAACCTGTCTGCTCAGGGCTTTATTCGCGCGCGAATCGACGGTGAAGTGTGTGACCTATCTGATCCGCCGCCTCTCGATTTGCACAAGAAGCACACCATTGAAGTTGTGGTTGACCGCTTTAAAGTGCGCGACGATATGGCACTGCGTTTGGCTGAATCATTCGAGACGGCGCTCAGCCTTGCTGGCGGCAACGCGGTTGTGGCTGATATGGACGATAAAGACGCAGAAGAAATTGTGTTTTCTGCTAATTTCGCCTGCCCACACTGTGGTTACAGCATCAGTGAATTAGAGCCGCGCCTGTTTTCATTTAACAACCCAGCGGGCGCATGCCCTACCTGTGACGGCTTAGGCACAAGACAATTCTTTGACCCCGCACGCGTAGTCGGCAATACCGAATTGAGTCTGTCTGGCGGCGCTATTCGCGGATGGGACAAGCGCAGCTATTACTATTTTCAAATGCTACAGGCAGTAGCAGACCATTATAAATTTAGCCTTACCGCGCCATTTGAAGAGCTCGATAAAAAGCACCAAGACATTGTGCTTTACGGGTCTAAAGGCAAGTCGCTGTCGTTTAAGTACATAAACGAGCGTGGCGACGTGATGGAGCGTAAGCATCCATTTGAGGGCATTATCCCTAATATGGAACGTCGCTATCGCGAGACCGAGTCGAATTCGGTGCGTGAAGAGCTAGCAAAATATTTAAGCCAGCAGCACTGCAGCAGCTGTAACGGCACCCGTCTGCGTGTTCAAGCACGTAATGTATTTATACAAGACACCAACCTGCCAGCCATTGCTGACATGTCGATTGCCGATGCGTACGGCTTCTTCGAGACACTGAAACTTGAAGGTCAACGTGCTCAGATAGCCGAAAAGATTTTGAAAGAAATCATGGACCGCTTGCGCTTCTTGGTAAACGTAGGTCTTAACTATCTTTCTATGTCGCGCAGCGCCGATACTCTATCAGGCGGTGAAGCTCAGCGCATTCGACTGGCAAGTCAAATTGGCGCAGGCCTAGTGGGCGTTATGTACGTGCTGGATGAGCCCTCTATCGGTCTTCATCAACGGGATAACGAACGCTTACTTGGTACGCTTACGCATTTGCGCGACCTGGGTAACACAGTTTTAGTTGTAGAGCACGACGAGGATGCCATTCGCGAAGCCGATTACATTGTAGATATTGGCCCAGGTGCAGGTGTGCATGGCGGTGAGATTATCGCCGAAGGCTCACTGGAAGACATCAAAAACAGTGAACACTCACTTACTGGAAAGTACCTATCCGGTAGAGAGAAGATAGATATCCCCGCAACACGCACACCGGTTAAAGACGACAAGTGGCTAGAGCTTTTAGGCGCTACCGGCAACAACTTGAAGTCTGTTGATTTACGTATACCTACCGGTGTAATGACCTGTGTGACGGGTGTATCGGGCTCGGGCAAATCAACGCTGATTAATGACACCTTCTACAAAATTGCGCAGCGCGAGCTGAACAAGGCGACCACGTCTGAACCGGCACCACATAAGTCGATGACAGGATTAGACCAGCTCGACAAAGTAGTCGATATTGATCAAAGCCCTATCGGCAGAACACCGCGCTCTAATCCGGCGACTTACGCTGGTATTTTCACACCAATTCGCGAAATGTTCGCCGGCACTCAAGAGTCTCGCTCACGGGGTTACAAGCCTGGCCGCTTTAGCTTTAACGTAAAAGGCGGTCGCTGTGAGGCGTGTCAGGGTGACGGCGTAATTAAAGTGGAAATGCACTTTTTGCCAGACGTGTATGTGCCTTGTGACGTGTGTCAGGGCAAACGCTATAACCGTGAAACCCTTGAGATAAAGTACAAAGATAAGAACATTCACGAAGTGTTGGAAATGACGGTGGAAGATGCCCGTGAGTTCTTTGATGCTATCCCGGCTATTTCACGTAAATTGCAGACCCTCATGGACGTAGGCTTGTCATACATTCGACTAGGCCAAGCAGCCACTACGTTATCAGGTGGTGAAGCACAGCGCGTGAAATTGGCGAAAGAGTTGTCAAAAAGAGACACTGGGCAAACACTCTATATCTTGGATGAGCCAACCACCGGGTTGCATTTCCACGATATTAAACAGTTATTAGCCGTCCTTCACAGGCTGCGCGATCACGGTAATACCGTTGTGGTTATTGAGCATAACCTAGATGTGATTAAAACCGCAGACTGGATTGTTGACCTTGGACCCGAAGGTGGATCCGGAGGTGGCCAGATTATTGCAGAGGGAACACCTGAGCATGTGGCACAACAAGAAGTTTCACATACAGGTCGATTCCTGAAACCCATGCTCACACAAGCTTGAGCCGGTAACGGGTAAATCCGTTAGCGTAAAGCGCACTCGTTTTCTATTTTGCTGTTGTGTAATTTACACAGCAGCTTGTAAGAAGTGCGTGATGACGTTTATTTACACGTTTTTCCATGCTGGTCAGAGCTTGTATTGGCAAATCATACGTTACGATGATTTTTGTGTATTTTTGCAGTAAGAATTGCTGGAGCGACAACTAATGAACCAAACGCCGCCATTAGCCTTAGTGAAAACATGGTATCACCTACTGTCATCATCAGAAGACAATGATGTGAAAGCACGCGCACAAGAAATGCTGTTAAAAGCCTTCGAGTCGCCTGAGGCCATCGCGATTTATCTAAAAGAACACAATATCCTTAAGCACTGATCAAAAAAGCCTTAGCGTAGTAAACGCTACTACGCTAAGGCTTAGTGTTTTTCATATCGAAAAAAGAATAGAAAAGGTTAAGCGTGCTTCGCCGCTTGAATAGCTAACCCTTCGCACACCGAGTTGAAGGCGTCATTCTCTAATCGCGGTAAACCGGTAAGCAGGTTTTCATACAGCGCATCAACCACGATTGGCGATAAACTCATACCACCTGTGATCATCACCACTTCTGGCTTTTCACTGCTGCTTTCCAAGCATTCCACCACTAGCGCTTTTACTTTATCAAGCCAAGGTTTTAAAGCCTTTTTAAGTGACTCTTGCGAAATCTCCACGTCAAAATCATCCTCGATATAGTGCAGCGGCAAGGTAATATTCTGTTTACTTGACAGAAGTTCCTTGGCTAATCGAGCCGAGTTCACCACACGGGCAGACAACTTGTTCTCCTGCACAATAAGCAAGCGTTCTAGTTGGGCAGGCTCTTTAATCACAGACATGGTTTGAGAAATATCTAACCCATAATCGTCAGAGAAAAAGCGAGTAAGAGCAGGAATGTTATCAACCGCACACATATCAGAGAAGTAGGTGGGTGGAACAGGAAGCCCGTTAATCATCTTAAGGCCCATTCCCATTTCTGGGGCAATAGCCTTAAGCACCAAGCTTTTGTCGCAATCCATGCCGCCTAAACGTCTGCCTGTTACTGACAGAACATCATCTTTGCGATCAAGCTGGTTGGAACGCTCTGGGGAAAGCTTAATACAACAAATATCCGTGGTACCCCCACCAATATCGACAATCAGCGTAGTGGTATCCCTTGGTAGAGTTTGCTCAATTTTATACGCCGCGGCGATAGGTTCATCTAGAAAATTAACCCCTGTAAATCCGGCTTTCGTCGCCGCTTCAGTCATAATTTGAATGGCCTGCGCGTTCCCCTCTTCACCGCGGGTGCCGTGAAACTTAACAGGACGGCCAATAACTGCATTATTAACAGCCTTGCCTAGCTGCTGCTCTGCACACTGTTTAAAGTACGCCAACTGCTTAGCAATAATACCGATGAACGCTTGTTTTTGGTCGCCGTCTAGCGATGCGCCTAAAAAGTTCTTAGGTGAATAAATAAGACGGCCTTTGTCCGGCATTTTAAGAAAGCGCCTAAACCCTTCTTCACCAAACGCAAACTTGCCGTGCTCTACTAAGCGCAGCAAAGGTATTTCGTCTAGCGACATAGCATGCATCAATTGTGCAATAGCTTTGCGCTGCAAAGCAGGCTTGTTGTGCAAATCGCCGCGCAGCGAGTCGATACGGTCGCTGTACATCGCCTGTTCTTTTGGATCTTTCGCCGAGTAATAGCCGTCCTTCGCCTTATCTATTTGCTCACTGATAACGCGCTGTAACTGCGCCACTTTCGCCTCAACCATGGCATCAGGAGGCGGCGGCAGTTCATCTTCAAAATAGATGAACACCGACGAACGGATTTTATTGCCCTTCTTATCTAACGGGTCAAGTTTGATGTGCTGATGGGCCGTTCCATCAAAATACACAACCTCAGAATTTGATGTACCGTAGTCAATCCCAATCGCAGTCATAGTATGTTCGCTCAAAAAGTTAGAAGCGGATTGTAATGCAAAAGCTTTTTGAGGTCACACCCCTGTAAGCTAATCAAAACACAACGATTTACCCTAAACACAATCGCTTTTATAAGGGCTACTGCAAACTCCCGCCTATAATGCTAGAGTGGAAATCAAACTTATAACAAAGCCTACAAAAATTTATGAGTAATACAGCACCACTTATCACTTCTTTTGACGTGCGTTTTTGCGAAACCGATGCTTTGCAACATGTTAGTAACACGGCATTAGTTGCTTGGTTTGAAGCCGCTAGAGAGCCTATTTTCAGAATGTTTACCCCTGAGCTAGACTTAAATAACTGGCCGTTAATTTTAGCCAGTTATAAGGTCGATTTTTTAGCGCAAATTTTTTATGGCAAACCGGTAACGGTGAAAACCTATATTAGTCGATTGGGTAACAGTGCATTCGACGTGTTTCAAGAACTATGGCAAGACGATAAGTTGTGCTCAACAGGCATTACCACCATGGTACATTTTGACTATAAAACACAGCGTTCTGCGCCTATTCCAGAGGATGTGAAGTCAGAACTACAGTCACACTTTAAAGAACTACCCACTAAGTAACAAAGCGCAGTACGAGGTCTCCATGAGCGATTTAATTGAAGTTATTGATGATGTGTTACCACCAGAGCTGTGCAAGCAACTCATGGAACGCTTTGAAAGCAGCCCTAATTTGTCTCAAGGCCGAACTGGCGGCGGCGTAGACTTAGACAAAAAGCGCAGCATGGATGTGTCGATAAGCCGCAACCCGGAATTTAAAGACTTATTTCAGCAAGTGATGCAGCACACTGGACAGCAGCTGGTCTCCTACATTGAAAAGTACTATTTTGCGCTTGTTGGGCCCATTGGCTTAACCGTACGCCACCCTAAAACCGGTGAACCGGTAAAAGTAACCGGAGAGAATTTTGACGAAGTAGGCAAACCCAATTTGGCAAATTTGGTGAATTACCTGTTCCGCGTTGGCGATGTAAATGCACAGCGCTACACCGCGGGCAATGGTGGCTACCCGTACTGGCATTCAGAAGTCTATCCACAGCTTCAACATAACGATGCGCTGCATCGCGTACTGCTGTTTATGTACTACTTAAACGATGTGGACGAAGGCGGCGAAACAGAATTTTATTATCAAAACCGTGCGGTTAAGCCCAAAGCAGGCAGAATGGTGATTGCACCTGCCTATTTTACTCACACACACCGCGGCCAAATTCCAAAAAGTAACGATAAATACATTTTAACGTCGTGGCTTCTGTTTAACCGCGCTGAACAGATTTATACGCAGGGCTAGCTTAACGATAACTTCGTGATGATGTGCTCTAGCTCGCTGTACTCTTTTTTGTCGATAGGTAAGAAGGGTGCAGGCAAGCTAGGCGTGTCACAATAGCCCAAAATTTCTGCCGCTGCAGCAACCACTCGCAAACCACCGCCATTGCGCGCAAACATGCTCCATATTCCGCTTAACGCTTGTGACTGAGCCTGTGCATCCACAGCATTACCAGACTGAGCGGCGTCGATAATACGCATTACGGTTCGCGGGAATATTCCCCCTATAACAGAAAGCCAAAGGTCACAACCTTCAACCATTCCTGCTGCGCCAAAACTATCACCACTCACGCCTATAGCAATCTGTGCAGGCATTATCTCTCGTAATGATGCTAATCTACGAGCGCCTTCGCTACTGCTTGCTTCAGAGGGTGGGATATCCTTGCTGGAACTATTATCCATTGCGCTTTTGGCAAACGGAGTACCGGGTATTTTAATCGCCCCGATATTCGGTAATTTTCCTATGCGGCGGTATAAATCATCGCTGAAGGTAAAATTAGTCACACGAGGATTTTCGTAAACGCAGATAGGCACAGATACCTCGTGACTCACTGCCTCATAGAGGCCATACACTTCTTCTTCATTAAGCACTTGATAGGATACCGGTGCCAACAACACAGCATTAACACCTGCTTGCTGCACAGCTTCAACGTTTTTCAGCACGTCATAGGTTCTCAGCGCCCCAACGCCTGCCATAACAGGAATACCATTTGCGTGGTCGACGGCGAGCTTGGCTACATCGTACTTTTCCTCTCGCGTTAGATAAGGGTACAGCCCAGTAGAGCCTATCGCGCAAATTGAATCTACGTTCGCCGAAGCTAAATTCTCAACAAGCCCTTGAAGTGCTTTGTAATCAATAGCTTCTTGTTTGAATGGAGTAATGGGAAACGCTGATAATCCTGTAAACACCTGATGTCCTTTTTAAACGTTTAATGCTTAAAACCCTTCTACGGCTTCGCCTTTCAAACGGTAACCTACAGACGCAATATCGCCTTTCCAACCGTCAGTCGACAGTTCGCCGGTTACCCAAATTGCATCGTAAATATTATCTATGCGCACACCTTCTTCAAATTTTACGTAAACAATTTGATTAGACGGCGGCGGTGGTACGTGAATACAGGCTCCGAAATATGGAACAAGTAAGAACTCAGTGGTTAGCTCTGCCGTACCTTCTAGCGGCACAACAAAACCCGGGATTTTCACCCGTTTACCATCAAAGGTATCGACAACGGGTGCGTCAGGCTGAAGCTGACTCATCTCGCCATTATGTTGAACTGAAGGTGGCGCGAGCTCATTAAAGCCCTCAGGCACTAGGTCTTCCCAGTATACTTCAATGGGAGTCTCATCTGCCAAAGAGTTGAAGGACACAACCATCATTAGTACAGCAAATAATGAGGTTACGGTTTGTTTCAGGTTGTACATACGGGTCTCTTTCAGGTATCTGTTTAGCTTTCTGTTGTGATGCCTAATTTTAGTTATCAATCTTCACTTTTTAGCCACATACAAAAAGGGCTGGTATTACACCAGCCCTTTGTATCATCAATTTGAAGCAGCGTGAATTATTCTGCTTCGAAACGCGCGATGCTTGCGGTAATTTCTTCTTTTGCAGCGGCAGCGTCTGCCCAACCGTCAATCTTCACCCATTTGCCTTCTTCTAGATCTTTATAGTGCTCGAAGAAGTGCTCGATTTGCTTAAGAAGAAGCGGAGGTACGTCTGCAATTTCTTTAACGTCACGGTAAATAGTAGAAAGCTTGTCTACTGGTACCGCTAGTACTTTTGCATCTTTACCAGACTCGTCTGTCATGTTTAGTACGCCAACTGGACGACACTTGATTACAGAACCCGCAAGTAGTGGGAACGGAGTCATTACTAAAACGTCAACTGGGTCGCCATCTTCTGACAATGTGTTGTTCACGTAACCGTAGTTAGTTGGGTAGTGCATGCAAGTTGCCATAAAACGGTCAACAAATAGCGCGCCAGTGTCTTTGTCTACTTCGTACTTCACCGGGTCAGCGTGTGCTGGAATTTCGATGATTACGTTCACTTCATCTGGTACGTTTTTACCAGCAGAAATAGCACTCAAGCTCATTCTTAGGTCCTTTCAGTAATGGATTAAAAATTTTGGTCGTAAGTATACGGTGACAGCAGCAAAATAAAAACGCTTTACGACCCATGTCGTACTAATCTCTTTATTTTTCGTTAAATTTTGCTGCTTTTTAATAAACAAATGACCCTAAAGGGCCATTTTTTCATTACTTCGCGTTATCGTTGTAGCTTAAACACATTTCAACTTCGTCTTTAGAGCCGATAATACACGGTACGCGCTGATGAATTTCTTCAGGCATAACTTCTAGAATTCGGCCAGTACCGGTTTCTGCTTTACCACCAGCTTGCTCCATCAAAAATGCCATTGGGTTGGCTTCATAAAGCAAACGCAATTTGCCAGGCTTAGACGGGTCTCTGTTATCGAATGGATACATAAAGATACCGCCACGGCAAAGCAAACGATGAATATCACCCACCATTGCCGCTACCCAGCGCATATTAAAGTCTTTACCACGTGGACCTTCTTTACCTGCTAAAAGATCGGCAACATATGCCTGCATTGCCGGTTCCCAATGACGCTGGTTCGACGCATTGATAGAGAATTCTGAGGTTTGCTCGGGCACCTGAATATTCGGGTGAGTAAGCAGGAAACCACCGTGGGTTTTATCAAGCGTATAAATATGCGTACCGCGACCGGTAGTCAGCGCTAGCATTGTAGACGGGCCATACAGCACATAGCCTGCAGCTACCATCTGCGTTCCAGGCTGTAAGAAAGCAGACGGATCATCTGGTTTCATCCACTGAGGCGCATGGGTAATAGAGAAAATAGTACCGATTAGGCTGTTAATTTCAGTGTTTGACGACCCATCTAGCGGGTCGAAGCTTACTAAGTAATTACCGTCTGGATTACACGGCACAACGTCATCTTCTTCTTCAGACGAAATGGCTTTTACGTAGCCAGATTCCCTTAGCGTGTCTTTTAAAATGTGGTTAGAGATAACGTCGAGCTTTTTCTGTGTTTCGCCCTGTACGTTTTCTGAAAGGGTTGAACCGAGCACGCCAGCAAGTGCGCCTTGACTCACGCGGAAAGAAATTTCTTTACAGCCCGCTAGCAGTGTACGAATGAGTAAAATTAACTCAAGCGGTGCACCGTCTTGTTGCAATTGGGAATTTAAACGTTTCATTGAATGTAAGCCTTTTTTCGTGTGTAGGGTGTTGTGCTACCAGTCGCTCAGCTTTCCTTACCGGCGTTTGTCTGAAGCACACACAGGTTTTAAACCTGTGGTTAGATTGTAACCGTGTTCTTGGGTAAGTGGAACACGCCTGTAAAATGTCATACACACACCATACCAGTTTGCACATCATAGATTCTTAGGTGTTTAGCGTATTACAACGGCTTAAGGCATTTATTGAATGATTAAAATTGAATTATCTATAGGCCACGGGGTTCTGATACAGTACCCCAATAACATGATAATTCATTGAGAATGCGCTATGCATGTACATATTTTAGGCATTTGTGGAAGTTTTATGGGCGGCATCGCCGCTATTGCTAAATCACTCGGCCACAAAGTAACAGGGTCTGATAAAAACGTTTATCCGCCCATGAGCACCCAACTTGAAGCATTAGGCATTGAGTTGACCGAAGGTTATTGCGAAAGCCAGTTTGATCCAGCGCCAGATATGGTAGTAATTGGTAACGCGATGTCGCGCGGTAACCCCGCCGTTGAATACGTGTTAAATCGAAACCTGCCTTACACTAGCGGCCCACAATGGCTGCTTGATAACTTACTAAAAGATCGTTGGGTAATCGGGTTATCAGGTACCCACGGTAAAACAACAACTAGCAGTATGGTCGCGTGGATTTTAGAACACGCTGGTCTTAATCCCGGTTATTTGATTGGCGGCGTACCAGAGAATTTTGGCGTATCGGCTCGCGTGGGTGAAAGCCCCTTTTTTGTCATTGAAGCTGACGAATACGACAGCGCATTTTTCGATAAGCGTTCTAAGTTCGTACACTATCGTCCAAAAACCTTGGTAATTAACAACCTTGAGTTTGACCATGCAGATATTTTTGCTGACCTTGGGGCTATTCAAACTCAGTTTCACCACTTGGTGCGCATGGTACCTGAAAACGGGCTTATTCTTACGCCAAACAGTACGCCCGCAATTGAGGATATGCTCAAGAAAGGTTGCTGGTCTTCTCGCCAATCGTTGGGCAAGGAGTGGCATGCAGAACTGTTAAAGAAAGACGGCAGTGAATTCAATGTATTACATAACGGCGTTATCGTCGGAACCGTAGCATGGTCGCTCTTAGGCCAGCACAATGTGGACAATGCTTTAATGGCCATAGCTGCCGCCCACCATGCAGGTGTTACCTTACCTGATGCCATAGAAGCCTTATCATTTTTTAAGAATGTTAAGCGTCGCATGGAAGTAAAGGGTGAAGTAAACAACATCACCCTTTATGACGACTTTGCACACCACCCTACTGCAATTGCGACTACACTTGATGGACTGCGCAAGAAAGTGGGTAATGCCCGTATTCTGGCTGTGCTAGAGCCGCGGTCAAACACGATGAAAATGGGCGTGCACAAAGACACGCTGGCAAACTCTTGGCAAAAAGCCGATGAAGTATACCTTTACGAACCTGAAGGCATGGACTGGTCGTTAGTTGAATCGGTAGCGCACAGTAACGCACCTGCCCACTGCTTCAAAGATGTAGAGAAGATCGTTCAAGGCGTTTGCAACGTAGCACAACCAGGCGATCATATTCTTGTAATGAGTAACGGCGGCTTTGAAGGTATTCATGGCCGTATACTCGATGCACTGAAAATGAAGTCCAAACTATAAGAAAGACAGCTTAAAACGAAGTAATACCCGATAAACAAGCTTTGCTATGCTTGTTATCTACAGAGGCTAAACCATGAAACACGACAAGCAAGTCACGCTTGCTATCACAGGTGCATCAGGTGCACCTTACGCGCTAACACTTTTGAAATCGCTGGTTAATGCAGATTACCAAGTGTACGTACTTATCTCTTCAGCAGCAAAAGTAGTATTTGCCACTGAAGAGAATGTGAAAATCCCCGGGCGTCCCGAAGATGCAGCTGCGTTCTTTACCGAGCATTGCAATGCAAAACCTGACCAAATCAAGGTATTTGGAAAAGAAGAGTGGTTTTCACCGGTAGCGTCTGGCTCGGCTGCTCCGGCTAAAATGGTCGTATGCCCGTGTTCTACAGGTACACTTTCGGCCATTAGTATTGGCGCAAGCGACAACCTGATTGAGCGTGCAGCAGATGTCGTTTTAAAAGAGCGGGGCCAGCTGATTCTAGTTCCCCGTGAAATGCCACTTTCTTCTATTCATTTAGAAAATATGCTCAAGCTTTCGCAAATGGGTGCTACTATTATGCCTGCAGCGCCAGGTTTTTATCACAACCCCAAGACTATCGATGACTTGGTAGATTTTGTTGTGGCGCGCATATTAGATCACCTAGGTATTGAGCAGTCTCTTGTCGCAAGATGGGGCTATCAGTCTTCCAAACATTCTGAGGATTAACCATGTTCGCGTTTGCAAACAGGATTTGCGCAGTTGCGCTGAGCACACTATTTACATTGTGCATTTCATCACCTGCTTTCGGCTGGGGTCAGACCGGCCACCGAGTAACTGGCGCTATTGCCGAGCAATATCTTAGCCCACTTTCTCAGGCCGCAATTATGGATTTGCTGCCACATGGCTCTTTGGCTGAAGCCGCTACCCATGCTGATGAAATGCGCTCTAACCCCAGCGAATTTTGGCAGAAAACGGCCAGTCCTTGGCATTATGTCTCTGTACCTGAGGGCAAGACCTATAAAGACGTTGGCGCACCAAAACAAGGTGATGCGGTTACCGCGTTAAAGCAATTTACTGAAACCTTAAAAAGCGACACAGCCAGCATCGAGGAAAAACGACTAGCCCTTCAGTTTATCGTGCATATCATAGGTGATCTCCATCAACCACTTCACGCTGGAAACGGCACCGATCGTGGCGGAAACGATGTAAAAGTACGCTTCTTTTGGCAAGACTCTAACCTACATCGCGTGTGGGATTCGCAAATGTTAGACCAGCGCGACTTGTCATATTCTGAATGGACTGAATGGCTTACAAAGACCATAAACTCTAAAGATATTCGCAGCTGGGCAACCACCGACCCTATGGTATGGATTGAAGAAAGTACCGCAATTCGCGACACTATTTATCCAGATGACGCCAACAACATGAGCTACGATTATTTATACAATCACCTACCTACTGCCAAAAAGCGTTTGCAGATGGCGGGAATTCGTATCGCTATGTATTTGAACAAGGTGTTTGACGAGGCCAATAAATAGTTTTCGTCAACTCCGAGTTGCTCCAAGGCCGATTAATTCGCCTCACCTAGGTCTCTCTCAGAAATCGCGAAAGTATTGAAAACAAAAACGGAGGCATACGCCTCCGTTTTTTAATTCTTAAAGCAGATAGCTTCTGCTTGCTGTTCAACTTTAATCTAAGTCTAGTGGCTCGGGGGAAAGAATAACGCCCGTGCTATCAGCATATAGGTGGTCTTCGGGTAGAAACGTTACGCCACCAAAGTTAACGGGGACGTCTACCTCACCTATGCTTTCACACTCAGCATTCACAGGGATTGCTGCAACAGCCAATACGCCAATGTCCAATTCGGCAAGGCTATCGACTTCCCGAACACTGCCGTAAATCACAACGCCTTCCCAATCGTTATCAATAGCAATTTGAGCAGATGATGCATCAAATAAAGCACGACGGCTTGAACCACCACCATCTATCAGCAGCACTTTACCCGCACCAGGTTGAGCAAGTACACGGTCAACAAGACCTCTATCTTCAAAGCATTTAATAGTGGTAATTTCACCACCGAAAGAATAACGGCCACCAAAGCTTGCGAAAATTGGATCTACTACGTCTACGCTATCAGCAAACAAGTCGCATAATTCAGATGTGTTGTATTCCATTCTTTTTGCCTTACTAAAATTGAGAAGCGTTGAAGCTCTAAGCTCGTAAAACTTAGCATAGCATTAATTCTTATGATGCAAACGTTTGATTTACCGCGTTTCGTCAAATTTTTCGCATTTGTTTAAAATGCAAGACTTTCCTCTAACTATAGCCAACATGAGCACGTATTTTGCTTTATTCATTTAGCTGAATACTTTTACTAAAAAATTTGTTTAATAACCACTTTCCCCGTTTGAGCAAAGGGTGCATGACTAAAAAGAAACCACGTGAGTTGTCAAAAAAGTTTCTTTTTTCCGTCACCCACTGTTCACAGACACACTTTAGCCTGTGCAGTAATTAATCGATAGGGGACAAGGCAATGTTAATGAAATCCTTGACCAAGTACGACACTGACTTATTTTATCGCCTCTACAAACTGACGCAAAAAAGAGACTGCCGAAGTATTGTGTGGCTATCGAAAACAGGTGACGGCTATTTATACCTCGTCATTGGCATGTTGCTTTGGGCGTTTGAGCCTGAACACGGTGAGCTTTTCCTCTATACAGCGCTGATGGCATATGCGCTGGAATTACCCATTTATGTGCTGCTTAAGAAAATGTTCAAGCGCCCGCGCCCTTGCGATTTTCTAATGAATTTAACAGCACATGTCACGCCGTCGGATAAGTTTTCACTTCCCTCAGGCCATACTGCGGCCGCAACATTAATGGCTTGTATCGTCGCGCACTATTACCCGCCATTTACCTTACTTGCTTACAGTTGGGCAGCACTTATCGGGCTATCACGCGTATTATTAGGTGTACATTACCCTTCTGATGTGGTCGCAGGATCACTGCTAGGCGTAACAATCGCGACACTAAGTATTTCAATTCTGGGGTAGTATGAAATTATTGTATGGTGTGCAAGGCACCGGAAATGGGCATATTGCCCGAGCACGAATTATGGCCGCCGCACTAATGCAGCGAGATGACATTAGCGTTGACTTTGTTTTCACCGGCCGCGCCCCTGAAAAATATTTTGATATGGAAGTGTTCGGAGAATACCGAACATACAAAGGACTTAGTTTCATTACGAAAAGTGGACGAGTAGACAAATGGTCTACGGTGAAAGAAGCCAACATTCGTCAGTTAAATAAAGATATAAAAGCATTCGATACTCGCGATTACGACTTGCTGGTTAACGACTTTGAACCGGTAACGGCGTGGGCAGCTAAAAAGCAAGGCTTACCGTCTATTTCTATCAGCCACCAAGCGGCGTTTGCTTATAACGTGCCGAAAAGCGGGAATACCATATTTGATACCTTGCTCATGAAAATGTTTGCGCCTACGGATCTACAGCTAGGCGTGCATTGGTATCATTTCAATCAGCCTATCATCCCGCCTTTCGTTGCTGAAAAGCCAATAACATCTTCAGGTAATGGCCATGTTTTGGTGTACCTACCGTTTGAAGAAATCGAAGATATTCAGCAAATGCTTGAGCCGCTAAGTGATCAAGTATTTGAGTGTTTTCATCCTAATATTGATGAAGCAAAGGAAACGGGCCACATTCATTGGCACCCTACGTCCAAAAAGCAGTTTCAAAAAGCACTTCAGCACGCCAGTGGAGTAATTGCTAATGGCGGCTTTGAGCTCTCGAGCGAAGCACTTCAGTTAGGCAAAAAACTACTCATTAAGCCCTTACATGGCCAGTTCGAGCAACTGTCCAACGTACTAACCCTGAATAAACTGGATTTATGCCAGACCCTTTTTCAACTCGACACCGATATTGTAGAAGAATGGCTTGAGGCGCCCGAGAACGAAGCGATAGCCTTTCCAGACAATCCAAACATACTCATCGACTGGCTCAAAAATAAAGACTTTTCTGACACCAAGAGCCTATGCGATACACTTTGGAAAAACGTTCAATACGGCGATAAAACACAAGAACGATTATTGGCTCTTGCAATTTAACACCGCAATGCGATGATAGCGGCATTTGTCGTATTCTTTGCGGGATATTTCGTGCTTAAAAAGTCTGTTGTTTTCTTGCTAACACTCTCAGCATTGTGTGGCTGTGGGTACAAAGGGGCGCTCTACATTCCTGACGCGCCTGCACAAAACACATCTGCTGAACCAGCGTCTTCTAATGATGTAGAAGCTGAGGCTTCATCAAGCGCCAACACCCCATCCCCCGCAACTACTTCTGGAGAGCTGAACTAGTGGATTTTTTCGCCTACAGCCAAGGTCAGCTGCATGCTGAACAAGTAGCTGTTTCTGATATTGCTGCCCAGCACGGAACGCCGGTTTATATTTATTCACGCGCAACATTAGAGCGTCATTGGCATGCCTTTAACGACGCTATCGGTGAACACCCTCACCTTGTATGTTACGCGGTAAAAGCGAATTCGAACATCGGTGTATTAAGCGTTCTAGCCAAATTAGGTTCAGGCTTTGATATCGTTTCAGCAGGTGAACTGGCTCGCGTCATCGAAGCCGGTGGCGATGCAAGTAAGGTGGTATTCTCAGGCGTTGGCAAAAAGCACGATGAAATTCGTTATGCGCTAGAACAAGGCATCATGTGTTTCAACGTAGAATCAGAGCCAGAGCTTCATCGAATTAACCAGGTTGCGGGCGAAATGGGCGTGAAAGCCCCTATTTCACTGCGAATAAACCCTGATGTAGATGCCAAAACCCACCCTTATATTTCGACAGGGTTGAAGGCGAATAAATTCGGTATTGCCCGCGAACGAGCGCTTGTTACCTATGAATTAGCCGCTTCCCTGCCTAACCTAAATGTGGTTGGTATGGACTGCCATATTGGCTCACAGCTCACTGAAATCGGTCCGTTTGTAGATGCGCTAGAGCGTCTACTTCTGCTTATTGACGAACTAGCAGAGCGCAACATCATTATTGAGCACTTAGATGTAGGTGGTGGTCTTGGCGTGACTTATAACGACGAGCAACCGCCTCACCCTAAAGCCTATGCACAAGCCATGGCTGAGAAAATGGTAGGCCGTGAAAACCTTAAGTTAATCCTTGAACCTGGTCGAGCTATTGCAGCTAACGCAGGTATTTTGGTCACTGAAGTTGAATTTATAAAAGAAGGTGAAGAAAAGAGCTTTGCCATTGTCGATGCTGCAATGAACGATTTATTGCGCCCTGCGCTTTACTCAGCATGGCAAAAGATTATTCCCGTAAAGGAAGGAAGCACGGCAACGCCTCGCACCTATGACGTTGTGGGCCCTGTGTGTGAAACCGGTGACTTTATAGGAAAAGACCGCGAATTAGCCATTGAACCTACCGATTTACTTGCAGTTCGCAGTGCCGGTGCCTATGGTTTCGTTATGGCGTCAAACTACAATAGCCGCTGCCGTCCAGCCGAGATTATGGTAGACGGTGACAAAGCAATTGTGGTTCGCGAAAGAGAAAAACAAAAAGATCTCTGGCAAGGTGAGTACAAACTTCCGTAAACTAGAAACAAACTAACAAGATAGATGCGCGTTTAATGCAGGTTCAATTTTCTAAAATGCACGGGTTGGGTAACGATTTCATGGTTATTGATAACGTTACTCAAAACGTCTTTTTCTCTAAAGAAAAAATTCAGCAATTAGCTAACCGAAATTTCGGTATTGGCTTCGACCAGCTGTTGATGGTAGAACCACCGTACGACCCTGAACAAGACTTTCACTATCGCATCTTCAATGCTGACGGCTCAGAAGTGGAGCAATGCGGCAACGGCGCACGTTGTTTTGCACGATTTGTTAAGCAAAAAGGCCTTATTAATCGCAACAAAATAGTGGTAAGCACCAAAGCAGGTAAGATGGTGCTGTATTTAGAGAAAGACGGCCAAGTGACCGTTAATATGGGCAAACCAGAGTTTGAGCCTGCGAATATTCCACTTACAGCCAACAAGCAAGAGAACACCTATATTTTGCGTGTGGGCGAACGCACCTTGTTTATTGGATCAGCGTCAATGGGTAACCCCCATTGCGTAATGGAAGTTGACGACGTTGATACGGCCGATGTAGCCGAAATTGGCCCGCTTGTTGAAAAACACGAACGCTTTCCCGAGGGCGTAAACGTAGGCTTTATGCAAATTATCAACGAGTCACATATCAAACTTCGCGTATTTGAACGTGGTTCAGGTGAAACTTTAGCCTGCGGCAGCGGAGCATGTGCAGCAGTTGCAATTGGGCAAATACAGGGTAAATTAGGTAAAGACGTACGGGTAGACTTGCCCGGGGGCAGTTTACGTATACGCTGGCCAGGCCCAGATAACGTGTTAAAAATGACAGGGCCTGCCGAACACGTATATGACGGACATATAAATTTATGAGCGAAGTATCAGGGCAATCTAACGCCACGCAATTAATTGAGCCATTTAACGACAAAACGGAATTGTCGAGTGCTGATGTGCGCGCGTTCTTACTACAAAACCCTGAATTCTTTTCCGAGCATGCCGATCTTCTCGAAAAAATTAAGCTACCTCATGAACACAAAGGCAGTGTGTCGCTCGTTGAAATTCAAAGTGACCAGTTAAGACAAAAAGTTAGACAGCTTAACTTTAAGCTTAATCAGCTGGTTACCATCGCTAAGCAAAACGAAAAAATATATCGCGTTTATACCGACTTAAACGTGCAGTTACTACGTTGCGAAAGTGTTGCTGAAGTACAGTTTACGTTAGAAGATATATTACAAGAGCGTTTACAGTTGTCCTCTGCGGTGATCAAAAGCTTTAAAGGCCCCCATGCTATTCCTGAACTGCAACAACGTTTGTTCACGGAAAAGCGCTTTAAAAATACCAACTTTTTCTTTGGCCGTTTGTCACAGCACGAACGCCAGCTGCTTTTCGGAGAAAGCCCTGCGGAGTCTGTAGCGCTAATGCTGCTTGGTGACAACCGTGAACTCGGTATTTTAGGCATTAGCAGCAGTGATGCCAGCCACTTTACGCCAGACATGGATACTCTGTTGCTTCAGCAACTTCAGCAAGTGCTTAATATCATCTTGCCTGAAATGATGGGATATTAGGTGAAGTGTCTACGGACGCCTTAATCAGCGAACCCTGCCAGCAATGGCTAGATAAGTTTCTGCTTCATTTGCAGGTAGAGCGTGGTTTATCTCTACACACCATCAAAAATTATCAGCGCCAGCTAACCGAAGTGGCTAAGCTACTTGGGCTTTACGAGTGGTCCGGACTTACACCAAGTGATATAAAGCGAGTTATGGCTGATGCAAAAATGTCTGGCCACAGTCCACGCAGCATTGCGCTGAGACTTTCAGCATTACGAACCTTCTGTCAATACCTTATCGACCACCAGCAGCTATTTAGCAACCCTGTAGAGGGCATTCAAGCTCCTAAACAGGGAAAGCCGTTACCCAAGCAGCTTAGCGTAGATGAGATGCAGCAGCTGCTTAATGCTTCACCTCGAAGCAGTGACGACGATGAAGGCATGCAGTTAAGAGATGTAGCCATGTTTGAGCTACTTTATGGGTGCGGTCTACGTTTGAGTGAACTTACCGGGCTTAATTTATCCGACTGTTTAAAAGACGGTACGGTAAAGGTCATGGGTAAAGGGAGTAAACAGCGAATACTGCCACTAGGTCGACATGCGCAAAAAGCCCTTAATGCTTGGTTAAAAGTTCGGCCAGCTTACGCTTCCCCGTATGAAAGTGCGGTTTTTGTAAGTAAACGCAAAACCCGAATATCGAACAGGCAAGTCGCCAATCGCTTAGATAAAATGGCGCAAGAGCAGTCCCTATCGCAAAAAGTAAGCCCTCATAAACTGCGCCATTCTTTCGCTACTCACGTATTAGAATCAAGTGGTGATTTGCGTGCGGTTCAAGAACTGTTAGGTCACGCTAACTTGTCGACAACACAGGTTTATACCCATCTCGACTTCCAGCACCTCGCCAACGTATACGATGCGGCTCATCCGCGCGCGCGAAAAAAATAACGCTCACTTAAGGTTTTACCATGCAGTTTTTCCGGTCTATTAACAACGTCGAGGCGATGACCTTCGACCTTGACGACACCCTTTATAATAATGAACCTATTATTCGACGCGCAGAGCAAGCCCTTCAAGCGCATATTGCTAGGCATCATAAGGACGCTGCGGCACTGTCGTCACAAGATTGGCAGGCATTAAAGCGAGCAGCCATTAAAAAGGACTCGCGCTTAGCCTCTGACATGGGGCAGCTTCGCCGTGTAGTGCTTACCGCAGCACTTTCTAACACCACACCTGAAAAATTAACAACAGAGTTAAACAACGACCGTGAACTTAGTGATGCAGTAGAGGCGTGCTTTAACTGCTTTTACGACGCAAGAAGCGACTTTGAATTGGCTGACAATGTACACGCAGCCCTCAAGGCTGTAAGTAGTCAATTACCGCTTATCGGCATTACTAACGGTAATGTAAACGCAGAGAAAATAGGTATTGATGGGTACTTTGAAACCATTCTTCACGCCAGTACAACACGACCGATGAAACCAGCCCGCGATATGTTCGATGAAGCGGCTGCACGTTTACAAATTGCGCCGAAGCATATTCTTCACGTGGGCGATAACATTATAAAAGATGTCCAAGGTGCAATTAACGCTGGCTATCAAGCAGCATGGTTTGCCTGTAACAGACCAATGATACTAGCCAATGAGCCCGTCAGCGTACTTCCCCACGTCGAACTAGACAACCTCAACGAGTTAACCCACTTCCTATGAATAATGGGGTCAGAGTCGGGACTCTGACCCAAAGCTTTAGTTGTCTTCTAGTACGTTTTGGCGCATGGATTCACATGGGCTTTGACAAACCGGTCTCCCCACTACCTTGGCTGGTACACCCACCACGGTAACGTGGGCTGGTACGCTATTCAGTACAACGCTACCTGCGCCTACTTTTGAGCCCTCGCCGATTTCGATATTTCCTAGAATCTTGGCACCTGCGCCAATTAACACACCCTGGCGAATTTTAGGGTGGCGGTCGCCCGACTCATTACCGGTACCACCCAATGTAACGCTCTGCAAAATAGATACGTTGTCTTCAACTACTGCAGTTTCGCCCACTACAATGCCAGTTGCGTGGTCAAACATGACGCCTTTACCTATACGCGCAGCAGGGTGGATATCGACACCAAAGCTTGCCGAGTTGCGGCTTTGTAAGAATAAAGCAAGCTGATGACGACCGTGCACCCAGAGGTAATGCGCCATTCTATGCACCTGCACAGCATGGAAACCTTTGAAGTGCAGTAAAGGAGTAAGGTAGTCGTTCACTGCGGCATCCCGCGCCTTAATCGCCATTATGTCAGCAATAGCCGCTTCGCTGATGCCTGGCTCTAGCAAATAAGCTTCGTCGAACACCTCACGTATAGCAATCGCAGGCATAACGTCATCTGCCATTTTGTTTGACAGAATGAAGCTTAGCGACGATTCAAAATTATGATGAGCAAGAACACTGGCGTGCACATAGCTAGATAGCAATGGTTCGTTGTCAGCAACAATTTGCGCTTCTTGTTTGAGCGTCGACCAGAAATCGATGGGCGTAGAAAGTGCGGTCATAAGCATGTCCCGTTAGTGTGCTGTTTTTATGCCAATGTACGTCGTAAAAAAGTTGGGGCCGTGTGCTTTTTTCAGTTTGCCTAAAATGGCTTAACTCTTTTGCTAACACTCGCCTTGTTTGAAAGTGCGGAGGTAGCAACAGTAAAAGAACAGAAAGTTTACCTGAGTTTGGCGTGATGCAATACCGATGTGATACCTGCCAAGCGTATAATTCGATCAATTTATCGTATTAATTCGTTATAGCTAATAACTGTATCTTTCATACGTGCACTTATGAGCTTTTCTTTAACCACTCTAGGCTCCTTCACTATTCAATTTAGAGCAGTTAAATCGCTCTTATTTTACAAAAAAGGGCTAAAAACTGGACTGTATAAATTAACAGGCAGGTGGCATAATAGCGCGCTGCTGAATGTATAACACTATCAACTAACAGGTACCACACTATGGATGTATCTCGACTGCTAGACGAGCTAAACGACAAACAGCGTGAAGCAGTAGCAGCCCCACTATCTAACGCCCTAGTTTTGGCTGGCGCGGGCAGTGGTAAAACCCGCGTATTAGTGCATCGCATTGCGTGGTTAATGGAAGTCGAAAACATCGCCCCTTTTTCTATTTTGGCAGTAACCTTTACCAATAAAGCAGCCAAAGAAATGCGCGGCCGAATAGAGTCGTTGATGGGTCGCAGCCTGCACAATATGTGGATTGGTACCTTCCACGGGCTTGCGCATCGCTTGCTACGCGCGCACCATGCAGAAGCCAACTTGCCTGAGAATTTTCAGATAATTGATTCGGACGATCAGTATCGACTTATTCGCCGCATTCTGAAGGCCATGAACCTGGACGAAAAGCATTGGGCGCCTCGTCAAATTCAGTGGTACATAAATGGCAACAAAGACGAAGGCTTGCGCCCTCAGCACATTGAAACCCACGGCGATCATATTCAAAAGACCATGCGCGAAGTCTATGCGGCATATCAAGACGCTTGTGACCGTTCAGGCTTGGTAGATTTTGCTGAACTGTTGCTACGCGCACATGAATTATGGGCTAAAAACCCAGAAGTATTAGCCCACTATCAACGTCGTTTCCGTGCAGTGTTGGTTGACGAATTCCAAGATACCAACAATATCCAATATGCATGGCTTCGTATGCTGTGTAGTGGTGGTAATAATAACATTATGATTGTTGGCGACGACGATCAGTCTATTTACGGCTGGCGCGGCGCGAACGTAGATAATATTCAGCACTTTCTGAAAGACTTCAACGAGCCTACTACTATTCGCCTTGAGCAGAATTACCGCTCTACAGGAAACATTCTTAAAGCGGCGAACACGGTTATCGACAACAATACGGGTCGTTTAGGGAAAGAACTTTGGACAGAAGACGCGCAAGGCGAGCTTATTTCTGTATATGCGGGTTTCAACGAACTAGATGAAGCGCGCTTTATTGTTTCGAAAATCAAAGATTGGCTTAATCAAGGCAACGCCCTTACTGATACCGCTATTCTTTATCGAAACAACGCCCAGTCTCGAGTACTGGAAGAAGCCTTGCTACACGAAGGGCTGGCGTATCGCATATACGGCGGTCTGCGCTTCTTCGAGCGCCAAGAAATTAAAGACGCCCTTGGCTATATGCGCATGGTTAGCCACCCGCACGATGACGCTGCTTTTGAACGCGTGGTTAACACCCCAAGTCGCGGTATTGGTGAGAAAACCTTATCGCAAGTGCGCGACACCGCGCGAATGCACAACTGTTCAATGTGGCAGGCGTGTCAGTTGCTCATTAATGAAGGTGGCTTCAAAGGCCGCGCGCTAAACGCAATGCAAAGCTTTGTGTTGCTAATTACTGAGCTAGAACAATCCACGTTAGATGAGCCCCTTGACCAACAAGCCGATAAGGCTATTCGCCAGTCTGGTCTGTACGCCATGTACCAAGCAGAGCGCGGAGAAAAGGCCCAAGCACGTCTAGAAAACTTAGAAGAATTGGTTACTGCATGTAAAACTTTTATCGTGCCTGAAGAAGCCGAAGAAATGTCGCCTCTGGCAGCCTTTCTAGCTCATGCGTCGCTGGAAGCGGGTGAAACCCAGGCGGATAAAGACCAGGACGCCGTCCAGATGATGACCATACACACCGCCAAAGGCCTTGAATTTCCGCTGGTATTCTTAGCAGGTGTAGAAGAAGGCATGTTCCCTAGCCAAATGACTAACGACGAGCCAGGTCGAATGGAAGAGGAACGCAGACTTTGCTATGTTGGTATGACCAGAGCAATGCAAAAGTTGTATATTACTTATGCAGAAAGTCGTCGACTCTATGGCCAAGATAAGTATCATACTGCTTCTCGGTTTATTCGCGAAATGCCAGCAGACTGCGTTGAAGAGGTTAGGCTGAAATCGACTATTTCGCGGCCCGTGCACAACCGCTTTAGTCAGGCAACCTCGCACGCCAGTTTTGAAGAAACGGGCTTTAGTTTAGGTGAGCGAGTTGTACATCGTAAATTTGGCGAAGGGATCGTACTTAACTACGAAGGGAGTGGTGAGCACGGTCGAGTTCAAGTAAACTTCGACGAATTTGGCAGCAAATGGCTGGTACTTGCTTACGCAAAGCTGGAGAAAGCGTAACATTATTAATAGGCAAGGTAGCCTAAACCTAAGTTGAAATGTATGCAGCAACACGTGCTGATCATCGAAAATGGTGAAGGCAACCTTGAACTTATAGCGAAATTAGTACGCCGGGCAGGTCTTACCCCCGTTGGCGCGACGTCGCTGACAGAAGGCAAAGCACGGTTTTCGCAAAATATGCCGGAAACCTTTCTGTGTGCTATTGTTGCATACTCGCTTCCCGATGCACCAAAAGGCGAAGCCATCGACTTTACGGTTGAGTCTTTCATTCCCACCATTGCTACAACAGAAAGTTTAGATAGCGCTATTCGCGATAAAGTCCTAGAACGTGACGTTGTCGATTACATTCCCAAAGAAAATTCGCAGAACTACGACTACCTCAATCGTCTTATTAGCCGATTAGAAAAAAACAAGTCTACTGGTGTCGTCGTGGTAAGCACTAATCGGGTGTTGCGCTCAAAAACCGTTTCATTACTTCAGCGCCATAATTTTATTGCGTTTGAATGCTTAACGGCTACAGACGCTATGCAATGCTTGTCTGAACACAAAAACGTACGTCTTGTTATCACTGACAACACGTTACCTGATATGACAGGCACGCACTTTGTCGCCAGTTTAAGAAAAGCCTTTTCGAAAGAGCAGCTGGCAATTATGGGCGTTGCTGGAGGCAAAGGCATGTTAATGTCTGCGTACTTTATTAAAAGTGGTGCAAATGACTTCTTGCGAGTGCCCTACTGTCATGAAGAGTTCTTGTGTCGCGTGATGCAGAACGTAGAATATATTGAGAGCGTTGAAGAAATTCGCCGTGTGGCCAACACCGACTATTTAACAGGTTTGCCTAACAGGCGCCACTTCTTCTACATGGTTACTGTACAACACCAAAACCTGTCTGAGGATCACGCTCTCGCCCTTATTGACCTAGACTTTTTCAAATCGATAAACGATACCCATGGCCATGACGCCGGTGACATTGTGCTAAAAGCCATGGCGGCCCTTATTGAGTTTTATTTTCCAGACGAAATTATTTCCCGCTTTGGTGGCGAAGAGTTTTGTATATACATGCCGTCAACACCACTAAAAGAAGCCTGTGAGCGTTTAGACGACTTCAGAAAAGTGGTGGAAGCGGAAATTATTCAGCTGCCTAAAAGCGACATTAAAGTGACCTGCAGTATTGGGGTAAGTGGCGCCCACACTCAGCGCGTAGATAAGCTACTAAGCCTTGCCGACAAGCAGCTTTACGCCGCCAAAAATAGTGGGCGTAACCAAGTGAAGTGCGAACCACCAGATGTTCCTCAGCAAGAGCAAGCTTCACTGCTTTAGCTTTTCACTCAATCAACCGCCGCTTAGCTGTCCGACGTTTAATTAAAGACTTGTGCGCAAAAGCCCCTACTCCACCGCTAGCTTTCGCGCTTTACGCTGACTGCGGTAATTAACTAGCGAGTCGGCACTAAACAAGATAAGCGCAAACCACACAAAGCCGAAGGTTACCAAGCGCGACTCTTCAAGCGGTTCGCCGTAAAGGTAAACCGCCAGAATGAACATAAGCGTAGGGCCAATGTACTGAAAAAAGCCCAGCGTTGAATACATAATGCGCCTTGCTGCAGCGGTAAAACAAAGTAGTGGCGCGGTAGTTACAATGCCAGCCGCTAAAATAAGGGTATTTAGCGTGGCGTCGTTATTAAATAAGTTACTGTACTCAGAGCCAAAGAAAACCCAGTAAATAATAGCGAATGGCGAGAGCATTAAAGTTTCAATGAATAGGCCGGGTAGCGAGTCTACAGCCACTTGCTTGCGCAATAAGCCATATACGCTAAAACTTCCCGCAAGCACCAGGGCAATCCACGGCACGTGGCCGTAAGAGAAAATAAGAATAGCCACGCCAATAACGGCAAGCCCAACGGCTACACGCTGTAAGTTACGCAACCTTTCACCTAAGAAAAGTCGCCCTAAAAATACGTTGATAAGAGGGTTGATGTAATAGCCAAGGCTTGCATCAAGAATATGGTCGTTATTAATTGCCCAAATAAACAAGAGCCAATTCGCCCCGAGTAACAACCCTGCAACGAATAAAATCTGCATAACGCGCTTATTGCGAAGGGCGGCGCCCACTTTGGGCCACTGCTTTAGCGCGGCTATAAGCCCAACCAACAGCACCACAGACCAAATTACCCTGTGCATTAGGATTTCAGTAGCCGGCAATACCATCAACTGTTTGAAATAAACAGGTGCAACACCCCACATGCTATATGCGGCAATTGCACAAATAACGCCGACTTGAGCGGCACTGGCTTGCTTAGACAAGACTGACTCCAACGAAATTCGGGGGAAGAAGGCGCGTATTGTTTATCAGGTTAAGTGAATACACAACCCTTAACGCTTTCCAATGCGGCAAAGGACGTGTAACAAGCGGCATAATTAATGAAACGTAATTAACAAAAAATGAAAAAGCCCCACTAAATGTGCTCATTCAATGGGGCCTAAGATGCGTTCGTCATGAAAAAACAGGACAATGTTTTTCGCGGGAATGGTGCTACAGCAGAAACAGTGTGCCCAAACCTAAGAATGCTACAAAGCCTACAATGTCGGTTACGGTAGTCAAAATGACCGACCCCGACAGCGCAGGGTCTATTTTCAGCTTGTCCAATATTACAGGCACAAATACGCCTGCAAGTGCGGCAGCTACAATGTTGAACAGTATGGCCAAACAGATAACCAACCCTAACATGGCATCGGTAAACCAGAAATAAGCAACAACGCCAATTACTAAGGCCCAAATCACGCCATTAACGCCGCCTACTTTAAGCTCTTTCACCATCAGCGCTCGTAAGTTGGCAGGCGTGACCTGCCCCAACGCCAAGCCGCGTACAATCAGGGTTAGCGTTTGACTACCTGCAATGCCTCCCATACTTGCCACTACCGGCATCAGTACCGCAAGGGCAACCACTTGTTGAAGGGTGCCTTCGAACAATCCAATAAACCACGAAGCTAAAAATGCGGTAAGCAAGTTGATGCCAAGCCAAAGGGCACGATTTTTCGCACTTTTCGCCACAGGCGAGAATAAATCTTCGTCCTCATCCATACCGGCCGAAGCCATCACTTGGCGTTCGTAAAACTCGTTGACCAACTCACTTGCAGAGGTCACATCTAATCGGCCGAGAAGCTTGTTGTTTTCGTCAACTACCGGCAGCGACGCAAGCCCAGAACGTTGAACAAGTAGCGACGCATTCATTGTGTCGTCAGCCCCTTGAATGGTCGTCACACTTTCTTCCGACAAGTCGAATAGCGACACGTGATCTTGCGCATTGAAGAGGTGGCTAATTTTAACCAGCGCGGAAAATTGACCTGAGCGGTTAACCAAAAAAATGCTGTCACAATGCTGAGGTATGTCACGTCTTAATAAGCGTAGCCCTTCGCGCACTTTCGCGTTCGAAGGTAACACTAACTGCTCGTGGTTAACCCAGTGCCCTATTTGGTTATCGGGGAATTGTGTCGCTTCTCTGAAGTACTTACGCTCTTTAGAATCAAGTGATTCATAGGCCATATCGACAAGCCGTTTTGGCAATGAATCGAGTAGTTCCAGTAAATCTTCTGCGTCAATATCAGCAAAAATAGACGCCCATTCGTCGTGCGGCGTATTGTCGATAAGAATTTCACGGGGGTCGCTACGCATCTCAACCAATACGTCGAGCTTACGGTCGCGAGGAATGCCTTCCCATACCGCCAAACGTTTTTCTACGGGCAACGATTCTAACAGTGATGCGATGTATACCTCGTCTTGTCCCGCAAGGGTGGCTAACAAGGTCGCCGGATCGTCACCCATACTTTCGGTAACAATCTCTTCAATTAAATCTGGTAATGGCTCTGCCATGCTACACCTCCCGTTAATACCGCTCACTTCCTTTACACAACGTCACAACAGGCATTGTGGGATGATGCAAACCTATTAAGACACTGCTATCCCAGCATATACGTACCCGTGCCAAAGGCTATATGATCGCCTTTTTCGTTGTGCAATTCCATTCTACAAACCACTAATTTACTGCCCTTGCGTATAATCGTGGCTGTCGCAACAAAGCGCTCGCCTCTTCCCGGCCTTAAGTAGTCAACGCGCATATCGACCGTGCCCATGGTGGGCAATCTAACTTGAAGGTCCGCAAGGTGTTCACGTGCGGTTTGTTTGATGGTTTCTACAATTGAAACTAAACCACCGATGGTGTCTAGCATAGTCGCTGTTACACCGCCGTGTAGGATTTTTTGCATTGGATTGCCGGTTAGCGCTGGTTGCCAATCAAGGTGCAGGGAGATCTGTGTATCCAGCCCCTCTCCTTCGGTAACAAATTCCAAGCCCAGCAACTGGTTAAACGGCATAGTATCACGAAAAAGCGCAATTACATGTTTAATCATTAGTTCGTGGTTTAGTGTTTTGCTGCCCTTAGCTTCGTCTTTATTAGTCGTTTTGTTATCCACTCGCTTTCCTTGATGAATTGATATTTGTAATGTGCTTATAAGCAACATTACTACCGAAAGTAAGTTTGACGGAAATTCATCCAACCAATGATGTTGAATCAAAATAAATTATAAGAGCTGCTGCCCCTCTGCTCAGGACTATCGCTGAATTTTAGTCTAGTTTTTTAAATTGCCCCGTGAAGACGTCGCCAAAAACGCGTAAAATCCAGCGCCATGACAACTGCAATAGCTCCATCAGAATTAGCGCCAGAAACGCAACGTGTAAAAACACCAGAAACCGTCTTAAAAGATGTATTTGGTTACGATGCTTTTCGCGACGGTCAAGGCGAAGTTATTCACCAAGTATGTGAAGGTAAAGACGCACTCGTTTTGCTTCCAACAGGTGGAGGCAAGTCGCTCTGCTATCAAATTCCTGCGTTAGTGCGCCAGGGCACCGCTATTGTTGTGTCACCGCTCATATCGCTTATGCAGGACCAAGTAGAACAGCTTAAAGCACTGGGCGTAAAAGCTGCTTATCTCAATTCAACGCTAGAAGCAGACGAACAAGCGCGCATAAATGACGCACTGCAAGCTGGCAAACTGGATTTGCTGTACGTGTCGCCTGAGCGTTTAATGCAGTACTATTTTCAGCAGTCGCTGGCACACGCCGACATTGCCTTATTTGCCATTGATGAAGCGCACTGCGTTTCCCATTGGGGGCACGATTTCAGGCAGGATTATCGCGCTCTGGGGCAAATAAAGTCTCGCTTCCCCTCTATTCCTGTTATTGGACTCACAGCGACTGCAGATTCGGCCACCCAAGCAGACATACTGACGCAGCTAAACCTTAACGACCCGCTGGTTTATAAAGGCAGCTTCGACAGACCCAATATTCGCTACCGCGTAATGAGCAAGTACAAAGCCTTTGACCAAGTTGTTGCTTACGTAAAACAGCAAGAAGGTAGCGGCATTATTTACTGTAACAGTCGCGCGAAAGTCGACGACCTGCACGCTAAATTATTCAGACAAGGCTTTCGCTGTGCGGCCTATCACGCAGGTATGGATAACGACGAGCGAGAGTTGGTACAGCGCCAGTTCCTTAACGACAAAATTGATATTGTGGTGGCCACCGTTGCCTTTGGCATGGGTATCAACAAATCGAACGTGCGTTATGTGGTTCACCACGACGTTCCGCGCAGTGTTGAAAGCTATTATCAGGAGACCGGCCGAGCGGGGCGAGACGGCCTAGAGTCTGAAGCTTTACTATTATTTGACGAAAAAGACGCAGCCCGTGTAAAACAGTGGATAGAGCAAGGGGAAATAGCCGAGCGCAACCAAATAGAGTTACAAAAATTTGCGGCTATGGAAGCTTTTTCAGAAGCGCAAACCTGTCGTAGACAAGTACTCCTGAACTACTTTTCGCAGTTCAGCGACAGCGCCTGTGGCAACTGCGACATTTGCCTAGACCCACCTAAGATGATCGACGGTTTGGTGATTGCACAAAAAGTACTGTCGTGTGTACTTCGGCTCTCACAGCAAGCCTCTAGCCAGTATGTCATTGATGTGTTGCGAGGCAAGCAGCTTAGGCGCCTTCAGGAAGCAGGCCACCACCAGCTTTC
The DNA here is from genome assembly GCF_000808575.1 of Alteromonas marina. GTDB lineage: Bacteria > Pseudomonadota > Gammaproteobacteria > Enterobacterales > Alteromonadaceae > Alteromonas > Alteromonas marina_A. Next base: position 33,914 of record NZ_JWLW01000019.1, read on the forward strand.
CACGTACGGCATAGGTAAAGATAAATCGGATAGCTACTGGCACAACATTATCAACCAGCTTGTTCATAAAGGCCTTATACGCGTTGATATTACCGCCCATGCCGCATTGCGCTTAACCGAGGCCGCTCGGCCTGTGCTAAAAGGTGAAGTAGCGGTTCAGCTTGCCGTTCCGCGGCTTGAATTTAAGCCCGACAAGAAAAAAGCAAAACAAGCGCCTGCAAACTACGACCGAACGTTGTTCACTCGTCTTAAGCACTTACGCAAAGTGTTGGCCGAAGAAAATGAAGTGCCGCCGTATGTGGTATTTAGTGACGCCACCTTAGTGGATATGGCGTGTAAACTCCCCACTACGCACAACACCTTGCTTGATGTAAGCGGCGTAGGCCAAACCAAACTCGAACGCTATGGTGATGCCTTCATTCAGCTTATTGATGATTACATAAATCGAGAGCACTGAGGGCTTGCAGGCCAACTAGATTCTGTTTTCCAGCTGGCCGCAGGGTTTGCACAAAGTAAAAGTGCACGCAGTAGAGATAAACACACTAGGCGTAAGCGTATTCTCCCCCTTTCTCAAGCGCCGCTTTGTAGGCTTCTCTGGCATGAACTCGTTTTACGTAACCTTGAATGGCAGTAAAGTCCTTCGCACGCCCGCTGGCCACCAACGACTCTAACGGAAATATCATTTGAACATCAGCGCCACTGGGTGCGTCACCCGCAAACCAGGTATTTTTCGATAAGTAAGATTCCACATAGCGTAAGCTCTGCGCTAAATTAGGGCCATAATAGGCATTTAAAATACCGTCTATCAGTTTGTTAGTAATTGGCTTAATAAAGAAAGGCTTCGAACCTTTTTGACGCGCTTTCTCCAGCACTAAGTTTGCCACTAGTGGCGGCATTAGCGAACCTTCAGCGAAATGCAGCCAAAACCAATACTGTTGAAGTGCCTCTGGGTCTTGAGGTACAGAAAATGCGTCTGTAGCGTGGTGGCGAACAAGGTATTCCACAATAGCACCAGACTCGGCAATGGCACCGTGCGGCGTAGTAAGCACCGGAGAGCGTCCCAGTGGATGAACAGCGCGCAATGAATCCGGCGCTAGGTTCGTTTTACTGTCTCGTTGATAGAATTCTATTTTGTACTCTACGCCTAGCTCTTCAAGAAGCCACAAAATTCGCTGCGAGCGAGAGTTATTTAAATGGTGAAGTGTTAGCATACCCCGTCCTTAATACGCTTAGATTAACGCTATTGTTTTTGTGTTGTACTATATACACTTTATAAAGCAAGCAGGTTTACAATAACCAGCGAATTGATAAGTTCTATGCAAAATCTCACTAAAGAAGACATTCAACAGCACGCCGTGGTTAACGAACAAAGCGTAGAAATCCGCGTTGCATTACCTTTAACGCCTCTTAAAACTCAGCAATGGGCAGAAAAATTTTGCGGCTTGTTTGATTTCAAGCTTTCAGAAACAGATTGGGGAGCCGACCGGTTTCAGGCAGTGATCACGGCAAACAAAGGTGATACAGATTTGCAATGTATGCTTTGTATAGAGTGGCTTTGCGAAGCAATATGGCTAGAGCCTATAGGTACACAGCAGTCACCATCCATTATTTTAAACTACTTGATTCAACAATAGTGTAAGCCTTGTCACTTTACGTTGGGTTTGGCTTTTCATTAAAACTAGTATTATTCTAAGGAAAATCCCCGAGGGACGAGAGGGCTAAGCGATATATATTTTGCCTTCAAAAAACACCGCCCTCTTACTATGCGGTTCAAGGAATTAACGAGTGGTAACAGCCCGGCTAATAAAGTACGTATCAGCTTTGCTCATCAGTTGGGTAATACTAAGCGTCAACGCTTCGGCTAGCAGTCAGCTTACTGTCAACGAATCCTTTGAGCGTGAAATTATTAATCACTACGCGCGTTTAACTATCGCGCCAAGCAGCGCCACATACTTTGATATTTTAAACGACAACATTGCCGTTCAAGCCCCGTCGTCAAACGGACGGGTATGGTACTCTACTGAACTTGTTCATACAGGCTACAGCCCAATACCACTGGAGCTTAATATTGACAGGCTGAACGTTGACGACTTACAAATATTTCTTCTTGATAGCAGCGAGCGCATTGTTAAGTCTTATCGATATCAGGCTGGTAAAGGTGATTATTCTTTAAGACAGCCCCTTCCCAATATTAGGCTAGCTTTCACCCTTCAGCCTTACCAAAACGCTCGCTTGTTGATCGCTGTAAAAGATGAGGGGCTTAAGTACTTTCCTATTACATTGTGGAAGAAAGACCTTCTAGTCCAGCACGACACCAACATGCTTACCTTACTCGGCGCGGTTTCCGGGATCATGGCGTTAATTGCTTGCTATTTTCTATTTTCTTATCTTTATCAACGTATCCCCACGCGCTTTTGGCTTACCATGTCGTCGCTCGTTCTTATCGCTCTGCTTTTTATAACCGTGGGAGGGGTAGCGATTTGGCCAAGCCTGACCAACGGTAGTGAACATTTTTATGCGGTTTGTTTTGGCATATTGTTATTGTGCATTGCAAAAGTAACGCACCACCTATTCGCCCGTATTCCCTTTATTTTGCGCGCGTTAAATTATTTTGTACCTTTAGTAGCAACCCTCTATTGCTTTACTGTAAATGCGTATACCACATCCATTACGCTACTGATATTAACCGCTGGAATGGGGCTATATCACGTCTTACTGGCCTTGGTGTTTAAGGACAAGGGCAGCCAAGCGGTAAGTATTACCTATATTCTTGCCTGGCTTTCCTTTTACGCATTTTACGCACTAGTGACGCAGAACTTATTCAATAATTTGGTTTATACCGTCGATGTTGCTATCGGTATGCTCTTCTTTCTTACACTCGGTTTTCTATGTTTTGGTTTTGCCGTCATAACTAAAGAAGAAGTTTTAAATCAACGCCAGCTTTCAACTCAGGCAGAAACGATTTCTAGCTTGAATCACTTCTATGATTTGTTCCGGCATTCAGCCGAAGGGCACTACACGTCTACATGGGATGGAAAGCTCATTTCAGTAAATCCCGCGATGTGTAAAGTTTTTGGCTACGACAATGAAGAAGAGATGCTTGCCGAAGCAGAGAACACAAAAGTGTTCTACGCCAGTGCTGAAGATAGACAAATTTTACTGGGTGAAATATCGCAGCAAGGCCACGTTACCGGCAAAGAAATACGAGGCAAGCGCCGCGACGGTAGTGAATTTTGGTTTTCTTTATCGTGTCAAATTCGAGAAAACGACGAAGGCAGCTTTTTGTACGGCTCAATTATAGATATCACAGAGAAAAAACAATCAGATTTAAGCCTTCAGTATTTAGCTACTCATGATTCACTCACGGGTGTTTTTAATCGACGTCAGTTTGAATTGGTGTTTAAAGAAAAAGTGCTCGAAGCGGACGATACACCAATATGCTTGCTGTTTTTAGATCTCGATAGGTTTAAGGTGGTTAACGATACCTGCGGCCACAAAGCCGGGGATGTACTTATTAAAGATATTGCCCGCCTTATTGAAAATACGTTGCTGCCAGAAGCACAATTAGCTCGCCTTGGGGGAGATGAGTTCGGCGTGATCTATTCAAATATCGATACCGATGCCGTTTACTTGAATGCCGTAAAGATCCTCAACGCTGTTCAAGCTTATCGATTTATGTGGGACAACCGCATTTTCAACTTAGGTGTGAGTATAGGGATGGTTGTTTGTGACGACGCCGATGTAAGCTCTGGTCAGTATTTAAGTATGGCGGATGCGGCGTGTTACTTTGCAAAAGAACAAGGTCGAAATCAAGTTCATAGATACAACAAGAATGATGAAAGTATGCAGCGCTATCAGCGCGAGCTCGATTGGGTATCTTCGATAAATAATGCGCTAGAAGAAGGCCGCTTCGAGCTTTTCTATCAATCGTTAAGGCCATTGAGCAAAACCGCCGATGGACACTATTATGAAGTATTACTAAGGCTGCGAGAGAAAGATGGGAAGCTTGTAGAGCCTGCCAATTTCTTGCCCACAGCTGAGCGATTTGAAATGAACGTGAGTGTGGATAAATGGGTAGTAACGAATACGTTCAAGTGGTTGTCTGAAAACCCTAAACACCTAGCAGAATTGAAACGATGCAGTATTAACCTTAACTGTCACTCGCTGGCAGATAGGGATTTCACTCTGTTTATTTTAAATGCATTTGAGACCTTTAACATTCCGTACAACAAGATTTGCTTTGAGGTTATCGAGTCGGTAGCCATTATCAAAATGGAAGACACCCTTGCCTTTATGCGAACGTTTAACCGCCTTGGGTGTTCTTTTGCCCTTGACGATTTTGGCAGCGGTTTCTCCTCGTACAGCTACCTGAAAAGCTTACCGGTGAGTCAGGTAAAAATTGACGGTATGTTTATTAAGGACATGCTTAACGATAGTGTGGACACCGCAATGGTCGCATCCATTAACGATGTAGCAAAAGCTATGGGCATGCAAACTGTAGGCGAATTTGTTGAAAATGAAGGTACGATGGCGCAACTCGGAAAAATGGGCGTTGATTTCGCTCAGGGCTTCGGTGTTGCTAAGCCTGCCCCTTTGCGAGAATTCCAACCTCTATAATAACCATATCTGATGCTTGTGTTACGAAAAAAGTGATAGCACAAGCGTCTACTCGCGTATAATAAAATGGTAGACTTGCAAAAATAGAAGTCACCCCCACTTATTGCCTACTGTCCAAAGTGTAGAAGTAACATGAGTAGCAAACAGCCTAAATACGAATATGTCAGTACTGCAAAATTACCCACTAGAATGGGTGATTTTAAAATACACGGCTTTGTTGAAGCCAGCGGCCAAGAGCACGTTGCCCTTTCCTACGGGGAGTGGAAAGCTGATGATGTAGTGCCTATTCGTATTCATTCAGAATGCTTAACCGGCGATTCTTTATTCAGCACCCGATGTGACTGTGGCTTTCAGTTGGAAAAAGCCATGCAGAACATTGTAGATAACGGGCACGGTGTTTTGCTTTATTTACGCCAAGAAGGCCGAGGTATTGGTCTTTTAAATAAAATTCGCGCCTACAACCTGCAAGACAGCGGTATGGACACCGTTGAAGCTAACGAGCACCTTGGCTTTGACGCCGACTTAAGAAGCTATGATATCTGCAAGCTAATGCTAGATACGCTTAATGTAAAGCACGTTGAGCTTATGACAAATAACCCGAAAAAACTGGCAGCATTAAAGGCACTCGGTATAGATGTGGTAGCGAGAAAGCCTATTGACCACGGCATCACTAAAGACAACAAACACTATCTCAAAACGAAGACAGAGAAGCTTGGCCACGCTTTCGACCCGCACGTTTTCAAATAGTTAGGCACAACGGCTTTGCCTATCATGCTTTAACGCTTTCCCCTTTTTAAAAAATGCCCACGTTTAATGTGGGCATTTTCTATTCAGCTTAGGTTAATTATACGTTGACCATAATGTATACAGACTTACCACATTGCGCGCGAAAGCAGCTGCTTGGCAGCACAGCAATTTATTACCAGTTCGCATAGAAAATTACCTTCTGAGTGGGCAATTCTCTATGCGGATTGGTATAAGGAGAATGTATGAAAAACATAGCCTTATCTGTAGTTTTAGCGCTAGCCAGTGCCTCTGCGCTGCCTGCGCTTGCTCAATCGAACACAAGCTTTAGTCAGGCTTCGTCTACAGCTCAGCAATATTCTGACGCAGACTTAGACAGTGTACTTGCGCCCATTGCACTATATCCAGACACGCTTCTTACACACATTTTGATTGCTTCTACCTATCCCTTAGATGTGGTTGCGGCCGATCGCTGGCGTCAAAGTAATAAGCATTTAGCACCGCAGCAGGTAGAGAGTGTATTAGACGGCGTTAGCTGGGACCCTAGTGTAAAAGCGCTCGCGTCTTTCACTGAACTACTTAACACCATGGCCAATGATCTTGAGTGGTTACAGCAGCTTGGCGACAATGTGCTTGTTGACCAAAGCCGTGTATTAGACCGTGTACAGGTACTAAGACAGCACGCGCACAACACGGGTAACCTAGTAACCAACGACTATATTGAAGTTGAGACAGAACGTGAACGCAGCCGAGAGATCATTTACATTGAGCCTCGTCGGCGAGAAGTAGTGTATGTACCGTATTACGACCCCCATGTGGTATATGGCAACTGGTGGCACGCGACTTCCCCTGTACGCTGGCGTCATCACGTAAGCTATCACCAATATAGCAATGTATATTGGTCTCCCAGTGTACACCTTTCTACTTTTTTCTTTTTCGGTAGTGTGCACTGGCATAACCGTCACGTAGTCATTCACCGTGAGCCCGTGCGCCGTTATTACCACGGTAGCCCACGAAAACGCGTTGTAAGTCGTGACTATCGCCGTTGGGAGCACAATACAGTACATCGCCGGGCACGTTATTCTGAACGCGTAGTGAGCAGTGCGCCTTCGCGATACGAACATGCCGGTGTTACCCGGGCTAAACATTTATCAAATAAGCACGTTAAAACGGTTAATACGCCGACGCATCATAACGATAAACGTTTTACTAAGCCTTTAGCGCGATCTGTTGAGAAGCCCTTAGCGCGTACTAATGAAAAGCCCTTAGCGCGCGCTAGTGAAAAAACCTTAGCGAGGTCTATCGATAGCCAACCGGTAAAACGGACTATCGAGCCTAAACAAGTAACACCACTAAGAGAAAGTCGCTCTCAGAAGAAGCAGGATTCAGCCAATCGCAAGCAATCAATAGAACATGCGCTGAAACGCAATCAAGCGGTGGCCAGAAGTGAAAAGCCAACGAGGGACAACACATTAAAGCAACTAAAGCGTGTTAAGCCTGATCGAGTGACGCCCTCTCCACAGCCAAAAAGGTATGTGAATAGTGGTGAAACACTGCCGCGCTCAACGAAGCAAAGCGTCAATCGCCAGCGAGTTGAAAGAACAAGTCCTCAGCATCGCTCGATTGCTCGAGAGACGAATAAACCAAAACGTATTGAACGAGCCAGTAGCAACAGACCTGTTAAACACGCTCAACGGGAAAGATCACAAAGGCAAATCTCCCGAGTAGAACGCAGCGTTTCAAAAGGTAATAGCTATAGGGACTAGGCTTTAAGCAAACGTGGAAAAAAATGACACTTTTAACAGGCTTGCCGACATTAGGTCGCAAGCCTTTTTATCATCACCAGTATTAATAACCTGATTATTGTGTGGCTTCGTGAGCTTTTACCAAAGCTTCAACAAAGCGAACAGGAGACTGCGTATCAAGGTTGAAGTAAAGTGAAGGCTCAATAAGCTCAAGCTCCATTATTGCCCAGTTGTTATTCTGCCTTACTAAATCGACCCGCGCATAAAGCGCCTCGTATGGCATAGCTGACAGCGCCTTTGTCGCGATGTCTAACTGTTCTTTATCTACGACAACGGAATGTAAACTACCTCCATGCTCTTCTTGTACGCGGAAATCGCCTTTTTGCGGTACCTTTTTGATGGCATGGCTATATTCCCCACCGAAATAAAATAACGAGTATTCTCCTTCTTCAACAACGCTTTCTAAAAACGGCTGAATCATGAAGTCACGTTGATTAAAAACGTTACAGAGCACCTGCTGCTGATTATGCCAATCGACGACCGACAGCTTAAAGGTATCGTCAGCGTTGGCACTGAGTGTGGGTTTAATTACCAAGGTGTCACAGCTAAAGTGTGTAAATGCTTGCTCTATAACATTGTTATTAAAATCTTTCCCCCATATTGTTTTAACAATGGGTATGCCTTTACACTGCAAGTCTTTAAGGTAGTGCTTTTCTATATTCCACTGAATAAGAGCCAGAGGGTTGAGCAAAATAGCGCTCGACGCGTCGATCTGATCTAAACACTTCATAAAAGCTCTCGGGTGCTGCTGATAATCCCAAGTGCTTCGTACGATCACATAGTCAAATCTATCCCACTTTTCTGACTGGCTATGCCAGGATATGGTCTCTACAGACCAGCCTCGCTCATTAAAATATGGAACCAACAGCTCGTCGTAAACAAAAAAGTCTTCAAGGTGATCGGTGGAAAGAAAGGCGATAGCAGGCATGTTTGTCTCCTTCAGTTTATTCGGGCCACTTGCACTTTAAACTTTTTTATAACAGTGACTTCTATACAAAAGTTAAATGGCCCAAAAACCGTTATTTCCGTAAACTGTGGCGAACATAGCATACCTCTAATTTTTAACCTACACTTAACCCCAAATACTTGTTGGAGATTGGCATGCAGTACCCTTGGCTCCTTGAAGGTCACAAAATTTTTCGCGTTGTGATTGTTGTACAACTACTCATTGCTGTAGCGATTGGTGTGTTTACGGGTGAACTTTTACCTGCGTTTATATTTGGTGTTCCTATTGCAGCTTTGCCGCTTATACTCAGCCTTCAAAATCCCTACTCAGCTATAAGCCGCCATGCTATGGCTATCGGCGTTCAGTTGCTAACAGCCCTCCACATCCATCAATCTTTCGGTTTAATTGAAGTCCACTTCGAGATTTTTGTTCTTCTTGCCTTTCTTTCTTATTTCAGAGACTGGAAAGTGGTTGCAACAGGAACTGCTGTTGTTGCCGTTCATCATATCTCTTTCTTCTTTCTGCAGTCTGGCGGTGCACCGCTAATGATCTTTGAAGAAGGTCATGTAACCTTCCCTATCTTGCTCATGCATGCTGCTTTTGCATTAAGCGAGGGTGGCGTGTTGATGTACATGGCTAAGCAAAGTAATCAAGAGGGCGCGGGGGCAGCCGAACTGCGCTTGGCCATTGAAACAATGCAAAAAAACGATGGTAAGCTCGATTTATCTGTTGACCTAAATCGCGGAAACAAAATAGTCAGGCCTTTCGCTGAACTTATCGATCAAGTGAAATCGCTGATTGAGCTTGCTTCCAATTTAACAGACGAAGTTGTAAAGGGCTGCGGTAAAATGGAATTGGCAGCCAATAACATGTTCGAAATTAGCAGAAATACAGACCAAGAAATTGCTATGGTCTCGGCGTCGTCAGAAGAAATCGCACAAACCATGCAGCTTTCAACAGAGCAAACTACTCTTGCTAGCGACAAAGCATCGGCAGCGCAAAATGCTTCCCAATCTACCCGCGATTCTATTTCTCAATCCAGTAAAACAATAGATTCGTTGCGCAACACACTAAATTCTGCAGCGCAGACTAACTCTGCGCTTAACGAACAGTGTTCACATATTTCTGATGCCATGCGCTCTATCACTGCTGTGGCTGAACAAACTAATTTGCTTGCACTGAATGCTGCTATTGAATCAGCCCGCGCTGGCGAACACGGTCGTGGTTTCGCCGTGGTTGCCGACGAAGTGCGCACTCTGGCCATTCGTTCAAAAGAAAGTGCAGACCAAATTACTAGTATTACTGAACAATTAGTGGCGCAAACCGCCAGTTCAGTTGAACAAATGCAAACGTGTATCCAATTAGTGGATGAAGCGGTCATTTCAAGTGAAAGCGCCACCTCGGCCATGTCAGAAATCATGCAGCAAATCCGCGAGGCCAGCGAGAGCATGACCGAAATAGCCACCTCTGCCGTAGAGCAAGAAACCGCGTCTGCTTCCATAGCGCAGAGCACCGCTCGTTTGAGTGAATTTACTTCCGAAGAACTCGCTACAGCTGAATCGCTCGCGGATGAAGTTGAAGTATTGTCACAAATTTCTCAGCGCATGCGCAGCGCAATTGAACGTTTTAAACTTTAAGCGCAGTAATTAAAGCAAAAATGAAAGGCATTACGCCTTATGCACAAAAAGACTAGCTGGCTATTACTAGCATTATGGGCGGTGGGCTTACTCTCTGCCCTGCTCTTGTATGGTCAGCGCCAACTCTCACAGTTCGACCCTAACGGCGAATTGCTGCACCGCACCACGGCGCCAGACTTTGATGCAACGCTTGTTGAGTTCTTAAAAAATCAGAACATCAAGGCGGGGTCAGTCATTCATGTGGGAACGCAGTCTCGCTGCTATTGCGATACGCTAACTACACCACACCAAACTCAGTTGCTAGCAAAGCTCGGGAATGACTATCACCAAGTTAGGTTAAACGTGGAGGATGTGCCCGAGCTAGCGGCTTTAATTGAGGCCGTGCCAGCGCTTATCGTGTTAGATAAACAAGCGCAACTTCGCTATCTAGGCCCTTATGCAACAGGCTATGGTTGTTTTACCGGCAAAAACCTTGTCGAACAAGTGGTGAGCTACACCACTCAGCTTCCCTATAACGGTGCCGTTATCAATGCAGACGCATCAGGTTGCTTCTGCTAAAACGCTGGCACAAATTTTGTTGGTTTCTTTGTATATCGCAATATTACTAATAATCGAGCTTGAAATGCGCATATTTTGCGCACTCTGTGTTCTTTAGTGAAAGCTTTACAAGGAGTCCACAATGTCAAAGCGCGCCGTTCTTTATCGCATGGTTACCCCGGACCATATTTGCCCCTTTGGGCTCAAATCAAAAGACCTACTAGAGAGAAAAGGCTATAAAGTTGAGGATCATCACTTATCCAACCGAAGTGAAACCGACGCCTTTAAAGAAAAGCACAACGTGAAAACTACCCCGCAAACGTTTATCGATGATGAGCGCATTGGTGGTTATGACGACCTCAGAGAGTATTTCGATTTGAAACAGGAAAGCGAATTCGGGTCACGCTATACACCTATTATTGTGATTTTTTCTTTAGCTGCGCTTATGGTACTTGCGCTTATGCTAAAAGGCGGTCTACCAGCAGGGCTAGAGCCTTTTATATTGAATTTCATTGGAGTGGCGATGGTAATACTTGCCCTTCAAAAGCTGCAAGACTTAGTGGCTTTCTCAAACCAGTTTATTACCTATGACTTATTAGCAATGAAGCAGGTACGATACGCGTATATTTATCCTTTCGCAGAGGCGTTTGCCGGGCTTGGTATGCTTGCAGGGTTCCCTGCACTATTGGTCTCACCTGTTTCCATTTTTATCGGCGCCATTGGTGCGGTTTCAGTTATCAAGGCGGTTTATATCGATAAGCGCGAGCTTAAATGTGCCTGTGTGGGCGGTAACTCAGACCTCCCCCTTGGCTTTATATCACTGACAGAAAACCTAGCCATGTTAGGGGCCGGACTCTACATGTTGTCTGCATGGCTAGCCTAGTCTGAAAGATTGCTGAGGCTAGATAACCCGTCGTCCTATTGTGCTTCTTCGATAGGACGACTCATGCCTTTTAGGTGGGACACTACGCTGCGGCCTAACGCACTTAAATCATAGCCGCCTTCTAGCATACTTACGATACGACCTTTGCAACATGTATCAGCAACGACGCGAAGCTGTTGACTTACCCAGAAATAGTCATCTTCTACTAGGCGTAGGTGAGCCATTGGGTCTTCAGCGTGAGCATCAAAGCCTGCAGAGATAAAAATCAGTTCAGGCTGAAAGTTACGCAATGCATCAAACCAATGCTGCACTTTTTCTCTAAAAACGTCTCCTGTTGTGCCGGCTTCCAGCGGTACAGAGAGAATATTACTTGCCGATACCGGCGAGCCACTATGCGGATAAAAAGGGTGCTGAAAACTGCTACACAGCATAATGCGCTGGTCGCCAGCTACAATTTGCTCGGTTCCATTTCCGTGGTGCACATCAAAATCGACAATGGCTACACGTTTCAGCTGATAGTTTTGAAGTGCGTAGCGAGCAGCTATAACAATGTTATTAAAAATACAAAATCCCATAGCACTATCGTATGTCGCGTGGTGTCCTGGTGGCCTAGTGGCACAAAAGGCTTGCCGGTCATTGCCATCCATTACCCAATCGACAGCATTACACCCTGCACCAGCCGACTCAAGCGCAGCGTTTAGGCTGTGGCGCATTAAGCCAGTATCTTCATCTAACCATGCCACGTTATCTTTGTTTTCTGAATACAGCGTTTTTTCGTGGTCGTTAAATATAGATTGAGCCGCATGCTCAAACACACTTTTTACATAATATGGGTCGTGCGCTAGTTTCAGGTAGGATTCGGCAATAGGCGTAGCGTCAGCATGTTCACACACCATATCTAATCCTGAAGAAAGCAGTTGGTCGTCAATCGCAAACAAACGGTCTGGCGACTCGGGATGGTCTTTGCCTAAATCGTGTTTAGTGCCGTGCTTGCCACGAAATATTTTAATTGTCATGCAGTGATGCCACGTCTAGTACTAACTCTATATCACTGGGGTCGCCAGTAAATTTTCGTTTAAATTTGGCTTGTTCGAAAATAGCGATCATGGGGCTATTATCGCCACGCACGTAAGCCATCATTTTCGCAATGCCTCTTATTTTTGCTACCGTGATAAGCTCGTTTAACAAGCGGCTTGCCATGCCTTTTCCTTGCTGGGTTTCCCGAGTGACAAAAGCAGCTTCACAGGTATTGTCGTTTGGGTTGTAGTAGAAGCGCCCCACCGCGTGAATGGTAATGCGCGAGCCTTCTTGTCTTACTATGCATAACGCTGCATCAGAGCTTTGATCCACAGACACCAAGTTACATGACTTTTCACGCGACATTTGTTTCGGGTCGTAGTTGTAGCGCAGCCTTAACGTTTCTTTAGTATGGGAATAGAAAAATTCTTGCAGCCGCCTTTCATCTGCAGGATTAAGCGGGCGCATGTAAAATGTTTCACCCTGTATATTGAGCTTTTTAAGCTGAATAGCCCCTAGTTCCGGAATATCTGTGGGGTACTTTTCTTGATAATGGGGCACCCAGTAATGCTGACGCACTTCTTCTAATAGTGCGGCACGGAATTTAGGGTGAGCCACGCGAATAAGCTCTAACGCACGCTCTCGAATGCTTTTCCCTTTAAGCGATGCTATGCCGTATTCGGTAACTACATACTGTACATTACCTCGCGAAGTCACAACCCCCGCCCCTTCGCTTATGCGCGGTGTAATACGAGAAATGGTTTCGTTCCTTGCAGTAGAAGGCAGCGCTATAATCGCTTTCCCACCTTTGCTGATAGACGCGCCCGTTACAAAATCTACTTGCCCGCCTATGCCACTGTAAAAGTCATAGCCCAGTGAATCGGCCACCACCTGACCGGTTAAATCCACTTCAAGTGCACTGTTTATAGCGACCATATTGTCGTTCTTAGCAATATTGGTGGGCTTGTTTACATAACTACTCGGGTAAAACTCGATGTGAGGGTTACTATCAATTAAGTCGTAAAGCTTGCGGGTGCCAATAGCGAAGCTAGTAACAATTTTACCGGGGTGGAAAGTCTTCTTCTTGTTGGTGATAGCGCCAGACTCCAACAGTTCAATAATACTGTCGGTGAGCATTTCGCTGTGAATACCCAGGTCTTTGTGGTTACACAGATATTTAAGGGTGGCACTCGGTATTTTCCCAATACCAAATTGCAGCGTTGCGCCATCGTCCACCAGCATTGAAACATACTGACCAATTCGCTCCGCCACCGAATCGATAGGCGGCGGCGATACTTCAACAAGCGGCTCTTCGGCTTCTATGCACGCCGTTATTTCACTAATATGGATGTACGAGTGACCGGCGGTTCTTGGCACCTGAGGGTTAATTTGAGCGATCACTTTTTTGCTTTGTCTGATTGCTGACATAGCTATATCTACAGCCGGGCCTAGCGAGCAGTAGCCGAATTCATCGGGAGGGCTTACATTAACCAGAGCAGCATCAAGCGCCAGCGTACCATCGCTAAACAAGCTTGAAATTTCAGAGAGGAAAACAGGGGTGTAGTCGGCGCGGCCTTCGTCAACGGCTTTTCGCATGGCCTCACCACCAATGAAAAACGTGTTGGCTTTAAAAAGGTTCTTATACTCGTCTTTTACCCATCGGGTGTCGCCTAAGGCCAACATATGTACCAGTTCAATGTCGCTGAACCCTTCGCTATTGTCAATCAGATGCTGTACCAATGCGTGCGGTACTGCCGCATTTCCCCCGACAAAGACACGACAACCCGACTTTATTAGCGACGACCATTGCGGCGCTTGAGGTAAGTTAAATGCCATTTCCTTCTGCCCCGTGTTAAGCAATGCCCCATCATGCCATAAATATAGGTAATTTTATGTATTAACCCCCACCTGAATATAAGCGATTAGTCTTACCTTACAAAACAAACCAGTAGTAACAAAAAAGCCTACTCATTAAATAAGTAGGCTTTAAACATTGGCGATCTTTTTGACGCAACAAATATTACGCCGGTAGCACCGTTTCAAAAGGTCAGCTCCCTGTGTGTAACACTATTCACTAGTAGCGAAACTTCTCCAGCCAATTTCTGAAAAAGGGTGAAATTACTGATTTACTATTAGCTAAGCGATGACCATCGTTAAGCAATAGCAACTGAGCTTTTTGGTGACGTGCATACTTAAGGCTGTTTTCAATAGGTACGATGTCATCATTCCAACCATGCACCAAGCTCACATAACCATCGTACGGGAAGCGTTGAATCTTGTAGTTGGGCAAGTAAAGCGCAGGCGCCATCAAAAACACGCCTCTGGCTGAAATCTGACTGGCGGCAGCAAGTGATACATAACCGCCCATGCTCGAGCCTACTAACACAACGTCATTACACTTTTCAGCGATGGTTTCTTTTAATCGCTCTAGGCGGGCTTCGGGACAGTCGAGATCTTGATAATCGATACTCTCAACACCAAAGCCCATATCGTTTGCTACATTCGAAAGCGTGGTTATCTTACTGCCCCATGGCCCGCTTTCTTTACCGTGAGAAAAAACAACGGTGGTCATTACCAATATCCCTCTGTAAAAAATGAAAAGTTTTTCCCCACTCTAGCGTACTTACTCGTTATTTGTCTTCCTTATGAAATAGTTTTTCTACCATAACGTAGAACATAGGAACGAAGAATATCGCTAGAAAAGTCGCTGCAAACATGCCGCCCATTACCGCAATACCAATAGCGTTTTGGCTTGCTGCACCTGCACCACTGGCTAATGCTAATGGCGTAACCCCTAAGATAAACGCCATTGACGTCATCAAAATTGGGCGAAAGCGCTGAGATGCCGCATTAGAAACAGCGGTCATCAGGTCTTCACCGTTTTCGTACTGCTCTTTAGCAAACTCTACGATAAGAATGGCGTTTTTCGCCGCTAAGCCTACGGTAGTTAAAAATGCGACCTGTAAATACACATCGTTGGGCAGGTTAAATATGAAGGCCGCGGTTACCGAACCTAAAATACCTAAAGGCACAACAAGCATTACCGCAAAGGGTACCGACCAGCTTTCGTACAACGCCGCTAAACACAGAAAGACAACCAAAATAGAAATGGCATAAAGCATAGGAGCCTGAGAACCCGCCTCTTGTTCCTCATAAGATAAGCCTGACCACTCAATGGCAAAACCAGGAGGCAGCTGTTCAACCAGCTTCTGCATTTCAGCCATGGCTTCACCTGACGATACGCCTTTTGCCGCGCTCCCCTGAATATTAACCGAAGACAAGCCATTAAAACGCTCTAGCTTGGGCGAGCCGTACACCCACTCTGTTGTTGAGAATGTACTGAAAGCTACCATTTCTCCGTCGCTGTTGCGCACAAACCACTTATCTAGGTCTTCAGGCGTCATACGATGGGGAAGATCTGCCTGCATATACACACGCTTAATTCGGCCTTTATCAATAAAGTCATTCACGTAGCTTGAGCCCCAGGCGATTTGCAGTGCGTTATTGATCTCACTTAAATTCAAGCCAAGTGCCGATGCTTTTTCGCTATCAATGTTGATTTTAAACTGGGGCACATCGCTTAAACCGTTAGGGCGGACACCTGCCAGTTTCGGGTTCTGAGCAGCCATACCTAACAGCTGATTGCGCGCATTCATCAGTGCCTCATGGCCATTTCCACCACGGTCCACCAGCTGCATGTCGAAGCCCGTTGCGTTACCTAATTCCATAATAGGTGGCGGCACAATTGGAAACGCTGACGCATCTTCAATCTGGCTAAATGCGCCAAACGCTCTACCCATTACAGCAAAGGCCGAGTTGTTTTCGTCACGCACACTCCAGTCATTGAAGTTTAAGAATGCCATACCGGCATTTTGCGCTTGCCCCGCGAAGCTAAAGCCCACTACCGCAAACATTCCGTTTACCGCTTCTTGTTCTTGCTCAAGAATGTAATCTTCAACCTGCTTAATGGATTCTAGGGTACGCCCTGCTGTCGCGCCCGGAGGTGTGCTTACCAACACCATCATTCGACCTTGGTCTTCATCTGGCAGAAAGGCTCCAGGAAGCTGGCTAAAGATAAATACCATTCCACCCACCAGTAAGCCGTATACAACGAAGTAGCGCTTAAAACGCTTTGCCATGTGGTTAGTTGTTTTCTGATAGCGGTCGCGTCCTTTGTTAAAGGTGCGATTAAACCATCCAAAGAAACCTTTATTCTTGTCGTGTTCCTCTGAGTGCTGCTTCAATAAAGTGGCACATAATGAAGGCGAAAGCACAATAGCAACCAGCACTGAGAATGCCATAGCTGAAACAATAGTTA
Organism: Alteromonas marina; assembly: GCF_000808575.1. GTDB lineage: Bacteria > Pseudomonadota > Gammaproteobacteria > Enterobacterales > Alteromonadaceae > Alteromonas > Alteromonas marina_A. The sequence goes on from NZ_JWLW01000019.1 coordinate 50,418, forward strand.
CTGAGAACTGTCGGTAAATAGCTCCGGCTGAACCGCTGAAGAAAGCCATAGGAATAAATACCGTTGATAGTACCGCGGCAATCCCCACAAGTGCACCGGTGATTTGCGACATAGACTTCTTCGTCGCTTCGGCAGGCGGCAAGCCTTCTTCTTCCATGATGCGTTCAACGTTTTCTACAACAACAATAGCGTCATCAACAAGAAGACCGATAGCCAACACCATAGCAAACATGGTCAATACATTGATACTAAAACCAAAGGCCAGTAACACCGAGAAAGTCCCAAGTAGAACAACAGGTACAGCAATGGTGGGAATAAGCGTTGCGCGCCAGTTTTGAAGGAACAGCAGCATCACCAAGAACACTAGTACAACCGCTTCGATAAGCGTGTGAACCACTGACTCGATAGAAAGCTCAATAAAAGGCGAACTGTCTACTGGGTAAACCACTTTCACCGTATCAGGTAGGTTTGAACGCAGCTCTTCAACTCGGGCTTTTACCGCTTTGATGGTGTCTAGCGCATTCGCACCTGAAGCAAGGCTTATCGCCATTCCTGATGCAGGCTTGCGATCATAACGGACAATAACGTCATAACTTTGCGCACCAAGCTCAACTCGTGCAACATCACGCACGCGAACTTGTGAACCGTCTGTGTTCACACGAAGCACGATATTCTCAAAATCTTCTACGGTTTGAAGGCGGCTCTGCGCTTGAATCGTGGCGTTTATTTGTTGATTTTCGATGGCAGGTAAACCGCCCAACTGCCCCGCTGACACGTCGGTATTCTGCACTTGTACTGCGCCCTGCACGTCTGTAGGCGTCAAGTTATAGCTGTACAGCTTATCTGGGTCTAGCCAAATTCGCATTGAACGCTGTGCACCGAATACTCTTACGTTACCCACACCGTTAACCCGAGAAATAGGGTCACGGAATTGGGAAACGAGCAGATCGCTTAAGTCGTACTGCGTCATTGAGTCGTCTTCAGAGTAAAAGCCTACCGCCAATGCAAACGCGCTGTTTGCCTTAGTCACGGTTACCCCTTGTTGCTGCACTTGTGTGGGCAACAGTGGTAATGCCCCCTGCACCTTGTTCTGAGTTTGCACCTGTGCAATATCGGGGTCAGCACCAGGCTCAAAAGTGAGCGTGATAGACATGCTGCTGTTAGAGCTGCTTGCAGAGAAGTAACGAAGGTTATCAATGCCTGTTAGGCTTTGCTCAATAACTTGTGTTACCGAGTTTTCGACAGTCTCTGCAGATGCACCTGGATACGTTGCTGAGATAGTCACCGATGGTGGCGCTACCTTTGGGTATTGTTCAATGGGGAGTGAGGTAATTGCCAACACACCCGCCATCATTGTAATAATCGCCAGCACCCATGCAAACACGGGCCTGTCTATAAAAAAACGAGCCATATTACTTAAATTCCTTGTTTGCTATCGTGAGCCACGTGATGAAGGTTGCCATTCTGATGGGTTAACTTTGGCGCCAGGCTTTACCTTCTGATAGCCAGTCACAATGACTTTTTCGCCTTCGTTCACGCCATTTAGCACAACGTACTGGTCACGGTATATCTTGCCGATTTCTAAGGTTCGGCCCTCTACCTCATTGTTTTGGTTCACTACATATACAGAGAGCGAACCATCTGGCTGACGCGTAGTAGCTCGCTGAGGAACAAGAAGCGCATTCTCACGTCCCGTAATAACGTGGCCTTTTACAAACAAACCAGGAAGCAACACGCCATCAGGATTAGGCATTTCAGCGCGCAACGTTACCGAGCCTGTACTTTCATCAACCGTTACTTCAGAAAATTTAACGCTACCTTTTTGTTCGTAGCGCTTGCCAGTGACTTCATCTACGGTCAACTCAACATCCATTGAGCCTTGCTTACGCATAGACTGACGAAGTGTAATGATAGATGCGCCAGATTCCTGCATGTCGATATAAACAGGGTCCAATTGAGTAATAGTGGCTAACTGCTGTGCTTGATTTGTGGTAACCAGCGTGCCTTCGGTAACATATGAGCGGCTAATTCGACCGCCTATGGGCGCGTAAACCTTGGTGTAGCCCATATTAACTTTAGCAACATCAACTGCCGCTTCAGCCACACTTATCGCTGCTTGCGCTTGCTCTTTTTGCGCAATAACATCGTCATATTCTTGTTTGCTCACCGCATTTTGTGCCACAAGGTCATCGTAACGTCGCGCTTTGGCTTCCAATGTTTTTAGATTTGCTTGAACACTCTTAAGGTCAGCTTTGGCACTGTTCAGCTGTGCTAGGTAGCGCGCTTCATCTATTTGATATAGCTGCTGCCCTTTTTCCACATATGCGCCTTCTTCAAACAAACGTTCAGTGATAACACCATCCACCTGAGGTCGCACTTGCGACTGGCGCGACGGACTGACGCGGCCTGGCAACACCATTTCATGCACTACAGGTTGTTGTTTCAGCGTAACTACCGATACTGATGGAGCAGGCATGCCTTGCTGAGCACCTTGCTGTGCTTGCTCGCCTTCGTTCGAACACCCAATAACACCCAAAAGGGTTATTAATGCTGCTGTAACATAAAAAATGCGGCTCATAAAATTTCTATTTCCCAATAACTTTCATACAGAGCACAGCCATGGTTCTGTATCGTTAAATTAAACGTTAGTTGTGCTTCCAATGCGCCGAGTTACCCCAATCCCTACGTTCGGGCAAGAAGAGGATAATCGGAAAAGACGTGGCATAGCTAAGCGATCATTAATACGAATCTACGCGCTTATAGGTCATATTGTGCGCATTTAACGATAATAATAAAAGCCAATGAAGGCGAAGTTACCGATGTTGTCGGTCAGTTACCGATGCCTATGTACATTATGCGAATAATACGAAGCTAATAGGCAACACATATTCTATTTAGACGAATAGTAACGGCTAAGAACTTGATAAGCGTGGATAACTGACTGTGCTTCTTGTTGCGTTCCACCTTTATCTGGGTGAGCGGATTGCAGTCTGCGTTTGTAAACATGTTTTAGCTGCACAAGTGTGACGGGCTCGCCTTCGGACAGCCCAAGTACAGTGTGAGAAGTGCTGATATCTTCTTGGTCATGCCTGCTATTACAGCCACCCGACATCCTTTGCCAAAATGCATTTAGCAATGTGTCTACGGTTTTACGGTCAGTTTCTTCAAAATTACCCCAATCTAGATAATACTCAGCAAGTGCATCATGGTTTTGTAACGCCGTCACCGCTTGTTCATCATTACTATGAGCTGGGACACTCTCATCAAAATTATTGAGTTTTATGCCTAGTGCATGAATCTCTAACACACCTTCATTTTGCTCTATCCAATACTGCTTTAACTGATACAGTGCATGAAACAGAATAAAATGCGTTTTAAAAAGCATAAGCGGGTCGCGCAGCGCATCTTCATCGAACAGCTTATAAGGCGCTTTTTTTAATAGCTCAATAAGCGCATACTCAGAAATACCGTTAATAAACAGCGCTTTTTGCGTCGATAAAACATCAACAAGAAGTTCAGCTTGCAATGCGTGTATATTTCTGGCGTCCGGTTGTGTATTCAAACCTAGTACCTATTAATTAACGTCGGTAGAAGAAGATAAACCAAGCGGTCAAACTAAAATAACAACCTTGGAGTTCCCTTGAAAGCACTCATTGCCCTTACCAGTATTGTTGGTTTTTTAATGGTGGTTTTACCTGGACCGCTATATCAGTACGCCGGTGTTAGTTTAGGTACTGCATTTACCTCACTTCGTTTTGGCGTATATGTAGGCGGCGCAGCGTTAATACTAATTATTCTGCAAGTATTGATTAATCGCAAAAGCGTAAACTGGGGTAGTACACTTGTATACGCGATTTTATCGTTAGTAGCAGTTGGCATGCCCGTTAGCATGATGAGTAAAGCGAGCGCCGTTCCCCCCCATTCACGACATTACCACTGACGTAACAAACCCACCTGAGTTTGTTGCCATTGCACCACTTCGAGAAGGCGCACCAAACTCCATTGCCTATGAAGGTGGTGAGGTAACCAAACAGCAGCTTGAGGCTTATCCTGAAATTAAAACTCAGCGACTTCCTCAACCTATAAACGAAGTTTACATGGCTGCAGAAAAAGCCGTTGTAGCGCTTGGGTGGGAACGAGTAAGTGAAGGCGCAATCCCTAACACGGTAGAAGCAACCGATACTACCGCTTGGTTTGGCTTTAAGGACGACGTAGTCATTCGATTAACCGCCAAAAGCGATGACACCCTTGTAGATGTTCGCAGTAAATCGCGAGTAGGTAAAAGTGACTTGGGTACAAACGCTGAGCGAATTGAGACTTTCATGGCTGAACTAAGGAACCAGTTGGGTTATCACTAAACCAACCTAAAAAGCGCAGCAACTATATAAAAGCCCGACAGTGAATCGCTGTTGGGCTTCTTCTTTTTATCAATCTATCGAATGAGCTAAACACGGTCATCGAAGCCAGGGTTCGGTTTTGTTGTACTAGTGCGCGAGTTTAAGTACCACTACGCCGGCCACAATAAGCGCCACGCCGAAGTAACGGGCTAGCGACGACGGGTCGCCGTAAAACATCACGCCTACCAAAAACGTGCCCGCTGCACCTATACCTGTCCATACGGCGTATGCGGTACCTATAGGAATTTGTTTTTGTGCCATCCAAAGGCAAAAACCACTGGTAACCATAAATCCTATCGCCAGCAATATTCCCATTACACGGGTTTCCGCCTCTTGCGACATTTTTAGTCCTACGGGCCATCCAATTTCCAATAAGCCCGCAACGATTAAATAAATCCAGCTCACTTATATATCCTTAAAGTTACTTGTTTTGGCTTATCGGTAGAATATACCTGCACGGCTATAGGATGATATTCAATGCATCTTAGCATGTTGCTATTCAGCGTTTTTCTTACTAAAGGCTAGCCAACTGAATGCTGACCATACCTAATACTGCTGCGTTTAAACGGTTGAACCAGCGCCAAAAGTTGGGACGCTGCATGTGGTGGGCAAAACGCGCTGTCAGCGTGCTCAACCCTATAAACCACACAATCGATGCCCCAATCGCACCGCCAACGAACCACCATTTGTTTTCTTGCCATTGGCTCGCCAAATTGCCCATCAACAGCAAAGTATCTAAATAGAAATGTGGATTTAACCAGGTTACCGCTAACGCAATAAGTAGCGCTTTTTTAAACGACAGCTGCTTTTTTGCCATTTCTAATACAAGAGCGTCATTTGCCAGCGAAGACTTTATCTTGTTAAACGCTATCCACAATAAAAACGCTACGCCAGCCCATTTGGTCACCGTTACTAGCATTGGGTACTCCTGAAGCAACAGGCCAAAGCCCATGGCACCCAAACTAATAGAAATGGCATCGCTTAAAATAAAGAGTAAAACAAATAGCGAGGTCCATTGCCTTTTCATCGACTGCTCAATCAGAAAGCTATTTTGCGCGCCTACTGCGATAATAAGGGTACCGCCCATCACGAAACCACTCGTTGCTGCCGCCAACATGATAAATGCCTCTTCGAATAAAGAATTGAATAAATATTTCTATGCACGTTTCTTGCTTTGATTTGCGGCACTTGCCGCTTAACGTGGGATCTGAATATCCCAGCAAGAAACTTAACTGACGCTATTTTATACACCTTGCACCACTTAATTAAATTAATGATACTTGTGTTGCATAAGCATATTTAATATTTTTAACGTTCATTTCACAGGCTACAAAAATGTTAGATTACGACGCACTTCGGTGCTTTCATGAAGTATTGCGCTATGGCGGCTTCGAAAAAGGAGCACAGGCATTAAATCTTACACAGTCTGCCGTTTCGCAAAAAATTAAACGGCTAGAACAAAGTGTAGGCGGGCCTGTTATGGTGCGAACAAAGCCTCTTAGAGCAACGCCGCTGGGAAAAGAACTGCTTGCGCACATCCAGAAAGTGAGTGTATTGGAAGAAGCCCTTAACATCAAAAGCGGCTTAGAAGCTTCAGCAGCCCCTATTAGCGTGGCGGTGAATAATGATGTACTTGCTACTTGGTTTTCACAAGTTATGGCGGCGTTTAGCGATAAACGCGCTAACCCCGTTCACATCGTCAATGCTGATCAAACACAAACTAGAGACATTCTTCAGCAAGGTCGCGTTATGGCATGTATTAGCCAAACGGGCACGCCCGTTACTGGCGGTCAGTCGATAAGGCTAGGTACCATGCGCTATCAGCTTTTTGCGTCGCCGCGTTTTATCGAACGATATCTTCACAAAGGCGTGTCGCCTGATAGTGTGATGAAAACACCAGGCCTATTGTACGATGAGTATGATGTTACATTACTTACTGACTATCAAAGAGAGTGTTTACATATAGCACCTTCGTTCACCACGTGCCACTGGTACCCATCGTCTCACGGTTTTGTAAAAATGGCGGTGGATGGTGTGGTATGGGCGTTACTTCCCACATTACAGGTTGTGCAAGAAGTGAAAGAAGGAGAGCTCATTGCACTTTTCCCTGATAAAGAGCTAGGCGTTCCTCTTTTTTGGCATTGGACTACCCTTGAATCGGCCGCCCTTGCCGACCTGACAAAAGCCGTAAAACAGGTCGCCAAAACACAGTTAAAATAACCTGCTATTGAGAGCTAGACATGCATTTGTCAGTTTTATGTTTCTCTTTAATACTGTACATCAACTTGTCGGCTTTAGTTAATAAGCTCGATAAATCTTTGCAACGACTTGCAAGACATTGTCCCCTGCGTTATGCCCCTACTGATCATTAATTTCCTTGAATTTATCAATATCAATGAAAAGTAATGTTAGATAGCCGCCCTCCTTGTGGAAGTTATTCAACAGAGATTGCGCTCCCCCTTCCCAGCCACTGCGGTTAAGCACGTTGCATAACGAGTCAGTAGACGCGCGCTTAAATGCACTAAGCCTGTCATCATCGAGTTTTTTTACTTTCCTTGATGTGGCAATAGCAAAAATAAAGGCCTCGATAGTAATACCCACTATAAGAGAATATCGATACATGAATGCCGAGGCGTCTACGAAAACTAAACGAAAAAGCTGTAAGAATAAAAACCTAGGCTTTGCATGCTAGTTCCCAGCATGCCTACATATAAGGTCAGAGCCAAACAAAAGCCAATAAATAGGCTCATCATGAGCGTGTGGACCGACACATATTTTTGAAAATCACCAAGCGGCGTTACCTTAAACGTCACGCTGCGTTGAACCTGTGCATTAATATCAAGGTATAGGCGGTTGTTCGAACTGTCGATAGTGTATGCTTCAAACGCGCTAGGTAGCCTTTGCACTTTGCGCATTTCACTATCGTAGAGCTGGTTGTAATTTATATAGTTGCGTGGAAAATAAAGAATATGTTGCGCATCCAGGTTACACGTCAGCTTGAGGCGCTGATCTCCTGGTTGTAAAAGTATGGTTGAAGCACCCCCATCTACGCTACCTTCAAAGTAGCACTAAGCAAATGTTTGAGCACTTGCTGCATATAAAATTAGCCCGATAAATAAGTGAATAAAATTACGCGACGCACGCCATGTCATAGACTAGCTTCCCACTGGAACTACAGCCAAATCCGTGTAGCAAAAATATCCCTGTACGACTATTACATTAAGATATGTATGATTGGTTATAATTAGGTATAAGAACCAACACACGTTAATCTTAGTTTATAAATTTCAGTTCGCTAAACAATTTGCTTTTGAACACTCAAAACTTACATTAAGAGATAAGAGACTGTGAGTTAAAAGTACGTCAGACGTTGAACGAAATTCCCTTTACGCCGTTAAGTTTAGGTTTAGCAAATAAGTACCCCTGAAAACGCTGAACACCCGCATGCTGTAACCACAACCATTCATCTAAGGTTTCTACTCCCTCGACCACTAATGGGATACCCATTGAATTCGCAAACTCAAGTACGGCTTCTGTAATAGCCTGTCTATGTCCATTTTCATGAATACCAGTGGTGATTTTTCTGTCTAGTTTTATTTTGTCGGGCGAAAAATCTGCGAGTAATGAAAGCCCAGCGTAGCCTGCGCCAAAATCATCAATGGCTATACGAATACCGAAAGAACGAATTTGTTCAATTGCATCATGAAAAACACTACTTTCTTTGATTATCTCAACCTCAGTTACCTCTACGACTAACTGCTGGGGGTGAAGTCCTGATTGAATAACCAAGCTATGCAAATATTCGCCTACATCTGCTCTATGAGTGATAGCACCGGGGCATAAATTTATCGACAATGATTGTTCAGAATTGATCAGTGCAGCTCCCTGCTTGATGGCAATAGCTTTCGTTTCCAAGTCAAACTCGTACTTTTCCGCCCCCTCTAGACACCCAATAATATCCTCGGGGTACTTACCATCTTCGCTTCTAATTAGCGCTTCTATTGATGAAATTCTTTCTTTACTGGTGTCGACAATGGGCTGAAAGGCAAACTGAATAGGTGAATCACGATAAGGTGCAACGTCCCTATCTAGTGTACTTACATTGACCTTAAGATTTTTGCGGTCTTCATTACTTAAACACGTCCGCCATTTACCAGAAGCAAAACTATTAAGAAGTGCAAAAATCCGGCTTTCCCGGTTTAAAATAATATCTGGTGGCAGCCAGTAACAACTGCTCCCCTCTACCACTGTTAAGGCTCGCAAGTGCCAATCACCAAAATCTCTCTTATGGACAACGACTTCTGTAACCTTCACCACATTCTCGTGCCGACTATCATTTTTTATGTGTTCAAAGAGAAAATCAACGGGCTCACCCTCGCCTTCAAGTACCTGGAAGAAATACTCTCCGTCGAAAAGTAGAATCCCCGTTATGTTATGACGTTCATTAAAACGTGAAGAGTCAAACGTGATTTTTTGTAAATCTGCTTCATCTATGTGACCGGTAGAATGGCTTCTATAAACTAACTGTTTTAGCACATGACTTCTCTTTTACTTCAAACTCTAATCCTTTTAAAAGTTAGGCTGGTGCTGTCACTTCCAGTGACATCCATTTATAGGCTTTGTGTGACAGCCCCTGTCGATAATCATAGTAGTAAAAACGCCGTTTTCACAAAGTAAGTTCACAACTGAAGGTTTATTTAACGACGCTCAATAGCAGGTATTGCAAAGTAGGCATCTAAGTCTGACTCTTTTAGTGCATCGAGTTTGCGCTTTCTCTGAGCTCTTTCGTCAATGGTTTCCCCAAATACTTCTATATGTAGATCGGCTATTAGGGCTTTACCTTCTTCTTTGCTGATCAAGCCCATTAGTTCACCGGCGTGCATAAAGCCTTGCACTCGATACTTTTCTGCTTCTACCTTTTTGCCTTGCTTGCTCGCGTTGTAAAGGTTTACAAGCTGCGTTTTGCAAGCGTCGATAAATATGTGTTTTTCGTTTTTGTTTTGCATTCCTGCATTCCTTCTAATAGCCCCACACACAATAGCGATTTTTGATCTTATTAGGTAGCGCAATCGCCGTCCGCTTGGAATTAAAGTGCATGTACTATGAAAAGGTACAACTAAAGTTCATTGGTGAGAAAGTCATAGTCCGTCTACGCTTTGAACAGTGCTAGAAGTTAAATCTTCTAGGAAGTCACAAATAAACGTAAGCGAGCATCATTATGCGAGTAAGAATAGCTTTAGGCTTGGTCACTGCCTTGGCATTTGCGCCTGATGTTGGAGCAAAGGGAAGTGCTCATCATTGGGAAACGTCTCCCCACCACTTGTCTGCTCTTGTGGGCACTACCTACACGAAAGAGTGCGGCAACGCATTTACCTTGGGCATCGATTACGAGTATCGACTTAATGACTTTCTCGGTGTGGGGTTTGTTGCCGAATACGCGTTTGAAGATTTAGATGCCTACACCTACTTGCTTGTTGCCGATCTTCACATTACTAATAACTTTATTGCTCAAATAGGTCCGGGTGTTGAGTTTCACGGCAGCCATAAGATGGAAGTGGCACGGTTAGGCTTTTTGTATGAATTTGAAACCTCTGGCTTTACCATATCACCGCAGCTTCATTACGATTACCATCGAAACCACAAAAGCGCAGTGGTTGCAGGTCTGGCCATTGGCATGTCGTTTTAAACCACTTGCCCAGCTGCCCAGCCGCTACTCCACGCCCACTGGAAGTTAAAGCCACCGAGCCAACCGGTAACGTCAACCACTTCGCCAATGAAGTACAGGCCTTCAACATTTTTTGCCATCATGGTTTTTGATGATAGGTCATTGGTATCTACACCGCCTATAGTAACCTCGGCAGTGCGATAGCCTTCTGTGCCATTGGGCTTTATGTGCCAATTCTCTAAGGTGTCAGCAATGGCATCGCACTCGCCGTGAGTAAGCTGTTTCACCGGCACGTTGCGCCAACTATGATACTCAATAAGGCTCTGTACCATACGCTTTGGAAATACTTTATTTAAACAGGTAGCAAGCAATGCATCTGGCGTCTCTGTGCGTGCAGTTTGTAGAAACGCCGTAGCATCATCATTAGGTAGCATATTGATACTTAAGCTGTCACCCGCTTCCCAATAGCTGGAAATTTGAAGCATGGCAGGGCCGCTTAACCCTCGGTGGGTAAAAAGCATCGCCTCTTTAAACGTGGTGTCGTTACAGCTGGCATATACATCAACTGCGATACCGCTAAGCTCTGCCAGTGTTTCTTTGTCTTTATCATGCAAGGTAAAAGGCACAAGAGCCGCGCGAGTGGGTAATACATTAAGACCGAATTGTTCGGCTATTTTATAACCGAATGGCGTCGCCCCCAGTTTTGGCATACTTAAGCCGCCGGTCGCGATAACTAAAGACTCACAGATGTATTCGCCATTCGAAGTGGTTAACAAGTACCCACTTTCAACTTTTTCTACACTTGTGATTTCACAGCGTGTAGTAATAGTCACGCCCGCTTTATTGCATTCGTTAAGCAACAAATCGACGATGTCTTTGGCGCTGTCATCACAAAACAATTGGCCCAAAGTTTTTTCATGATAGGCAATACCGTGCTCGGCAACCAAACCAATAAAGTCCCATTGGGTATAGCGACTTAGTGCTGACTTACAAAAGTGAGGGTTTTGCGATAGGAAATTGGCAGGTTCTGCATACATATTGGTGAAATTACAGCGACCGCCCCCTGACATAAGGATCTTGCGGCCGACTTTTTTGGCATGATCGAGCACTTCTACGCTGCGCCCGCGCGCGCCTGCTTGTGCCGCACAGAACAGCCCTGCTGCACCTGCACCAATTACTATAACATCGCGCTTAATCACAATTAACCTCTAGGAAAAACGGCCAATGGATGTGTGGTAATTAACTGCACTAAAGCACGAGCTCCAGGCTTAATGGCGTTTTCATGACTTACGCGTACTTTTAGCTCATCACCGCTGTCTAGCATAACTGCATAAAGTCGGCTTTCGCCTTCATAACGCACCCACTCCACTGTGCAGTTAGTTTCGCTAAGTGTCGCATCTAGACTTAAGTCGTCAGGGCGCACCAACAAATCTACATTGCCGTTAGCACCTTGAAGCGGCGTGCCTGGCACGTTTCCAATTTCAGTAACCACTGTTTTGTCTGTATTTACTGCGCTGCTATCGAATGTGGCACTTAAGAAGCTCGCTTCGCCCATAAAACGCGCAACAAAACGGCTTGCTGGCGACGAGTAACAGGCTTCAGGGGTGTCTAATTGCTCAAGCACACCTTTATTCAGTATACCCACTCTATCGCCAACGCTTAGCGCCTCTTCCTGATCGTGAGTTACCCAAATTGCTGGAACGCCTGCCTTTTTAAGCGCATCGCGAATTTCCCAGCGCAAGCTGTCTTTTAACGCAGCATCTAAGTTTGAAAGGGGCTCGTCTAGCAGTACGAAAGAAGGTTCGTGCGCAAGAGTTCGCGCTAGCGCAACGCGCTGCTTCTGACCGCCAGAAAGACGTGCAGGTTTAGCATCACGGAAGTTATCTAAACCCAACAGTTTCAGCCAATGATCAGCAAGCTTAGTGTCTTTTAATCGAAAGCATACATTTTGCTGGACGGTAAGGTGTGGAAATAACGCAAAATCTTGAAACACCATGCCCACATTACGCTTTTCAGGCGGCACGTGTTTGTTTGCTGTACTTTCCCATTCACCTAGGCTCATAGCCCCTTCTGAAATAGGAATAAGCCCAGCCAACGCTTGCAAAATAGTGGTTTTACCACAGCCGGTTGGCCCCACCAGCATCAGGATTTCGTCTTGTCCAAGCTCAAGATTTAACTTGTCGACAACGCGGGTAGACCCATAATTCACAGACAAATTATTTACACTAAGCATTACGAACGATCATCCTCGGTAACGGTAAACTGGGCTTTTCTTTCGCCCGACAGCATGAGAATTAACCCCACACCTGATAATAAAACAAGTAAAAGCCCTGGCACGGCTGCGCGGCCAAAGTAACCCGCTTCGTAAACACGCCACATATAGGTAGCTAAGGTTTCAAATCCTGTAGGTCCTAACATAAGCGTTGCAGGTAGTTCGCGCATGGCCTCTAAGAACACAAGCGCTGCACCCGCAATCATACCACGAAGGGTTAACGGCAGCGTAATTCGCATAAATGCCTCACGCGGGCTAGCGCCCAGCACGCGAGCAGCTTTTACCAGACCTGAATCAATATTCTCAGCCGTACTTCTTACACTTCCCACAGCAAGTGGGATAAAGCGCAGTACATAAGCCATCACAAGCAGACTTAACGTTTGATAGAGCGCGGGCAACTGCAGGCCAACATAAACAAGGGCTGTCCCCATTACGATACCCGGAACCCCAAAGCCAAAATAAGTAATGCGCTCCATAAAGCGTCCAGCTTTTCCGGCAATAGCGGCGTGAGCTACCGGAATGGCGAGTAATACAGCAACAATTGCTGCAATAAATGACGCATGAGCTGAATTCCACGCATAGCTTAATTCAAAGCCACCAGTTCCTTCACGTACTAACCACAGCGTGAAGATAGCAAGGGGAAGTACAATAGCCATAAATACCACCGGCATAGTAGCCAACAACATTAGGTTTCGCTGCCAGCGAGCAGGAAACAACGATAAATGCTTACCTGGGCGCTCTTGAGCGCCACTAATACGACTTTCTATAAATAGAATAAGCCCAACAATAACCATTAGCTGAAGGCTCAGCATGGCGGCTTGACTAAGACCGAAGGCGTTATACTCAACAAAGATAACACGGGTAAAAGTATCAAAGCCCATTATTGCAGGCGTACCAAAATCGGATAACGCATAAAGTGCAGCAAGGAGTGCCCCTGCGGCAACGCTATTCACAACACGCGGTAAAACCACTCGCCATAAGCTTGCGCCTAAGGTTAACCCTAGCGTGCGCGCCGCGTTAACCAAGCTTGCATCTAAACTCAGTAAGCTTGAACGGGTTGTCATCATGACGAATGGATAAGTATAAAGGCTCATGACCAGCGCAGAGCCCCAAAGGCCGCTGATAGGTGGCGTGCTAATTCCCAGTACGTTTTCAATCTCGCCACCTGTGCCAAATGAAAAGTACATCGCAAATGCGCCAATGTAGCTTGGTAGTGCTAATGGCGCGGCAAGTAAAATGAGCCAAAACCGCTTAAATGGCATCTGCACATAAGCGGTTAAAAAGGCAAGCGGTACGCCGATAAGTACAGAGCCAATAATGGTAAGCACCACCAATGACACCGTGTTCGCTAGTACCCTTAAGTTATGAGTATCAAAAAGTTGCGCACTATCTTGAGCTAGAGAAAACAAAACGCCGACGGGCAATAAAGCCATCAGCGCGATAAGAAGTGCCAGTGGATACGACTTTGGCCAATTTGTCACAGTACGCCAACTTCCCTCATAAGATTAAGTGTAGGGCGTAAGTCAGCCAGTTTACGAAGGTCCATTTCAGGCGGTGACAGCGTGCTTAGGTCAGCTAAGCCTTGCGGCTGTTCAACCCCTTGAACCAGAGGTATTTCGTAGGCTTCGCGAGCAAGATAAGACTGAACTTCGTGCGAAAGCAGATATCGAATAAAGTTAACCGGTAAGTCACCGTCGCTTAATGCAACAATACCAGACGCATTTACTAGGCAACCTGCGTCGCTTTTACTGTACGCAAGCGCTACGTTTGCATTCAGCTTACCTGATTTAAGGCGAAGCGTGTAATAGTGATTCGCAAAGCCAATATCTACTTCGCCACGTTCAACGCCCATCACTACACCAAGTTCACCAGCGTACTTTTTTGCGTGCTTATTAATGCCTTTAAGCCACGTTTTGGTCGCTTTATCGCCCTCTAAAATGCGCATAGCGGTAACAAAAGACTGGAACGACGAATAAGCCGGCGCCCAGCCAATTTTCAAATCGCTATCGGCTAATGCCATCACGCTTTCAGGGATTTGTTCGGGTTTAACGCGCTCAGTGTTATAAGGCAGCGTTCGCACGCGGCCTGTAACCGGTGACCAGCTAGGGTATTGGAAATCTTCTCGAAGCTGCGCGCGCAAATCGTCGGGTAACGGCTTTGCTGCGCCTGCATCAGTGACAACGCCAATTGAGCCTGTATCTACTGCCCAGAATAGGTCAGCGCGCTTAACGCCCGCCTTGGTTTCGGCAACGATGGTGTTTGCCAATGCTGCGGACCCGCCGCGTCTAATTTTAAGATTTAGCTTTGGATTGCGCTTTTCGATGGCCTTTAGAACATTCTCGTACAAACCGCCTTCCCCACGCCCCAAATATAGGGTGAGATCACCTTCTAATTTTGGCAGTGATTCAACTGACACACTGCCAGTTTGGGTCATAGCGTGAACAAAACTAAGCGGCAAGCCAGATAATGCACCGGCTGCTGCTAAGCCTTGTAAGAATGTTCTACGTTGCATACACCTTCCTTAAAATACGTCTTTACGACTTTGTTCTACTTCAACCAAAAGTGCGCGAGCGCGGTCAAGTTTGGCCTGCATAGACTCTACGACCTTACGAACTGAATCAACGCCAGTGTCTTTTGAGATAGCTTGTGGAAGCGTTACGTTAAAGTCTTTTTCCAAGTCTTCAACCAAAGCTGCGTTTTTCGCAATCAAGTCACCTTCCACACCTTCAAATCGTTGAAGGTAAGTATCGTGAACGAGTGTAGTTGCTACTTCGTGAAGCTGTTCCGCGTACTTAGCAACAACACGATCAAGACGTGTTTTAATATCGTCGATAACTTCAGGGCCTGTGGTAGGTTCTTTTTCGGTGGTTTGAACCTTGTTCACTAAACCTTTCTTTTGATACTGGGACGCAAGTTTAACTGCGCCTAACGCCTGCCACAAGGCATGATTTAGCTTCTCTTGCTCTACTCGCACTTCAGCAACCGGCTTACCTTCGTCGATAGCGACTTTCACACCGTAAATGCCCTGCCAGATAGAGGCGTAAATGGGCACGTATTGGGTTTCAATGGCCGAGTGAAAATCGACTTCTTCCCAATATTCAATAAGCGCATCGGTTTTCAGCGACTTATCTTTTGCTTCATACGCGTCAACAACACTGCCAAATTTGCTTTCTAACCAATGTACCTCTTCTGTGTATTCACCGATGTGCGCGTGAAGATTGTTCACGTGATCGCCAATGGCACCGTTAGCAAGCGCCTGAGAAGATAGCATCGAGAAAGTGACCGCAGAAGCCAGTACCAAAGCACTCATTTTTTTCAGTGTTGTTGTCATAATTATTCCTAAAACATTTGTCTTTTCGCGCAAATGATACTTATTATCATTAAGCAAGTAAAGGTAACTAAACGATGCTACATGCTACGTAACGCAGTGTCTTAGCCTTTAATTTCTTATGCCTTCTGACACAAAAGAATGCGTTATAGTTCATTAACCCTTGCTGAACACTCTGATATTCAACGCAAATAGCTATTTGCAAGATCATAGCTTGGTTACATTTTAATGAAATTAACGACCAAGTATACGCATATGTAAAGTATACCAATCTGCGATTACCAACATTTTAACTTTCGCTGAGCGGATAACTATCTATGCGAACCGGTATTAATGAATACTCACAAAAAACTAAACGAAAAAAGCCCGCAACCTCTGTTGCGGGCTTTCAGTATTTACAACGCCTTTCGTGAAATTAAAGGCTATCTAACATGGTTTGGGCATCGCTTACATCGAAACGACCTGGATCTTCAACGTTAAGCTTTTTCACTTCACCATCTTCTACAAGCATAGAGTAGCGCAGTGAGCGCAAGCCACCGAAGTTGCTAGTATTCATATCTAAGCCAATTTGCTTTGTGAAATGACCATTGCCATCAGCAAGCATAATAATTTCTTCAGCGTTATTCGCTTTGCCCCACGCATCCATAACGAACGCATCGTTAACAGACAGGCAAATGATGCTATCTATCCCTTTGGCTTTAATTTTGTCTGCAAGCGCCACATAGCCCGGCAAATGAGCTTGTGAACAGGTTGGCGTAAACGCCCCTGGTACTGCAAACAACACAACGCGCTTGTCCGAGAAAAGTTCATTAGTGCCTGGGTTTGTCACTTCTCCATTGACTAAAAGACCGAAATCCACCTCGGGCAAGGTGCTACCAACTTGTATCATGTTGTTCTCCTAGGGTTTTTGACACAAATACACATCAAATCTATGTTTTTTACTTTCTATTGCCATGGAGGGTTTCTCTCCTGCCAGCACGTCTGCACTGTTTGGGCGTTTAACCACTACCCGGTGCGTGGCTAGCTTTAGTGCTGGCGGTAACAGCGCATCTGCGTCTGGGTCATGACCAAGCAGTTGCTGAAACAGCCGCATTTCCTTTTTCACCAAGGCTGACTTCTTTTTGTGTGGGAACATGGGGTCTAAGTAAATAGCGTTCACATTCTCACCAGTGAAGTATTGCATTACCTCAGCACTATTTCCATGTTGAAGCGACATTTTAGCTGCAAGTTCCGGAAAACTAAGCGCTAATCTGCGAATTCCATCTTCAAGTAAGGCCGCAACCACGGGCGAGCGCTCTATCATAGTGACCTTGCAGCCAACGCTTACCAACACAAAAGCATCACGACCTAGCCCAGGCGTTGCATCCACTACGTGCCATGCTTCATTGCCTTTAAGACCAATGGCCTTAACAATGGGCTCTTTGCGCCCACCGCCATGTTGCTTGCGATACAAACTTGCCGGCGATGCAAAATCAACCTCTACCGGGTTCACTTTTTTCTCGCCTGCGTCAGCAAGTCCAAGCACGCCGTTTTGTACCTGCAAATACAAGCCTTCGCTAGGCTTTTCACTACTGCTAACAACAGGAAAACCCCACTTTTCGCTGATTGCACTAATTAATGCATCGTCATCGCTATTGGCGTCATCACAAATAATTAAGGGCACACGATTAAGCATGGCCGTACTGCTCCTTATGACCTATCCACCTATTAATGATGGCTTGAGCGTGAGAGGGATATTTGTCCCAAAGGGTATAGGCAATTTCCTGAACCTTTGGAATAAGAGCGGCGTCGCGTACTAGGTCTGCTATTTTAAGCTCGGCCATTCCCGTTTGCTTAGTACCCATAAATTCACCCGGCCCGCGAATTTCCAAATCCCGCTGTGCAATATAAAAGCCGTCGTTGGACTCACGCAATACGCCAAGGCGCTGAGTAGCGGTTTTCGATAGTGGGCTCTGGTACATAAGTACACACTGACTTTCTACCGCACCACGCCCTACTCGGCCTCTAAGCTGATGTAGCTGTGCTAAACCCAGTCGTTCAGGGTTTTCAATGATCATGATACTGGCGTTTGGCACATCGACGCCTACCTCAATAACGGTAGTGGCTACTAATAGATCTAATTTTCCGTCTTTAAAGTCAGCCATAACCTGCGCTTTTTCAGCAGGTTTTAAACGCCCGTGTACCAAGCCAACGTGTAAGTCTGGCAGCGCAGTACTAAGGGTAACCGCAGCATCTTCTGCTGCCTGACATTCCAGCACTTCCGACTCGTCAATAAGCGTACACACCCAGTAAGCTTGCCGACCGTTTTCTTTACAAGCCTGACGCACACGCTCTATCACGTCCGCGCGGCGTGTATCAGGAAGCACAACGGTTTGTACCGGCGTTCTGCCAGGGGGTAGTTCATCAATTATTGAGGTGTCTAAATCGGCATAGGCTGTCATTGCCAACGTTCTTGGAATAGGCGTTGCCGTCATAATTAGCTGATGAGGGTAGCGACCTTGCTGTTCGCCTTTATCGCGCAGGGCCAAACGCTGATGTACACCAAAGCGGTGTTGTTCATCCACAATAACCAGCGCTAGCTGCTGGTAGTTTACGCTTTCCTGAAAGATGGCGTGAGTACCCACCAACATTTGAATGTCACCTGCTTCTAAGCGCGCTAATACTTCATTGCGGGCTTTACCTTTCAGCTTTCCAGCAAGCCAACCTACTTCAATACCTAAAGGTTCTAGCCAGCCACGAAAGTTATTGGCATGTTGTTCAGCCAACAGCTCAGTAGGTGCCATTAACGCTACCTGATGCCCTGCACCAATGGCAGAAAGCGCGGCCAGTGCCGCAACTAAGGTTTTGCCCGACCCTACGTCCCCTTGTACAAGGCGCATCATGGGCCGTGGGTGCTGCATATCTTTTTGAATATCTTGTACCACTCTAGCCTGCGCACCCGTTGGTGAGAACGGCAACTGAGCGAGCATTTTATCGATAAGCGGCTGATTCACCTCAATAGGAATACCTGGCTGCGCGTCAGATAGCTTGCGCACTTTAAGCACACTTAGATGGTGAGACAGTAGCTCTTCCAATATTAACCGATACTGAGCAGGGTGCAGCCCTTCTTCCATTTCGTGTACGTCTACATCGGGTGGCGGGCGGTGCACCAAATGAAGGGCCTCGTTAAGGCTAATTTGGTCATCGTAAATACCGTCGGGCAGCAAATCGGCCAGCGCCCCTTTATCCAAAAGCTTTAAAGCTTGGTCAGTCAAATTGCGAAGAGTTAGCTGTTTTACACCATCGGTAGTGGGATAAACCGGCGTAAGTGATTCTTCAGTGGGCGGCGCGTCTTCATCCACAAGCTTAAACTCTGGGTGCATCATCTCAATGCCCCACTTGCCAGTACGCACTTCTCCAAAACAGCGCACCGTGTTGCCTGGTGTCATGATTGAACGCTGCACCGCACCAAAGTGGAAAAAGCGTAAGGTTATGGTACCCGTACCGTCGCTAAGCTTGACCACCAGCATGCGCTTCTTGCCATATTGAATGTCGGCGCTCATTACCTCGCCCTGCACACTTACATGGGTAAATGGGCGGCACTCTGCCACGCTGTAAATCCGGGTTCTGTCTTCGTAGCGATGAGGGAGATGAAATAGAATATCTTGAAGGGTAAATAAGCCTATTTTATTGAGCTTTTCTGCCACCTTTGCGCCTACGCCTTTAAGCGCAGTAATGGGTGTAGTGGCCAGTGCTTGCATCAAGCGACATCCTTCTTTTGAAACATTAACTATTTAACCTTTGAATTGGCACAAGCTGGTGTTATTCAACGTGTTATAGGAAAAGAAGTGTAAAGGATTGTTGAGGGGTTGGCGAGTACGCTTTAGGCCAGTTTTTTACGCTGGCCCCTATACACGTAAGAGCAAAACTAAAAGTGCAACAAATAGGTTAGGCCCTAGTCGGCCTCTAGCGCGTTTGCTTCCGCTTTAGTGATTTGCATTTCTTTCCACCAGCTATCGTCGGCATCTACTTCGCCTAATGTATTAATAGCCGGCAATGGCAAACCTTTGCGCTGGCAAAGCTTATACAGACGAGGGTACCCATTTTGAAAGGCCAGTGCCTGGCACTCTTCTTCTGGTAGTTGCTGAGTGTTATACATACCGGCAATTGTACGCTGGCGCTGAGCTTCGTATAAAACTAACGCTGCAGCTACTGATACATTGAGCGACTGCACCATACCCATCATCGGAATAACGATGTCGTGATCGGCCATTGCTTTGGCTTCGTCGGTTGCCCCGTACTTCTCTTGTCCAAACAAAATAGCCGTTGGCTTGGTGTAATCAATATCACGAAAATCGACAGCGGTATCGGATAAGTGGGTTACCAGCACCTGCATGCCTTGACCTTTTAGTTCAGCCATCGCGTCGTTGATATTATCGTGGTTGGTTTGGCGCACCCACTGCTGGCTGCCCATTGCCGTACCACGACGAAACTGGTATTTCTTTTCCCATACGGTGTGAACGCGATGAATGCCAACGGCATCACAGGTTCTCACTACTGCAGATACGTTATGCGGCTTATGTACATTTTCAAGGCAAACCGTAAGGTCGGTTTGCCTCCTTTCCAGCACTTGTCTTATGCGCTGATAACGCTCAGGTGACATGGCTTACTCCGGCAGTTCCATTACACCATCAATTTCAATTTGTGCACCTTTAGGCAATGCAGACACCTGAACGGCAGCACGCGCAGGATAAGGCTTAGTGAAATAACGGCTCATAATTTCATTAACCGTTGCAAAGTGACCTAAGTCGATAAGGAAGATGTTCACCTTCACCAAGTCGTTCGTGGTGCCGCCAGCAGCGTCACACACCGCTTTAATGTTTTCAAAAACTTGTACCGCTTGAGCTTCAAAGTCGTCAGAAACCATTTCCATGGTTTCAGCAACCAAAGGAATTTGACCTGAAAGATAAACGGTAGTACCTGCTTTAACCGCTTGGCTGTAAGTACCAATAGCAGCAGGTGCCTTATCGGTCTGAATAATAGACTTAGACATAGTAGTTCCTAAATAGTGTAGTAATTAGTGTCGTGATTGACTATGACGAGACACTTTCTGAACTTCTGGCATGGTGCGTATTTTCTTCATCACGCGAGCCAAGTGCACACGGTTGTGCGTAGTAAGTTCTAGGTCGATAAAGTAGATATTACTCTCTTTCTCTTCAGTTTGCAGGCCAATGATATTGGAATCGCACCCTGAAATAGTGTTCGTTAAAGTTGCCAGTGTGCCCTGATGGTTGAACAGTTCTATACGCAGAGACGCTTTGAATTCACCCTGCGGATTGTCGTCCCATTGCATAGGCAGCACGCGCTGTGGCTCTTCACGGGTAAGCTTGCGAATATTGTTACAGCCAGTTTGGTGAATGGTCATACCGCGACCTGGGCTTAACACCGCAACAATCTCATCGTCAGGTATAGGGTGGCAGCATCGAGAATAGTGAACAAGCAGGCCTTCCGTACCACGAATGGCCACATTGCCTTTTTTGTCAGACAGATCCGTTGTGCTCTCGCCTAATAAACGGCGAGCCACGATAGCACTTAGTTCGTTACCTAGGCCGATATCTACCAATAGGTCGTCAAAATTAGCGTGCTTGGTTTCTGCCACTACACGCTCAATATCTGCATTAGGAATATCATCTAACTTCACAGTACCTAATGCATGACGAAGTAGACGATTCCCCATGTTCACCGCTTCTTGAGAATGCTGTTTACGCAAATACTGACGAATGCGGGTTCGCGCGCGCGCGCTCACCACAAAGTTCAGCCAATTCGCATTGGGCTTCGCTTTAGGCGAGGTAATAATTTCCACGGTTTGACCGTTTTCAAGGGGCTTGCTTAAGCTAAAGTTTCTGCGCTCTACGCGCACACCTACACAGGTATTGCCCACATCAGAATGCACGGCATAAGCGAAGTCAACGGCGGTTGCGCCCATTGGCAACTCGATAATACGTCCGTCTGGTGTAAATACGTAAATTTCATCAGGGAACAGATCGGTTTTTACCGATTCGATGAATTCAAACGATGAACTAGCTGACTGCTGAAGTTCAAGTAAGCTTTGCATCCACTTGCGTGCGCGAAGCTGAGCCGTGGTGCCATTATCGCCTGGCTCTTTGTAAAGCCAGTGGGCCGCTACCCCTTTATCTGCCATTTGGTCCATTTCCTGGGTTCGAATTTGAATTTCCACAGGAATGCCGTGCGGGCCAATTAATGACGTGTGTAACGACTGATAGCCGTTGGTGCGCGGAATAGCGATATAGTCTTTAAAACGGTTTTCAATTGGCTTGTACAAGCCATGCATTGCACCAAGTGCGCGATAACAGTTATCTACTGATTTAACCACTATACGAAACGCATAAATATCCATTACCTCGTTGAACATCAGTTCTTTATTTTTCATTTTACGGTAAATGGAATACAGGTGCTTCTCGCGGCCTAACACATCAGATTCAATCTCGTAGGCATCAAGACGCGTATTGAGCTCTTCACGAATGTTTTCAATGATTTCTTTACGGTTGCCTCGGGCCTGACGCACAGCAGATTTCAATGCGCGATGGCGCATCGGATACATGGCCTGAAAGCCTAAATCTTCAAGCTCATTTTTAATATCGTGAATACCCAAACGGTGGGCAATTGGCGCATAGATTTCGAGTGTTTCTAAAGCTATCCGACGGCGCTTATCTGGACGTAAAGAGCCTAGCGTGCGCATATTGTGAGTGCGGTCGGCAAGCTTGATAAGAATAACCCTGATGTCTTGCACCATGGCCATCATCATTTTGCGGAAGTTTTCCGCCTGCGCTTCTTGCTTGGTACTAAAAGCAAGTTTATCTAGCTTACTCACACCTTCAACCAGTTCGGCAACGGTATCACCAAACGCTTCAGCTAAATCTTCTTTGCTGTAATGGGTATCTTCAATAACGTCGTGAAGAAGTGCCGCCATGATCGTTTCGTGATCAAGGTGCATATCGGCCAGTATACCGGCAACGGCTACAGGGTGAGTGATGTACGGGTCGCCACTTGAGCGCATTTGTCCATCGTGCGCTTCTTGGGCTAGCACAAAAGATTCCTGAACCTGCTGTACGCGTTCAGCTGGCAAATACTCTAAAACTTTCTGCTTTAAACCTTCAAACAAATACACAGTGAAGCGTGACCCTTATCTAACGTTACAACCCTAAGAATACGTTTAAATGCGCAATAAGCCAATACACCAAAAGAAAAGCGCCAGCGCTTTTTTCAAAGCACTGGCGCTAAAATACAGATCAAACCGTTAAAAATAGGTCTTATTGGTCAGATAGGATATTTGCCACTGATGCAAATTCAGCGTGTTCTTGCTGTTCTTGAGCTTGAAGTTCTGCTTGTTCAAGCGTTGCAGCAGTTACAAAACCTTCTTCAATTTCACGAAGTGCTGTAACAGTTGGCTTGTCGTTTTGAACGTCAACCATAGGATCTTTGCCTTCAGTGGCAATTTGACGTGCACGGCGTGCAGCAACAAGCACTAGGTCAAAGCGGTTACCAATTTTATCTACGGCATCTTCTACAGTTACGCGAGCCATGTATTTCTCCGAAAATTAGGTTGAGCAAGTTATTCAAAAAACGGCCGCGTAGTATACACAGATACGTGGCGCGATCCTAGTATTTTGTTTGAAATTGAAGCAGTAAGATCGTGCAGATTGGCCAGCGATCGCCTGATGTTAAAACAAAACACCCATAATGTCGTTAAGCTTACGCGCTACCGAGCAATTCGTCCATTAACACTTGATGACGCATTTGCTGTTTTACCGTGCGAAGGCGCTGCGCTGTTACAATGGCTTCTAAGTCGTTTAACGCTGTTGCAAAGTCATCGTTAACGATCACGCTATCGAACTCATTGAAATGAGACATTTCCGCCACAGCTTGTGCCATGCGCCCAGCAATCACTTCTTCACTGTCTTGACCACGGTTATTTAGGCGCTGCTCTAGTACATCTAGCGACGGTGGAAGAATGAAAATACCACATGTGTCTGGCATCAGCTTTTTGACTTGACGCGCGCCCTGCCAGTCAATATCTAAAAATACATCAATACCGCGATGTAATGTTTGCTCGATAGTCACACGGGATGTGCCGTAATAATTACCGAACACTTCTGCATACTCAAAAAATACACCCTGTTCGATAAGTGCTTCAAACTGTTCTCGGCTCACAAAATGGTAGTGCACACCGTCGACTTCACCCGGACGCGGTTGACGTGTGGTATGAGACACAGACACCTGCATAGGTGTAGCCGTGTTTCCTTCATACTTTTCCATTAGCGCCTTGATTAGGCTAGATTTTCCTGCCCCTGAAGGAGCAGCAAGAATAAATAAATTGCCGAGTAATGAAGCCATAGGGTATTAAAATTCTATCAAAATGTGGTGATTTCAAGTGGCAATGATAGCATATGAAGCCATAACGCTGTAACTGCGATTATTTGGTTTATCCATTGATGGTTTAACCATTTAAATAGTAGCCGGCGCGAACAAACCGAACAACAATAATAAGTTTCCAAGAATGGTGGGGTCAGAGTCATGACTCTGACCCCACCATTCTTGGGAAAGACAGAGATTACCTGTGAGAAAGGATAACCATTGGTGATAAAGCAACAACAAAACTAGGAAATAAAGAATGACTCAGCAACTTCTGCCGTGCGTAGAGATAAACCCATCCACTACGCCTGATGCCTGCGTTATCTGGCTTCACGGTCTTGGAGATTCGGGCCATGGTTTTGCGCCTATTGTGCCCGAGCTAAAACTGCCCGAATCAATGGCGGTTAAATTTCTCTTTCCTCACGCTCCAGAACGCCCTGTGACTATCAATGGCGGCATGAGAATGCGCGCTTGGTACGATATCAAATCGTTAGATTTTGAAAGCCGTGCGGACTTAGAAGGTGTAAAAGAGTCGGCTGCTCAGGTAGAAGCGCTTATTGAGGCCCAAATTGAAAGTGGTATTCCTAGTGAACGTATAGTACTTGCTGGGTTCTCTCAAGGCGGTGTTATTGCCCTTCATCTAGCCCCAAGATATGCCCGCAAGCTTGCTGGCGTTATCGCGCTATCAACTTATATGTGCGAGCCATCGCTTCTTGGAAGCGAAGCAAAAGACACAAACCGCGAAACGCCAATTATGATGGCACATGGTGAGCAAGACGAAGTGGTGCCGGTATTTATGGGCAATGCTGCTTTTAAAACGCTGAGCGAAAGTGGCTTTAATGCCACGTGGCAGACTTACACCATGCAGCACAATGTTTGTATACAAGAGCTTAACGACATTAGTGCGTGGCTTCAAAAAGTTCTAGGGTAATGCCTTAAAAGCCTGTTGGCTCTTGCTGCAAATTACATTCGCATAACAAACATCAACAGGCCCTAGTATTTAAACAAAAGAAAGAGCTGGTGAAGCAACATTAGCCAGCTATTTCTTAGCGTAAGTGGCTACACGTCTATCGATTGCAAAGTCGCGCCTTCCGTCTCTTCTTTATTTCACGTTTATTCCAAAACTATTCGACGACTCTGTTGCGCCCCGCATTTTTAGCTTTGTAAAGGTTGTCATCGGCCTGCTTCAAACAAGCGTGCAAGTTTGTATCAGTAAGCGCTGTGGCTACACCAAAGCTTGCGGTTATCGAGTGATTCACATCACCCTCTACAAACGGATTAGCTTCAACCACCTTCCTTATTTTTTCCGCTAATTTTACCGCTTGGCTCAACGTCGCATGAGGGAATAGGACCAAAAACTCTTCACCACCGGTTCTTGCCACCACGTCAGTAGTTCTTACTGCTTCTTTCATTAGGCGAGTGATGTGTATAAGCACTTCGTCACCTATATCGTGGCCATAGGTATCGTTGATTGTTTTGAAATGGTCAATATCTACCACCACCGCACTTAAAGGGAAATGAGCACCGGGATCTTGCATTGCGCGTTCAAAAAAAACAGCTTCAAGAAACCGCCGGTTGGGAAGTTTTGTAAGTGGATCGGTATTAGCCTGACGCATGCGCTCTAAATTTTCACGCAGCATTTCTTTTCTGCTTTGATGCCAGAAATTTTCACCTATAAAGGCGACGCAAATGAAACTGAACGTGGCGATTAGGAAACGGGAAACATGTTCTGCTGGGTACTCTGCTACTATTTTTTCTTGATTGTAGAGCATAAAAATAGTGATACCCAGAGTTACTGCCACGTAAACCATCGCGGGCTTAAAACGCACAACAATTATCTGAATAAAAAGCAGGGGAAAGATAAAATAAAGCCCGGTGTTATTGAGGCCGCCGGTGTAAACCAAGCCGTTTATGGTAAATGCTACCACTAAGCCTGCAAGATAAAAGAAGACATCAACGCGAGGGAACATATGGGATAACGCCACATTGGCGTACACAAAAGCAGCTGACCCCGCCAGCGTTCCTACGAGCAATGGGTTGTTTGTGCCCATGTTGATCCACGCCATAAACGCCATAATGGTGCCACCAACATAGGATATGAAATATAGCGTTAAGCGCCTTCGTTTTGCTTCCGCTTCATCTTGTTGAGCACTTCTAAGTAATTGACGCAACGACGAACTGTCCATAAAAAGACTTATCTCCGCATTTAAAACTAATTAACCATTATTCCTTTCAGCATAGACTGAATGTTCAATAATAACCAAGGAGAAAACTGCGCCTAATTTCAAACATTAATACAGAAAATGCGTATACTACGGGGTATATCGTATGACGTTATGTGATACTTCGTTTTAGTTTCTTTTTATATAGTTTGGAATAGCCATGAGTCACCTCAACACTACCCGCACCGTTCGAATTGCTACTAGAAAAAGTGCTTTAGCGCTTTGGCAAGCAGAGTATGTGAAGGCAAAATTGTTGGAGCATTATCCGTCAATGACCGTTGAGCTTGTGCCTATGAGCACGCAGGGCGACAAAATTTTAGATACACCTCTGGCGAAAATTGGTGGTAAAGGACTTTTCATAAAAGAGCTTGAAATTGCCATGCTTGAAGGCCGTGCCGATATTGCCGTGCACTCTATGAAAGACGTACCCGTTGAATTTCCTGAAGGTTTTGGCCTTCACGCTATTTGTGAGCGAGAAAACCCGTTCGACGCTTTTGTTTCAAATAACCACGACAGTTTAGATGACCTACCCCAGGGCGCAGTGGTAGGTACGTCTAGCCTTCGCAGGCAGTGCCAAATTCGCAAGTATCGCCCTGACCTTATCATCAAGGACCTGCGCGGAAACGTGAATACTCGCCTAGCCAAGCTAGACGCAGGTGAGTACGACGCTATTATCTTAGCTTCTGCTGGCCTTATTCGCCTTGAAATGGAATCTCGTATTCGCATGCCGTTACCTGCTGATATTTCACTACCCGCCGTTGGACAAGGTGCCGTAGGTATTGAGTGCCGTAACGAAGATGAAGAGCTTATTAAATTGCTACAGGCGCTGAACCATACAGACACCAATACACGCGTTACTGCAGAACGCGCCATGAACGAGAGATTGGAAGGCGGCTGCCAAGTACCTATTGGTAGCTTTGCCACACTTGATGGCGACGTACTAACCTTAACTGGTATGGTTGGCAAACCAGATGGCTCTGAACTGTTGTTTGCGTCAGCTACAGCGTCACGCGAAAAAGCGACGGATATAGGCATTGAAGTGGCTGAAGCGCTTTTAGCGCAAGGTGCTGGGGAAATCCTTAAAGCACTTTATAACTAAGTTATATTTAATAGAAGCGCGCATTTCTATGCCCATAGAAATGCGCAGCAAACTTAAAAGGATGAGAGTTGGATCAAATGCTTCTTTTTACGCGTCCACTGCCAAAGTTGAAAGCGAGTGCTTCGGCTTTCGAACAAGCAGGCATTAATGCGGTAGGGGTAGCCACTTCTGACATTATTAAAATCTCTTCAGAACAAAAAGCCGCTGCAGACTATTTAGCGTCCAATAGTGTAAACGCAATTATCGTTACCAGCGTATACGCCGTTGAGCCTGTTATTTCAGGGCTGCGCGAATCAGCCTCTCCCTTGCCTCTTATTGTTGCCGTTGGCGATGCCACCGCAAGAAAATTACAAGCCGGACTTGAAGCTCTGCCATCCGTGCAAATAGTCACACCAAAGAACCATACGTCCGAAGGTATACTGGCAATGCATCAGCTTAATGAGGCAAACTGTCAGCATGTCGTTATTATTAAAGGTGAAGGTGGGCGAGACGCCATCGCAAAAGGATTAGACGAAAAAGGTACTTTAGTAAATAGCTTTTGCGTTTATAAAAGGGAGCAACTTGTACGCCCAATTTACACAAAACGGTGGAAAATGGGCGAAGTTAGCGGCATTATCGCTACAAGCGAAGCAATGGCACTGCAACTGATAGAACAATTTGGTCATGCGCTATTAACCTTTAAATGGTTAACAGTGAGTGATCGCATCGCCCTAACCCTTAACAGCAAAGGCGTTAAGGAAGTAGCGGTTTGTCAGCGAGCCACCGACCAGGCACTCATCGCCTGGGTAAAGGATAACTGGGAGTATTGAATGGCCAACAATAATGAAAATAGCCCACAAAAAGAGGAACTCGTAAAAGTGGATGCTGAAAAAGAAGTAATTGAGTCTTCTGCCACGCAGAGCGAATCGACTGAATCTGGCGCTAAGCAAAAGAAATCATCAGGCAATGGTCTGTTGTGGTTCGTCGTAATCATCTTATTCTTGGCCGTGTTAGGTATGGCTGGCGCAGGTTACTGGTATTATATGCAGCAGCAATCGGCCAGCGCAGATTCCGCCAACGCACAGCAAAGCAACACCGCAAAGTTAAACAGTATTGAGCGCGAGCGTGCTGACATTTTAGCGTCGCTAGAAGCAATGTCGCGAACGAACAAAGCACTGCAAAGCACGGTATCCGAGCTTAAAACACAAAATGAAAAGCTTAGCCTTCAAGCAGAATCTACGCTTCAACAGTTAAACAATATGGAAGGTCGCCGCCCTGCCGACTGGTTAATTGCTGAAGCTGATTACTTGGTACGCATGGCGGGTAGAAAACTTTGGCTGGAAAACGATGTTCGCACAGCAATTTTACTGCTAGTTAATGCGGATAAACGCTTAAAGTCGTTGGCCGACCCATCGGTGCTGCCCGTTCGCGCTACACTAGCTGAAGATATTCAAACCCTTCAACAGCTAAACCCTGTGTCGCAAAGCTCAGTAGCGCTGGCCCTTACCGGCATGATTGCGCAAATTGATAGGCTTCCCCTTGATACTTTCGAGAAGCCTGAAGACGCCAATGCAGAAGACACGACCTTGTCAGAGTCGGCTGACGACTGGCAGGAAAACTTAGCAAAAGTATGGCGCTCATTGGTTAACGACTTTCTTACGGTTAAAACCATTGAGGGTCCTGTAGAGCCCGTGCTTTCATTAGAAGCACAGTTTCTAGCGAAAGAGCAGCTTCGCCTGCAGCTTATGCACGCGCAAACCGCGGCGCTTCAAGGTGATGCTGGCCTTTACAGCCAATCACTTCAATATGCTCAAACGTTAATTATTGAAAAGTTCGACACAGAAAAAAGCCAGGTAACGGGTTTTGTAGATGCACTACAAAACCTCATTGCTACCGATGTATCGCGCCCAATACCTACAGAGCTAGCGTCACAAAAACCGCTAGAGCGTCTATTGGATAGCCGCGTTAAACAGGTGTTCGGACAAGGAGCAAGTGCACTATGAAATGGTTAGCTATTGCCCTTGCGGTATTAGCCGCATTCGTTGTTGCACTCATTGTTGGCCCGATGTTGCTAGGCGATAAGGGCTACGTACTGATATCACTAGGTAACTCCGCTGTTGAAATGACGGTGATCAGCTTTTGTATTTTAGTGATAGGTGCCGTCATTGCCTGGTACGTACTATCTCGACTTGTATTGTGGGCGTTAAGCTTGATCACAGGTTCACATAAATGGTTCGGCACTTTGGGTAAGCGCAAACGTAAGCGTGCGTTTTACGACGGCTTACACGCAATGGCTGCAGGTGATTTTGATACGGCGCAAAAAGCCTTAGGCAAAACCACCAACGGCGATTTCGAAGGCGTTAACTATTTGGCGTCAGCGCAAATTGCTTTTGCCAATAACGATTTAGCCAAAGCCCGTTATTTCCTTGTTCAGGCAACTGATTTTCCAAAAGCAAAAGTAGCCGCAATGGTCATGCACGCGCGTATTGATATGGTTGAAGAAAAATACGATGCGGCACTAGAGAAACTTAACGAGCTTGACGAGCAAGAGCGCGAGAACAAGCAGGTTGTGCAGTTGAAAGCGCAAATTCTTGCCAAGTTAGGTAAGTGGCAAGTACTTCAGGAGAATTTGTCAGGCTGGCGTAAAGCACTGCCCAAAGCAGACTACACTACATGGAGCCAGCGCATCGCCAAAGGTAAGTTTGCCGAAATTGCCAGCAAACAAGGCGCTGTCGAGCTTAAATCGTATTGGGAAACCCTACCTCGTAAGCTTCGTCACGACGATGCTTACCGCGCGGCCTACATTCAACAGTTGCTTGACCAAGGTATGCATGCCGACGCACAGAATTTGCTAGTTGAATGGCAAAAACGTGGCCCGAATAGCGCCCTGTTTCCGCTGTTCACGCAGCTTAATATTCCTGATGCATCGCCATCACTACGACTGCTTGAAAGCTGGATAAAGCAAGACGAAGAAAACGTGTCGCTATATTCCACACTAGGCCAAGTTGCGTTCAATTCCGGCGATGATGTGTTGGCAGAAAAAGCCCTGCTTAAAGCCACTAAAATGAAGTCGCGCAAAGAAGACTTATTGCTGCTGTCTGCAATTAGCGAACGCAAGCACGACACAGCCACTGCACTTCAGCTTTACAAGGAAGGTCAGCAGCTAGCCAGCTAGATGAATATTCATTTAGCTTTCTGGTAGTACTTGTATTACCCGTAAAATTGAAGATATAGTAAAAAGGAATTCTCAATTCGGGTTGTTTCAACCACAACCCGAATTGACTTAAACAACTTGTCGGAGTGCTTCACTGGTAACCCAGTAAGCTGAGACCGCGAAAGTGGGATCCGTAGAACCTGATCAGGCTAATACCTGCGAAGGGAACAAGAAAATACAATGTGCACAATGTTAAACCGTGGTTTAGCGTTGTGAAGCGAAGTTGTTTTGCTGTTGATGATACAGACACACCCATTACGGTGCTGCTCGTCACTCAAGGTAAACTGTTCAAGTTTATCCCCAAGTCAACATCAACAGAGTAAAGGGCTGTAATCACCAAAACCTTTACCAACAATCTCGCTAAAGTAACGGGGTTATCCCCTTCAACACATACACTTTGTATTCTCCTTCACTCCTGACAAGCATTTTTAGAACCTAAATTTAAAAGGTAAAATGCTATGTCGAACAGACGCGAACAACGCCAACAAGCGCAGCAATTCATCAATGAACTCGCTGGCGAAGCTTACCCAAATTCAACACGCCACTACGAGTGTGGCAGCCGCGACGATATTCGCGTGGCCATGCGCCTTATTCACCAGCACGACAGCTTAGTCGGTGGTACCGAAGAAAACCCCATTTTAGAGCCAAACCCGCCTATTCCAGTGTACGATACCTCTGGGCCCTACGGCGACCCACAAGAGAACATAGATGTACACAAAGGCTTGAGCCCACTTCGCCAAAAATGGATTGAGGAGCGCAGCGATACTATCGAACTAGCAGGCGTGTCATCACGCTTTGCGAAAGAACGTGAAAACGACATTTTTACCGAAGATTTCCGCTTTATCCGCAGCCGCAAACCACTAAAAGCGAAGGCAGGCAAAAACGTGACCCAGCTGCACTACGCAAGGCAGGGCATTGTTACCCCGGAAATGGAATACATTGCCATTCGCGAAAACATGGGCCGCCAAGCCATTAAAGATGCAGAGCTAACGCAGCAACACAAAGGCGAGCACTTCGGCGCGAATTTACCCGATACCATCACCCCCGAGTTTGTGCGCCAAGAAGTAGCCGCAGGCCGCGCCATTATTCCGTGTAACATCAATCATCCCGAATTAGAGCCAATGATTATTGGCCGTAACTTCTTAGTGAAGATTAACGCCAACATTGGGAATTCAGCTGTAACCTCGTCTATTGAAGAAGAGGTAGAAAAGCTGGTGTGGTCAACGCGCTGGGGCGCAGATACCATCATGGACCTTTCTACCGGCAGAAATATTCACGAAACCCGCGAATGGCTGCTGCGAAATAGCCCAGTTCCTCTTGGCACTGTACCTATTTACCAAGCATTAGAAAAAGTAAATGGTGTAGCTGAAGACTTAACCTGGGAAATGTTTAAAGACACCCTAATTGAGCAGGCCGAGCAAGGGGTAGACTACTTCACCATTCACGCTGGCGTGCTGCTTGAATATGTTCACCTTACCGCAAAGCGAGTTACAGGTATTGTATCGCGCGGTGGCTCAATCATGGCGAAGTGGTGTCTAAGTCACCACCAGCAAAGCTTTTTGTATGAACACTTCCACGATATTTGCGAGATTTGCGCTAAGTACGATGTAGCGCTGTCGCTAGGTGACGGCTTGCGCCCTGGCAGCGTTGCCGATGCCAACGACGATGCGCAGTTCTCGGAGCTACGTACCCTTGGTGAGCTAACGAAAATTGCATGGGAATACGATGTTCAGGTAATGATTGAAGGCCCAGGTCATGTACCAATGCACATGATTAAAGCGAACATGGAAGAGCAGCTTAAACACTGCCACGAAGCACCGTTTTATACCCTTGGCCCACTCACCACAGATATTGCGCCAGGCTACGATCACTTCACCTCAGGTATTGGCGCCGCCATGATTGGTTGGTACGGCTGCGCGATGCTTTGTTACGTAACACCTAAAGAACATTTAGGCCTGCCTAACAAAGAAGACGTTAAACAGGGGCTGATCACTTACAAAATTGCAGCCCACGCAGCCGACTTGGCAAAAGGCCACCCAGGAGCACAAATTCGTGACAACGCCATGTCGAAAGCACGCTTTGAATTCAGATGGGAAGACCAGTTCAATTTAGCGCTCGACCCCCACACTGCGCGCGCCTATCACGATGAAACCTTGCCGCAGGCGTCTGGCAAAGTCGCGCACTTTTGCTCTATGTGCGGCCCTAAATTTTGCAGCATGAAAATTTCTCAGGAAGTGCGCGATGTGGCTAAACAAACGCAGCAGCAAGAGTTTGAGAAAGAAAAAGGCATGAAAGACATGGCCGATGTGTTTAATCAATCGGGCGCTGAACTTTATCACACCGCTGATAGCAGGGTAGAGTTGCCATGACAAACAGCCACCTAACCACCCCCGTACTAGAGCCGCCTAGCATTAGGCTGCCGGTGATATGGTGCATAGGCGGCGTTGACTCAAGCGGCGGAGCGGGAATAACCCGCGACGCCATTACGCTTGCCAATTTAAATGTTCATGCCTGTGTGCTAACCACACAACTTACTGTGCAATCAAACCAGCATCTGCTTAGCACAGAAAGTATGAGTGCATCTGCATTGAACCAGCAGTGGCAAGTGCTTTACGAAGATACGCCACCACGCGCTATTAAAATTGGCGCTATCGCAAACGATGAACAAGCACTGTTGCTTTGCGCCCGTATGCAGTCGTTAGTGAGCCCTCGCCCCTTTGTAATATGGGACCCTGTGTTGTGCTCTTCATCTGGAGGTATACTGAGCGACTTAAGTGAAAGCGTGATCGATGAACTGTTAACCACGGTAGATTTGGTAACGCCAAACATTGATGAACTCGCGAAACTCACCCACCTCTCTGTTAACGATGATAAAAGCCTGCAAACTGCAATAAATCGACTTGTTGGAAAAGGCGCAAAAAGCGTTTACGTGAAAGGCGGTCATGCACAATGGCAAGAAGCGGTATGCGACACCTATTTTTGCTCATCACACTCGCTTTATTTTAGGCAACCCAAAAACAGCAAAGGTGATCTTCGTGGTACAGGATGTATGTTAGCGAGTGCCATTGCGGCATTTGTTGTTCACGACTATTGCATTGAAGACGCGCTAACCTTGGCGAACGCTTATGTGAGTGAAGTAAGACATAACACGCTCGGCGTATCTGATAACAACCTCCCCATCACGACTACTTCGAGTCGACATAAAGCGGCTAGCCCGCCTGCTTACTTCGCAAGGGCTAATGGTTTTCCCGCGCAGGCGGCTAGTTTTCCACAGGTGAGTTTTCATTGCCGTAACACTGTTTCTAATAGAAATGCTGCGGGTGTTGATAAAACTCCACACAACAAAAAAAGAGTAGAAACGGCACTGGCAGGCAATGCTTTCTTCCCCGCACTCACCAACACTAAGTTAGGCATTTATCCCGTGGTAGATAGCGTTGAGTGGATTGCGCGGCTTTGGCCGACGGGCGTAAAAATCATCCAACTGCGAGTGAAAGAAGGCTCTCAAGATGCTATTCGCCAACAGATAAAAGAAGCAATGGAGTTAGTGGAACACACTGACTGCCAATTATTTATTAACGACCACTGGGAGTTAGCCATAGAGCTTGGTGCTTACGGCGTACATTTAGGCCAAGAAGATCTGCACACTGCAGATTTAAACGCCATTCGAAGCGCCGGGCTAAGGCTGGGCATTTCAACTCATGGGTTCGCTGAAATTCAGTGTGTTCGCGCTTTAAACCCGTCTTACATTGCCCTTGGTCATATATTTCCAACCAATACCAAAGACATGCCGTCTAAGCCCCAGGGTGTAGAGCGCTTGGCAAAATATGTGAAGCTGTGTGAAGGCGTACCCACCGTCGCCATTGGCGGTATTAACTTATCGCGTATGAGTGACGTGGCGAAAACCGGCGTAAATGGTATTGCAGTTGTGAGCGCTATTACACATGCAGAGCATCCGCTGCAAGCATACAAAGCGCTGGCTCAGGAGGCGGGTTTTGCATAGTCAATCAACACATAGTACCGCGACTGACTCAGTCAATAACGCCAGAGGTCCAGTTAATCCCGCTAATGGCTTCGCTAACCGCCAGCTTGAACATCAAGATATACAGCGTTACAGCAGGCAGCTCTTGCTCGACTGTGTCGACCACGCCGGCCAGCTTAATTTGGCAAACGCACACGCTCTGGTTGTGGGGCTAGGCGGCCTAGGCAGCTTAACCGCCCGCTATCTAGCTGGCGCAGGTGTTGGCAATATTACATTGATAGATGGCGATACTGTCGATATCAGTAATTTGCAGCGCCAGGTTAGCTACAATGAAATGCACTTAGGCGAGCTTAAAGCCAAGTCGCTTTATAACGAACTTCGCAAAGTTAACTCTCACTTAAACATCCAATTTAAAAGCCTTTTTGCCGATAGTAACAACTTACCAACTTTAATTTCGTCAGCGACTTGCGTACTGGATTGCACCGACAACATGACGGTAAGGCGCCAGATTAATGCAGCGACCTACCGTGCATCTATTCCGCTTTTTATTGCGGCTGCTAGCGGGCTTACATGGCAAGCACTGAACTTGCCGCAAAACTCAAACTCCTGTGGTTGTTACGAGTGCCTAGTGAACAGGATTTCCGTGCGTGAAGACTGCATGAGCAAAGGCGTACTTGGCCCCGTTGTTGGTATGGCTGCTTGTCATCAGGCAACGCAAGCTTTGTTGTTTTTAGCAAAAGGATTCGACGCAGACATTAAATGGGGACACTACCTAACTGGGAATGCAGGCCTTGGGTCGCTACAAAGCTTTGCGCTACCCCCCTCTTCTACTTGCGAGGTTTGCAATGACGCAAATTAAAGTGAACGTAAACAATCAACCTATGAACGTGATCTCGCCTATTTCACTTAGCGAGTTAATCGCCCTTAAAAAATTGAATGACGACGGTACCGCCATTGCTAGAAATGCCGCCATAGTGAGTAAAACAGAATGGTCGACCACTTATCTTAAAGATAATGACACCGTTGATATCTTCACCCTAGTTGCAGGAGGCTAGTATGCTAACGCTTGCAAACCACACTTTTTCATCACGCCTTTTAACCGGTACAGGAAAGTTCAGCAACGCCGTCACTATGAAAGACGCGGTGGCAGCTGCACAAAGTAACATTGTTACCCTGGCAATGAAGCGCGTAGCGATGAATAGCGCGCAAGACGATACGCTAAAGGCACTTCGAGAATTAGGGGTTACCCTGCTGCCTAATACGTCGGGGGCGAAAAATGCCCAGGAAGCCATATTTGCAGCAGAGCTTTCTTATGAAGCGCTAGGTAGCCCATGGATAAAACTTGAAATTCACCCTGACCAGCGCTATTTGCTGCCCGACCCTATAGAAACGCTTCAGGCCGCCGAGACCTTGGTAAAAAAAGGCTTTCACGTACTACCCTACTGCGGGGCAGACCCTGTTTTGTGTAAACGCTTAGAAGAAGTAGGCTGCGCCGCTGTTATGCCGTTAGGTGCTCCCATAGGCAGTAATCAGGGCTTACAAACTAAGCCTTTTTTGCAGATTATTGTGGAGCAATCGACTATTCCAGTCATTGTCGATGCGGGTATCGGCAAACCCAGTGAAGCCATGGCGGCAATGGAAATGGGCGTAGATGCGGTGTTGGTGAATACAGCTATTGCCACTGCCCAAAACCCTGTTGCCATGGCAACGGCCTTTGCAAATGCTGTGGAAACAGGCCGAAAAGCGTTTGAAGCAGGGCTTGGTGCTACCAGCAACTTTGCGCAGGCCTCTAGTCCGCTTACTGCCTTTTTGGAGCCAACGGTATGAAGGTAGCACAGGCACTAATGCAGCAAGACTTAACTCATCTAGCTATGTCAATTAACAGTAAAACCGCGAGTGATGTTGAGCGAGCATTAGGTAAAGAATCACTTTCACTTGATGACTTTATGGCGCTTATCTCGCCAGCCGGCTCACATTACTTGGAAGCCATGGCAAGTCGCGCGCAGGCACTAACCCGCCACCGGTTTGGCAATACCATGCAGCTATTTGTGCCTTTGTACCTGTCGAACCTGTGTGCCAACGAATGTACTTATTGCGGCTTTACCATGAGTAATAAAATAAAGCGCAAGACCCTATCTATAAGTGAAGCGCTCACTGAAATTGAAGCTATTAAAGGTATGGGCTTTTCTCAGGTGTTGCTGGTAACTGGCGAACACGAGACTAAAGTGGGCATGGATTATTTCGAACAAGCCCTTAGCGCCATTCGCGACAAGATAAGCTACCTTATGATGGAGGTGCAGCCGCTAAAAAGGGAACAGTACCAAACGTTAAAACATCTAGGGTTAGATGCCGTGCTGGTATACCAAGAAACCTATTCGCCCCAACAGTACGCCAGCTACCATACCCGGGGTAAGAAACAGGATTTTTTATGGCGATTAGAAGCCAGCGACCGCATAGGGCAAGCGGGTATCGATAAAATAGGTATTGGTGCGCTACTAGGTTTAGGTGACTGGCGGGTTGATAGTGCGATGACCGCCCTTCACGGCAAACTAATCCAGCAGTACTATTGGCAAAGCCGTGTATCTATTGCCTTTCCGCGTCTTAGAAGCTGTGAAGGTAATAGCACTGGCGGCAACGTTCTTACCAATAACAAACTACCTAACGAGCGAGATCTGCTGCAGCTGATATGTGCTCACCGCTTGTTTAATCCGCAAGCAGAATTATCCCTGTCCACCCGCGAGTCGGCAGTATTTAGGGACGGCGTGATGCCGCTGGGTATCACATCGATGAGTGCTGCGTCGCAAACTCAACCTGGCGGATACAGCAAACCCTCACAGGCATTAAATCAGTTTGATATTGATGATAATCGCTCTGTACCAGAAGTGATAAACGCGATGGCAAGGCAAGGATTAGAACCTGTTTGGAAGGATTGGATGCAATTTAGGCTCTAGCCGACAAAACATCCGAACCAGGATAGCAATATTTATCCTGTGCTACGCCGTATTTATCTCGCATACTTTCGCTTTAAATCGACAATAGTCTTGCGCTCATTGGTTTTCTTTAACTCTAAACCTTCGTAACTAAGACTTACTTCGTAGTTTTGAATATTAGGAGAAAACCTCTCTTTCCGGTGGTTACTATTTTTTGAAACAGTATGTGCCATATACACCTCCTATAACTAACAACTCTACCTCGTTAGAGTATAAATAGCTATATTGGGTTTGATTCCAAGCCTTTAGTTTGAGAAAGAACATTAGTTTTTTTAAGGCAAAATAAATAAAAAATTTGTTTTGCTTTCGCGTAAAACCCTCCGTAGAATCCGCCCAAATTTTAGCCAGACACTTTATCTATGCGTCTGGCTTTTTTGTCTTATTTATCTCATATTAAAGTTATCAAAACTTAAGGGCAGTGCGTTGGATACCGTTGAATTTATTCAAATTCGTAGATTTATAGTGAAGCTTGGCAAAATGCTGCACAAGTATGGTACCCCTGCGTTTCGTCTGGAAGCTTACCTAGGTGAAGTCGCCAAGTATTTAGGTGTACACGCGTCATTTATTTCTACGCCTACGTCGCTAACTTTCGTTATTTGGAGCGATCGTCACGAAGACGAGTACAACCACGCAGCCCGTTTACTTCCTGGCGAACTAGACATGAATGCGCTGTCGCTCACTGACGAACTTGCCAGCGAGCTTTTGTCTGGCAATTTAACACTGAGCGAAGCAGACAAGCGTTTAAACGAAATAGATGCCATGGGCAGCCCTTATGGCAAAGGAATAACCGGCGTCGCCTTTGCCATGGCAACCGGCGCATTTGCCATGCTAATGGGTGCAAGCTGGAGCGAAATTGGCTGGTCAGCCGCTTTAGGAATTGTGGCTTATTTGTGGACACTATGGGCGCAGCAGTCCAAGCGCGTAAACTTAATGCTAGAGCCTGTTACCGCGTTTGTTGGTGGTATTCTTGCCTGCGCCATTGGCCAGTACGTTGACCCTGGCATTAATATCCCTTTGGTTGTGCTTTCGTCGGTCATTGTCTTTGTGCCTGGGCTTGCGCTGACTATGGGCCTTGCTGAGCTTTCATCTCGCAATATGGTGTCGGGCACGGCCCGAACAATGGACGCTATAATGCAGCTTTTCAAACTGTATTTCGGTGC
Organism: Alteromonas marina; assembly: GCF_000808575.1. GTDB lineage: Bacteria > Pseudomonadota > Gammaproteobacteria > Enterobacterales > Alteromonadaceae > Alteromonas > Alteromonas marina_A. The sequence goes on from NZ_JWLW01000019.1 coordinate 89,135, forward strand.
GTTTTTGGGCGTATCTATAGGTTTTAGCGCGTTTGGTGAGAACGTATATACGCCAGCAGAATCATTACCGTATTGGGCAACCTGGCTAGCGGTGTTCCTACTGTGCATTGCCCTAGTAGCCATTTTTAGAACCCGTGTTAAACATATTCCTTGGGCATTGGCTGCGGCGTTTATTGCCTACAGCGCAACTGCATGGAGCTCAGACTACATGAGCCCAGGGCTTGGCGCATTCGTGGGAGCCTTTGCATTAGGTATTTTTGCTAACGCGTTTACGCGCATTGCCAATCAGCCAGCGACTATTGTGGCAATGCACGGTCTTATTGTGCTGGTGCCGGGGTCTAAAACCTATATTGGCTTGAACTCGTTTATGACCGGCCAAGACTTTGTAAAAGCCGATCATTTGGGCCAAGAAGTGTTTCTTATTTTCATGTCGCTAGTGGCGGGGTTAATCTTTGCTAACGTAGTCGTGCCCACTAAGAAAGCGTTGTAACAGCATAATCATCGGGCAGCCTGAAAGGGCCAAGCCTGTTACGCAAATCTATGACGCAAAATGATAACGCTGCCTTGTAAGTGCCAGATCCCTTTAAATAAGGGTAGGCAAAAGCAGCGCAACCAGAGACGGTGTAAACAAAATCAGTGTAGTGAAAAGCGTAGCTAAAAGCGCTATTTAAGTAGTTTAATTAACGCTCTTCCTAAACGGGCGTTGAGCGCACCGGCAGCAATGGCTTCAGCCGAGTTTTCCATAAACTTGGCCGACAAGCTGCCGCCAATTTGATTGGCCACTTCATCGGTGGCCAAGTCGAACACGCCCTGCGCCGCTATGTTTTGTGCCAGTACCTTTAGTAGCTTCCAATTGCCCGCTGTGCTTGGTCGTAACCCATACACACGGGCCATACGGCGAATAGTGCGAAAGCTAATCCAAACCACGGCAAAGGTTTGAATAAGGTTGTTGGGGCTGATAAACGCCAGGCTTCCTGCGGTTACCGACTCTTTATTGAGCACCTTGTGTGCTTTTTCCTGAACAGGCTTTAATACTGTATCTTCGTAAAGACCAAGTCGTTCTGGCCCTGTCATGTCGTCTTGAAGCTGCTGCTTATAACGGTCAAAACAATGGGCCGCGTAAGAACCGCGAGAAAAACGTTTTCCGTGCTGACTTAACACACTGTCTATTTTTTGTGGCGATGTTTCACTTCCTCTATTAGCCAACAAACCACGGATTACACCGGCATCTTCCATCGCCGTATTAACTTGTTTATAGCCGCGCCATTCTTTAAAGCTTAAAAAGCTGAAACAGCTTACAAACCCCACCAGTAGCGCACCCAAAACTCCTGTACCAATGGGGTGCTCAGAAACGTTCGCAGCAAGGGTGGTATAAGCTTCAAAAACGAAAAAGCCAATTAACGACACTACACCAAAGCCCAAGGTGGCGGCACCTAACGAAATACCATCTTTTTGCGCATCTACTTCCCACACGTCTTCACTGACTTGCTGTGGAAGTTTGGTTTCAGGCTGCGCAATATCTAATGTTTGCGTTTTCACTTTGGTTTTATACTGCGGTTTGTTTACCGCACTATTATTTTGCTCGCCCTGTGACGCTGTTTGAGGTTGCGTATCTGCATTACCTTGCCGATCGCTATTCGCGCCATAAAGCGCATCGCTTCTTATATTAGATGAACTGCTCATATTGGACGAACTGATGGAGTCGGGCGAGCTAGACGGCTCTGGGCTTTCATCAAATGTATAAGGTTTATCGCTCATTCTTGCTCTCCTTTGCCCAGTAAAAACTGAAGCAATCTATCTACACCCTTGCCTGCTAAAATACGTGCTTTGAAATCGCTAGGCACACTCACATCTGGTACCGGGAAGTGACTGCCCTCTTCCATTTCTTTTAGCGTGCTGGGTATGGGTTCAAACGTAGATTCAACGTAACGACCATCCGTGTCTTTGTAGCGAATAGCATCTTCATTACTGCCCTCGTCGGTGACTTGCATGCTAGACACTAAAAAATGTTCAAACTGAATCGGTTTACCGTCGAACCGCGCTCGTGCCCCTTCGGTAATTTGGGTAAGCAAGTTAAGTAAATTACCGCGCTGACTTACCGGCACCAAGTCAGACTTGGTGGCCACAAACGCCACCTTGCCAATCTGCTCTTTTTTCAGCACATTGCGCGAAAACCACGTACTTTGCCCGTACACAAAGGTATCGGCCAAGTGGCTTAGGGTTTCCTTTAACTGATACAAATGCTGCCTGCTGTGGTTAAGCCCTTCAAACAGGTCTACAAGAATAATTTGCTTATCGGTTTCTTTAAAAATGGACTGCTTTAATGGCGTTAACCACCCGCTTTGAAACTTCGAAAAATGCTTATCAAATATTTTAAACCATGGGTGCGACACGTCGCTGGTAATGCTTGAGGGCAGCGGCGTAAAGCCAAAGGCCTGCCAATCAAAGTCGCTCGACTCCAATAAAAAGCTACCCGGCTGAAGCAAAGATATACCGTTAGCTTTAGCTTCAACCAAATAATCGCGGTAGGCATTAACAAGCAACTGAATGCGCTGTTCTGTGGGCTCTTGTTCAAAGTCGAATTGATTAACAAAGGCTTTCCATTGGCTTGCAAAATATTGCTGTGGCCCGCTACTAAGTTGCGCCCATGCAGAGTCTGACCAATGCGCATAGGTTTTACTTAACATGGGAATGTCCGTCACCCATTCCCCTGGGTAATCAATAAATTCAAACACCACTTCGCTATGGGGCAAAACATGGCGCTTCAGCGATGCGGTTTCTTTCAAACGTACTACTAACTTAAAGCCAAACGCTTCTTCGGTAGCTTTTGGCCACTGGCCGTTTTCAAGATCAGCTATATTCTGCAAATGTGGAAAGGGTTTATAGCCCTCAATAGGCGCTATGTGCATATCTAGCACTAGAGAAGGTGGTAAGTATCGCAATAACGGCAAACACGCATAGCCTTCTTCACTTCGACTTTTCAGCATGGTGATAAGGCTGGTGAACAGCATGGACTTGCCACTTCGACTAAGCCCAGTAATGGTGAAGCGGTGCGTTTCTTTATTAAACGCACTACTTAGCTTGTCGCCAGTTAGCGACGCTAATTCCCGAGTTTTGTCAAAAAGCGTAGCGATATTCTTTTGCATTATTTTTGTTTGCTGCCTTTGCTGTTCCTATAGCCTTGAACCTATTACCTTGGCCTACTGCCTTAAAGATAAGGTGCCGCGAGGGGTGCTTTCGCTTCGTTGCCCTCACTTCATTATAGATATGACTTAAAGAGTAATGTGGTTACTGAGGGATAAAAGCAAGGGCGGTGCCAGCTAAGTTATCACTGTGAAATAAAAAACGCGTTGGCTATTTAATGCTCGCGGGTCTGGTTAAAGAGCTTTTTCTTTATGCGGTTTTTGCTGGAATGCCAGTGATTCTTGGGCTTGCGCGGTGCATTTTCGATTACGTGTTCAAAATCGATATCTGACTTTTTCGTCGGTGGTACATGGGCGCAAAAGAATGTATCAATTTGTGACTGAGCCAGCCTTTTTAAGCTTTCACGGTATTGGTTTGGGTGACATAAAGGGTATGGCGGCACTAACTCTCCTTTAACCTGTACCAATACATCGGCTATGTAAGCCTGCTGCGTGGGAATATGCGCAAGGGTTAGGTCATGATCGGTATGGCCTGGCGTGTACATTACCTGCCAATCAGAAAAGCCCGGTAGGGTTTGATTGTCTTTAAGCGTGATGTCTGGCGCTAATATCGGGTTGTACCAAATGGGCATTCTTGGTTTGCCAATACGATTTGCCACCCACCAGGTTAATAGCAAGTCGATACCGTGAGCGGTACGCCCCGCGAAACCCGAATACCAGTTAGCCGCCTTAGGATGAGACGCCACCTGCGCACCTGTACGCTTGCGCAACGCAACAGCGCCACCGGCGTGGTCAGGATGCATGTGGGTAACCACAATAAGCTTCAAGTGGGTTAACGGGCGCCCTAGGGTTTGGGTAATGTAATTGCACACATTGTCTACATCGGCACGACTACAACCATCAAGCAACAGCAGGCCACTTTTATCTTCAACAAGATAAATATGCTGTATGTAGCCCGCTAATGTGTGAATTTTCATTATTACTTCCTTTCACCCGAACCTGCGTCGATAGCATTAAATCCTATCAGAACCTATCTGGTAAGACCAGATTCAGCGAACAAGTGTAGCATTAAATCCCGTAGCCACATCAGCCCTGGCTCGCCTTCTTGTTGGCTATGCCAGTAAAGGTGCGTTTCCAATGCGGGTATTTGATAAGGCAGCTTAGTGCTTATCAGGTTATCGTCACTTACCGCATCGGCTACTGAACCCGGCAAGGTTAATAAAGCATGGGTATTTGCCACCACATCTGCTGCCGCTCGGTAGTTTTGGCAACGCCATAAAGAAGGCCGGCTTACGCCCAACTGTTGCAGCGCAATTTCTTCCACCGACGCACCTTTAGCACGGTTAGACACCGTAATATGGCGTGCTGCCACATACTTTTTCTTATCTAAATTCTGCGCCAAGGGGTTTTGCTTATTCATAAGCACTTTGTAGGTATCGCGACGTAAAAGCGAATGGGAAATAGGTGCAGCAACGGCGCGGCCAATATCAATGACCAAATGAAGGTTTCGGTTGGTTAAATCAGCTAGTATGGTGTCACGATGTAAGCGAGTGCTTACTATCTCAATATTAGGAGCTTGTTTTTCTAAGGTAGAAAGCAGTACGGGCAAAACCCCTAACTCTAATGACTCTTGCATGGCTATAACAAAGCGCTGATGACTATGTAACGGGTTAAAATCAGTGAACTCCCCCAGTGCTTTTCTAATATCACCCAAGGCTTTCAAAATAGCAGGAGCTAACCGTTCGCAGGCGGCGGTGGGCAACATGCTTTGCTTTTCTTTAACAAAAAGCGGGTCGCCTAAAATATCCCGAAACCTGCGCATGGCATGGCTAACTGCCGACGGCGTAATATGCAGCGCTTCAGCCACACGGGTCATGTTTCTATGCTGCCAAAGCGCTTCGAACACCTTTAGCAAATTCAAATCTAGTTTTTCAAATTGTCTGCTTTCAAGCATTGCGCAAACCATGAATGAAATTCACACCATTCAAGGATTATATTTCATTTCATTCACTGGGCAAGTTTCTCTAGTATGAGGCTAACGAAACACTTTCGCACTCATTCATCGATAGCGAAAGAACATGGATTTAGTGCACGCTTAACAAGCATGCTAACCATGTGATGAAAAGCCTAAATACGCTGCTGAAAAGCGTTACAAACTTCAACGAGCAATTTAAAAGTAAAGGTACCCTATGGATTTTTCACATAACGACAAAACCAAAGCCTTATTAGAAAAGCTGGATAACTTCATTGCTGAGCATATTGCGCCAATTGAAAATGAAGTTTACGACTTTCACCATAAAGAAAATAACCACGGCGACTGGAAAAACTGGAAGCTGCACCCTGGCACCGAGGCACTAAAAGCCAAAGCACGTGAAGCGGGCTTAGCGAATTTATTTCTGCCAGATGCTGAATTGGGCCAAGGTCTTACCACACTTGAATACGCGCCAATGGCTGAACGCATGGGTAAATACCTGTTTGCCCCTGAGATATTCAACTGTAATGCACCAGATACCGGTAACATGGAAGTGCTGTATCACTTTGGTAGCGATGCACAAAAAGAAAAGTGGCTAACACCATTACTGGCTGGCGAGATCCGCTCAGTGTTTGGCATGACCGAACCGGATGTTGCATCGTCTGATGCTACCAATATGGCCGCAACCATTATTGAAGATGGTGACGACGTCGTTATTAACGGCAAGAAGTGGTGGTCGACAGGCCTAGGACACCCTAATGCAGCCTTCACGATATTCATGGGTTTATCGAACCCAGATAACGACAAACACAGCCGCCACAGTATGGTAATAGTGCCACTAGACACACCAGGAATTACCATAAAGCGCATGCTAGATGCCTACGGCGATTACGATGCGCCATACGGCCATGGCGAAATGCACTTTGATAATGTTCGCGTAAGTAAAGACAACATCATAATGGGTTTGGGCAAGGGGTTTGCGATAGCACAAGGTCGCTTGGGCCCTGGCCGTATTCACCACTGCATGCGCGCTATCGGCATGGCAGAAAAAGCATTAGAGCTTGCCCTTAAACGCGGTCACGAACGGGTTGCCTTTGGTAAGCCCATCATCCGTTTAGGCGGTAACCTAGAGCGTGTAGCTGATGCTCGCATGGCAATAGAGCAAGCGCGTTTGCTTACCCTTCACGCGGCATGGAAGATAGATAACCTTGGCGTTAAGCATGCTATGACAGAGATCTCTGCCATCAAAGTGGTAGTGCCTAATATGCTTCAAAACGTCGTAGATATGGCACTACAAATTCACGGTGGTGCAGGCATGTGTAGCGACTTCCCGCTGGCCCGTTTTGCGGCTGGCGCAAGAGCCCTTCGCTTAGCTGACGGCCCTGACGAAGTACACAAAGGTATGGTGTCGCGCCTAGAGCTTAAAAAATATCAGTAGCAAAAACTAGCACTTGAATAAATTTTAGTCAAAAAAATACCGCTTCTTGTAACAAGAAGCGGTATTCAATTTTTTTTTAAACTAATTAGTTAGCTTTTTATCTGGCTAAAAATAGCTTAGTAAGTATAGCGTGCCTGCACGTACCACATACCACCATTGAAACCAAACGGGCTAGCTTCTGAGTAAAGCTGACCTAAGCTTCCCGCACTTGGGTTTTCTTCTGGATATTCGTCGAACAGGTTGTTCACACCAATCACAAGATCGAGGTTTTCGCTATAAGAGTATTTAGCCTCAACGTCTATCAAGATAGCCGCATCAATACCGTCTACACCGTTACCTGTATCGTCCCAACCACCGTAGTAGTTAGCGCGAACAAGCGTACGCAACGCGCCTTGCGTGTGTGTCCATGAAATATTACCGCGTAGGTTTGGCAGTAAGTCTTCAATAGCTGCAACACGACCCTCGCCGATTGGGTTAAGCGTACCTACATCGTCTACTTCGGTTTCGTTGTAGTTTGCCGCTAGGGTAATACGTGAATTACCTTCCCATAAATCGAAGCTGTAGTTACCTACAATGTCGATACCGCGCGTTGTGGTGTCGAAGCTGTTCGAGAAGAAACGGAACTGCGACAAATCGTCTAAGCCGATAAAGTCTGAACGGTCGATAATACCCGACGCATCAAGCTCGGTAAGCGCTTCAGATACGGTTGCGTAATCTGTACCGCCACCGGCAAAGTTAAGCGCATCTAGGAAATTTACGTTAGCACCAAGTGCAACACGGTTTTCCATTTCAATATTGTAGAAGTCGATGGTCCAGCTCATGTCTGCCACATCAATTGATGCACCGAATGAGAAGTTCACGGCTTCCTCTGGCCCTAGGTCTGGGCGACCGTTACCTTGGCTTTCAATAAAGTCAGCCGCTAATTGACCTGCCGCCGATGACAATGGCAGTGTACCTTGGTCAATCAACACGCCGTTCACGTTTTGCGTGGTAACGTTAGTAATGCTTGCTTGACCCGCTGTTGGCGCGTGGAAACCAGTTGAGTACGCACCGCGTAAACGGAAGTCGTCAGTGACGTGGAAAATACCCGCTAGTTTAAAGTCGGTAGTATCACCAAACTCACTGAAGTCTTCACGACGTAGCGCTGCTTGTAGGGTAAGTTGCTCTGTTACGTCGGCTTCTAAGTCAATGTAAACCGCGTTACTGTCTTGCGACGAGCTGGTATCACGGGGGAAACCACCAAAACCGTTAGAGCTAGACGAGAAGCCTTGGCTTGCTAGCGGACCAAGCGCATAAGACGCTTCATCACCAGCAAATAGATCGAACTCTTCTTTGCGGTATTCAGCACCAAACGCAACGTTCAAGTCAGACGCTAAACCTACATCAACACCGTATACAAAGTTAAGGTTAACTAGAGTTTCGGTTTGCTCTTGACCACCAGGTACGAAGTCGCGAGGGGTTGCTGGGCCTAATGACGCATTAATGGTGTTCTTAATAAAGAAGTCTGTGCGGTTCGAACCACGCTGCGCACTGAAGTCGTAGCCTAAGCCGTTACCAACATCTAAGTCACCACGTACACCTACAGTGAACGCCATGTCTTCGTTATCACCTCCAAAGCGCGGTACAAAGCCCGTTGGGATGGTTTCAATGAACGAGAAACAATTATCATCTGCCTGAACTTGCGCTAGGAATGTTGGGTCGGGGAATACGTTGCCTTCACCGCCAATTGGAATACCGTCAATACAGCTTCCGCCTACGCCCACACCGTCAAGGTCGCCAACAAGTACTGAGTGCACGCCGTCTGGATCGGCTAAACCTGTGAGTGGGTCAACCAGTGGACCTGCGTATACACCGCCGCGCTGGCTACCTTCAGTAACTGGGTTACGATAGAAGAAACCACCGGTTACTGTACGCTTGCCGTAGTTACCAAATAGGTAAAGCTCAGCTTTGTCGTTTAGCTCATACGCTGAGTTAATGAATAGCTTGTAGTCATCTTCTACGTCTGGCTGGCCCCAATACTGTGGCACTTCGTTGGTATAGTTGTTAATGGTAGAAAAATCTGACTGTGTTAGGTAACCCGCATCAACCATGCCCTGCACGTCGTTACGTACTACTGAGCGTACCGTACCTTCAACGTCGCGAATTTCACCCGTGATATTTACAAAGCCGTCGGCACCTAACGAGAAGCCAGCGTTGGCTGAAATAGTGTAGTTGTCGCCGTCGCCTTCATAGGTAGAGCCATAGTTAGCGCGGAACTCAAACCCTTCGTCGTTATCGCGAAGTAAGAAGTTAAGTACGCCAGCGATAGCATCTGATCCGTACTGTGATGATGCACCGTCACGCAGTACTTCTACTTGCTTCAGAGCGAGTGATGGAATTGCCGAAATATCAACACCCTGCGCACCATCAGAAATACCACCACCTAAGAAAGAGATAATAGAGCCACGGTGACGGCGCTTACCGTTTACCAGTACCAACACGTTATCTGGCGACAGGCCGCGCATGTTAGCCGGGCGCACAATAGTAGCGGCGTCACTAATTGGCTGTGTATTTACGTCGAACGACGGTACATTCGTACGCAGCATATCTTGCACGTCGCTTGACGAGTTTTGGCGGAATTCCTCACCCGTAATTACATCTACCGGCACTGGCGAGTCGGCTGCAGAGCGGTTGCTCATGCGTGTACCCGTTACAATGATATTTTCAAAATCTTCTGCTTTCTCTTCCGCTTCTTGTGCAAAAGTAGGTGCTGACATTGCCGCAAAAAACGGTAATGAACTAGCAATAATAGCTGAGGTTATTCGATTAAGTTTTTTCCCTTTAGGGAAGTTACCTTGATCCAATGTGTTTCTCCTTCAAGACGTGTTGTTTTTAAGCGTTTTAAGTTTTTTGATTATTTTTATTATTGGCGTAGGCAACGCTTATTAGCGGTTGTTGAATAGAATGTAATACAACCAAACTAATATGCATCTCTAAATTAGAATAGATTCACTAAAAAATACACCTTTGAGAGATAATTATCACTCATTAGATGAATATTATATTAGCCTTTAGGATAAAAGAACGCTTTGTTATTAGGAGGAGCGCAGAAAACGCCGCACACCAACAGCATGCAGCGCTTATAAAAGCAGATTAATTATTGGTAAGATTTTGAAAGACTACCTTGCCGTTTACCACTGTCATCACAACGTTGGCCTTCAAAATATCGCTAGGTTCTGCCGTCATAAAATTAGTGTCGAAAACAGAAAAGTCGGCGTATTTTCCCACTTCAATAGAGCCTAAACTATCTTCTTGAAACGACGCATAGGCAGGCCATAGGGTGAACATGCGAAGTGCATCTTCCCGAGATAACGATAATTCTGGGTGCCAACCTTTATCTTGCGTACCGTTAAGCCTACTACGGGTAATGGCTGCGTAAAACTCAATGCGCGGGTCGCCCACTTCAACAGGGGCATCTGAGCCACCCACCAAAACAACGCCTTTATCCACCAGCGGTTTCCACGGGTAGGCATACTCCAAACGACTGTACCCCAATCGACTTGGCGCAAAGTTTAAGTCACCGATAGCATGACTAGGCTGCATTGATGCCACAATGTTCATGTCTGCCAGTCTGTCTTGCTGGTTAGGTGGAATAATTTGCGCGTGCTCTAAGCGCCAGCGCAAATCGTCGCTTTTCCACTTAGCCTTGGGCAACGCCTCCCATGCCTCTTCGTACCAATTTAGCGTGGAGTATAACGCACGGTCACCTATAACGTGGGTCATCACCTGGAACCCCTGCTTTAAGGCCTGCTCCAGTACCGGCATAAGTTCATCTTTTGTGGTGCGGTTCATAAAGCCGCTGTGATCAGCGTCGCTATAAGGCGCAAGTAGCGCGGCGCCACGGGAACCTAACGTACCGTCGATGAACACCTTTATCCCGTTCAAATAAAACAGCCCTTCTGCAAGCGTTTCAGTGCCAGTTTGAAAAAGCTTTTCTGACTCGCTAATAGGTATAGCAATATAAACCCGGTGCAGCATCTCGTCATTATTGGCCAGTTGCTTTAACTGCTGAACCTCTCGCCACTTCATGCCTGCGTCGTGGGTTGCCGTCCATCCTTGCGACACATTTACCTGCATACCGCGCTTTAAATTGTCTTGTATATATTGGTCGGACTCGGGGGGTAAAATATTTCTAAAGAAGTCCATTGCCGTTGCCAAAACATAACCGGTGGGCGTGCCATCGTCATAGCGTTCAAACTTTCCACCTTCTGGGTCGGGCGTGTTTTTGGTAACACCGGCTAGGGCCAACGCTTTTGAGTTTACCACGGCTGAAACACCGTCGGCGCGGGGCATAAATAGCGGCTTATTTCGAGTGAATGGATCTAGGTCGGCCGCGGTCAGAAAACGCTGCTCGTCTTGCCATTCACGCTCTATCCATCCACGGCCTAATACCCACTCACCGTCTGGTACGTTTTGGGCAAAGCTTTTAATTTCAGCTACCGTTTGCTTTAGCGTGGCAATGCCAAACAAACTTAACGTGCGTGTGCGCTTCCCTATACCTTCAAGATGCTGATGGCTATCGGTAAAACCTGGAAAAAGCGTGCTGCCTTTCAAATCAATACGCTTTTCAGCACCGCAGTACCAAGGCGCTGCGTCGGCCTCTTTACCAACAAACACTATGCGACCGTTTTCAACTGCTACCACTTCGGCCTGCCAGTTTTTATCGTCAGCGGTATATATAACACCGTTATAAAACACTGCATCTGAGCTGTTACAGGATTCCGAGGTTTGTGCCAAAACATCAATAGATACAAAGGCTAAGGTGGCGACAAAGCCCTTTAATATTAAGCGCGATAACGCGGTTGGAAACATTGAGTTCACCTACTTTATTATTACTCGCTTTCATTGGTAAAAAGCGAGAAGCGGCCAGTTAAATGAACCCATGTTTGTTGAAACATACGTTTTTAAAAGTCCATTTTTTATGCAGATTAAATACACTAGCAACTGACCTAATTTTAATCAAGGCAGTGGCTTGGTGTAAGAGGCGTGGTTTTCTCGCCCTGCACATCGATAGTTTAAACAGACTGTTTATCGGGCTGAGCAAATACCGGCGTATGCATGCTTATGCTAAGAAAGGCGGCAGATGAAAGTAGCAAGACAGGTTGCTGAAAGCAAAAGGTAGCGCCCCTACAGGTTAGCTACCTTTACCCTAATATAGCGCTTTAATTAAAAGCTATACGACGCACTTAGCTGGGCGTTAATGCCTGCGCCGTAATAACCCACGGTGTGTAGGCTGTTAATGTACTTCTTATCGAAGATGTTATTGATGTTCATGCGAACAGTAAGATCTTCAGTAAACGCGCGTGATGCATACACATTACCTAAGAAATACGCGCCTTGTTCAACGTTATAATCCACATTGCTTATTTCAGACTGCCAGCGACCGCCAAAACCCAGTTCTACTTCTGGTGCTTGCGGTACTGTGTACGCTAGCTGAAAGGTTACTACGTCACGCGGTGCCCATAAGTTAGCATCGTTACCTTGCTCGTCTTCTACGTCAATAGCGGTGTAAGACGCATTAACACGCAGAGCATCGGTTACCTGCCCTGCTACTTCAATTTCAAAACCGTCAGACTCTACCGACACGCCTTTGTAGTAGTACTGAAGCGTGTCTGGGTTAGTGCCAGCGTAGGCCGCCAAATTGTCTTGCTCTGCAGTGAAGTACGCGAACGTGGTTAATAAACGGTCATCGAACCACTGGGCTTTCACGCCTGCTTCAAAGTTTTGGCCTTTAGTTGGGTCAAGGTACTGCCCGTTAATGTCGTACTGCTCTTGCGGCTGGTACACATCTGAATAACTCACATAGGCATTCACATCTTCAGTTACCGCGTAAGTCGCACCAACGTAAGGGCTGGCTTCGCTTTCTGAGTTATCGATAACCGCACCCGCGTTTTGCCCTGTACGCTCAAAATCAATAGCGTTGAAACCAGCAATAACATGCATTTCATCGGTAACGCTGAAACGCGCAGAACCGAAGTAACGGGTTAGGTTTTGCTCAATGTTTGAATACTCTGAAGCGGCAAGCCAATCAGGCTCGGCAATAGCATCTAACGCATAAGGGAACGCAGGCGTTGGCCCATAGGCAGGTGTAGTGGCATAATCAAAAGCGTGAACGAAAGACACATCGTCGCTGGTAGCGTGGCTTACCCCAAAGTTCACTTCATGGTTGCGACCGAATAGCGAAAAATCACCAAAAACACGGCCTTCTACTAGATGAGAATCGCGCTCAGAATCGTATCGACCCGGCCAGCCAACCAGGCCTAAGCCTGTGTCTTTATCAATTGCGCCGTAGGCGTAAAACAGTTTGCTTTGATCTTCAAAGTCGCGGTAGTTATAGCTAAGCAGTAGCTGCCAATCGTTATCGAACACATAGTCTAGCTCTACAAACGCATTGGTGGTTTCGGTATCCCATTTCGTCCACTCTTGGGTAGTGGTATCGCTAATGTCCCACTCGGCTTGGGTGCCTTCGGTATAGTTAAACACTAGCCCGCCCCAGGTGTTGCCGTCGGTATTAGCATCTTGGTAAGACAACCCAAAGGTTACTGTAGCATTGTCGGTTAACTGACCGTCGATAACACCGTAAACAAAGCTGCGATCGTTCTCTAGGCCATCAAGGTGCGACTCTTTATCTTCAACACTGGCTACTACGCGAGCTGCCCAGCTGCCGTCTTCGGTAAGCAGCATTGAATAGTCGCCCTGTACGCGCTTAAAGTTATACGAACCTATGCTTGCGCCAATTTCACCGCCCTCTTCATTCGTTGGACGCTTGCGTACATAGTTAATGGTACCCGACGCATTACCCACACCGGTTAGCAGGCCATTGGCACCACGAATAACTTCAATTTCTTCATAACCGTACGCTTCAACAGAGCCGGTAACAATACCCCAGTCGTTCGGCAGGCCTACACCGTCTATTTGAGTGTTTTTAATTTCAAAACCACGGGCTGTATAGTTGGTACGGTTAGTTTCCCACTCTTCTACGTTTATACCCGGCGCAAGCTTTAGCGCATCGTTAATATTAAACGCACCGAACGACTGCATTAGGTCTTCAGAAAGAATGCTAATAGACTGAGGCGTTTCGCTAATTTCCATGGTTAAGCCCGTTGCGCCGCGGCTAACGCGGTTTTGACGAACGCCAACAATACGAATTTTTTCAACGTCTGCTTCTTTAACTTCTACCGTATCGCTTTGCGTAGTTTGCGCATTTACCGACAATGCAAACGCGATAGGCGTTAGTGCAAATAAACTGCTTAATTTCATGGTTTTCTCTGTTATTGGTTTTGAAGGGTTTGGATGTTTTCGGGGCAGGAGTATAAAACAGCTTAAGCTTAATTTAAATGACAATTATTTCTATTTACATTAAAAATAGAGCAATAAAACAGAGAATGGACGCAAAACTAGATAGCGCTTCTAAGCCATACTACCAATGGTGCTTTTAAACCTTTTAAGCGCTATAAAATAAAACGCACAACCAATAGCTAAAAGCGCCAATAACTGAGGATATATAACGCTAACGCCCGCCCCTCGATACAATACCCCTTGGGAAGCCATTACGAAGTGCGTATTAGGCATTAGCAACATTGCGTATTGAATGAATTCAGGCATGCTTTCTCTTGGTGTTACACCACCAGAAAGCAACTGAAGCGGCAATAACACTAAGATGAGTAACAATCCGAACTGGGGCATAGAGCGCGCAATAGTGGCCATAAAAATACCCATACTCGATACGGCGAATAACTGTAAAGCAACAGCCACCATGAAAAGCCATATTTCGCCATTGACTGGTACGCCAAGTACCCATTGAATAATTAAATACACCGAAAGCAAGGTAGTAACCCACACAACTACCCCCGAGGCTAACAGCTTAGAAAGCATAATTTCACTGTCTGACACTGGCATAGCTAACAGGTGCTCTATAGTGCCGCGCTCTTTCTCTCGAATAAGCGCAGCCCCAGACAAAATTATGGCTACCATTGTTACGGCATTAATAAGTTCCATGACAGAACCAAACCAAAAACTTTCAAGCGCGGGGTTAAAGCGGGCTCGCATGATCAGTTCGACAGGGTAAACAGTGTCAGACTTATAGCCCTGTAAATATGCGTTCACTTCATCGGTGATTATTTCAGTAATGTAACCATTGCCGGTAAACGCCTGGCTGATACGCGTGGCATCAACGTTAACCTGAACGTCGGGCTGTAACCCGGCCATAATGTCTTTTTCAAACTCAGGGGGAATGGTAACCACAAAGGTATACTTACCTGTGTCTAAATACGTGTCGGCTTCATTACTTTCAATGATATCTGGCGCTAGAAAATAGGGAGGGTAAAAAGCATCTATCACTCGATTAGATATCTGCGAGTTGTCGTGATCAACAAAGGCAATGGGCGCATTGTGCAAAGATTCGGGTACCGCAGTGGCCGCAGTGTAAATGTTTACTGTAAACACATAAGCAATAAGAATAAGCATGGCCGGGTCGCGCCATAGACTCCAAAGCTCTTTTATACTTAACTGGGTTACATTTTTAATTTCCACGGTTTAGCGCTCCTGCTTGCGCAACAAAACAGTGGCAAGCCACAGTGTAATTGGAATAGAAATAGCAATGGCAAACACTGCAAAATCAAGCGTACCAAAGCCTAACCCTTTGCTAAATATTCCTCGGCTAGCAGTTAAAAAATAACTAATGGGGTGAAGCTCTCCTATTAAGCGCCCTGCCCCTTCTAAGGCAGAAACTGGCGTTATCATGCCTGCAAACTGCACAGCCGGAACCATGGTGCCAATGGTGGTAAGCAAAATTGCGGCAATTTGACTGTTCGTAAAAACTGAAGCCAACAAACCAAAGCTGGTAGAAAAAGTAACGAATAACAACGTTATAATGCATAGCACCAGCATATCCCCTTTTAATGGAACATCGAAAAGCCCCACTGCCATTGCAACTAACAGCAAGAAGCTAACAAACGAAGTAGCGATATAGGGTAGTTGCTTGCCCAACAAGAACTCGATGCGTGTAACTGGCGTGACGTACAAATTGATTATCGAGCCTAGCTCTTTTTCACGTACCACCGCCAACGATGTTAAAAGCGCAGGGATCATCAACAATAACATGGGCATTACCGCAGGTACGATTGCCACTAAGCTTTGAACATCTGGATTATATAAATAGCGTGATTCCACATTAATACTGCTAGTCGACTGCACTTGGCTAGCTTGTGAAGCTTGCTGCAAAAGCCATTTCAAGTGAATACCTGTTACATAACCCTCTATCGTTTCTGCCCGTGATGGCATAGAGCCATCAATCCATGCCCCTATTTCTACTTGTTCGCCCTTATGCAGCTTTTGGCTAAATTCGGGAGGAATTTCCACAGCCAATGAAAGTTCGCCGCTTTTCATTCGCCGGTCCATATCGGCGTAACTGGTTATAGCAGGCTGCTCATTAAAATAGCGTGAGCCAGATAAAGCATTGCGATAGTTAAGGCTAGTAGAAGTTTGATCGCGGTCGAATACAGCATAGCTTAAGTCGTCGACATCCATAGTAATGCCATAGCCAATCACCATCATTAACACCATGCTGCCTAAGAACGACATAGTTAAGCGAATAGGATCGCGAATAAGTTCAAGGGTTTCACGCGAGGCATAGCTTAACAACCGTCGTAAGCCTTTTGCGCGTTTGCTTGGTGGTGTGGTTTTATCTGCACTAAAACTTTCTTGCGCGTTTTGATCTGGCTTTTGAGCCTGGTTCGCAGGCGTTTGTGCTTCAACTAAGTAATCGATAAACGCGCTTTCTAACGTATCGGCAGATTTAGATGCTTTTATGGCCTCTGGTGTGTCGGTTACCAACACTTCGCCTGCATGCATTAGCGAAATTCTGTCGCACCGTACGGCCTCATTCATGAAGTGAGTAGAGATAAAAATGGTTACGCCGTCTTTTCGCGCTAAGGAAATAAGCAACTGCCAAAAGTTATCTCGGGCAACTGGATCTACGCCAGAAGTGGGTTCATCTAATATTAATACTTCAGGTTTATGAACCATGGCCACGGCTAATGACAAACGCTGGCGAATACCAAGCGGAAGGTCGTTCGGTAGGCTGTGTTGATGATGGCTTAAGGCAAAGCGGTTAAGCATTTCATCTACCCGCGAATTTAGTATCTTGCTAGCTACTTTGAATAGCTTGGCATGAAGCGTAAGGTTTTGCCGAACGGTTAATTCGGTATACAAAGAAAAGCTTTGCGACATATAACCTACGCGGTAGCGGGTGTTGATATCGTTAGCAGCAAGCGGGCTGCCCAGTAACCATGCCTCGCCAGAGGTTTGCGGCAACAGGCCAGTAAGCATTTTCATGGTGGTAGACTTACCACAGCCATTCGAGCCTAGAAAGCCAAAAATTTCGCCTTTCCCAATAGTAAAGCTAACGTTATTTACTGCCGTAAAATCGCCAAACTTCATAGTAAGATTTTTAGCTTCAATAGCGGTTTTGGTATGCTCACTAGCTTTATAAGGCTGCACAACTACGTTGCGATGCTGCTGCTTTGCGCCTGCGGGTAAAAGCGCTATGAATGCCGCTTCTAAATTGGTGGTTTGCGTTTCCTCAAGCAATGACGCTGGCGAGCCACTTGCCAGTATTTCACCTGCATTTAACGCTATTAGATGATCAAACTGTTGGGCTTCATCCATATAGGCTGTAGCTACCAGTACCGTAATATTCGGCTGGGCTTTGCGGATATCTTTAATAAGCGACCAAAATTGACTGCGGGCAAGGGGGTCTACCCCTGTGGTGGGTTCGTCTAAAATAAGTAAGCGGGGGTCGTGTATTAAGGCACAGCACAAACCGAGCTTTTGCTTCATTCCACCAGACAACTTACCAGCCGGACGCGATAAAAACGGGTAAAGCCCGGTTCGTTTGGTAAGGTTATCTATTCGAATGCGACGCTGCGCGCGATTATGCCCAAAAAGTTTGGCAAAAAACTGTAAGTTTTCTTCTACCGATAGCGTGGGGTATAAATTTTTACCTAAGCCTTGCGGCATATATGCAATGTCGGAACATATAGCGGCGCGGTGCTTTTCATCACGCATATCGCCACCAAGAACCTGCAACTGCCCCTTTTGCATAACTCGCTCACCAGCAATAAGCGACAGCAACGTAGATTTGCCCACGCCATCAGGGCCAATTACGCCTACCGTTAGGCCCGCGGGAATAGAAAGCGCAAGATTGTGAATAGCTGTGGTGCTTTTGTAGCGAACCGTTAGCGAATTGCATTCAATAATGTTGCCCATTAGTCGACAAGCTCAGGTAGGTCGCTAGGCCATTCAGCGGTATCGTTTAGCTTTACCCATACTTCACCCGGTAACCCTGTTTTCACTTTTTCAATGTGCTGCTTTAACAAATCTATAGGAATTTGTGCTTTAACCCTGAACATTAGCTTTTCTCGTTCGCTTTGGGTTTCAACCGACTTAGGTGTAAATTGCGCCACATCGGCAACGTAAGAAATGGTAGCCGGAATAGCTACATCGGGCGCAGCATCAAGCACAATGCGAGCTTCACCGCCCATTGTTAGCTTGCCCACCTGCGTGGCAGGTAAAAAGAATGTCATGTATACGTTTGTTAGGTCGACCAAACTAAGTACACGGCCACCTGCGCCAACAACTTCGCCAGGCTCTACAACACGGTATTGAATGCGCCCACTACGTGGTGCTTTTAACACCATATCGTTAATTTCAGACTGAATTTGCGCAATAGTGGCATCGGCCGCACTTACTGCCGCCTGTGCAGAGTAATATTGCGCACGCGAAGCTTCAATGGTGGCATCGGCTGCTGTTAAACGAGCATTAGCAGCATTTACCGCTGCCTTTGCGCTTTCAACAGTGGTTAGATTATCTTCTGCCAATTGCTTAGACACTGCACCCGTTTTTGACAATTCATTAGTACGGGCAGCATGCGCTTCGGCGGCTTTTAGCTCGGCTTTAGTTTGTAGCAATGCAGCTTGAAGTGCTGACTTTTCGCTTTGGCGCTGTGCAACCGCCATATTTGCAGCTTCTACCGCACTTTTAGCTTGCTGACGCTGCGCCTTGGCCTGCTGAAGCTGGCTATTAATGGTAGTGGTATCGAGTTTAGCGACCACATCACCCGCCGTTACTCTGTCACCTTCGTTCACATAAATTTCTTCTACACGGCCTGCCACTTTAGCTGAAATACCAATTTCAGTAGCTTCAATGCGCCCATTCCCCGACACTACATCAACATTTTCAGGGCCACTAAAAATAGTGCTAACAACCACAACCAAAAACACAACGAACATAATAGATAAAATAAACGGCGTTTTTTTCACAGCGGCGCTCCCTGCGGTCTAACAATAAAGGTGAGAAGTGGCGAAAACGCCAAGGTTAATAGCTTAAGTATACTGAGTAGTGCACTTTAGACTTTGCGCTGGATCAAACTTTTGGTAGGTTGGCTGTTTTGCTTAGTCGTGCATATAAACATATACGTTGTATAAGAATAAGCTCCTCTTGAGTTTATTCTTCAAATGCTTTAGAAATGGAAATTCAACGGATTGGCAATAAGTTAGCGGTTTGACCCAAAATATAACGTACTACTCAACTAACGCTTCGACACTTGCGAAACAATACGATAGCGTACCCTTCGAGTCTGTTCACAAAGAATGGTTATACGCCATACCTAAAGAAGGAATTGTGCTGGATGTGGGTGCAGGCTCTGGACGTGATGCGCGTTATTTAGCCTCAAAGGGTTTGGGTGTGGTTGCGGTCGAGCCCGCAACTGGCATTAGAGAGCTCGCGCAAGGCTATACCGTTTCAAACCCAATTCACTGGATATCAGATACACTACCCGAACTGACTGAAGTTTTTCGCTTACAAACAAAATTTGATTTAATACTTCTAAGTGCAGTTTGGATGCACCTCGCGCCATCGTCACGAGAACGGGCTTTTAGAAAGCTATCTTCTTTGCTAAAGCCTAATGGCAAGTTAATTATCTCGCTGCGACATGGCAACTGCGCTGACGAACGTACCATGTACCCTGTTTCAGCAGATGAACTGGCTAAATTTGCTAGCCAGTTCGGGCTTACTTATCGACTGCTTACTCCTGAAAAGTCAAACGATGAGCTAGGTCGCGCTGATGTTCAGTGGCAAACGGTTTTACTGATGTTGCCTGATAATGGTACAGGTGCATTTCCTTTAATCAGGAATATCGTAATAAACGACAGTAAATCATCAACGTATAAGATAGCACTATTACGAACACTGCTTAGAATCGCCGAAGGCCATCCAGGCGCTGTAATAGAACAAACAAACGAGCATGTTGTTTTACCTGTTGGACTGGTGGCGCTCTATTGGCTGAAGCTTTATAAACCCTTAATTGATAAGTTTGAAATGCAGCAAAACAGCAATGCGAGCAGAGGATTAGGATTTATCAAGGAAGACGGCTGGCAGAAAATTAAAGCCTTTTCTAGCAATGATTTTTATATTGGGGCGCATTATTCAGACACCCTTACAGTACAAGCCCTTTATCGAACCCTTAAAGACATAGCATCGACGGTAAAAAACATGCCGGCTAGATACATTACGTTACCCGGCACTGATAAAGGTGTTTTTCATGTTGAACTTAATCAAACTCGAAAACCTAAAACCGACCTTCTCTTAGACTTCGATTTTTTGTCTTCACTGGGTAAGTTCTATGTTCCTACTCATATTTGGGATTCATTAACGCAGTTTAGCGTATGGATAGAGCCAACTTTGATTAATGAATGGTCTTCTTTAATGGCTGGGTACAGCCAAAACAAACAAAGGCCACTTACTAAAGTAGATTACCTCAATGCGCTTAGATGGGACGACCCAGAACGCACCACTTCAAGGATTCGAAAGCGCGTTAACGAATTACTAAAGAGTGAAAATGTTGCATGCTGCTGGTCAGGTAAGCGTTTGAGGCTATCTAGCTACGCTATCGATCACGCGTTTCCGTTTGCACGATGGCCTAACAACGACCTGTGGAATTTGCTACCTACTAAGTCGAGCATAAACGCCAATAAATCAGACAAGTTACCTACTGGTTTAAAGCTTTCTAGTTCTCGTAAACAAATTATCTCTTGGTGGAAGCAAGGTTGGCAGAATAACCAAGCAGAATTTTTCAGCCAAGCCAATTTGGCTCTTCCGAATTTAAGCCCCCGCAACACCAACTTTGATGACGTATTTGAAGCGTTCGCGCTGCAACGTGATCGTATTAAAGCGTTGCAACAGTTGGAGGAGTGGCGTTAATGCTGGAAGACTATTTTATCAATAATTACTTCTAAACCAGCGCCTAAAATCATTGTCCAGCGCAGCAATACTTCCCCCGTACAATAATTGGATATCCTTTGTGGAAAGCTCTTTACAGCCATTTTCCGCCTCTAATAACAGAAGCCGGCTCATGAGTTCTTGATTCTCGTTCATTAGAAAGGTAACGAAAGCCCAGCTAGAAGCATAGAATTGATGTGGTTGTTTACGCCAACTGCTCTCCGTTCCCTCAAAGAGTGTGGTTAAGGCTAGTGGCTGATTACTTTTAAAGTGATTAACCCACAAGCTGTTGGTTAAAACTCCCGGGGTTTCTGAATATTCCGCCATTCCTTCATTCAACCATTTCGCTACTTGACCATACCAATATCGATTAATGGTATGCATTATCTCATGAGTTATAGTTTGAAGTGTTTGCTCATTATCACGAATTAAAATAGCAGACTCATTTAGCCCTGCTGAATAAAAACCCGAGCTAGTCGCGGTCGCAAGATTAAAACGCTTACTATATTTCTCGTACGCGTCTTTATCACTAAAGCTCCTTATATTTGCTACAACAGGAACCACTGATTCTTCGGGTGTAACATGCGCAAAGGCATCTATTGCTTGCTGTACTCTTTCCCGCACTGCCCCTTGAACATTAAAAGGTAAATTATGAGAGAGAAAATTTAGCGATATAGCCTCTGGATCAATTGTTTTAGCAACCCTTACCGAAGTACCACTGTTTAGCTTTCTAGGAGAGTCACTTATATGCTTAACACCTTTCCCGTCTGTCCATGTATAAATAGTTTTTCTTTCGGGTGGTTTAATCTTGTCTAAACATTTGTATGTGTGAGGGGCTTCATGCTCACCTATGCCAGAATTACTTTGGGTATAATCGTCATAATTCTTTTTAGCTTCTAAACCCTTTTGACCATGAGAAATTTCTACTAGTGAACGCAAAGCGTCAGGAGCAAGGCTTTCTTGATTACTTTTGCCCTGAAGTTGAGCTTCTACAAAGCCAAAGGCGAGATGGAGGAATTGAGGTAGATTGATACTATCCCGCGCGAAGTATAAAACACCCAAACTATTAATAAGTACAACGCTTACGACTATAAAAAGCTTCGCGCCAATTCCATTTCTGTTTACCATGCTAGTCCTTCAACACCGCCATAAATCTAGGCGTGTAATCAGACTACAACACCTCGTTAGACACAAACCATTAGTTAGCTAGAGTAGGTTTGAATTTCTATACATAGTTATAAGATAAAAGCACTGACAACTAATCGCCAATCTGAAAACATCAATTGAAAGGGTGTTTATATAAACGCAGCCACGGTAGCTCAGTAGTACAACCTGGCTAAATAGAATTGCTGACCATATAATTTTCAAGGATGATCATGAAAAAGACATACACGTTACTTCTATTACTAGTAGCAGCCACATATTCGTTTGCTGGCTCTAACTTTACTCCTTCTAAATACCAATGCGCAGGCATAGAGCAGCGTATTGACAACATTAACTCAAAAATGCGCGCTGGTTACAGTGCGAGAGAAGGCGAGCAATTGAAAAATCAACTTCGAAGCCTAAAACAACAACGTTATGAGTGCAAAAAGAAAGGATTCTCTGTTAATTAGATTGTTAATCGACTTTTACGCCGAGCCGTTACGGGCTCCTGTTACAGTCTCGGCACTCCTGCGAAAAGTCGCCCCCTTGGTAATAAAAAAAGCTTTATTAATGTACATTTTTTTTCTTGAAATCAGCCCAGCCTTTCACAGCTTCCTCTCCTATTAAACCTTGCTCCAGCATGTCATTAATTGCTTTGCACGTTGAATCTATAACCCACTCATCTTCAATATAGCAGGCAAGCTTCCTCTTTCCTTTAACCGTTATTAGCGTATAACGTTCTACGACTGGAGAGGTTATTCTTTTAAAGTATGACTTTCCTATCAAGTTTGTGACTGTCATTTCGTAAACCTTAATATAGTTTGATTGTAATTGTATTCATTTAACACAGCTATTATTGCATGTTCCGGCCCATT
>NZ_JWLW01000020.1 GCF_000808575.1 Alteromonas marina
GGCTCAGGCATACCGTTACTGTGGCAAGATGTGAATGGTGATGGTGTCACTGAGCTAGGAATATTTAGTGTAGGTGGTGGTGTGCCTAGTCTTTCCATTATAAATCCTGTGGATAGTGCGGAACTGTCGAACATTCGGTGGGCAGCGGGCGCTTACGTGCCTTCGTCAATAACGCCTATTGCGTTACCTGATATGGATAGCGATGATGTTATGGATATTGGTTTATTTGGTATTCGCCAGGACGAGGGCAACGAAGGTAAACCGCAGTTCTTTGTGCGTAGTGGCAGTACTGGCAAACGCATTTCTGTATTCAACTGGCCGGCAAACTGGAAGAACATGCAGGTTATGGTGATGGATGACCTAACCGGTGATGGGGTACCTGAAATTGCCCTTGAAGGCACATTTAAAGATGGCGC
>NZ_JWLW01000021.1 GCF_000808575.1 Alteromonas marina
TAAGCACTCATTTTGTATTCACTGTCAGCGCCACTGACAATCTTTGCTTGTATTTTATTGTTGCGTTTAAGGCGACCGAACAGGGTGACTTCACTGATGCCATCGCCGTCAAAATCACTGTGTTGATAATACGCGGGCGAATGGAAAAGGGCAGGGAAACTGTATACACCGTAGTCAGTACCAGTAGCCCCATTTTGCACACGAAGCTGTGGTCTAGCGCCATCTTTAAATGTGCC
>NZ_JWLW01000022.1 GCF_000808575.1 Alteromonas marina
CCATCTTTAAATGTGCCCTCAAGAGCAATTTCAGGTACCCCATCACCGGTTAGGTCATCCATCACCACAACCTGCATGTTCTTCCAGTTTGCGGGCCAATTGAATACAGAAATGCGTTTGCCAGTACTGCCACTTCGAACAAAGAACTGCGGTTTACCTTCGTTACCCTCATCTTGGCGAATACCGAATAACCCGATATCCATTACGCCATCGCTATCCATATCAGGCAACGCAATAGGCGTTATAGACGAGGGCACGTAAGCACCCGCTGCCCAGCGAATGTTCGACAGTTCCGCACTATCCACAGGATTTATAATGGAAAGACTAGGCACACCACCACCTACACTAAACACACCCAGTTCAGTCACACCATCGCCATTCACATCTTGCCATAGTAACGGTATGCCTGAGC
>NZ_JWLW01000023.1 GCF_000808575.1 Alteromonas marina
TAACTGATCGGCATTAACCAATTGGTCGCTTTTTTCAAATAGCTAAAAACGCTACACGTCTAAGTTTTCCACTTTAAGTGCATTAGCTTCGATAAACTCTCGACGTGGCTCAACTTGGTCACCCATCAATGTAGTGAACAGCTGGTCACAACCAATAGCATCTTCAATGGTAACTTGAAGCATACGGCGGCTTTCTGGGTCCATAGTGGTTTCCCATAATTGCTCTGGGTTCATCTCACCTAGTCCTTTATAGCGCTGAATGTATTGACCACGTTTCGCTTCATTCATTAACCATTCTAGGGCTTCTTTGAATGACTCAACTGGCTGTCTACGTTCACCACGCTGGATGTAAGCGTCTTTACCCATCATGTCATTGATAGCAAGGTTCAGCTCTTTAAGGCGCTGATATTCAGACGACTCGATGAACTCATGATCGATAATGTACTCATAATCGATACCATGCATACGCATGATGATTGTAATGTAGTACTCGCTAAGTTCAGCATCAGTGCGAATTTCATAACGGTATGTGGCACCATCGTTTTCGCGCTCTGTAAGCTGTTCTACGAAGTGCTTCGCCACATGTTCTAGTGCAGACTCATCTTTAAGGTCTTCAAGGTTTAGCGTAGGCGTGTAAAGCATTCTGTAGAGGATAGATGCAGGCATAAGACGTTTCATACGTGCAATCATCTTCTCTACCGATTGGTACTGCTTAACAAGGTTTTCTAGGCCTACACCACTAATACCTGGGTCTTCATCGCTGGTGTGCAAAGACGCACCGTCAATTGCGATTGATGTTAGGTAGTTAGTTAGCGCATCGTCATCTTTAAGATACTGCTCTTGTTTACCCTTCTTCACTTTGTATAGCGGTGGCTGTGCAATATATACATATCCACGCTCAATGATTTCAGGCATTTGACGATAGAAAAATGTGAGTAGAAGCGTACGAATGTGAGAACCATCTACGTCAGCATCGGTCATGATAATGATGCTGTGATAGCGTAATTTTTCAGGGTCATACTCGTCACGACCGATACCACAACCTAGTGCCGTGATAAGCGTCGCAACTTCCTGAGAAGAAAGCATCTTATCAAAACGCGCTTTCTCAACGTTTAGGATTTTACCTTTAAGCGGCAGAATAGCTTGATTTTTACGGTTACGACCCTGCTTAGCTGAACCGCCCGCAGAGTCACCCTCCACAATGTATAATTCACTAAGTGCAGGATCTTTTTCCTGACAGTCAGCTAGCTTACCCGGCAGACCAGCCAAGTCGAGCGCACCTTTACGGCGTGTCATTTCACGGGCCTTTCGCGCAGCTTCACGAGCACGAGCAGCATCGATAATCTTACTCGCAATGATTTTACTTTCTGCAGGGTTTTCTAATAAGAACTCGGCTAGCTTTTCATTCATTGCCGATTCAACAGCTGGACGAACTTCAGAAGATACAAGCTTATCTTTAGTCTGTGAGCTAAATTTTGGATCTGGTACTTTAACGGAAATAACCGCGGTTAGACCTTCACGCGCGTCGTCACCACTGGCATTCGTTTTAGCCTTTTTGTTCAGGCCTTCCTTTTCCATGTAGTTATTCAATGTACGCGTCAACGCTCCACGGAAGCCCGCCAAGTGAGTACCGCCGTCGCGCTGAGGAATATTGTTGGTGAAACAGAACACGTTCTCTTGGAAGCTATCGTTCCATTGCATCGCTACTTCTACTGCAATACCGTCTTCTTGTTCACTGCTGAAATGAAACACTTTCTGGTGAACTGGTGTTTTCTTCTCATTCAAATATTCGACAAAAGCTTGTATACCACCTTCGTACATGAAGTGGTCTTCTTTACCGTCGCGTTCATCTTTCAAGCGAATCGACACACCAGAGTTAAGGAATGATAGTTCACGGAGGCGCTTGGCAAGAATATCGTAGTGGTAAAGCGTATCTGTGAAAGTATCTGAACTTGGCCAAAAACGGATCATAGTTCCTGTTTTATCAGTATCGCCTGTTACCGCTAGCGGCGCTTGTGGAACACCATGATGATATTCTTGTTCGTGCGCTTTACCGCCACGACGAATACGAAGCTTCAGTCGGCTTGAAAGTGCATTTACTACTGATACACCTACACCGTGCAAACCGCCCGATACCTTATATGAGTTATCGTCGAACTTACCGCCGGCGTGAAGAACCGTCATAATGACTTCAGCTGCAGATACACCCTCTTCTGGGTGCAATTCAGTTGGTATACCACGTCCATCGTCAGACACAGATACTGAGCCATCGCTGTGAATGAGCACAGTAATCTCAGAACAATGTCCAGCAAGTGCTTCATCGATAGAGTTATCGACCACCTCGAAAACCATGTGGTGTAATCCGGTACCATCATCAGTATCACCGATATACATACCAGGACGCTTTCTTACGGCATCTAATCCTTTAAGTACTTTAATACTGGACGAGTCGTAGTTGTTCTCTGCTGACATACTAGCTTTTACTCCTCTTTCACGCTTCCATGTTCCACGTGAAACATTTTCTTTTCGTTGTATTTTTGTATAAAAGCGAGCTGCGTGGATTCTATTGCAGTAACGAAAACCTGCGTATCCATTTTGAGCAACCCATCAATAAATTGTTCTCTTTTATCGGCATCTAGTTCGGCACCCACATCATCAAGTAAAAAGATACTTTTACGCTGCGTTGCCTTATTAAATAGCTTAGTCTGTGACATTTGAAGCGCTGCCACAGCCATTCTAAGCTGCCCTCTCGATAAAAGCTCCTGGGCGTTTACTCCATTCACTTTAAGCCGTAAATCGGCTTTATGGGGCCCAGAAGAGGTATGCCCTATTTTACCATCATACTCACGTTTTTTAACTAGGCTTTCTGATAAACCGACATCTTTTTCCCACCCTTTATAGTAACTCAATTCCACATCGAAGTTCGGAAGAAATTCTTGCGAGTACTGCTTAAAAATAGGCGTAAGGGTATCGACATATCCCTGACGCGTAGCCGATAAAGACTCACCGAGTTCAGAGAACTGAGACTCCCAATATTGGTTTTGTGGCGCGCTTAAATTTGCCTGCTGTTTCAGCAACGCATTTCTATGCTTTAGGAATTTACCGTATTGATTTGCAAGCGATTGAAACTGATGTTCCACGTGAAACAATCCCCAATCACAAAACCGGCGGCGCTCGGATGGTGAACCAATAATAAGGTCAGTACTCTGCGGAGTAAAAAGTTGAAGCGGTACCAGGCTGACTAAATCTGATAACTTATTTGAATGCTCACCGTTAATACTACAGGTGAATGTCTCGTTTCGACTTCGTTGAAAGCCTAGCTTTAATTCATCCCCTTCTTCAGTTTTGCATGACGCGAAAACACTGAAGCTGTTCTTCTCATTTTGAATAACCGAGCTGTGTTTATTTGTTCTAAAAGAACGTCCAAAACCAAGGTAGTAAAGTGCTTCGATTAACGAGGATTTCCCACTCCCATTTACCCCTTTAATGATGGTTAAAGCTGGTGAAGGAGAAAGTGATACGGAAGTAAGATTACGAAACTGTGTAATCTGGACGCGGTCCAGTTTCATGAGGTCACACTGATGAAAGAAAAGAAGCGAGGTGTGTCAACACACATCGCTTCTTGAATTGATAATTTTAATAACAAAATAACGTGGATATGCGAAACGCTGCAAATACTTAATGTAGCAGTAACTACAGTCGCATTGGCATAATTACGTATAACGCGGCGTCATCAGCATCATCTTCGATTAGCGCACTCGCGTTTGAATCTGATAGGCTCACTTTAACACCATCAGATCCAAGCGCGTTCAATACGTCAATTAGATAGGCAACGTTAAAGCCAATTTCTAAATCGTCACCTTGATACTGAACATCAACGATTTCTTCAGCTTCTTCTTGCTCTGGGTTATTCGCCGTTATCTTAAGCTCACCAGAAGACAAGTTTAATCGTACGCCTCTAAACTTCTCGTTAGATAGAATGGCCGCACGTGAGAATGCTTCTTTTAATACAGCTTTACTCGCAATAATTTCCTTGTCGCCATTTTGAGGTAACACACGGCGATAATCAGGAAATCTGCCATCAACTAGTTTCGAAGTGAAAATGAAATCGTTTGAGAAAATTCGAAGATGGTTGGCGCCTATTTGCACCTTAAGAGATTTGTCATCCTCGCTAATAAGACGAGAAATTTCTAACACGCCTTTACGTGGAATAATCACCTGACGAGATGGCAACGCGGTCTCATAGTTTAGGCGACAAAGTGCAAGGCGGTGACCGTCTGTTGCAACGGTACGAATGATATTCTCTTCCGTTTCAAGGGACATACCATTTAAGTAATAACGTACGTCTTGTTGAGCCATTGAAAAGCTCGTTGCATCAATAAGACGTTTTAGATCACTGCACGATAATTCAAACTCAACTTCACCTTCCCAATCTTCTAAATTTGGGTAGTCGTTGGCAGATAAAGTAGAAAGCGTATAACGACCTCGACCGGCACGAATAAGTGCTTTGCTGCCGTCTAACGAGAAATGAATATCTGTTCCTTCAGAAATACCACGAATAATATCAAACAGCTTTTTAGCAGGAACAGTAATTTCACCTTCCGTGAATTCACCTTCTAATTTCACGCTAGAAATTAGTTCTACCTCTAAATCTGTACCAGTAAGCCAAAGTGCGTCCTCACTTACTTTGATGAGAACATTGGAAAGAATTGGCAGTGTGTGTCTACGCTCTACAGCACCAGATACCAACTGTAGGGGTTGTAAAAATTGTTCGCGGCTTATAGTAAATTTCATCGCAGTGCTATCTCGCCTCTAAGGTCGTGGTGTTAGGAAGACAAAGTCCTAATGAGGTTCTTATAGTCCTCTTTTATATCATGACTTTCTTCTCTTAGCTGCTCTATTTTTCTACAAGCGTGTAAAACCGTAGTGTGGTCTCGTCCACCAAACGCGTTTCCTAGTTCAGGTAAACTGTGGTTGGTAAGTTCTTTGGCCAGCGCCATCGCGACTTGGCGAGGACGCGCCACACTACGACTACGTCGTTTAGACAAAATATCAGCTACTTTTATCTTATAATAATCTGCGACGGTTTTCTGAATATTATCAACGGTTACCAATTTTTCTTGAAGTGCGAGAAGGTCTCGAAGCGCTTCGCGAACGAAATCAATAGTGATAGGGCGACCGGTAAAGTTTGCGTTAGCAATAACACGGTTTAGTGCACCCTCGAGCTCGCGTACGTTTGAACGCAATCGCTTAGCTATAAAGAACGCCACTTCATTAGGTAAGTGAATCCGGTTCTCTGCCGCTTTGCGCATCAAAATAGCTACTCGGGTTTCAAGCTCTGGTGGCTCTATAGCAATGGTTAAACCCCAACCGAAGCGCGATTTCAATCGATCCTCTACTCCATCAATCTCTTTAGGATATCTATCAGAAGTAAGGATGATTTGTTGGTTACCTTCAAGAAGCGCATTGAACGTGTGGAAGAACTCTTCTTGTGAACGCTCTTTATTAGCAAAGAATTGAATATCATCGATAAGTAACGCATCAACGCTGCGATAGAAGCGCTTAAAGTCCTCTATAGCGTTATTTTGTAGTGCCTTAACCATATCCTGCACGAAACGCTCTGAATGCATATACACAATTTTAGCGTCACCGTTATTAGCTACGATGCCATTACCCACTGCATGTAATAAGTGAGTTTTACCTAAGCCCGTACCACCGTAAATAAACAGTGGGTTGTAAGAACCGCCTGGGTTATTTGCAACTTGAGTTGCAGCCGCACGTGCTAGCTGGTTAGATTTACCTTCGACAAAGTTGTCGAATTGATAAGTCGGATTAATATTACTTTTATGCTTCATCGCCTCAGGGATCGGGATCACTTTTGGCGGTGTTGACGATCTTGGCGCTTGATCTGCGTGTGCATTATATCCATTACGGTCGTGGTCTTGCGCACCGCGATCATTTAGATCCATACCCTGTGTGTATGAAGGTGATTTTGAAAACGCATTGTTTTGTCCCTGCTCACCCGCTTGGCTCGCCGTTGATGGCATACCGCTATTCGGCATTGGTGAGTAAGACGATGTGTGCTGCCCATTACTGCCGCTGTGAACAGACTGGTTACTACTATTATAGTTCTGATACCCTTGACCGCCCGCAGGCGCACTAGGCTTACTTGGTTGATTATTATTAGGCGTATTTGGAGCAGGTGAAGATCCACTGGTACTTACAGGCTGACTACGGCTTACGCTGTGACGATTCATCACTTCTAAACGCAATTGTGGTGCGTCACTACCGGCAAACTCTTTTAGTAGTGCGGTAATATTATTCAGGTACTTGTCTCTTACCCAATCAAGTACAAAACGATTGGGAGCATAGAGTGCAACAACGCCTTGTTGTTCTTCACAAACAAGAGGTCGTATCCACATACTAAACTGCTGCGTTGGTAGTTCTTGACGCAATCTTTCAAGGCATTGGTTCCACAAGGACATGGTACGTAGTTAGCTCCCGTAACTCGCTAGAAAACCAACTCCTGAAAAGCCAAGCATAAAGAAAGCAGGCACTAAAAAGCGCCATTAGAAGAAAATAGCGTTGGAAGTGTTGGGTAGCAGCGAGAAATTAAGTTATCGTTTTAATCGCTGTGGATTATCTTACTTTATCAACACAATGTAAATGGCGATCCCGAACGATCTTTTCGATCAAAACAACAAACATCTGATTAGTAAGCTTTTTTCTTTTAGATCAAATCAAACTATAACGAGAAAAATTCATTCTAAATTTGTGCTAAAAAACCGTTAGATCACCTTGCTTTTTATATCCATCTCTGTGTTTTTCACAACGCACTGTGGATAACCTAACCAAATTTAACGCGTTATTCACAGACTATTTGTACGAAAACTGCGTTATCGATTAAGCTATCGGTTAGAAAATGCAAAAATTGTTCACTTATTCATCCGAAAAGCGAGAATATACATTGACAGCACGCCCCGAGATCTCTAGAATTCAGCGTCCTTTTTCGATGGGCTTTTCTGGTGAAAACACCACATTGTTCTGGCAACAGCATAATGTGTTACCAAAAACGCCTATGTTTAACTAAATATAAGTGAGACTTTGGTCATGAAAAGAACATTTCAACCGAGCAATCTAAAGCGCAAGCGTTCTCACGGTTTTCGTGCTCGTATGGCGACTAAAAATGGTCGTAAAGTACTAGCAGCTCGCCGTGCAAAAGGCCGCGCTCGTCTTTCAGCTTAATTGAAAGACGCCAAAGTGGGCGAGAATAATTTTTCTAGGGAGTTACGTCTGTTAACTCCCACCCACTTTACCTATGTGTTTGATAACGCAACCCCAGCTGTATCTCCCTCTTTTACTGTTCTAGCCAGAAAAAATACACTTTCAACTCCTCGTTTAGGCATTACGCTCGCGAAAAAACGTATCCGTAAAGCTCACGATAGAAATCGTTTGAAGCGATTAGTCAGAGAAAGTTTTAGGCATAAACAGCACAACTTACCCAATGTCGATATTATCGTTATTGGCAAGTCAGGCGCTGACAACCTTAGCAACCAAGAAGTTTTCGCTACATTGGACAAGCTATGGAAAAAATTAAACAAGCGTTGCGGCAACTCTTAATTGTAGTGCCTTTGGCATTGATAAAATTTTATCAATGGTTCATTTCCCCTATGTTAGGGCAACGATGTCGTTTCCATCCTTCTTGTTCTTGGTATGCTATAGACGCATTAAAAACGCACGGATTAGTAAAAGGCGGTTGGTTATCTATTAAACGCATATTAAAATGCCACCCTTTGCATGCCGGCGGATATGATCCAGTGCCGGAAAAACAACAAGATAAACACTCAAAATAAAGAGACCTCTATGGAATCGCAACGTAGTTTTCTGATAATTGGCCTTGCGCTAGTTAGCTTTTTGCTTTGGCAATCATGGCAAAAAGATTATGGGCCACAGCCAGTTGTGCCTGTTGAGCAACAACAAACGCAAGAGACATCACAAGGCGTACCGTCATTTAATGACAATGGCAGCGAAGATGTACCTAGTAGTGATAGCGTTCCTGCTGCACAACCTGTCGCAGCGGCGCAAAGCTCAAACCGCATTATTGAAGTAAAGACCGATACGCTTGATTTACGCATCGATTTGCTAGGCGGCGATGTAGTATCAGCAGACTTACTTAAGTTTCCGGTAGAGCAAGGTTCGGATATTCCTTACAGCCTACTTCGCTCTGGCAACGGTCTTTATGTAGCGCAAAGTGGCCTAATCGGTGCTCAAGGGCCTGATGCAAGCAGCAGTGGCCGCCCGGTGTATAATGCACAAAGTGACTATTATGAAATGACTGGCGACACCCTTGTTATTCCTCTTACATGGAAAAACAATCAAGGCTTGTCAGTTACCAAAACCTTCACTTTCACTAAAGGTCAGTACGACGTAAACGTAAGCTATAGCGTGGAAAATGGTACTGGCAGCGCAGCAACGGTTCAGCCGTATGCACAGCTTAAACAAGTGATGGAGTTTGAAGACGACAGCAACATGTTTATGCCAACGTACCGTGGTGCTGCATATTCAACAGAAGATGACCGCTACCAGAAGTACTCGTTTGACGAGATTGAAGATGACAACCTACGCGAAACCACGAAAGCGGGTTGGGTTGGCATGCTTGAACATTACTTTGTATCAGCATGGGTACCTTCTCAAGAGCAAACGAACACGCTTTATTCTCGTAACCTGAAAAATCAGTATGCGGTAATTGGTGTATTGTCTCCGTCTGAAAGCGTAGCGCCTGGTGAAACCAAAACCCTTGCGTCTACCCTTTATATGGGTCCTAAAGATCAAGAAAGCCTAGCGAAGATTGCGCGCGGCCTAGACCTAACCGTTGATTACGGTATTCTTTTCTGGATTTCACAGCCGCTGTTCGCCCTTCTTACCTTCCTTCATAGCCTAGTTAATAACTGGGGTGTGGCAATTATCCTTATCACTATTGTAGTAAAAGGCGCGATGTACTGGCTAACTAAGAAGCAATACGAGTCAATGGCACGTATGCGCAACTTAGCACCTAAGATGCAGCAGCTAAAAGACCGTTTTGGCGACGACAGACAAAAAATGTCTCAAGCTATGATGGAGCTTTACCGCAAAGAGAAAGTAAACCCAATGGGCGGTTGCTTACCTCTTCTTCTGCAAATGCCTATCTTCCTTGCGCTTTATTGGGTACTGATGGAAAGTGTTGAACTACGCCATGCAGACTTTGTGCTTTGGATCACTGACCTGTCTACAAAAGACCCGTACTTTGTGCTGCCAATTCTAACTGGCGCAAGTATGTACCTATTGCAAAAACTTCAGCCAACCACCATTACTGATCCAATGCAGCAGAAAATCATGCAATGGATGCCGGTAGCAATGAGTGTATTCTTCCTGTGGTTCCCTGCAGGTCTGGTACTATACTGGCTAGTCAGTAACGTGATTACCTTGGTTCAAGCCAAAATGATTTATGCTTCAATGGAGAAGCGGGGCATCAGCAGTAAATAACACGCTGATCAATGAATTATACAGCCCGCCTATGCGGGCTGTTTTGTCTTAAGAGGAATAACCTGTGCCATCATTTGATATTGTTTCTGAAATCAACATGGAAGAAGTACGCAACGCCACTGAAAACGCAAGCCGTGAGCTATCAACGCGTTTCGACTTTCGCGGTATTGACGCGAGCTTTGAGTACAAAGATAAAACCGTAGTCATGAAAGCTGAAGCTGAATTCCAACTTCAGCAAATGGAAAGCATGTTTCGAACGGCGATGTCTAAACGTAACGTAGACACTTCATCTATGGATGTTAAACCCTACGATGCCCACGGTAGAACTTACCGTCAGACCATTACCTTTAAAGAAGGTATTGAGCAGCCGATGGCGAAGAAGATTGTGAAGCTGGTGAAAGACGCAAAAATCAAAGTGCAAACGGCTATTCAAGGCGAAGAACTTCGCGTAACAGGTAAAAAGCGTGATGATTTGCAGCAAGTTATTTCGCTGATTAAAGAGTCGAACTTAGGCCAACCTTTTCAATTTAAAAACTTCCGCGACTAATTATGGAATCACTCACCCTTTCTACCGACACTATTACCGCACAAGCGACAGCGCCCGGTCGTGGCGGCGTAGGTATAGTACGTGTTTCAGGTCCTAAGGCTAAAGCCATCGCAGAGGCGTTAGTACCAAGCGCACTAACACCACGTCTTGCGACCTATACGCCGTTTGTTGATGCTAACAACAGCGTAATAGACCAGGGCATAGCACTGTTTTTTAAAGGGCCTAACTCATTTACTGGTGAAGATGTACTTGAACTGCAGGGCCATGGCGGTCAAGTTGTCATGGACATGCTGATTGATGCCGTGCTTGCAACGGGCCATGCCCGACTTGCCAATCCAGGTGAATTCAGTGAACAGGCCTTTTTAAATGATAAATTAGACCTTGCGCAAGCAGAGGCGATTGCCGACTTGATTGATGCAAGCTCTAAACAGGCAGCCAAAAGTGCGTTGCGCTCCCTACAGGGTGAGTTTTCTACACAAATTCAAACGCTATCTGACCAAATCGTGCACCTTCGTATGTACGTAGAAGCGGCCATCGATTTCCCTGAAGAGGAAATTGATTTCTTATCTGACGGGAAAGTATCAGGTGACTTAAGCGCAATTATGCAAAGCTTAACCAAAGTACGCGAGCAGGCTAAACAAGGCACCTTGTTACGCGAAGGTATGCAGGTGGTGATTGCGGGGCGCCCTAACGCCGGTAAATCGAGCTTATTAAATGCCCTGGCAGGACGTGATAGCGCCATTGTTACCGATATAGCCGGTACCACGCGAGACGTACTTAAAGAGCATATTCACATTGATGGTATGCCGGTGCACATTATCGACACAGCGGGACTTCGAGAAAGCCCAGATAAAGTGGAACAAATTGGTATTGAGCGCGCGTGGCAAGCTATCAATGAAGCTGACCACGTATTATTCGTTGTAGACTCTACCGCAACTGCTGTTATCGACCCTTATGAAATATGGCCAGAATTTATGGCCCGATTGCCACAAGGCATCCCCGTTACCGTAGTTCGTAACAAGGCCGACCTTAGTATCTTAGATATTGGACAAAGCACGGTTGCCACCGAGCAAGGTGATATCTCAGTCATTAATCTATCAGCCAAAGAAGGTAGCGGCGTCGACACGCTAAAAGCACATCTGGCAAAAACCATGGGCTTCGATACTACAACGGAAGGCCAATTTATTGCGCGCAGACGACACATAGACGCACTCGACCAAGCCTACAGTTATGTAAGCACAGGCGAACAACAACTACACGACGCTATGGCGGGCGAGTTACTTGCTGAAGAATTGCGCTTGGCGCATCAGGCACTATGTGAGATAACCGGTGAATTCACGTCAGACGATCTACTTGGTAAGATTTTTTCATCGTTCTGTATCGGCAAATAGCGTGACCAATAAAGTTATAAGTAAGATGGTGAATAACGTAACGGATAAGCCGTACTTACGTTAAGACGACAATCGTAAATAGAGAAGCAACCCAATAATGAGCAAGCATTTTGAAATCATCGTTGGCACCATGTTAGGCGCCGCAGAATACGTGGCAGATGCCATTGCGGAAAAACTTGATGCGAGCGGGCACACCCACACTATTCACGCTGAACCAAATTTAGATGAGATTAAAACAGAATCAACGTGGATCGTGTGTACATCAACACACGGTGCTGGCGAATTACCTGACAACATCCAGCCGTTCGCAAAGCAGTTAGAGAGCGCAGATTTAAGCGCAGTAAACGCCTACGTTATTGGGCTAGGTGACACCAGTTACGACACCTTTTGTTTCGGCGCAAAAGAAATGGAAAAACATATTAAAAATGCAGGTGGCACGTTAATCACCGACGCGCTATACATTGATGTGCTAGAACACCCTATCCCTGAAGATGCCGCTGTGGAATGGTTTGACGAAAAGCTGGCCAATGCTTAACAAGCGTTTTTACGTGGAACCAATGCGATGAACAGCAACCTTACCCAAGCTGAACTGGCGGCGTTGCAATCTCCCCTTTCTAACGATTGCCGGGTACTGTATTTACTTGGGCTTCGAACAGGTGCAAATTCGGCAACGACATCGTCAGCACCTATTGATTATAAGCAATTATTGAACTTGCTAAACGGCGACAGCAAAGACGAGCCTTACCAACGCGGTCGTCAAATCAATAGCTTGGTGAAGCAGCTTGAACAAGTAGGTTTGGTTGCCCTGCCCCTTGAACTTGATCTTGAGCATACAATCAACGGGAAAACCCTACTTCTTCCGCTTCTAAGCGAGCCGCAGTCAGACTTCGACCAACTACATGCCCGTCATAGCGCCATGACCCCTAATTGGACGCCCAACAAGGCGTTGTTTGAAGAAATGGCCTCGCTACTGGGTATTATCGATAAAACATTTGATGACAACGAGGTGGGTGAATTCATTGCCTATTGGTTAGGAAGACCAAGTTCAGTGTTTAGCGAATTCCAATGGACACAAAAGTTTGCCAACAATATCAAGCGCAAGCGTCTCGCTTCAGGCTACGCCCCAACAAAGGTGGTGGGAACGCAACAAGTGAAAGTTGCAGCCGGCATAGAAGCAGATGATAATGCTAGAAAGCTGGTGGAAAAGTATGCCGCAACTAAGAAGAGTTAATTCGTTATGGATCGTATAACCGACAAAATTGCTAATTTAGCGAGAGCGCTCAACAAAGACGTCGATCCCAATCGTGAATACATCGACTATAAAACGCTGCGTAAGCAGTACGAGGCGAAAGCGAACGAAGAAGTATCACAACTACAGCAGCGTAGTAAAAAAGCGCGTGTAGAGGCTATTCATGGCCGTTCTGATCTGAATCCTAAATGGACCTTCGCCAACTTAGTTGAAGACAGTGACGATGTGATTGAAGCCGTATCTATAGCTCAGTCTTTTATTGCTGCCCATGACGACCCTGCATGGCGTCAAAGCGGCTCGCATATGATGCTGTTTTACGGCGATTACGGTCGTGGTAAATCACATATTGCCGGTGCCATTGCCCATCAACTTATAGAGCAGTACGAAATTTCAGTGCTTTATCGTCAACTGTCTACACTGCTTGAAATGCGCAATTTCTCGTTTGATTTTGGGGCTTCGGACAACGCGGGGCAGCGCTTCAGGGAGATCAATCAGGAACTGCTAGACGTTGATCTGCTTATTCTTGATGAGGTGTGTGTAAACGAAAGCGTGTTAAAGAAAAATGCGCAGAGTTGGTTTGGTAATCTGCTAAGACAACGCTTGGTAAACAAGAAAAACTGTATTTTGATCACCAATCACAATTTAGCCGAACTTGAAAATGCCCTTGGCCCCTATTGTTTTGAGTCGATTAAAGAGTACGACACTTACAAAGTTAGGTTCCAAGGTCCAAGCCGCCGTGAAGGCTTAACCATTGAACAAGAAGACATGCAAGGCTCTGTTTCACAGCCACGCTATCAACCCAACCAGGTGCGCTAATAGCACCTGGTTTCCCCTCTCTCGAAACCTAGCCCTTACTCTGCTAGGTCTTTTTCTTCATTAAACCTTATTGCATGTTCCTGTTGTGCCAGGTAATAGCGAATCACTTAGCCTATTGATCACGCTTTTACCAAAACAATACGGTTTTAATTCATAGATACACTCAACGATCTCCTTCTGTTAAACAAATAACCATTCTTACAGACCGACTTCTTCCTTGTAAAAGTGACTGAATTTTGGTCATTTCCTATGTTTTTCTCCTGAAAAATGGGCTGTTTTGAAAAAATAATCTTGTCGTTCATAAAAACGTGCACTTTTTCTGAAGGTGTTGATAAATGCGATCGGGCGATCTAATCACAGCTTTTGGAAAAGATCTCCTCCACAATGTGATCACGCTATAACGCACGTATCTACACGATCTTTTGATCGCGATACATAAATAGCAAACATTTTATCCCCAGCTGGATCACATATTGATCACCCCTGTGGATAGGATCCTACAAACCACTGTGCATAAGCTTTGATCGAAAAAAGAATAACTTTTCAAACGATTCGGGGTGTGGATAAAAAGGCTATTTATACACAAGTTTGAGGTAGGGTTATGGATCGGGGTTTCCCAATGTTATTGATCGCGTAACTTGATGATCTTTATGTGCTTTGATCGGTTACCCACAGATCTTGATGATCCTAATAAAAGTAAAAATAAACAGATCTAAAAGAGATCTTAAGATCTTGTAATTCGATCACACCTTTTCAAAAACAGGTTTTGAGGAAAATTTAATCATTTTCTTTATCCAATAAGTCAGATAAAATACGCGCCCTTTTTTCAGCAGTATCTGCGTGAGAAAAATTAGTTTTTAATCGGCTTATCGTAAGTTAATAGTGAGGTTTAACCATGTTTTATGCTGAAGCATTTGATGTCATCGTTGTAGGTGGTGGACATGCAGGTACAGAAGCGGCACTTGCAGCTGCTCGCATGGGTGCAAATACGCTGTTGCTCACTCACAATATTGAAACGATAGGCCAGATGTCGTGTAACCCTGCAATTGGTGGGATCGGTAAAGGCCATCTTGTAAAAGAGATCGATGCGTTAGGCGGCGCAATGGCACTGGCTATCGACAAAGGCGGTATTCAGTTTAGAACATTGAATTCTTCTAAAGGCCCAGCTGTTCGTGCAACGCGTGCGCAAGCGGACCGTACGCTTTACAAAAACGCTATTCGAGACATTGTTGAAAATCAAGAAAACCTAACCTTGTTCCAACAAAGCGTTGACGATCTGATTGTTGAAAACGATCAGGTATGCGGTGTTGTTACGCAAATGGGCTTGAAGTTTAAAGCCAAGTCAGTGGTACTGACAGTGGGGACTTTCCTTGGCGGAACCATACACATTGGTCTTGAAAACTATCGCGGCGGGCGTGCCGGCGATCCACCGTCTATTGCACTTGCAGATAGACTACGTGCCCTTCCGTTTCGTGTTGACCGTTTAAAAACTGGAACACCAGCAAGACTTGATGCGCGCTCGTTAGATTTTTCTGTAATGCAGCCTCAACCTGGTGACAATCCTACGCCGGTATTTTCTTTCATGGGCGATAGAAGCATGCACCCTACCCAGATCCCGTGCTATATCACCCACACTAACGAAAAAACCCACGATATCATTCGCGGGGGATTAGATCGCTCACCCATGTTTACAGGGGTTATCGAAGGTATCGGGCCGCGCTATTGTCCAAGTATCGAAGATAAGATCACCCGTTTTGCAGACAAGACATCGCATCAAATTTTTGTTGAGCCAGAAGGTTTAAACAGCATTGAAGTTTATCCAAATGGTATTTCAACCAGTTTGCCATTTGACGTACAGATGAACCTTGTCCGCTCGATCAAAGGTTTTGAAAATGCGCACATTGTTCGCCCGGGTTATGCCATTGAATATGATTTCTTTGACCCACGCGATCTGAAACAAACACTGGAAACGAAGTTTATTCGAGGCTTGTTCTTTGCTGGCCAAATAAACGGTACCACTGGCTATGAAGAAGCGGGTGCGCAAGGGTTAG
The DNA here is from genome assembly GCF_000808575.1 of Alteromonas marina. GTDB lineage: Bacteria > Pseudomonadota > Gammaproteobacteria > Enterobacterales > Alteromonadaceae > Alteromonas > Alteromonas marina_A. The sequence goes on from NZ_JWLW01000023.1 coordinate 15,577, forward strand.
TAGCAGGCGCAAACGCAGCGCTACAAGTTCAAGAAAAAGACCCGATGATTTTACGCCGCGATCAAGCATACATGGGCGTACTTATCGACGACTTGGCTACCATGGGTACGAAAGAGCCGTACCGCATGTTCACTAGCCGTGCAGAATACAGACTACTGCTTCGTGAAGACAATGCCGATAGCCGTTTAACCGCGATGGGCCGAGAGATTGGTCTTGTTGATGATGCGCGCTGGGCGAAATTTAACGACAAGATGGAAGCGGTAGAAAGTGAACTGCAGCGTCTACGCGGTCAGTGGATCCACCCTGATCACGAAGCAACGCCGGAACTTAATACCATGCTGAAAAATCCGGTGAGTCGTGAACATTCTCTTGAAGAGCTGATCCGTCGACCTGAAATGACTTACGGTCAGTTAATGGAAATTGAAAGTGTTGGCCCAGGTATTGAAGATCCGATTGCTGCAGAGCAAGTGGAAATTCAAATTAAGTACGCCGGCTACATTGCCCGTCAAATGGATGAAATCGCGAAAACGCAGCGACACGAAAACACCCTCTTGCCGGTTGATATGGACTTCAGCAAGATTTCTGGCCTATCGAACGAGGTTGTAGCCAAGTTAACCGAAGCCAGACCGGAAACTATCGGTAAAGCATCGCGTATTTCGGGCATTACCCCGGCGGCCATCTCTTTACTGCTGGTTTACCTTAAAAAACACGGCATGTTGCGCAAGCAAGAGAAAATTAGCGCGTAAAACACGCGCTTAACTCAACGCATTACTCGCAGCGCTTAGTTTTTCCTATTTATTCGCGTATTATGATAATCATAATCGCTTAAACTATGCGAAAACTAGAAAAACTCGGCGCTTTTCACACTGTCCCATTGCACCAATTTACATTCGTTGTGCGGCTTTGATTAATTTATGTGCCTTCTTCAAGCTTACTTGTATCGAGCATGAAGAGCTGCAATAACAAACGGCTGTAAATGAGCGGCAAATAACGTTTCGCCACGTGTGTTTATGGTATGGACTGTGTAGAGCAAAAAATATTAACGCGAACAGACAGATTTTTCGATGACGATACAGCAAGAATTGCACACCATTTTGGTGTCTGGACTTGATGCCCTTTCACTAGATTTAAGTAATAAGCAACAGCAGCAGTTAGTTGACTATGTGCTGCTTATGGACAAATGGAATAAGGCGTACAACCTGACTTCTGTGCGCGATCCTAAGCAAATGATGGTCAAACACATTCTAGACTCGCTGGCTATTGTGCCCTTTCTTGATGGTGACAATATCATTGATGTTGGTACGGGCCCTGGCCTTCCTGGTATGCCGTTAGCTATCGCGTTTCCAGATAAATCATTCACATTGCTTGACTCATTGGGCAAGCGTGTACGGTTTATGACCCAATGTGTGCACACGCTCGGATTAACTAACGTAACTCCTGTGCAAAGCCGCGTTGAAGAGCACAATGGCGATACGCCTTACGATATTGTGCTAAGCCGAGCTTTCGCTTCACTAAAAGATATGTTGCACTGGTGTCAGCATCTGGTAGATTCAGAAGGTCAATTTTTGGCGCTTAAAGGTCAGTTTCCACAAGATGAGATAGACGAAGTGAGTGATCACTTCCATGTGAGCAAAACGGAAAACATCACTGTGCCAAATTTGGTAGGCGAACGACATCTGGTTTGGCTAAAAAAGAAATAGCCGGAAAATAGAAATAGACGAGAACAGGATCAAACGTGGCTAAGGTAATCGCGATCGCGAATCAAAAAGGTGGTGTTGGAAAGACAACCACTGCAGTTAACGTGGCAGCGTCAATGGCAGCAACCAAACGTAAGGTGTTGCTCATTGATCTCGATCCACAAGGTAATGCGACCATGGGAAGCGGCGTTGATAAATACGACGTTGAATCTACGGCATTTGAATTGTTGATTGAAGAAAAGCCAATTAACGATGTTATCGTTAAAGCGACAAGCGGCAAGTATGACCTCATCGCGGCGAACGGTGACGTAACCGCGGCAGAAATTAAGCTGATGGAAATGTTTGCCCGTGAAGTAAGGCTTCGCAACGCGCTGAAGCCCGTTATGGATTACTACGATTTTGTCTTTATCGACTGCCCGCCTTCGCTAAACCAGTTAACGGTGAACGCCTTGGCGGCTGCCGATTCGGTAATGGTGCCTATGCAGTGTGAATATTATGCACTAGAAGGTCTTACTGCCCTGATGGATACCATTCAAAAGTTGGCGTCCGTGGTGAATCCAGAATTGAAGATTGAAGGCGTATTGCGTACTATGTACGACCCGCGCAACCGCCTTGCTAACGACGTTTCAGAACAGTTGAAGCGTCATTTTGGTGAGCAGGTTTATCGCACGGTTATTCCGCGCAATGTTCGCCTAGCTGAAGCACCGAGCTTCGGGACGCCAGCGATGTACTATGATAAGTCATCTACAGGGGCTAAAGCCTACCTGGCACTGGCAGGCGAAATACTGCGTCGTAGGGATAAAACAACGCCTGCACAGGCAAAAGCAAGTTAAACGACAATAAGCTGAACACTATCAGCACATGCCATAGAGGACACTATGTCAGCACGTAAAAGAGGCCTTGGCCGCGGTTTAGATGCGCTACTCGCAACCAGCCAATCATCTGCTCAAAAAGAACAAGATGCCGCCGAGGTAAATTCAACTAACGGTGAGTTAAGCAAACTCCCTATTGAATACTTAGTGCCGGGCAAGTATCAGCCTCGTAAAGACATGTCATCTGAGGCATTAGAAGAATTGGCATCGTCCATTCGTGCGCAAGGTATTATTCAGCCTATCGTAGTGAGAAAAGTCGACGAGCACCGCTATGAAATCATTGCCGGTGAACGTCGCTGGCGAGCTTCACAACTGGCACAGCTAGACGAAGTGCCTTGTTTGGTCAAGAACGTGCCTGATGAAGCGGCAGTGGCCATCGCCCTTATCGAAAATATCCAGCGTGAAGATTTAAATGCCATGGAAGAGGCGCAAGCCCTCGACCGTTTAATGAATGAGTTCGCGCTTACCCATCAAGAAGTGGCCGAAGCGGTGGGCAAATCACGCACCACAGTGACAAACTTACTTCGCCTGAACAATTTGAACGACGACGTAAAACTGTTAGTCGAGCATGGCGATATTGAAATGGGTCATGCTAGAGCGCTGTTAGCGCTAGAAGGTGAAACTCAGTCAGAAACTGCGCAAGTAGTATCGGGCAAAGGTCTTACCGTGCGCGATACGGAAAAGCTTGTTAAAAAGCTTTTGGAGCCAGCTAAACCTAAGCCTGAGAAGAAAGTTGATCCCGACGTGCAAAACCTTATGACACGACTTTCAGAAAATTTAGGCACCCCTGTGAGCATTGATCACAATGCGAAAGGCAAAGGTAAGCTGACGATTAGCTTTAGCGACCTTGAACAATTAGATGGAATTATATCTAAAATTCAATAACTTAAAATAAAATTAGTAGAGAAGCTCCCTTTGCCAACCCGCAATTGATACGCTGTTCGGTGCTAACACCGGACACTCTCCTTTCCGGTTATAGCAATAGAAAATTTTCAGAATAACTTTCAAAAAGCGTTGTACTGTTGAAAATTGTCGGTAAAACAGTATACTTCTGACGCTTTTTGTAAGACGTGAACAAGCTGCGAGTAAAAGTGACGAACAAGTTAGCAAAACGCGGGTTAGACCTCGCCAAGAAAGGGCTACTTTTTCAGGCTGTCACGGCCCTATTCGTTACCGCTTTCGCAGCTGCCGCAGGAGGAAGTCATTCCGCCATGTCGGCAGCGGCAGGTTCTTTAATTAGTATACTGCCTAACAGTGTTTTTATGGCTTTCGCGTTTCGCTACGCAGGTGCCAGTAAAAACGACCTTGTTGCACGGAGTTTTAGCCAAGGCTCAAAATTGAAGCTGGCACTGACAATCATTTTATTTGTAATTGCTTTTAAAGGCTTAAATGCCACGCCATTAGAAATTTTTATGGCATTCGTGATTACAACCGCTAGCCACGGGCTAGCCATGTTTCATTACGGTACGAAAGAATAAAGACAGCGCGAGGCGTTGCAATAACTAAAACAACGTAATCGACCGATTGAGACAAAAGAACCAGTCACCAAATTTTTACACTTTACAACTTGGGTTAAACAATGGCATCTGAATACACTACCTCAGAATACATCAAGCACCACTTGACCAATGCCACCATGTGCTCAACTGACAACGGAATTGCTTTTAACAAAGCGTGTTCTGACGCCGGTTTTTGGGCATGGCATGTTGATACACTGGCATGGTCTATCGGTCTTGGTCTTCTTTTCCTAATTATCTTTAGAAGCGTTGCTTCAAAAGCGACAACAGGCGTACCTGGCAAAATGCAGGCGTTTGTTGAGCTTGTTGTTGAGTTTGTTGACGACAACGTTAAAAGCACTTTCCATGGTAAGAGCGCACTTATTGCGCCATTAGCGCTAACTATCTTTGTATGGGTATTGCTAATGAACCTTATGGACTTGGTGCCAGTTGATCTTATTCCATGGATATCTGGTCTTATCGGCCAAGCGGCTTTTGGCATGGATCCACACGACGTTTACAACAAGGCAGTTCCAACCACTGACCTTAACTTAACGTTCGCACTGGCTTCAGGCGTGTTTATTCTTATTCTTTTCTATTCAATCAAGATGAAAGGCATTGGCGGTTTTGCGAAAGAACTTACTATGCAGCCTTTCGGTCACCCTATCTTTATTCCGGTGAACTTTATTCTTGAAACGGTTACTTTGCTTGCGCGTCCGCTTTCACTAGCACTGCGTTTGTTCGGTAACTTGTATGCCAGTGAGCTAATCTTCATTTTGATTGCTACAATTGGTTATTTCCAGCTTCCACTGCACTTCATGTGGGCTGTGTTCCATATTCTGGTACTTCCGCTTCAAGCGTTTATTTTCATGATGCTTACCATCGTGTACTTAAGCCTGGCGTGTGAAGACCACTAAGCATTAACGGGTGTCGGTTTTGATTTTTAATCGACACCGTTTTTACAGAGTTTGACTTTTAAACATTAACTTTAAATTTAACTTAAATCGGAGACGTAAATGTTATACATCGCTGTTGCACTACTGATTGGTCTTGGTGCCCTTGGTACCGCTATTGGTTTCGGTCTACTAGGTGGTAAATTCCTTGAATCTGCTGCTCGTCAACCTGAACTAGCACCTCAACTACAAGTTAAGATGTTCATCGTAGCGGGTCTTATCGACGCCATCGCGATGATCGGTGTTGGTATCGCTCTATACCTATTGTTCGCTGTTGGTGCCTAATTCTACTAAACACTTTTTTAGCGAACTTTAAGAGGAGGGGCGATTGTGAATTTTAACGCCACTTTTATTGGTCAATTAATCGCCTTCGCTGTGTTCGTGGTGTTCTGCATGAAATATGTATGGCCTCCACTAATGGCAGCGATTGAAGAACGTCAGAAGAAGATTGCCGATGGGCTTGAAGCTTCTGAGCGTGCAGAGAAAGACCTAGAGCTTGCTCAAGCGAAAGCTACTGAGCAATTGAAAGATGCGAAAGCGCAAGCAGCTGAAATTATCGAGCAGGCTAAAAAGCGTGCCAACCAATTGGTTGACGAAGAAACGCAAAAAGGCCATGCGGAACGCGAAAAGATTATCGCTTCTGGTTATGCCGAGATTGAAGCTGAACGCAATCGTGCCAAAGAAGATTTGCGCAAGCAGGTTTCTGCACTTGCAGTAGCTGGCGCACAGCAAATCTTACAACGTGAAATCGATGCAAACGCACAAAACGACATTGTTGAAAAACTTGTCGCTGAGCTTTAATAGGGAGATGAGCCATGTCTGAATTGACAACCGTTGCTCGTCCTTATGCTAAAGCTGCTTTCGATTTTGCTGTCGAGAAAGACGCCGTTGCAAAATGGCAAGAAATGTTAGCCTTTGCAGGCGCTGTAGCAGCGAACGATGACATGCACCAGCTTTTGTCTGGTGCGGTTGCCGCTGACACGCTTGCCGACATTTTTAACAATGTTTGTGGTGAGCAACTCGACGAACACGGCCAAAACCTAGTTAAGGTTTTGGCTGAAAATAAACGTTTAGCCGCGTTGCCTGAAATTTCTACTTTGTTTGATGCATTTAAAGCAGATTACGACAAAGAAATAGAAGTGGACGTAACCTCAGCAACTACGCTGACCGATGCACAACAAAATGAGTTGGTTGCATCTTTGGAAAAACGTTTGGCACGTAAAGTGAAGCTTAATTGTAACGTGGACCCTGCCCTGATCGCTGGAATGGTAATTAATGCCGGCGATACAGTTATTGATGGTTCCGTAAAGTCGAAATTGAACCGTCTAGCAGACGCGTTGCAAGCATAACGGGGATAAGAGCATGCAACTTAATTCCACTGAAATTGCTGAACTGATCAAGAAAAGAATTGAACAGTTCAATGTAAGCAGTGAAGCACGTAATGAAGGTACTATCGTCGCAGTAACAGACGGTATTATCCGCATTCACGGCCTTGCAGATGTAATGCAAGGTGAAATGATCGAGCTTCCTGGAAGCCGTTACGCAATTGCACTAAACCTTGAGCGAGACTCTGTAGGTGCAGTTGTTATGGGTCCTTATGCGGACCTTAAAGAAGGCGATAAAGTACAATCTACTGGTCGTATTCTTGAAGTACCAGTAGGTAATGCACTACTAGGTCGTGTTGTTAACACACTAGGTGAGCCTATCGATGGTAAAGGCGCAATCGACGCTGCTGGTTTCGAGCCAGTTGAGAAAATTGCACCTGGCGTAATCGAGCGTCAATCGGTAGACCAGCCAGTACAAACTGGTTATAAGTCAGTTGACGCCATGATCCCAGTAGGTCGTGGTCAGCGTGAGCTTATCATCGGTGACCGTCAGTGTGGTAAAACAGCAATGGCTGTTGACGCTATCATCAACCAAAAAGGTACAGGCATTAAATGTGTGTACGTAGCGGTTGGTCAGAAAGCGTCTACTATCGCTAACGTAGTACGTAAACTAGAAGAGCACGGTGCACTTGACCACACTATCGTGGTTGCAGCATCTGCATCTGAGTCTGCTGCGCTTCAATACTTAGCGCCTTACTCTGGTTGTACTATGGGTGAATTCTTCCGCGACCGCGGTGAAGACGCGCTAATCGTATATGATGATTTGTCTAAGCAAGCTGTTGCTTACCGTCAAATCTCACTACTACTTAAGCGTCCACCAGGCCGTGAAGCATACCCAGGTGACGTATTCTACCTTCACTCACGTCTACTAGAACGTGCTGCACGTGTAAACGAACAATACGTTGAGCGTTACACAAACGGCGAAGTGAAAGGTAAGACAGGTTCATTGACTGCGCTTCCAATTATCGAAACGCAAGCTGGTGACGTATCTGCATTCGTACCAACTAACGTAATCTCAATTACCGACGGTCAGATCTTCCTAGAAACTGACTTGTTTAACGCAGGTATCCGTCCAGCGGTTAACGCTGGTATCTCGGTATCTCGTGTTGGTGGTGCTGCACAGACTAAAATCATCAAGAAGTTGGGTGGCGGTATCCGTCTAGCCCTAGCTCAGTATCGTGAACTTGCGGCGTTCTCGCAGTTTGCTTCTGACCTTGATGACGCAACTCGTGAGCAACTTGAGCACGGTGAGCGCGTAACTGAGCTAATGAAGCAGAAGCAGTACGCACCACTTTCAATTGCTGATATGGGTGTATCTCTGTTCGCGGTAGAAAAAGGTTTCCTTAAGGGTATCGAGCTTAACAAAATCCTAGATTTTGAAGCCGCTCTTCACTCTTACATGAACAGCGAACACGCTGACCTTATGAAGACTATCAACGAATCAGGTAACTACAACGACGAGATTGCCTCTAAGTTGAACGACGCTTTAACAACTTTTAAAGCGACACAAACTTGGTAATCAATGGTGCTGGTGTTTAACCACCAGCGCAATTCGTTGAGTAATCGGAGAGATAGTCATGGCCAGCGGTAAAGAAATAAAAGGTAAGATTGGGAGTATCAAAAATACTCAGAAGATTACCAGTGCGATGGAAATGGTTGCTGCGTCTAAAATGAAAAAGGCGCAGGAACGTATGGCTTCTGGCCGTCCATATGCACAAAATATGCTTAAAGTGATTGGTCACATTGCAAACGGTAACCTTGAATATCGCCATCCTTATTTGGAAGAGCGTGAAGTCAAGCGAGTCGGTTACATTGTGATTTCCACTGACCGAGGCTTATGTGGTGGCTTGAACACCAATGAATTTAAGCTCGTCACTCAAGACGTCAAAAAATGGCGTGAACAAGGTGTAGAAGTGGATTTCGCTGCATTAGGTTCTAAGGCGTGCAGTTTCTTCAACCGCTTTGGTGGCAAGTTGCTTGCTGCTGAATCTGGTTTAGGTGACAAGCCGTCTGTGAGCGATGTAGTGGGTGTTGTACGCGTTATGCTTAAAGCGTACGACGAAGGACAAATTGACCGAGTATTCTTGGTATTCAATGACTTCGTTAACACCATGACACAGAAACCTGTGATCAATCAGTTATTGCCTTTGCCAAAGTCAGAAGACGAAGAATATCAACATCGTTGGGACTACATCTACGAGCCAGATCCAAAAGAAATTTTGGAAGCACTAATGGTTCGTTACATTGAGTCTCAGGTGTATCAGGGTGTTGTAGAAAACGCGGCGTCAGAACAAGCTGCGCGAATGGTTGCCATGAAGGCAGCAACCGACAACGCCGGTAACCTCATTGATGAGTTACAACTGGTATATAACAAAGCGCGTCAGGCTGCAATCACACAAGAAATCAGTGAGATTGTGAGCGGTGCCGCAGCGGTGTAGGCAAAGGTTTAAAAGAGATAACGAGGACAAATTATGAGTCAAGGTAAGGTCGTCCAAATCATTGGCGCCGTTGTGGATATTGAATTTCCACAAGATGCGGTACCAAGAGTTTATGACGCACTACAAGTTACCGAAGGTGACTTGTCAGGTCTAACCCTGGAAGTGCAACAGCAATTAGGTGGTGGTGTTGTTCGTGGCATCGCACTAGGTACTACTGACGGACTAAAACGTGGTCTTGCAGTAGAAAATACCGGTAACCCAATCATGGTTCCAGTTGGTACGAAGACACTAGGTCGTATCATGGACGTATTGGGTAACCCAATCGACGAAGCTGGCCCAATTGGTGAAGAAGAGCGTATGTCTATTCACCGTGAAGCGCCTAGCTACGAAGATCAGTCTAGCTCGGTAGAACTACTAGAAACTGGTATCAAAGTAATCGACTTGGTTTGTCCATTCGCTAAGGGTGGTAAAGTTGGTCTATTCGGTGGTGCGGGTGTAGGTAAAACCGTAAACATGATGGAACTTATCCGTAACATCGCGATCGAGCACAGCGGTTTCTCAGTATTCGCTGGTGTTGGTGAGCGTACTCGTGAGGGTAACGACTTCTATCACGAAATGAACGAATCAAACGTACTTGATAAAGTATCGCTTGTATACGGTCAGATGAACGAGCCACCGGGTAACCGTCTACGTGTTGCACTTACCGGTCTAACAATGGCTGAGAAGTTCCGTGACGAAGGCCGTGACGTTCTATTCTTCGTAGATAACATCTATCGTTATACCCTAGCAGGTACTGAAGTATCTGCACTTCTAGGTCGTATGCCATCTGCGGTAGGTTACCAGCCTACTCTTGCAGAAGAGATGGGTGTACTTCAGGAACGTATTACGTCAACGAAGACAGGTTCAATCACTTCAATCCAAGCGGTATACGTACCTGCGGATGACTTGACTGACCCATCTCCAGCGACAACCTTTGCTCACTTGGATGCAACGGTAGTACTTTCTCGTGATATCGCGTCTCTTGGTATCTACCCTGCGGTAGACCCACTAGATTCAACGTCTCGTCAGCTAGACCCGCTAGTAATTGGTCAAGAGCACTATGACGTAGCACGTGGCGTACAGACTGTTCTTCAGCGCTATAAAGAGCTGAAAGACATCATCGCGATCCTAGGTATGGACGAACTATCTGAAGAAGACAAGCAAGTGGTATCACGTGCTCGTAAGATTCAGCGTTTCCTATCTCAGCCGTTCTTCGTAGCAGAAGTATTTACTGGTGCACCTGGTAAATATGTATCGCTAAAAGACACAATCAGTGGCTTTAAAGGCATTCTAGACGGTGAGTACGATCACCTTCCAGAGCAGGCCTTCTACATGGTTGGTTCTATCGAAGAAGCGCTAGAGAAAGCCAAGAAAGCATAATGACAGGGCTAGCAGTTGCTAGCCTAGCATAATGCTAACGTACCTAATCAGGAGGTTCACATGGCAATGACAGTACATTTGGACGTAGTAAGCGCGGAGAAAGCGATTTTCTCAGGTCGCGTTGAAGCGATTCAGGTGACCGGTAGCGAAGGTGAGCTGGGTATTCACCCAGGGCACGCGCCACTTATCTCTGCTATTAAACCTGGTATGGTGCGTTTGGTTAAACAGCACGGTGAAGAAGAAGTAATTTATGTTGCTGGTGGTGTACTAGAAGTACAACCTGGCAATGTTACCGTACTGGCTGATACCGCGGTTCGAGCTGAAGATCTTGACGAGCAGGCAGCACAAGAAGCCAAACGACGTGCAGAAGAGCACATCGCCAACCCAGGCGCTGACTTTAACTACGCTGAAGCAGCTCACGAGCTTGCAGAAGCTATTGCTCAACTTCGTCTTATTCAGAAGTTACGCAAGTAAAAAGCACAGCTTTGAAAAAACCCGCCAAATGGCGGGTTTTTTATTGCCGAACGAAAAGTGGTCGTTCACATTCTCTTACGTTTATTTTTATTGCTATCGCACTACACAAAGCTTATCGTTACAGCGTTTTAACCGATTTAAATTAAAACGTAATCGGCGCTAATTCTAGTGCCACCTTTGCCTGTAACGAATTATAGAAATGAAGCTTAACCTGTATTCCAACATGCACAAAGGTGCCTCTATTGGATTTTTTCCTCTGCTAACAACACTGATTTTACTTTCAGTGCATTACTTTACGGGCGCTTTAGACTGGCCTGGCGTAGGGGAAGTAAGAGCACAGCGGGATTTCAATTCTGCAATTGGCATGTCGTTGTTAACGGGGTATTTTTGGTTCGCACTGCGTTTAATGCATCAGAATGTTGCGAGCACTTTAATTTCCCTGCTTGTCAAAACAAACCAACTCAGTCAGTTTTCATCCCACCGAAGTGAACTCTCTCTTGAGTTCAAACACCACATTTTCAACGCCATCATTATTTCGATCATGATCACTATTGTGTATTGCATGTTTGAGGGGTTGATAACGGTAAAGCAGGAAATTCACGTCCTCTTTCTCACTGCAACGGCAGTCCCCTTTTGGTTCTTAGCCATTTTATTTTTATTTCAGATATCCTCTAATATTAAATACCTTACTAACAAAGTTTTGCCTCATGCTGGCGGTAATATTGACCGCCTTAAATCGATAATGACAATTTTAAAGCTAGGAACTACCAACAGTATTTTCGCTATGGGCGCGCTTACTATCTTCCCAATCTTCTGGTTAAAAAAAGACATACCTTCTATAGATGTTTTAGTGGTTACTTTTTTCACTGGGGTTGTCGGGTTCTATTTATTTTGGCCTGTAATCAAGCTGAAAAAAAGACTGGAAGACGAGCAAAAAGAAGTGGTTTTAATTCTTGAAGAACACATAGAAGATGGAATCAAGCGATGTGCAAAACAGCAAGAGTCTGTAACGGCGGTTTCTATCGAACAGCTAGAAAGTGAAAAAGAACGCGTGCTTAAGATGGGGGCTCGTATCTTTGCACCAAGGGACAAAGCACGAGTTGCAGCATGCCTCGCTCTCATCCCTATTTCTTGGGTTTTGTTGTTTGTTGTAGAGTGGCTAATTCAATTGCCTCGATACCACTAAATTGCGGCCATCGGAAGGGCCCCTCTTAAGCCAACCTCATCTGCTTATACAAAACATCGCCCACATGGTTATATATATTCTTTCATACTGATTGTCGCTGATTCGAAGCATTGCTATGGTAAAAGTTCATAAGTTAACGAGATTACTATTGTGCGAATATATGGCGACAAACGCTCTGGAAATTGCTACAAGCTCCAACTGCTTCTTTCTTTATTAGGTAAAACCTGCGAATGGGTTGATGTAGATATAATGAAGGGAGAGACAAGAGCACCGTCTTTTTTAGAAAAGTCCCCGAACGGAAAAATTCCGTTGCTAGAACTCGATGATGGTAGGGTGTTGTCAGAATCTAATGCGATCATGCACTATCTAGCATCTAATACCCCTTTAATCCCCTCTTCTCCCTATAGTTTTTCGCAGCTTTTGCAGTGGCAGTTTTTCGAACAATACAGTCACGAGCCTTATATCGCCGTTGCTCGTTACATCAATGTTTATTTAGGGCTACCCGAGGACAGGAAAGCGGAATACGAATCTAAACAAGCCGGGGGGTATCGTGCTCTGGCGGTTATGGAGCACCAACTCAATACGACACCGTTTTTACTTGGTGATGCTCTAACTCTTGCGGATATTTCGCTGTTTGCCTATACCCACGTTGCCCATGAGGGTGGGTTTGATCTTTCTGCCTACCCTGCCATTCGAAATTGGATAAGTTTAGTCAAAGATCAAAAGGGCTTCATTCCCATGAACGCGTAATGTGCGCTAAACGAAGTTATACGCTACAAATGCCTTCTATGTGACATGGGGCCTTGCCACTTATCTTGTAAGGCTCTTTGGGCCTCGTGAAGCCCCGAAATATCGCTTTGATCTAAGCGCAGCAATGCATAAGCGGTTGCCTCTAGCGTAGAGAGTGCGTTACTTAATGTCGTATGCCGAATAGCATAGTTAGACGCCGGTGCAGAATTGAAGTGAAACGCTCGCAACTTTGCTAGCCATGGATTCTGTTTAACTAAGCCAAATGCTTGTTTCCAACTACCATCTATAAGAATCAATTTGCTGAGTTTAGAACGTTCGTCGGCGCTTACATCTTCTATAGGTGTACTATGTTCACTCGGGTAAATTAACACTGAATGCTGAGGTAAGCAGTGTTTGGATAGGGATTGCATAGCGATGACATCATTAGCAGGTATGATCCGCGTTGATGGAATACACAATGAAACTAAGCGCGCCGTGTTCTTGGCATGAAGTGCTTCTTTTTCGTGTTGAATTATCACAATCTCTAACGATGTATCTACTGTGTTAATGTGAGAGCAAATACAGGTTTTTTGAGGATATCCACAGTGTTCACAATAAAGGCGCATAACTGAATTTCTTTATTCTCTCTTGAACGTTTATCGCACTTATTAACTAAGTACCTCAATAGATAGGATAATATACAACATGCCACATGAAGCAGTACAATCTCGAGTAGAGAAAACGCTCTCTTTAGTGCCTGAGGGGCAGGTAATAAGTTACGCCTTGCTCGCCGACCTGTGTGGATTACCCGGTAGGGCAAGAATGATGGGAAAGTGTTTAAGAGAAATAAATGCTGACTGCCACTGGCATCGCGTACTACGTGCTGACGGTAAAATTGCTTTTCCTGTTGGCTCTGAAAAAGCGGATGAGCAGAGAGAGCGATTAGCCGAGGAAGGTGTGGTCGTTAAAAACTACCGAGTGAATATGACGAAGTTTGGTTGGAAGCCAGATTTACATACTATACTAGTAGAGTTAGAGTACTGAACTTTCACTTTTTATATGAGAGCAGTTAGCAAATATATGGCGATTAATATAGTGCAGTGCATATAAGATGATAAAAAAGATTACTATTGATCAGTTAGTGCCAGGCATGTTTGTTCATCAAATTTTAGAGCAAAAAGGTGCGTTGACGGTAACGAGCCAAGGGCGCGTTACGTCTGGTGATGTGGTTAAAACGCTTAAAAAGAGAGGTGTGAAAACACTCGCCATTGATACAGATAAGGCGTTTAACGTTGAACAACCTAGTTCATCGGCCACTGTGGAAAAGCACCAAAACTCGCCTTCTGATCAGCCGGTAAAATCAAAAAAAATATCACTTGAAAATGAGCTGGTAAGAGCCGCAAAGCTTCACGAGCAAGGCAAGGAACTTCAAAAGTTGTTACTTGCCAATGTGCAAAAAGAGACGCCTTTTGATGCAAGTATTCCTAAAGCATTTTCAAACAAATTAGTTGAATCGGTAGATAGAAACCCCGACGCGCTGCTTTGCCTGACTAAAATTCGCGAGAAAGACGACTATTTATTAGAGCATTCTCTTAACGTTGCTATTTTACTCGCCAATTTTGGCAAGTATTTAGGAATGTCTGAAGAAGAGGTGCAAGATCTCTCCTATGCAGGCTTTCTACATGACTTGGGCAAAATCAAAATCCCAGATGAAATTCTTCATAAGCCAGGCCGCCTCACAGAGAGCGAAATGGAAATCATGAAAGGTCATGTAAAGCATGGGGTCGACTATTTAAAAAGTACGGAAATTGCACAGCCGCTGATTCAAGCGATTAGTGAGCATCATGAACGATTGGACGGGTTAGGTTACCCTGCTGGGACCAAAGGTGAGGATATTAGCCAAGCGGGTCGAATGCTTGCCATTGCCGATATGTACGATGCACTCACAGCAGACCGGGTGTATAAGGCCGGTATGCCTAGCCAAAAGGCATTCTCTATTTTGATGAGTGATGCGCCAACGCGGCTTGACCAGTCGCTCGTTCAACAGTTTATAAAATGTCTGGGCGTTTATCCTGTGGGGAGCCTAGTTCTATTATCAAATGATAAATTAGCGATGGTGCTTGAACAGAGAGACTCCCCGTTTACGCCACTCGTGAAGGTTTTTTATTCGGTTCGCAGTAACCACTATTTAACGCCGAAAGATGTTGACCTATCATCGGATAAAACAATCAGTATCAACAAAGCCGTAATAGCGTCTGACTATAAGATTGATGTGAACGCATTTTTTGAGCGTTCAGTTTCAATAGGCTAAAACGTTACTTTTTAGCAACACAGTGTAGTATTTACACTGTGCACCAACGCATTTTTCTTCTTTCTTCCAACGCTCATTTAGCTAACGTTCAGGTTTGATGCCCTACAATACTCTATACGTGAAGTGCTGTAATGCCTTTGAGTGCTGACCTTTAGGAAAAATTAAGCAGGATGCGAACTCGTGACGATCAGGTATTCGTTATTACTCACACAGATAATATTTGCCAGTGGAACGCTAATTGCTATCACTGTAGTTGTTTAATGCAAAACTAACACTGAGCTTATTGAGAGTGGCAATGGATAAATGCAACTCATCAATATTAAGCTTTTAATTGAAATAAGAGGAAGTTATGAAAAAGACTCTTGCTGTAAGTTTGATTGCTGCGTCACTAACGGTAGCAGGTTGCGCAACTGATCCGAATAATACGCAAAAAGGAGCCGCAATTGGTGCGGTAGTAGGCGCATTGCTGGGTAAAGCGACAGGTGATAACGACAAAAGTCGTTATGCGTGGGGCGCTGCGGTAGGTGCAATCGCGGGTGGTGCGATAGGTAACTACATGGACAAACAGGAAGAAGAGCTTCGAACTGAGCTTTCTGATACTGGCGTTCAAGTTGTGCGCGAAGGCGATAATCTGCGATTGATCATGCCAGGCGACATTACCTTTGCTACTGACAGTTCTAGCATCAGCCCTAACTTCAATCCGGTTCTTCAAGACGTTGCCAAAGTCGTAAACAACTACGAAAAAACCGTTCTTATGATTAAAGGCCATACGGATGACACAGGCTCTGAGCAGTATAATCAGTCTTTATCTGAGCGTCGTGCAGGAGCGGTTAAGAATTTACTTATTAACTATTCTGTTAACCCGACGCGCATCACAACGGTAGGTATGGGCGAATACGCACCTAAAGTACCTAACAATAGTGCAGCAAACCGCTCAATGAACCGTCGAGTAGAGATGGAAATTCAACCACTCACACAGTCTAATACCTAAAGGTAGTTAAGACCTAAAGAGAAACAAAGGCCCCGTGACGTCGGGGCTTTTTTATTGCATTGTTTTAATTTGATTAGCAACGCTATCTGCAAGCGCGTTGGGTATAGGGATAGTTAAATGGTATTGGGTTACTTTCCACTTCGCTCCCTCTTTTATTAAGACACCTGTGCCTCGTGTTTCTCCCAGGCTTTCATTATCGAGCAGTTCATCGAACCAGGCTACGTCGTTATTAGGGGAAAAATAGATATGCCTGTCTCGCGGGTGGTATGTCCATCCTCTGCCTTTATCAAAGTGAGGTTTGGCGTACGCCTTAAACGCTTCTTTGGTCCATACTTCAGATGCGTCGGTGCCAATGAAGATCGCACTGTCGTGATACAAACTGAAATACTCATCAAGGTCCGCCACTGACGCGTTGTGATGTAAGGCGTTGAGTGTCTGATTCACCGCGTCGCGGTCGTCGTTCGCAACGGCTGCCGTCGCTGCAGCAAGCATGACCAGACTTAACAATAGATATTTCATAGTGACTCCGTTTTTCTCTTAGGATTTCTTATTATGCTGCTGAACGCATTATTCGTATATTCGAAGCAAACAATTATAACTTTTTAGTGTAATGTTATAGCATAGGGTTAATAGTGTGGCTCTCGATGTTATCAATAGCTTAAAAGCCTTTGCGTTTTTAATCGACGTTATATTGGCAATAAACATCTCTTATCGAAGTAGTGGCTAAAATGTCTCCAAATATTCAACGAAACCGTATTCGAAGTATTGATATGATGCGTGGCTTAGTCATGCTCATTATGCTTATCGATCACGTGCGAGAACGCTTTTTTCTGCATTTGCAGGTATCTGATCCCATGGATATCGATACTACGTCGCCCGCTTTATTCTTCACAAGGCTAGCCGCACACTACTGCGCCCCCACTTTTGTATTTTTGACGGGGTTATCCGCCTGGCTTTATGCCAATCCTGCGGATTCGGTGAATAAGCCTAAGCCTACACGCAATGTAAGAGAGTTCTTATTTAAGCGTGGATTGTTTATTTTGTTCTTGGAGTTCACATTTATTACGTTTAGTTGGGGGGCGAGTTTCCAAACGCTTTATCTTCAGGTGATGTGGGCCATAGGTATCAGTATGATTTCTCTGGCAGTATTGAGTTATCTTCCAAGAACACTATTGCTCATATTAGGCCTCTTAATTGTCTTTGGACATAATGCACTAACGCCAATTAGCTATGTTCCACATGAAACAGGCTATACACTTTGGACAATGCTGCACGATAGAGGCTATATACTGCAGTCAGCCACACTCAATATCAAAGTGAGTTATCCCGTGCTTCCTTGGATAGGGGTAATATTGCTCGGTTATGTATGTGGGCCCCTTTACAGTCAACAACTTGATAAAGCGCGACGCGGTCGGTGGTTGCTTGGTTTATTTGCTGTGTCGCTCAGCCTATTTTGCCTACTTCGCGGTTTGAATATTTACGGTGAGACCTTGCCTTGGGAGCTACAACAAAGTGCTATCAGTACGTTGATGTCATTACTTAATTTGACTAAGTACCCACCGTCTTTAGCATTTTTGCTCTTTACGCTGGCCGGCATGTTTCTATTGTTGTTTGCTTTCGAACGCGTTAAGGAAACGCAGTTTGCGTTTCTTGACACCTTTGGCTCGGTTCCGATGTTTTTCTACATCCTGCATTTGTACGTATTGCTGGTGATGTACGGCATTGCATTCGTTATCTGGGGCGCAAATAAAGGAAAGTACGTGGGCGTAGACCACATTTATCAAATTTGGCTAATAGCTGCAGGTCTTAGTATAGTGCTTTATTTCCCTGTTAAATGGTTTAGCGCCTACAAATCCAAACACCACTCACCTTGGCTTAAATATTTATAAAACAGCCCTTTGCGTCTATGGAGGGTTCTACCATCATTAAGATGGATAGCAAAGTGTGCTATTGGGAGCGAAAGGCACTTAATTGAAAGTTTTAATTGAGAGTTTAGATGAAAGTCGGTTTTCGACTTACCAGCTTGGCTTCATCCTTCATGTTTTACCGTAGACTCCCGAACAACCAAGGAAGGTTCGAAGTACAGCTGAACGTTATTAGCCTGACCATATACTTTATTAAGTATGTACTTGGCTGACATTTCAGCCATTTCCGCAATTGGGTTACTCACCGTGGTAAGACGAGGAAAAACATGGTGGGCAAATACCACGTCATCGAAACCGACAATAGATAAGTCTTGGGGAAGGCTCATGCCTAAATCTCTCGCGCAGCTTATCGCACCCGATGCCATCCAGTCGTTGGCACACACTAAAGCCGTAAAGGGCACATCGCGCGCCATCAGCTCTAACAGGCCAATCTTACCGTCATCTTCAGAATAGTCGCCGTTAAAAATTAACTGTGGGTTTATGGGCAACCCTGCTTCCGACAAGGCGCGCTTGTGCCCTTCCAGGCGCAACATCGCGTCACTCTTGCCAGCAGGTCCAGAGATATATGCAATATCTTTATGGCCTAACTCGAGTAAATGGCGGGTAGCCAGATATCCACCCTTTTCATTATCGAGACTAGTGCATGCCTCAGCTAACCCTTCCACCCGTCTGTTAACCAAAGCAACGGGAAGTTTCGACTGATTTAACTCCAATAAATACTCATCAGGCAATGCTTCTGCATGCATGATGAGTGCATCACAGTTACGACTAATGAGAAACTCTACCGCGTCTTTCTCTGTTTCTAGGCAATTTCGTCCTACCGAAATAATGACATGTTTATCTGCGGCACGCAGCGTTGACTCTACAGCTTGCATTAGGTCGCCAAAAAACGGAGCGTTAAGTTCAGGTACAAGTACCCCAACGCTGTCAGTGCGGTTATTTGCCAATGAACGAGCGACAGAATTTGGGCGGTAATTTAGCTCTTTAACCGCTTTCTCTACGCGTTCTTTCAGTACTTTGTTTACCGAAGCCTTACCATTTAATACGCGGGATACCGTAGATAAAGAAACACCTGCACGCTCGGCAACTTGATAAATGGTGGGCACGTGATAAGACCTCGTTCTCTAAAACAATCACTCTAACTGACTGTATTATGCCGATATCGACGGTTGTTCGCTACGTCGAGAGAGTAAAGCTTGTGTAACTTCTTTTTGTTTTTCGTCATTTAATGGGTACAGACAGATTAACGCTGCGCCAGCAAAGCCAAATAGCGCCGGTATCCAACTCATTAAAGACTTCATGCCCGGAAGCGTTTGATTAATTGTATTGATATCAAGACCGTTATAGCCATAGCTTCCTAATACCAATAAGACGAGCGCCCCTGCAAAACCTCCCCCTGTTTTTTGAACAAAAGAGCCTGCAGAGTAGACGAGTCCGGTGGCTCTTCGACCTGTCTTATATTCGCTGTAGTCTGCTGAGTCTCCTAGCATAGAGAAAAATAATGTAGGTAATATGGCTGCAAAAAACTCTGCACTGCAACCTAGAATGAATATGGCGCTCACGCTTTTCTGAGGAACAAAATAAATGCCAGAGGTCAATACACTACTTGCTAACAGCGCGATAATAAAAAGCTTCTTTCGTCCAAAAACAGCGGCTAATTTAGACGTTGCTAATGCACCGAAAATCGACACCACCAGCAGTGAAATGAAAAAGTAGCCTGTGAGCAGCTCATTGCCCATGTAATATTTGAAATAGTAGGCAATAACGCCATATTTGATGCCGTTAAACATCATGGTTAGAAAACCCATTCCTAACAGAATTAGCCAGGGTTTATTGGAAAGCAGGTCGATAATATCCTGCTGAGAACGGGTGTTTTCGGCTTCCGGTCGGCGAGTTAACCGTTTAACTGCAATAGTAGTAAGCGCTATAACAGTAATGAAGATTGCCCCAGTTAATACGTCTCGATAATAAAAGAAGGCGGTTATTGCTGAAAGAGGAACTAGAATTAACGGTAACTGCTTTCCCAAGTCGATGAGTTCAGATGTTAGTGAACGAGGAGCGGGCGCTACTTGGGAACCTGTCTCTGTTTTTGGAGAGTCCAGTTTAGTGTCTTGAGGCTTTGAAACCTGCTGCAACGTTACGCGCTCTTTCGTGGTAAAAACTGTTACACACATTAATATGACAAGCAACGTGGCAAACAACCACATGGTATATTGATACCCTACAGCAGTGTTCCCTTGGCCTAGCATGTCCACCAGCATAGGCAAACAACCCATAACAAGCAGTCCACCAAAGAATGCCCCGGCAAAACGAAAGCCAGACAAACTTGTACGCTCTCTATCATCACTGGTCATCACGCCCATTAGCGCTGAGTACGGTACATTATTAACCGTATACGCTAAGGTTAGTCCGATGTAGGTCAGGTAAGCGTAAATGAGTTTGCCTGAATACGAGAGATCAGGTGTGGTAAAGCAAAGGACCATGAAAAGGCCAAGAAAAGGAGTAGAGCCTAATATCCAAGGGCGAAACTTTCCCATCTTAGTTTGGGTTCTGTCAGCAATCATTCCCATGATAATATCGGTCACACCGTCAGAAAGACGAACGACAAGAAATAGCATCGCAGCTGCAGCGGCTGTAATACCGAACGTATCGGTATAAAATACCGCCAAATATGCAAGTGCGCCCCGCCAAACTAAATTGGCCGCAGCGTCGCCCATGCCATAACCTACTTTTTCTTTTAATGTCAGCTTATGGTTCATTGCTATTTCCACTGTTGTTATGTTCGACTTGCTATGAGCGCTTTATAAGCATTGGCGCTAAGTTTAAGCGTACGCTTTTGCGTTTCAAAATCCACATAAACTAGCCCAAATCGCTTTTCGTAACCTTCCGCCCACTCGAAGTTATCAAGCAGGCTCCATGCGAAGTAACCACTCACTTCTACTCCATCAATCACTGCGTTGTGTACCATGTTTAAATGGGCATTGTAGTAATCAACCCGATCCACATCATTAACAAGACCATCTTTGAGTTCGTCTGCCATTGCAGCACCATTTTCAGTTATAAAAATGGGAGGAAGCGTATATCGTTCGTTTAATGAAGTAAGTAAATCATAAAGCGCTTTTGGATAGATTTCCCAACCAATATCGGTCAATGGACCTTGATGAGGATGCTCTAAATACAATGCGCCTTTCTCTTTGGGCGCAGAGTAGTGTAATCGCGTGTAGAAATTTACCCCTAAGAAATCGATAGGCTGACAGATTGTCTCCATATCACCAGCTTCAACTGGTGGTCTATCCGCTTCGTCTATATCAAATAACACTTCGGGGTAGCTTCCCTCCATTACAGGCTGCATATACCATTGGTTGATATAGTCATCTGCTTTGCGGGTGGCTAATAGGTCTTCAGTCTTTTGTGTGGCGGGGTAGCATGGCGTAAAATTCAATACTATGCCAGCTTCACTATTTGGGACATTTTTTCTAAGCACCTTCATCCCAAGGCCGTGTGCTAGCAAAATGTGATGTGCCGCAGTTCTTCCGTATTTTCTACCTATTCTGCCAGGGGCGTGTACGCCTATTTCATACCCTAAATAAGCACTGCAAAAAGGTTCATTGAATGTTGCATAGGAAAAAACGGACTCGCCTAACGCCTGCGTTATTTTGTCAACATAGTCTTCAAATGCAAAAGCGGTTTGTCGGTAAAGCCACCCACCCTTATCTTCCAGGTGCTGCGGGAGATCCCAGTGATAAAGGGTAACAAATGGCTTAATGCCTTTTTCATTTAACGCATCAACTAGCGTTTTATAAAAGGCAACGCCTTTTGGGTTTAGCTCACCTTCTTGAGTGATAACGCGCGGCCAAGAAATAGAGAAACGGTAAGCATCTACATTTAAGTCTAACAAAATGTTGAAATCTTCTCTCCAGCGAGCAATATGATCACAGGCGACATCGCCATTGGAGTGATCAGCGATGGCTGAAGGCCGTTCACAAAATCTATCCCAAATACACTCGAGACGGTTATCGACATCCCCTTCTATCTGAAAACTTGACGTGGCAGTTCCATAAAGAAACGAATTTTTGAGTAAGGGACTGCCTGCGGGAAGCGAAATGCTGTTCATATGTCGATAACCTTTTTCTTACTGCGCAAATTCTAAGAGGATGCTGGCAGTACAATTAATCTAAAATAGTGAATCGGTTTATAGCACAAATAAAAATCAATTAGAAAGCGCTTTCTTATTTTTGTTTCATTTTTACGTTAATAAAACTGAAATTTTGATAGTCTGTTTGGGATTTTTATCGCCATTTCATAGAGTTTTTATTTTTTTTGTAAAGTGTTGATATTTATTTGTTTAAATTACTTTTAAAGAGGCTTGCAATATCTCGGGCTAGATACTCCCTGTGAATTAATTGTAAAAAATGTGTTGATCTTAAACTTCTGTTGAATTAATGTTCGGAAAGCGCTTTCTTGTGCATGGGTGTTATCGTTTCTCTTCGAGAAAGCCCTTTCTGGTAGCGCGTAAGGTTCACAACACATATAAAAGCCACTATTAAAGAGAGAAAGACCGTGACACAAACAACACCAATTAAAAGCAAGATCGCAGCAAGTTTGTCATTGATATTCGGCACCGCTTTGAGTAGCGGCGTGATGTCACCTGCGACGGCGCAAGAAACAGAAAAAAACATAGAAGTTATTCAGGTATCAGGCATACGAAGTAGTGTTCAGAAGTCGATGGGAATAAAACGCGACTCCGCCGGTGTTGTCGATGCTATTTCGGCGGAAGATATTGGTAAATTCCCAGATACTAACTTAGCGGAATCGCTCCAGCGTATAACGGGTATTTCTATTAACCGAAACAATGGTGAAGGTAATCAGGTAACAGCTCGCGGTTTCGGTCCAGACTACAATATGGTTACCCTAAATGGGCGTACTATGCCGGGTTCCGCATTACCTGGTGGTGGCGGTGTCGCGAACTCTAGAGCTTATGACTTTTCTGACTTAGCTTCTGAAAGTGTAAGAACTGTAGAAGTCTACAAGACGGGCAGAGCAAGTATCGCAACAGGCGGGATTGGTGCTTCAATTAATATCAAAACAGCTAGACCCTTCGATTCAGCAGACAACGGTTTTACTGCAAGCGTAGGTGCTAAGGCACTGCATGATACGACTAACCGCGTTGGTGATGACGTCACGCCAGAAGTCTCGGGCTTTATCAATTACCTCAATGACGACAATACTTTTGGTGTGACGTTTACCGGCTCATTCCAACAGCGTGACAGTGCTGCGCAAGGGGCATTTGTAAATCAGTGGAGAGTCAACTCATTTGACGGCACGGTACCGCAATCTCCTGATCCTGCCAATTCAAACAGTGGCGAGCCTGTAGTTTTGAACAACGCCCCTGCTATTGGGCAGCTTTTCGGCATTCCATCTGATTTACGTTACTACATGGCAGACCGCGAGCGTGATAGAACCAATGCACAGCTAACAATCCAGTTTGCCCCGTCGGATAAGATGACGGCCACGCTAGATTACACGTATTCAAGGCAGGATCTATTTGAAGCGCGCGCTGAACAATCAATTTGGATGGATGACAGATACTTTGCGGAACTGACCTTTGACGATGAAGCAGTAAGGACACCGGTATTAATCACTCAAGAACGCAGAGATTTACTGCCTCGCGACCTAGGCTTGGCACTCCAGGAGCTAAACCAAGTTAACGAAAATAAGTCTATTGGTTTAAACCTCGAGTATTTAGTAAATGATGATCTTACCCTGTTTTTTGACCTTCATAATTCGTCAGCTGAAGGTCGGCCAGATGCGCCTTATGGAACATGGACAAACTTAGGATTAGGCGCAAACGTGGTCAAAGGACAAGGCGTCGATTTCAGAGGCGATTTCCCGATTATGTTTGTCGATTTTGACGATGCTGCTCGAGACAACCTAAACGGTAATGGTGTACTTGACCAAGATGATGTAGGTACATCGATACTAGACATGAATTTCTCATCGCAAGATACCGAGATTACCCAAGCTCGTCTTGATGGGTCTTACGTCATGGATACCGGAAGCATTAACTTTGGTATAGAGTCGCGCTCTATGGAAAGTACGTCACTTCAATCACTAACGCGCCACACAATGGGAAATTGGGGTATTGAAAATCCCGGTGAACTTCCTGCGGGCTCTTTAACTCCGCTCGATTTAGTAAACGAATTTGATGATTTTAACACCGGCGGTATGTTCTCACAGGGCTTCACCGGGAGTGTTGCAGAAATTGGTGCATTTGCAGCCCAAGAATATGGATTTGACTTAGTGGCTAACAATCCATTCGCGACCAACCGCACTATTGAAGAAGACATAACCGCAGTTTACTTTGAGCTAGACTTGTCAGGTGAGTTGAACGGCATGGAATATAACCTGCTTACTGGCGTTCGCTATGAAAATACTGATGTTACTTCTATTGCAAACATAAGCTTACCGAGCGGTATTGCGTGGGAAGGTAATAATGATTTTAACGTGCGCTTTGGTAGTGAAATGGAAGATGTTGCCGTTAAAACAAGTTACGACCATGTATTACCAGCATTAGATTTTGATATAGAAATTGTGGAAAACATGATCGCTCGTTTTTCTTATAGCAAGACTATCGCGCGCCCAACTTATGAAAGGCTGAGCGCCGCTTCAACAGTCTCGCCACAGAGTTTCCCTACCCTTATTGGAAGTGGCACAACGGCTACGGCTAGTTCGGGTAATCCAACGCTTGTTCCACTTGAATCCGATAATCTAGATCTGTCGTTTGAGTACTATTTCGAAGAAACCAGTTATGTGTCGATTGGTTTCTACGACAAGCGAGTTAAGAATTTTGTTGGTGATGAACAGGTAGAGGAAAACGTATTTGGATTGCGTGATGTAACCAACGGACCACGGGCACAAGAAGCCTTGGCCGAACTGGAAGCTCGTGGTATTCCAGTAAGCGACACATCTTTATTCAACATGGTTGCCGCGCTAGAAAACGGTATTGACTATGACTCACTAACGGATGACCAGTTTGAGCAGCAATTCGATATATTGCCAAACAGCGATGATCCGCTTCTTACCTTCGTCAACGCTAAACCGGTTAACAATAAAGCGGCGAATATTTATGGTTTTGAGTTCGCGGCACAGCACTTCTTTGGTGACAGTGGCTTTGGTGTACAGGCAAACTATACAACGGTTACTGGAGATATCGGTTTTGACAATGAAGCTAACCCGTTAATTACACAATTTGCTCTAGTAGGTTTAAGTGATACTGCTAATCTTGTATTCATGTACGAGAAAGACGCTTTGCAAGCTCGTATTGCATACAACTGGCGCGACAAGTTTTTAGACACAACTTCTCAGTACATCAATGAGCCGGGTTATACCGAAGCGTATTCACAGATAGATTTAAGTATCTCCTATGATGTTACCGAAGATTTAACGGTAGCCTTTGAAGGGATCAACATCACTGAAGAAAATATTCGCAGACATGGGCGTACCAGCGCAATGCTTTGGAACTTAGATGAATATGGCGCTAGATATGCGCTAAGCGCCAGATATACATTTTAAATATTGGGGTGTGTTTACCCGCTAAAGTGCTTAGGGTTGCGCTTTAGCGGGTTTTTTTGTCATAGTGCTGTTTAAATAGTAAACACAAGCTTCAACACGTCAGAGAAACAGTGCTTTTCAATGTAGCGTGGTTATCGTCTTATGAATAATTCACAAAACCAATGCGGTCTACATCGGGTCGTCATTGTTGGAGGTGGGACAGCAGGATGGCTTGCGGCTGGCGTTTTTGGGGCAAAACTTAGCACAAAACATTCAGTTACCCTTGTTGAATCTCCTACTGTCTCATCCATCGGCGTTGGTGAAGGTTCATGGCCGTCACTTCGCGATACCCTTCTGGATATTGGCATTAGTGAATCTGAGTTTTTAACTTTATGCCAAGGCGCTTTTAAACAAGGTTCTAGCTTTGTGAATTGGCGTAAAAATGCGCACAGCTATTACCATCCATTTACTGTTCCTGCTGCCTACAACGAACTCGACATCCATGCTTGCTGGAAGGCACTAGCGCCAAACACGCCATACCAAGATGCATTCTCGTTACAGGCCGCAATGTGTGTAGCAGGCAAGGCGCCGAAACAAATAGCTACCCCAGACTATGCCCACGTGCTCAATTACGGTTATCACTTTGACGCTACAAAGCTTGCCGATTTGCTGAAACAACATTGCGTAGACAAGCTAAATGTTGATTATGTGAGCGGGCATATTGGGTCTATTAAATCGTCTTCAGATGGTTATATTGAAAAATTGATAACTGAGTGCGGCAAAGAAATCGTTGGCGATCTGTTTATTGATTGTTCAGGGAGCAGCGGCTTACTTATAGATAAACATTTTAATGTGCCATGGATACCGGTTAAGCGCACAATGCTTAACGATCGCGCCGTTGCGCTTCAAGTGCCTTATTCTGATACCGATACAGAAATAAAGAGTACCACGGTAGCTACTGCACAAACCTGTGGGTGGACGTGGGATATTGCGTTGCAGCACCGCCGAGGTGTAGGCCTGGTTTACTGTTCTCAATTCACAAATGAAGAGCAAGCAAAGCAGGTGCTGATTGACTACGTTCGTGAACGCTACCCTAGTGCACAAGATGCAGAGCTTTCTTTTCGTACACTCTCCTTTGAACCTGGCTATAGATCACAGTTTTGGGTAAAAAACTGTTTAAGCTTAGGTATGTCTTCGGGGTTTGTTGAACCGCTTGAAGCATCAGCCATTGCCATGGTCGAGCTTGGCTTGCGTATGCTCTGCGAGGCGTTTCCGCACAATAAAAAGCACATGGAAATAGTTAGTAAGCGCTACAACTCGCGCTTTGCATATCGCTGGCAGCGCGTTATCGACTTTCTAAAACTACATTATGTTTTGAGCGATAGAGAAGAGCCGTATTGGATAGCGCAAAGAGATAAGGCGTCCATACCCGACTCACTCGCTGAATTGCTTGAACTGTGGAAGTATCAAAGCCCTTCACGCTTAGATCTTATCGAGAACGAAGAGATTTTTCCCTCTGCTAGCTACCAGTATGTACTGTACGGCATGGGCTATTCTACGTCTGCGCCCCTATTACGGCTAAGCGAAGCGAATAAGCGTAAAGCTCTGCATATTCTCAAAACCTTACAACGAACTAAAAACGCTTATCTGAAGGGATTGCCGTCTAACAGAGTTTTACTCAATGATATTGCAAAGCGCTACAACAACGAAAAACAACACGTGCCCTCGCATGCTCAATGTGAAAAGAACGAACATGCTTCAGCTTCGAGTTGTAAGGACATAAAAAATACTTCAGATAAAAAGGACACCTATTATGACCGTATCGGGTTTAGATAGCAGTAAAAATCAAACGCCCGTTAAGAACGTAGTCATTGCGGGTGGCGGTACTGCGGGATGGATGGCGGCCACAGCGCTGTCACGGCTTTTGGGTAAGTCGATAAAGGTTACGCTAGTCGAGTCGAAAGATATTGGCATTGTAGGTGTGGGCGAGGCCACTATTCCGCCGATAAGAACATTTCACAAATTACTGGGCATCGACGAAAAAGCATTTATGCGCGCTACCCAAGCCACATTCAAACTGGGTATTGAGTTTGAAAACTGGCGTGAACAGGCTCACAGCTATATCCATTCGTTTGGTATTACCGGAAGAGAGTGTTGGGCTGGCGAGTTTCATCATTTTTGGCTGAGGGCTAAAGAATACGGATTTGGTGGTGAATTTGGTGATTATTGCCCGGAACTGATTGCCGCTAAACAGAGCAAGTTCGCCACATCAGAAGCCATGCCGCTTAACTTTGCCTATCATTTTGATGCTGTTGCCTACGGTCGATTTTTAAAGTCTCTAGCGTGTGAAGCTGGGGTTACGCACAAGGAAGGAGACATAGAAAAGGTCACTGTATGCCCACAAGCAGGCAACATCCAGTCCCTTCAATTAGCAAGCGGAGAAGTGATAAACGGTGACTTCTTTATAGACTGTACGGGCTTTAAAGGGCTGCTTATTGAACAGGCGCTTCACACCGGTTACGACGATTGGCGACACTATCTTTTTTGCGATAGTGCGGTAGCTATGCAAACTGAGCTTACAGCCCCACCTGTGCCATACACCAAAAGCGTGGCCCATAAGGCGGGGTGGCGCTGGCAGATACCACTTCAAGAGCGAATGGGTAATGGATTGGTATTTTGTAGCCGCTTTATGAGCGATGAAGACGCCATAGATACACTTAAAGCTCAGGTGACAGGCGCGCCCATTAATGAGCCTAGAGTGATTCGTTTTACGCCTGGTAAACGCAGGCGTGGTTGGAATAAAAACTGCGTGGCACTAGGGCTATCCAGTGGATTTATTGAGCCTTTAGAGTCGACCAGTATCCATCTAATCATGACTGGCCTTATACGCTTAATGCGCCTATTCCCTTTCGATGGCATCACCCAAAGCGCAATCGACGAATACAATAATAAGTTTGATAGCGAAATGTCGGCCATACTCGATTTTATTGTGATGCATTACAAGGTGACACAGCGAGAGGACAGCCCCTTTTGGCAGCAATGCCAACGCATGGAGATTCCTACGTCACTTGAGCATAAATTGGCTTTATTTGCCGAGTCTGGCCGCGTGTTTTTAGATGACGGAGATATTTTTCGCGTCGATTCATGGACCCAAGTATTAATGGGCCAGGGCATGACACCAAGCCAGTACCATCGTGTTGCCGATGAAATGAGTGAGCAGTCTTTAAAGCAGTTTATGGCAGGATTAAAGCAGCAGGTGGATAATCACGTAGCTAAACTTCCCTCGCACGAGGCCTTTTTAACACAGTATTTGAATTGAATTATTAGAAGCGTTAGATGTTGGCGGCAGGTCGCGCGTTAACGGTGACTCAAGCAGCTCGTAACCGACGAGTAACCAAACGCCCTACAGAAGTCTCAAACCCAGCTAGAAAGCTGGGTTTGGTGTTATTTATTGAATGAGTTTGAGTCTGCTTTTTAATTACTCAATATTCTGAATTTGCTCGCGCATCTGCTCAATCAGGACTTTAAGTTCAACCGCCGATTGTGTGATGTCGGTGCTGATAGACTTTGAACCTAACGTGTTCGATTCGCGGTTAAACTCCTGCATCATGAAATCAAGACGGCGGCCTACTGCTCCACCCTTCTTAAGGATATTGCGGGTTTCCTTAACGTGAGCATTTAGACGATCTAACTCTTCTGCCACATCTACTTTTTGCGCCAGCATGATCATTTCTTGTTCAAAACGGCCTGCATCAAGTTCAACCTTTGCCTCTTCAAAGCGGGTTTGCACTTTTTCTCGCTGCCACACCATGATTTCAGGCATACGTGCGGCCACTTTTTCAGCTTCCACTTCAATGGCATCTAGGCGCTGGGTGATCATACCTTTAAGGGCTTCCCCTTCGGTAGCGCGGGCACTAATAAAATCGTTAAGTGCTTGGTCGAACGCGGCCATTACGTCAGCGTGGATGGTGTCCATATCGGCCTCTTCCGCTGCGATTACCCCAGGCCAGCGCAAAACGTCTAGCGGGTTAACCCCCGTGGATTGGCCATGGGATTGCACCCAGTCAGCGGCGTGAAGCACTTGCTTAGCCAACTCTTCGTTTAAGCTTAGCTTAGTTACAGCAGCATCGTTGGCAGTAAAACGCAGCGCACATTCGACCTTACCTCGAGCTAGCTTTTTACGGAATCGTTCACGTAAAACCGGCTCCAATGAGCGAAACTGCTCCGGCAGGCGAAAATAAGTTTCTAAAAAGCGTTGGTTGACCGAGCGTATTTCCCACACGGCTGAGCCCCACTCTTTTTTGGTTTCTACGCGCGCAAACGCTGTCATGCTGTAAATCATAAATATCCTTTAAATTTAACTGAAAGCCTGCAAAAACAACCCGAACGTCGTGTTGTATACGTGAATATCTACAGCAGGTTTTCTTGTATTTTGTATATTAGCGCACATTTACGTAATTCAATAAGCAAACATGTAAAGTTCGTTTTTAACGGCCGCGGGTATTGCGTTATACTTAGGCGCAATTTCGTAGCTACATCGAATTTATAGGTTTTGACCGCGAACTGGGCTTTCTATTCACATATCGCCAATAAAACCTGTAAAACGCTACCCTTTTTTAAGCACTTACGTTGTGGAGAACACTATGCGTCCAAGCGGCAGAACCGCCAGTCAAATTCGCCCTGTTACAATTACTCGCCAATACACTTGTCACGCAGAAGGCTCTGTTCTTGTAGAGTTTGGTAACACTAAGGTGTTGTGTAATGCGACGGTAGAAGAAGGTGTGCCACGCTTTATGAAGGGCCAAGGGAAAGGCTGGATTACAGCTGAGTACAGCATGCTTCCACGTGCTACCCATACGCGAAGCGGCCGTGAAGCGGCGCGCGGTAAACAAGGCGGCCGCACGTTAGAGATCCAGCGTCTAATTGCGCGTTCACTACGCGCAGCGGTAGATTTAAAACTTCTGGGTGAAAACACCATTACGTTGGACTGCGACGTTATTCAGGCCGACGGCGGTACGCGCACAGCGTCAATTACCGGTGCGTGTGTAGCTCTTGTTGATGCACTTACTTACATGCGTGCGAAAGGCATTATCAAAACTAACCCGCTTAAACATATGATTGCCGCCCTTTCAGTAGGTATTTACGAAGGTACGCCAATCGCTGACCTTGAGTACACCGAAGACTCTGAGGCAGAGACAGACATGAATATCGTGATGACCGAAACCGGCAAGCTGATTGAAGTTCAAGGTACTGCAGAGGGCGAACCCTTCTCGTTTGAAGAGCTTGACGAGATGCTGAAAATTGGTAAGCACGGTTTACGTGAACTGTTCGACATTCAAAAAGCGGCGCTAGCGTAAGCGAGTCATCGACACGTAGTTAGAACCAACGCGTAAATTAGAAATTAAGAGGTCATCATGAAAGCGTTTCAGCGTGATTTTATTGAGTTTGCCATTGAACGTGGCGTACTGAAATTTGGCGAATTCACTTTAAAGTCAGGCCGCGTTAGCCCGTACTTTTTCAATGCAGGTTTGTTTAATCGCGGTGGCGATTTGGCTAAGTTGGGGCGTTTTTACGCTGATGCGTTAATGGACGCTGGCGTTGAGTTCGATGTACTTTTTGGTCCAGCCTATAAGGGCATTCCTATTGCGACTACTACCGCAGTCGCACTGGCAGATAGCCACAATCTTGACGTGCCTTATTGCTTCAACCGCAAAGAAGCGAAAACCCACGGTGAAGGCGGTAATCTAGTTGGTAGTCCACTAGAAGGTAAGGTTATGCTGGTGGATGACGTGATCACTGCGGGTACGGCTATTCGCGAATCGATGACCTTAATCGAGCAGCAGCAGGCTAGCTTGTCTGGCGTGCTGATTGCGCTAGACAGACAAGAGCGCGGTAATGGCGAACTGTCAGCTATTCAAGAGGTCGAGCGCGATTTTGGCACTCAGGTTATCTCTATTGTATCGCTTGCCGATGTCGTGGCTTATCTGACCGAGAAAGGCGGGTTTGATAGCGAAATCAGCGCCATTAACACCTATCG
The DNA here is from genome assembly GCF_000808575.1 of Alteromonas marina. Lineage (GTDB taxonomy): Bacteria > Pseudomonadota > Gammaproteobacteria > Enterobacterales > Alteromonadaceae > Alteromonas > Alteromonas marina_A. Next base: position 47,041 of record NZ_JWLW01000023.1, read on the forward strand.
TGAAAATTATGGCATCTGATTTTGACAGCGCATTTAGCGCGGCTAGTCAGCATTTAGATGCGCTAGGATTGCGTTGCCCAGAGCCAGTAATGATGGTGCGTCTGAATATTCGAAAGCTGGCCGATGGGGAAACTTTATCGGTCACGGCTGACGATCCCTCAACGGCCAGAGATATTCCTAGCTTTTGCCGCTTTATGGACCACACGCTGGTTGCGTCTCAAACCGAGACCATGCCTTACCAATACGTTATTAAGAAAGGGCGCGCTTGAGCGCCTTTTTTGTTACTGTTTCTATTCGCGACCGCTAGCAGCCTGCAATAAAAGTTGCTTCAAAACCTGCTTGCTTCGCGAACAGGTACAGTGAATATCTGTCATGTGTAGCACTTCACCATTAAGCATTTTTTGAAGTACAGAAGCTCTAACGTTTAATGAGACAAAGCCGTCTTCGCTTGAAATTTGTTTCGACGCCATAACTATCTCCTTTTATCTAAAGTATTTAATGCACGGCCACAGAAGCGAGTCGTTTGCTTGCTTGGGGGACATAGGTTTGCTCAAGGGTATGCTGAATGGCCGCGATTAGCCTGCATATAGAAGGATTGGTGGCATGCAGGGGTAATATGGCAATAAGCTGTTGCTGACATTCTTGTAAAATAGCGTGAGATTCTCGCTTCCTATGTTCTTCGGCAAGCAGAGAAGATAAGTACATTCCCATAGTGGAAAAAGCGAGTACGTCTTCTTGAACTACACTGACTTTCTGCAAAGAGGTAGGCTGAAGCGCATTAAGGATAACCTTTGCGGCCTCAAAGGTCTGATAGCCTAACTCTCTCGCATAATCCAATCTACCCTGTTGATGGGCTTGCTGCGTCTGCGCTTGCATAGCATAGCGATGCTGTCGCGCGTTTGAAGGGTTTAGCTGTAGCCACTTTTTGTAAACTGGGCATAGCCGCTGAACATTCATATAAGCACCTCCTGTTTTTTATTACATTAGTGCAAATAAGAATCATTATCAAATGTAAAGTTCAAAAAATCTATTGGGTTGATTTGATATTTACGTTGTCGTGAACCAACGGCATCGTTTGTCTCGCACTATTAAGTGCTTTGAGTCACTAGTACAGGCAAGCTTATTGGCTGATTAAATTTGACAGCCACCATAAAAGAAGCACTGCAACTGAGATAGCAATAACCGCTTTCATTTTGTAGCGCTTAATGAGCTGCTCAGCTTTGTCTCCTGTGCAATACACCACAGCTGCGAGCCCAAAATAGCGAATTGAACGTGCAATAACAGTGGCTAAAAGAAAAAGTGGAAGTGAGTATTGGGTTGCACCTGCCGCAAGCATCGCAACCTGAAAAGGAATTGGGGCAATACCTAAGGTCATCACAAACCAAAAGCCTTGATTCTGCATTTGTTGTTTAACGCTTTCGAACTGTTCTTGGCTAAAAAAGGTATCGATAACCCACTGGCCAACAAGGTCAAAAAGGTAATAGCCGAGTGCATAGCCGAAGACTGCGCCAATCACGCAGCCTACGGTGGCCATTAATGCGATTTTCCATAGCGACTCTCGCCTGGCTTGCATCAACGGCACCATAACAGCTTCTAGTGGTATGGGAACAATGGTTGATTCTAAAAATGAGGCAAGAGTGATGCCCTTTAACATATGCTTAGAATCGACAAGTTTTTTGGTTTTGTGCTTAACCTTTTTACCTAGTTCCATGTAATCCCTACCACTTTATTTTCTCTACTGCTTGTAAACAACTCCGTCTTTCATCACAAAAGACACGCTTTCCATAAGCGATATATCGTCAAGCGGGTTGCCTTTAACCGCGACAATGTCAGCCAGTTTTCCTTCTTCTAGGGTGCCAAGAATATCGCTGATGCCTAGTAAGCTCGCGCTATTCACGGTAGCACTTAGCAGCGCGTCGGCAGGCTTCATACCGGCTTCAACCATTAATGAGAACTCTTGCGCATTGTCGCCGTGGGCTGATACACCACTGTCTGTACCAAAAGCAATTTTTACGCCTGCTTTATGCGCTTGTTCAAAGGTATTTTGGATAAGCGGGCCAATGGCTGCAGCTTTCGGGCGCACCAATTCCGGAAAGAAACCATCAATTTTAGCTTTGTCTGCTACGAACTTTCCTGCCAGTATTGTTGGCACATAGTAGGTGCCGTGCTTCTTCATTAATGTGCGAATTTCGTCGTCCATATAAGTGCCGTGTTCAATAGAGTCCACACCGGCTTCAATAGCCCGCTTCATGCCTTCTTTCCCATGAGCATGCACTGCTACTGTCATACCGTAGTCTTTTGCCGTTTCAACAATTGCTTCTAGTTCATCGGTCATGAACTGCGGGTTTTGGCCGCTTTTAGCAACGCTCAATACGCCGCCGGTTGCGGTGATTTTGATTAAGTCCGCACCATCTTGGTAACGAGTCCTTACTGCTTCACGGGCTTCAGCTTCGCCATTAACCACACCTTGCTTAGGGCCTACGTCTGGGCGAAGTAAATGAGATAAGCCATTACTTGGATCGGCATGTCCGCCTGTAGTAGCAATAGATTTAGCAACGGTATAAATACGCGGGCCTGTTGCATAGCCTTTACTAATAGCGTTCCTTAGCGCAACGGTTTCGTTGTAGCCATCCCCTAAGTTGCGAACCGTGGTGAAGCCCGAATTTAACGTAATCTTAGCGTAGTTCGCTGCCCGTAATGCATAGTCGGCTTCATTTAGTGAAAAGCGCTCCAGATACGTTTGTGGACCACCGTGCTGCGACGATAAATGAACGTGCATGTCCATCAGTCCAGGCATAACGGTTGACGACCTTAAATCGATGACAGTGTCGCCTTCTTGGGCTTCAGCAAACCCTTTTTTAACCGCCTTAATTTTATTGTCTTCCACAACAATGGTGACATTTTCCTGTAGGTTTTTTGATGTACCAGTAAACACTTTCCCTGCATGTATAAGCGTGTCGGCTACAGTGGAAAAGGGCGATGAGAGTAAGGCACTGGCAACAGCCAGCGTAATCAGAGGCTTGTTCATGATATAGGTCTTCTTGTTGATTGTTTTATAGACTATATCGAATGTAATGCAGTCAGAGGGATAACGCAAAACAAAGCGCTGTTAACGGTGCTTTATTGAAGATGAATTACGTTTTGATATGTTCGAAGAGACAGAAGCAACAAAATTAGGCTAGTTGCTTACTTCACCTAAAATAAAGGTGATGCCGTTTGACTGAATACTAAATTGCGTGCCGGCGTCATGCGGTTTTTCATCAGCTTGTTCAAGCAGTTGATAATAGGTATTTTGATGTAGTCTTGCCCACAAGTTTCTGCGAACGCATAGGTAGGGAATGGGCGTTGCCTCTGGATCTTGTATGGCTTTAGGCGGAACGCGAAGTTTGAGCTGATCAGAACGCTCTAACCTTACAATGTCGCCCGTTTGTGTGGTAAACACATAGGTGTTGTCACTCGCTGATTCACCCTGTTCTCTATGCCATTGAGTTACAAGAAAAGGTGTGTCTTCAACGGTTATACCCACTTTCTCTACGGGCGTAACTAAGAAGTACTTATCGCCTTCACGCTTCAACACAGAGGCAAATAGCTGAACAAGGCTTGCGCGTCCTATAGGGCTGCCTTCGTAAAACCATCTTCCATCAAGCGCTATAGTTAGATTAATGTCACCGCAAAAATCGGGATTCCATTGTTCAACAGGAGGTAAAGGGCGCGTTTTTGACGACGTGCCCTTGAGCTGTTGTTGAAATCTAGTTAGATCCACGCTCTTCAACCATTACTTTTAGTTCGCGTAGCTTTGCCTTAATGCGACGCATGTTATCTGGGCCAGTACGAAGAAGTTGTTTCTGTGGCTCGTTTAAACTCTCTAAACGATCATCAGCATATTTGTAGGCCACCGAGTCGGTATAAACCTCTACAGGAACTGGTACTTCAGGTGTATCAAGAAGCTGATCAATTGCATCTAGTAATACGCTGTTGAAGTCTTGGTCAGGACTTCCAATTTCGGCGTACTTCTCCTGAATATCGTCTTTATAAATATCGTATATATTAAGCAGTGCTTCGTTATTGAATGACTCCAACATATCTACATACGGTGTATAACGTTTATAGCTTGCTGCATCAATCCATTGCTTGCCTGCTTGAGAGTATACGCGGAAGTTCTGCTCGGGTGGCGTTAGTAACTGGTGGTTAGGCGCCATCTCATCATTTGCTAGATTCGTAACCGACACCACAAAGCGTTGAATTAGACCTTCGTCAACCAGCATGCGGTTAACCATTTCTTCGCTCGCAGACGAACTCTCAATAAGTGAAGCTTTCACCGCAGGATCGCTGGTATCCAGAGGTTCCGGCTCTGGTTCCACTGTCTCTGGAAGCGGCTCGACCTCGTCTTTCTCCTCAAGCTCTACTGTTGGGGCTGGCTGAGTAGGCTCGAATACTTCAGGCTCTTCTGGGGTAGTCACTTCAGGTTCAGTCAATTCGGGCTCAGGAGTAACTACAGGCACAGGCTCATCGTCGCTGGGCCAAAACACTACAGCCAGAATAACAATAAGTAGGATGCCTACAATAATAAAGTGTGGGCCTAACGATTTCTTTTCCGACGATTCGCTCATAATGACTCCGCTACAAAACTTTCCTTTTGGTAATACTACCAGAGATAACACCCAAATTTAGAAAATCAATCAATAGAAATGTTCCCTTCGATTGTAAATTCCTTATTTTGAACACGTTTTGAACGTAAAAAAGTCATTTTCCGATTTCTTTTTATACAAATTTAGTGGAAAACCCCCATTTTTTCTTCTCATTCACATTCGATATTATGTAAATGGAAAAATAATTTTAAAACAAATGTTTAACAAATTGGGTTTGTGTACTAATGTGTTGATTAGTCATTGAAAAGCAAATGCTAGCTCGTTGTTATCTATAATAATTAGTGAATATTTCGAGCCTCACGACCCCGTTTCAACTTAAATGTGCCCTTATAGGATAATTAGCGTGAGTAAGTTTAGACAGTATCACCCTAAATTACACCGAGCAGTAAAACGCTACAGTGTTATGCAGCATCTAATCATGCTGGGAGTAATGCTTTATCTCCTTTTAAATATCAATAACTTGTCAACTAAGCATCAGATCATCGCTGTAGCGACTGTCATTGTTATGAGTATACAAAATGGCTTTATACTGTCTAAAGCGAAAGTCGCTTTAGCTGTTGAAGGCCCTAGGTTGCTGGTATTTCCTTTACTATGGATTGCTTCTGGAATGGGAACGGCGGCGTTCCTATACAGTGCCTGCTCTCTTGCATCCTTACTGGTGTTGGCAAATGCAGTACGGTTTAAAAACCATCGACCTCCGCTAGATCTATCTAATGAACCTGAGCACCTTGCCTAACGTATATATTCTGCTTTTTCGCCCTAGCTTCCGTCATTAAATAAGAATATAGGGCGTGCAAGGTGCATACTTGATTCATGAGGTAGAAAAATGCAGAAGTTCTATTTTCGAGATATTGAAGAGTCGCCTACCGCGATAGATTATCTGGAAGTTCAGTCGTATGAGATGAATGTTTACCTGGTTTATCTCACTATCGGCAGTCAAAGTGGCATGCTTTACGACAACAAAGATAAGCCCATGCGTTTTTTTAGTGCCGGCCACATTCGCGAAGCCTTTGCGCATTGTCATGTTCAACAGGCGGTAATGAAGCACGATACCCCTTACGATGAAATGATTGGCAACCCGCCAAAAAGTAAAGAGCAGATGGCGTTACCGTTCAGTATGGATTTGCCTTACTAGACTGTTGTACGAACGCTGTAAGCTTTTTTAAGTGGGTTCTGTGTAAGTATCGTAAGGTCGCAGCGTAACGTTTTTACAGTAAAACATGGCCCAGCAACGCAAAACCGATATAAACGAAATATAAGCTACGTAATAAGTAGTTTCTTACTCGCTTAACACACCAACGAAGTGCAGGTTATAGATTCAGCCATGTGCCTGCTGCCTTTCGCATATCTACTTTAGCTTTCAATCGTTTAGCCAACAGAAATAAGCCACCTAGCTTCCTGTGTATAAACAGGGCATCTACTGGCGGCGTATGCCAAAAATTGTGCTCCATAGTCAGCGCCATTCCCTTTTCGTGAAGCCTTGCAATGAGATCGCTTTGGCCAAAGTCATAAGCGCCCTCGCAGCGAATCGCTTCACACGCCTCCATACCAATGTTTATGACGGCGTCGACTTGCGTTTGAGAGTGGCTTTCGTCAATTAATCCTATGCGAAACGCGGCTTGCTGCATCATTGCTCTATCGTTGGCTGCGGCGCTGTTAAGTAACGCTTGATACTGGGCTGAAATGGCGTCAGGCACGTCCCGTGTAGCACCAAAATCTAACAGAACGATTTCTTTTGTATCGGGTTTAAACTGATAGTTGGCTAAGTTAGGGTCGCTCTGCAGCAGCTTAAAATGAAAAATTTCATTAAAAAATAAAGTCATTAGCGCCGTCATCACGGCATCTCGGACGTCCTGAGGCTCGTTTAATAGCGCATCTAAGTCACGCGCCTCTATGAAATCCATCGCTAACACGGTACTGGTGGTAAGGGGAGCAAAGGTTTGCGGAATGACAAACGCCTTACTCCCTTTGCATTGGATGTCGGTGCTTTCAACCAACGCGCGATAACGGTTAAGCATGTCAGCTTCTCGAACGTAATCAGCTTCTTGGTGAAGCTGTGCTTTCGCCTCTTGTAAAAGCGGGTTGATATCTAGTGATTTAGGTACCAAGCCAGTAAGTTTTATAAGTGTAGCTACGTTGTCTACATCGCTATCTATGCTTTTTTTTACGCCAGGATACTGCACTTTTACTGCTAACATCCGACCGTCCATCGTAATGACTTTATGCACCTGGCCAATAGAGGCCGCAGCTATAGGGGCAAAGGAAAAGTAAAGTAAGTCATCTTGCCATTTTTCGCCCCAAGACTGATTCAACGTGGTAATTAGCTGGTCTTTTGGCATAGGGTCAGCGTCGTCCCGTAATCGCCCTAGAATAGCGGCGAGCTCTTCGGGGAGAAAATCTCCTGCATCCATTGAAATAAGCTGCCCGAGCTTCATAGCTGCACCACGCATACTGGCAAGCTGATCTGCAATGTTTGAAATGTTTTTGGGCGTTAAGAGCAGCGAAGACAACGCGGGCTTCTCACCCTTTAACAGTTGCCCTGCACCTTGTGACACCACATTACCCGCAATTCTACCTGCCAATGAACCCAAGCGGCCTATTCGCGATAAACGCGACGACGGTACCGCTCTACTAGAACGGTTTAGCGATTCAGCGGACTTATTGGGCTTCTCTGCCATAGGCTCACTCAGTTTTATTAAAGGCGAAGGGTAACGTTTGGTTTGTTATTGTCTAAACATAACCTAAAAAAAGTAACTAGAGTTTATAAATTATACTGTCGGACAAAACGTCTGGATCGGCTCTTCCAGCCAAAAGTCATTGAGGACCTGTTGACCATTGCTGTACATCAAAGATCAACAGGATTTAATGTTTAGGAAGTGAGGCTGCTAACAGGGCGATCAACGGATAAGACAGCTGTTTAAACAGAAGTCTGATTTAAAAGCCGCGTTTAGATTGCCCATAATGTACTTAAAAGAAATGTGTACTTGCCGTTCCTAGTCGCTCACCGGTTTCTTACTAGGCGAGTTGCATAAGGCAATTGTAAAAGCACTGTGTGCTAGATTATCTGTGAAATAAATTGAATCACTAGTCCAACAACGCTTCCATAAGCAAACCCAGCCCAGCCACTTGTCGCTCTATAGCGCCAAAGTGCTGCACCAAAAAAGCCACACCAAAGCATGGCAGAATAGGTGGAAACAAGGCCGCCGCCCATCCCTGTATCTGGCAAAAACAGCATGACGACGAAAGTTAGCGCCATTGCGCCACTTAACAGCACCCACATGATATTTTTCTTATCTGCGAACGCATTGTTTTGTTTGACACTCTTTGCATCGGCATCTTGCGTTTGCTGCGCATTTTCTGCTTGAACAGCGCACTGAGCTGCTTTGGATGCACGTAGTTTTCGTGCACTACGCTCACTTCTTGATTGGGGTTTCTTGACCTGTGAAGGCAACGGTGATGCAGCGCTATGGGTCATGATGTACCTCATTAACTGAATTTAGTAACTTTTTGTCCATAGTTAAGGTAGAGCATGCATGCCAAGATGACTATACGACTTCGGTCTCACACCACGAGCAAAAAAGCCCACCCGCAATCACTGCCGTTTGACAAGGAATGCGGGTGGGCTTTCACAAACTTATACCGTTAGGTATTAGTGATGGTCGCTATTTTGGCTTTTGAAGCTTACTTCAAGCAAATTTACGCTATCAGCAAAGGTCAGGGTTTTGATATCACCCTTGCCTTCTACATTTAGTGTATTCACTTGTTTTGGCCACAAGTCACGCAATGCATCATGGCGAATTTTAATGCCTTCAAGTACAGGCGGCTCAGCTGTTTCCTGATAAACCCAAAAGTGCTTACCTTCAACTTCAAAGCCAACATCAGCAAGCTTTAATGGCTCGCCTGCTGCATTTAAAATTGCAAAGTGGTGGGCGACGTAATCAGCGAATTGTTGCTGCGTTTCTATGTCGTCCATAATATCTGCGTGCTTGTCGAACAGTGCCTTAACCGCGTGTTCAGCATCGTGCAAATTAAAGCGGTGCATCACCTCAATATTTTCTGTTCTAGGATTGAACAGCACCGTGGTAATTGCTGCTTTTATTTGATGCGCTTGGGATGCAGTACTGTAGGACATTGCGCTAATTAATAGCGCAGCCGTAATTGCGAATGCACTTACGCTTGCAAGCAGAGCATGCGCGCTCTGCTGCAAGCGGGTCAAAGATAACTTATTCGTCATCTTTGTCCTCGTCGTCGGTTTTTAGCTCGGTCTTTGAGTCGTGCATAAGGTCGCGGTACTCGTAAGTGTTACGCGGCTTATTCTTATACGCTTCAATACGCGAAGGAATAATACGACGGGGGTAGTGGTTGTTTTCCACATCTACGTCTGCGGTTTCCCAGTGCGGATCAACCGTCACGCTTACCAGCTCTTTGTCTTTGTCGGTAACAATAAGCTTGCTTACCGCTTTAGGTGTACGACGCCAAATTTCCGCAGGAATACGCATTTCTTCTTTTGTGCCGTCTTCAAACGTTAGCTCAAGGATGATTGGCATCACCAACCCACCCTTGTTGCTGAAATCAAGCACGTAGTAGTTTTTGTCTTCTTTCACCGCACGCTCAAAGGCTTTACGCTCCCAAGGCTCAAGATCTTTCAAGAATTTCTTGTACTTGTTGCGCTCTTTGTTAGTTACGGTGTAACGATCGTTTTCGTCGTAGAAGTCACTAATATCTTCAAAGCGGTCTACCCAAAGTTTTTTACCTTCTTCTTTATTTCGAATATCGGTAAGCGACTTTGGTTTTTCCATTTCTGCTTCGCGTTCGCGAGCAAAGTCGATATCTGGATCTTCAGTGTCTAAACGCAGCTTGTATACGCTGTCTAGGCTGATGTCTACGTGGTCTGTGGTGTAAAACCAACCGCGCCAGAACCAGTCTAGATCAACGCCCGACGCTTCTTCCATAGTACGGAAGAAATCTGATGGTGTAGGACGTTTAAACATCCAACGTTGCGCGTACTCTTTAAACGCGAAATCAAACAGCTCACGGCCAAGAATAGTTTCGCGAAGAATGTTAAGCGCTACTGCAGGCTTGGTATAGGCATTTGGGCCAAGGCGAAGTACAGAGTCAGACTGGGTCATAATTGGCACCTGTGTCTGAGACTTCATGTAGCCAGTGATATCACGTGGCTCAACGCCCCAAGGGATCGTAGGGTCCCACTCGCGACCGGCAACGCCGTCTAGGAAGCTGTTAAGGCCTTCATCCATCCATGTCCATTGACGCTCGTCAGAGTTAACCGTCATAGGGAAATAGATATGACCTACTTCGTGAATAACCACGCCAATAAGGAAACGTTTCTCAGCCAGCGAGTACGTGCGTGAACCATCGTCACGAAGCTCTGTACGCGGACCGTTGAAGGTGATCATGGGGTATTCCATGCCGCCAACTGGACCATTAACTGACTGGGCTACTGGGTATGGGTAATCGAAGCTAAAGCGGCTATAAACATCCATGGTGTGGATGATTGATTCTGTAGAATACTTCTGCCATAGCTCGCCACCTTCTTTCGGGTAGAAAGACATAGCCATTACCAATGGTTGAGTGTCACCGCCTTGCTGATAACCACGCGCATCCCACGCAAATTTACGCGAAGAGGCCCATGCAAAGTCACGTACGTTTTCTGCCTTAAACTTCCAAGTTTTAAGCTTAGTCGTGCCTTCTTTTTCGTTCTCAATCGCTTCTTCTGGTGAAACGATGAATACGATGCGGTCAGCTTTTTCTGCCTTCTTTAAACGGTCGCGCTGTGTTTTAGTTAACACGTCTTTCGGGTTTTGAAGCACACCCGTTGATGACACGATGTGGTCAGCAGGAACTGTAATATCTACTTCGTAGTTACCGAATTCTAGCGTGAACTCACCACGGCCAATAAATTCTTTATTGGTCCAGGCTTCGTAGTCCGTGTATGCAGCTAGGCGTGGGAACCACTGTGCTAGCAAGAAGATGTCGTTACCACCTTCACGTTCGTCATCAGGGAAGTGCTCGTAACCTGCACGCGCGGAAACAGCGTCTTCTTCTACAATGTTAAACGCAAAATCGATATCGAACGTTACTTTGCTGCCTGGCTTTAGAGGCTTAGCCAAATCAACACGCATAAGCGTACCAACAATTGTGTGGCGTAAGTCATTGCCCGCTTTGTCTTCAACGCGAGAGATTGTGTAGCCTAGCTCGTTGTCGTCTACAAACTGTTGGCGGCGCAGTGCGCCCATGCTTAGCTTAGCTGGCTTGTCGCCATCGGCTGCCTGCGTGCCCGGCCCACGATTGCCGATGCCGCCAAACGTGGTAGTAAGCGCAGACATTGAATCGTCGCGGAATTTGTTTTGGTCAAGCTGGATCCACAAGTACTTAAGCGTATCTGGCGCGTTGTTGTGGTAAGTAATGGTTTCGCTTGCTTCAATGCGGCGTTTGTCTTCAAGTAGCTTTACGTCAATATCGTAATCTACTTGTTGTTGCCAATATTGGTGGCCTGGCTCACCAGCGGCGTTACGGTATACGTTTGGAGTAGGGAGAACTTCGTCCAGCTGACGGAATTTATCTTCGAAATCGCCTTTAGTTTGTTTAATAGCGGCGGTACTAGGAAGAGAAATCAGCATAGACAACACTGGCGCTAGCCAGAAAAAGTGTCGTTTTGCGGTGCTCATGCAGTTTCCTTGCAACTTGTAAGTTAGAATTGTTATAAGATAATCGTCTTTAGTATATAAGCATGCCTGCCACAATCCAATTTTTTGACCGTAAACTAACCATGTTTTAACGCAAAAAAACTGTAACAGATCGTTTTGTTTCGCGCTTTAACTGTCGTATTCTTAAGCTCTTGTTATCTTTTTCCTTTCCCATATGAACCGTTTTAATTGGCAACGTGCCGTTATAAAAGTTGGCAGTGCGCTCATTGCTCCTGAAGGCAACGAATGCAGCGGGCGTTATTTGCTGTCTCTTGCTCGATTTATTACTGCTAGTCGCGAAGCTGGCAAAGAAATTATTCTTGTCTCTTCTGGCAGTGTTGCCGCGGGCCGCAGCAAAGTGAAGATTCGCCACAACGCATCTATTGCAGAAAAACAAGCCATGGCAGCGATTGGCCAGAATTTAATGATGGCCAACTGGCAGCGCTTTTTCGACTTTCCCTGTGCACAAGTATTGTTAACGGCGGATGATCTGCGCGATAGAACCCGCTACGTGAATATTAAAAATACCTTGCGCGAAATTCTGAATCACAATGCGTTACCTATTGTGAATGAAAACGACACGGTAGCTGTCAACGAACTCAAAGTAGGTGATAACGATAACTTGGGTGCTTACACCGCCCTAGTCGCCCAAGCAGACACCCTCATTATCTGCTCAGATATCGACGGTTTATTTACCGCAGACCCAAGAAAAGACGCCAGCGCAACACTCATTCCACAGGTAGATAAAATAGACAGCACTATTTACGGCCTTGCCGGCGGCGCTGGAACAGCGATAGGAACTGGCGGCATGCGCACAAAAATTGAAGCGGCAGACAAGTGCACCAGTAGCGGTATTCAAACTCTTATTGTAAACGGGAGAAAAGGTGAAACCTTCGATGCATTGCTTGAAGGTAAAGTGCCGGGAACCTTATTCAATGCTAGTAGCACTCCCGCCAGCGCGCGCAGACTGTGGCTTACCCATACGCTTAAAACCGCTGGCAGAATAGAAGTTGATAGCGGAGCGAAAGAGGCGTTAGTGCGAAAAGGCGCGTCATTACTGCCAACGGGTATTGTTGATGTTACCGGTTTGTTTGAACAAGGCGATGCAGTTGAAGTGGTGTGCCAAGGCGAAGTTATTGCCAAGGGGCTTTGCCTGTATAACGCAAAAGACTTGACGCTTATAAAAGGGAAAAAGTCGAAAGAAATTGCCAGTGTGTTAGGTTATGAAACAACGGATGTCGCCATTCACCGTGACGATATGGTGCTTTACTCATAGCGTTACCCAAAAGAATCGCTGCAACAGACTTCCGCGCATTAAATATTATTTGGCGTTAGTCGTTCATCGATTTTCGTTATTTGCGCCAACAACAAATCGATACATTTATTCGCTAAGGGACCATCATGACTGATATCACTCCTACACTTGCCGACTACCCTTATAAAGTCACTATCGCCACACGCTGGCAAGACAATGATGCGTACGGACATATCAACAATGTTGTTTACTATGGTTTCTTTGATACCGCGGTAAACCGCTTTTTAATTGAAGAAGGTGGACTGGATATACACAACGGGCAATCCGTGGCGTATGTGGTAAGCAGTCAGTGTCAGTACATTGCTCCGGCAGCCTACCCTGAAGACATTTTTGTAGGCTTGCGCGTTGTCAAAATTGGTAGAAGTTCAGTGACTTATGGCCTGTCGGTTTATGCCGGAGAGAATAAGCGACGCGTGGCTCATGGCCAATTTGTGCATGTGTTTGTAGATAGAAAAACCGACAAGGCCATTCCTATTCCTGTTAATGTGAAAACAGCGTTAGAGTCGATTGTGGAAGTAATGTAGAGCATGGCAAAAATGACGAAACACAATGCATCACAAGCGATGAGCAACGGCAAACAAAAGCAGGTTGTCTTTCTAGATGCCGAAACCATGGATTTGCCCAGCCTTAATACCTCTTCACTTGATGACGTACAAAATAATTTCGACGCCAAGATAACGCTTCATCAACAAACTCAAGCCGAAGACGTTGCCGAGCGCATTAAAAATGCCGATGCTGTGCTGGTTAACAAAGTCGTGCTACAAGCCAAAGATTTACAGCAGGCCAGTCAGCTGCGCTATATTGGCGTAACGGCGACCGGCATGAACAATATCGACCGTGATTACTGCGAACAGGCTGGTATTACCGTTCAAAATGTAGAGGGCTACGGCACAGACAGCGTCGCTCAACATACGTTGACCTTGGCACTAAATTTGGCCACCAATTTTGTGGCGTATCAGCGCGATATGCGCAACCAAGCATGGTCTAGCTCTTCTCATTTCTGCTTACTCAATCATCCAGTGGTGGAATTGGCGGGTAAGCATGCGGTAATTGTTGGACATGGTGAGCTTGGCAAGCGTGTAGAGGCATTGTTTAAGGCTATGGGTATGCAGGTGAGTATCGCTGCTCGCCCAGGTAAACAAGACGACCCTCGTCCAAGTCTTGCATCGCTTTTACCAAATGCCGATGTGGTAAGTCTTCATTGCCCTCTTACTGAAGCCACCGACAAGCTTATTAATGCCGATACATTGTCGCTGATGCAGCCAACCGCTTTCCTCATTAATACGGCTCGCGGCGGTTTGGTTGATGAGAAGGCACTCTATCATGCGCTTAAAAACAATCAAATTGGTGGCGCGGGATTAGATGTATTAAGTGTCGAGCCTCCGCCTGTTGATCATATATTGCTTAAAGAGGCACTACCTAACTTGCTGGTAACGCCGCATAATGCGTGGATTGGTAATGGCGCTAGGCAAAAACTGCTAGATAGTGCTATTGACTATTTATCTGCCCATTTATCTTCTTTTTTATCAGCTCCCCAGGGCTAGGCACCGCTATGAATAACGCATCCTTATTTGCTCTGTGCTGCCTGATTTGGGGCTCAACCTGGATAGCCATCACTTATCAAATAGGGCATACCTCTGAAACGTTTGCCATTGCGCTGCGTTATTTGTTGGCGTCGGCCTGTTTAGGGATTTACTGTGTTATTAGGCGTTTGCCGCTTAAGCTACCGGTACATGTTCATGTGAAAATGGCCGCAGTCGGTCTCTTTTTATACAGCTTAAATTACACGCTGCTGTATATGGCACAAGCGCACATAATTAGCGCGCTGTTAGCCCTTATGAGTTCTTGCATTATATACATTAATGTTGTGCTTCGGCGATGGTGGCTTAAAGAGCCTATAAGAAAAGAAGTGGTTATAGGTGCGACATTTGGTTTACTGGGTATAGTGTGTTTGTTTGTGCCTGAGTTTTCCAAAGTTTCCATGGATGCGGCGCTTGCTACCGGCCTCGCCATAGCGTTTGTCAGCTTTTTCTGCGCCTCAACAGGTAACGTTATCTCCGAGCGTATTTTGACCTCGGGTACGCCTGTTATCCAAATGAACTTCTATGCCATGAGCTATGCCATGGTGCTGCTTTTCATCACCTCATTGGCAATGCCGGGTAAGTTGGTCATTCCTACCCATATCGAGTTCTATCTGTCGCTGCTTTATCTGGCTATCTTTGGCTCTGTGTTTGCGTTTGGCGCGTATATGAAACTGTTAAAGCAAATGGGCGCTGACAAGGCTGCGTACGTGGTCTTGGTATACCCCATGGTGGCACTGGTTATTTCTACCTTTTTCGAAGGCTATACCTGGAGCGTTTTATCTGTGGTTGGGGTGGTCATTGTGCTGGTAGGCAACGCCATTGCAATGGGAAAAGTTCCCCGCTTTATGCATCGCCCACCGGTGTCGAGCTAGGAGCTGGTAAAACCGTTTATTTGAGCGCGTTGATTTTCTTATTCAGTTCGTAAGCAGGCTCGGTAACAATGGTTTCAAGGGTTTCGATCCGCGCCATCAAAGCTTCAATCTGCGCATCTTTTTCCTCTAAACGCTGCTGCTGTTTGTCGGTCACGCTTTTAACGAACGGGTTACTGCACTCGCCGTTCATCCAGTCGTTTAGTCGCCACTGAAATTTTGCGTCTAAGTAGCTTGCCAAAAGCACAAGCGACGTCAGGCTGCCAATTAACAAAACTATACTTAACGTAGACATAATTTTTTCCTAATCCAAATTTCAAGGTTGAAGGCTTTTAGGGAAAATGCCCTAAACGCACGTTACTGCACTCACTGTTTTAACTAGTCGTTTACTGCTTGAAAAAATTACAGCATTGACGAAAAAAGTTTGTAATAAAAATTCGTGGGGGCAGACTGATAGAAGTAACACAATAAAATAACAACAGTTTTTGTGATTAGGGATGTGACGTTGGGGCAGGGTTTTGAAGATGTTTTTGCGCAATACGGGGCAATACTGAGCCGTGTAGCCAACAGCTATGAAGCAAACGAAGCGATGCAGCAAGAATTATTGCAAGAAATTGCTATTGCCGTCTGGCAGGGGCTGTCTCGCTTTAAAGGCGATAGCAGCGTGAAAACCTATATTTTGAAGATAGCTCACAACCGCGCAGTTACTCACGTAGCAAATCAAGTTAAGCGTCTCGATACCCATCAATATGACCACGATGATTTGGGCTCTGACGGGTTCGCGAGTACTACCCACTCACCAGAGGAAATGTCTAGTCAACACCAGTCTCTAGAGCGCTTGTTGCGCGCGGTACGGGCACTTCCATTGCAGTCAAGACAAGTGCTAACGCTTTCACTTGAAGGCTTAAGTTACGATGAAATTGCAGATGTCTGTGGTCTGACTAAAAATCATGTTGGTGTGATATTAAAGCGCGCCAAGCAAAGTATCATGCAGGAGCAACCACATGCATAATTCAGATAAAGAGAATCAAATGAACCCGCCGGTATCAGTAGGCGATGAGCCAAATGATGGCCTTTCTGCGCTATGGCAAGCTCAGCCAGTTACGGCTATCAACCTCTCGGAAGTAAAAGCCAGCCTAAGCAGTGAACGAACAAAGCAGCGTTGGTATATGGTGTTTGACTCCTTAGCATTTATCCCAGCGATCTACTTGCTCGTTGTTACTTGGGAAAAGTTCACTTTTATCGCCCACGCGATGTATGTTTTTATGCTGGTCACGGCTCTTCCCCTCCTTGTTTATCAGCTGTGGTTAAGAAGAGTGGCTGCATTTTCAAAAGACACTCAAACCGCTGACCACCTAACGCAGCTAATAAAGCAAATTAAGAATAACGTGAAGATTGCTGTAATCACTAAACACTCGACATGGACTGCAGTGTTATTTGGATATGGCTTTCTGGTGGAGCGCTATTTTTATGGGGAGCTTACCCCAGAGAAAATTATGAAGATGGCTATAGTTATGACTTCCATGAGCACTGTGATGCTAGTGTGGTATGTGTGGGCTAGCAAAAGACAAAAGCGTTTTGAGCGTCAACTCGAAACGCTTGAGAAGATGGCGCAGCAGCGATAAGGGCGCATGAGTGCAAAAGTACGATGTTTTAACTTTGAGCGCTTAATTCTTATTACTTGTGCTCGGAGTGCTCACGATATCTTTCATCGCTTGCTCTGCACTTTCATCGGACTCTTCAGCTTCACTGTCGTCTTCATCACTATCTTTACGGGTTCTGTTATCGCCTAAGAAAAACTCATAATAAAGGTCTAACGCAAACTCTGACTGGTCTTCTAGCGTGGTTTGAATGGCTTCTAAATACAAACTAGGTAGAAGCTGATATTTTACCGCCAAGTCAGGCGGTAGTTGTCTGCGTCTTAGCGTGCTATTGGCGTCGTTGTTACTTAGACCAACGTCCACGTTGTATTCCACAGATAATCGCTCGTTAATCTGCCCTCTTACCGACAGTAAGTCTTCGTTAGTGCTTAAACTAAAATCATCAATACCTAGCGCGCTTCCCACTTGTCCTGTCAGGGTTTTGGTGTTGGATAAACCAAAACCTACCAGCAGCGCAGCATAGTTTGGATCTTGTGTGCCCGAGTTCGGTCCAGAACCTGTGAGTAGATATGACAATACGCCCTGTTGATCCATTGCAGGCTCAGAGAACAGGTTGATACTTGGCGAATCGGCAGCCCCGTCAATGCGAATTCCCGCAATTACGTCGTCATCGGTTTTAGCCGGGTCGCGGATGGCTTCAACCAGTAACAATGGCTGGTCGATGGGGCCGTTGAACTGAACCTCACCGGTTTGAATAATTAACTGTTGCCCGTAAGCACTGTAGCGTCCGTTCAATATTTGAAGATCACCGTAACCCACAAGCGCTGGCTGGGTGTTCACGCGAATTCCGCCATATAAGCTTGCGGTCAGTCCAAACGCCTCAAGCTTCACTTCTTCGGTTTTGTTTTTATCTATATTAACTAGCACCGATGCGTGAACGATATCTAGCGGATCTTCTCTATCGGGTTCGCCTCGCAGGTGCACGTCTTTTGAAGGAGAAACAGCGCTTTCGGGGAGCGACTCTATTTCAATTCGTGCCCACGGTATATTCACTTCGCCGGTAACATCAACCTTTTCTTTTGTGGCAGCAATATCAATATTCGGAGATACCTTTAGCCTGATATTTGGTTGACGAATTTCGAAACCATTCCCTTTTAAATTGAATGTCGCGCTTGGATCAGATGACCAGTCTATATTGCCCTTAAGCGCTCCTTTACCCCCACCTAGCACAAACGCACCGTCTAGTGCTGCGGTCTGGCCATCAAGTACCACTTTTTGATTCCAATCTGCCAATGTCACGGGGGTATCTTGTATATCAATAGCGCCATTTGAAATAGCTAATTCACCATTAAGCGCCGGGTCGTCAACATAACCACTTAGCCTAATATCTCCATTAAGCTTTCCGGTCAGGGTTCTGATAGCTGGGGAAAGCGGTTTAAAAGGCGCAACGTTAAGCCCTTCCATCACTAACTTGCCCTCTAGCGGTATGCGCTCATCAAACGGTCGGGTATTTAAAGAAAGCGTAGCATCGCCAATGTCTTGACTAGAGATTAAGGATGTCGACGTTAGTTGGCCTTGCTTGATTTTTCCGTTGGTTTCTATGGAATTAATAGTAAGTGTAAGGGGGCGTGTTTCACCTAATTGCCACGGGGCAGCGCTCATCGACGCCGTAAACGTCGCATCTATAGGATCCTTGGGTGAATAATTGCCCTTTGTTTTTACCGTAAGCGTTGCTTGCGAAGGGCTTGAAACAAGGGTGGGCGCTAATTCATTTGCCCATAACCCAATCGGTAGTGAGGTAGCGCTTATGTCCCAACTGGCTTTATCTTCCTGATAATTCACATTTGCAATACACAGCTCCCCTTCTTTTCTAGAGGACCAGCAGTGTTGGCCTATTTTGGCTGTTACCGGTGTGGTGCCAATATCTACGCTAAAAGGGCTTGATAGTGTCCATTGCATATTAGCGAGTTTTAATGCGGTATCGCTGATTTCACCAATCCAATGGTTATTGGTCCACGCGCCTTTGAGCGAAAGCGCAATCTTGTTGTCGGGCAATGCCAAGTCAAGTTTTGCTGTGTGATCGCGATAGGTTCCATTGATTGCAATTTCGCCATTTAACGGCCCTTGCTGGGCTGCGGCAGCGTTTAGATTAGGCGAAATGGCAATATCAGTGAGAGCTAGGGTTCCGTTTGCGCTCGGGTTCTGCCAGGGGCCGGTGGCATTTATCTTGCCATTTATCCCGCCGGTTATTTCTGGGTATAGGCTTGAAATAGCATTAACGCTGATTGCAATATCAGCATTTAAGTGACGTTTATTGAGCACTTGAGCGACGGCGCGGATAGTATTTCTTTCCTGCTCATTTTCTTGCGTAACATTAATATTAGTTACAAATAAATCACTGGGGCCGGCATAAACTGCATTCCCTTTTACTTGCAGTGGTTTGCTTTGAAGCACGCCTGATACCGTCATATCTCTAAGGCTCATGTGTAATCCGCCGCGCTCAGAGTATTGCAATATACTGTCTATTTCTCCGCTAATTTTTTCAGGCGCATAAATGCTGAACTGTCGCCCTGATACATTCTTGAGCGTTGTCTTACCTTCCCACGCAATACTCTCATTTAGATAAAGGGTACCTGTGTTGGTTAAGCTCCCTTCCAATGCGTTTATGTTAGCTTTATTAACGAAAATATTGTTCTTTTTCAGTACCACATCAAGTGATACCGGTACATTGCCAATGTCTGGTAATGTAACGGCTCCCGCTCCTTTTAGTACGTAATCACCCATGGTGCCGGAAAGCGTTAACTGTCCTTCTTTGAGCGTAGTGTTTTCAAGTGTCGGTATGGCTTGTTCTTGCCAGTTCGCAGTGAATTCTATGGGAAGGTTACTGTCTAGAATGTTGGCCATTAGGTTAGCGTTTGCGGTAACCGCGCCTCTGGCTACAACTGACAGCGTTAAATCGTCCAACGCACCTGCGGCCGCTACACTCAGTTCTTGTGGTGTGTCGCCAAGCTTCGTTTTCGCGTTAATAGCCACATTTAATGGGAAGTTTCCGTCAAGTGTTGCGCTCGCTTTTCCTTTCACCTCACCTTGTTCATGTACAACGGTCATTTCTTCAATAGCGACATCGCTGCCCTTAAAGTGAGCCTCTAACAGCGAGATGAGTGAAATGTGTTGTTTGCTCTCCCCTTGAATTATGTGTAGATCTTCTACTAAAAAAGTACCAAGAGACAAAGGAATAGGCGTAGCTATATTTGGTAGTACGGGGACGTCGTAGCTTAGTGAGTATGACGTAGGCAAAGCGCTATCAGTACTTGGAGCCTGTTCTTTTTTTAAAGCAGGTTTTTGAGCAGGCTGCTCACTATTAGTGTCCGGTGCATTGGTCATGGCTGCCGGTGAAGAGCTGGCAGCTTCATCTTGGTTTAGCAGAGCAATGCGAACACCTTTCGCGGCTATGCTGTCGAGTACAAGGGCGCTATTTCCTTCAAAATCGGTCAGCTCTAGTTCATCAATTTCTACTGTTGTCGTAATTAGAGCAAGTTTGATATTCGTTAGCGCTAAATACCCAACATCAATAGGCAGCGGTAATTCAATCTGGCCACCTGAAGGTGCATCATCGGAAGAGTCAGGCGCGTTTGAGCGCTGTGTAAGCGTAGCGTTTTCCAGCGTGACTTCATTGACACATACTCTGGGCTCAAACAAACAACGCCACGTTACATCAATATAGGCATATTGTGCAGTTACCTTCCATTGCGGGTTTTCCCATGCAACATTATGCACTTCTAAGGTGTCAGCGAACCCGCCTTCAATGGCATCAATAGAAAGATTATCAACAAATGTGTTGGCGATTAACTTGACGGTAGGGCCCCCTAGCGGGCTGATTAATACTGCATATATGCCCACCAGTATAAAAATAGGTGACAGCAAAATAGCCGAAAGCGTACGTTTTCTCATAGCTCAGGCCCCAAGATGATGTGAACACGCCAATCATTCTCTTCTTTAGATAGTCCTCTGGCTAGATAAACTCTAACTGCACCTATGGGCGACAGCCAGTGAACCCCTGGTCCTATACCATAAGCGAGGGAGTCACTGATATCATCGGCAGCTTTGCCAGCGTCTAAGAACGCAGCTATTCGCCAGTTATCAGCAATCGAGTATGCGTATTCAACGCTTGATGTGGCCAAGTATTTACCACCAATAGACTCAACGTATAACTTACCAGTCTCTGGGTTGATGAGCTCTGCTTTGGGTGATAAGTCACGAAAGCTAAACCCTCTAACGCTTTGATCTCCACCGGCGTAAAACCGCAGTGATGCGGGTACATCATCAAAGGAATTTGTTTTAATGGCGCCTAGTTCCCCGCGTAGAGTTATTCTGTGTTTATTGTTATATGTACGAATGAACATAGCCTCAACTACCGTTTTGATATAGTCGATGTCTGAGCCTAAACCTTCTTTCCCGTATTGCGCTAGCACTTGAAAATAGTTGCCGTTACTTATATTCAACTCACTGTCTTTTTTGCTATAGGTTAGTGAGTAGCCTGGTAATACGAGCGATGTGGTATTAGCTTCAAGCTCACCCTGGTCGTAAGTCTCTCTAAGGTAAGTGAGTGAATAATCCTGTTGCCAAGGCGATCCATCCTGTTGCCAATAACGATGTGCAGACAAAGATAAGGTTTCACTCTCAAAGGAAGTGTTGTTGTACTCTATAAATTGGTAACCCGCCTCGATGCTGGCGTAATCTCGGGTTATGTTTTTCATAGGAATGCGGTAGTCGGCGGTAACCGATTGTTCGGGTTCAGAAATGAAGATATCAGATGAGACCGAATGCCCTTTATCGTTTACCCAAGGACGCTCCCATCCCAAGCGAACCCTTGGTCCTGTATCAGTGGCGGCACCCATTGATACGTTAAACGCATCTGTGGGTCTATGAAGTAATGATACTTCTACTGGCACAAGTAAGCCTTCAGCTTCACTGACAACGGGGCGGGCAATAACCCTAGTAAAATACCCAGATTGATTCAATCTGCGGTTGAAATCACCAAGTAATGCAGACGAGTAGGCATCGCCCGCTTTGAAAGGCTTTAATCGTTCAATAATGTCCTTAGCCTTGTCATCCCCTACAAACTTTAACTCGCCAAATTGATATTGAGGCCCGCTTTGTGCAATTAAAAGCACGTTCGCTTGTTTTTCGTCGCGAACCAAATCCAAGCGAGTTGCCTGCCAGAAATAGTCAAAATAGCCGTTGGATAGCGCATAGTTGAACATAGAAGATTTAAACGATTCATAAATGGTTTGGTTGAGTACATCGCCTTCTTTAAGTTGTAACGAATTAAATCGCTCTCTAAAGGCTTTGTCTTCACGCCCTGCACCAATAATTTCACGGGTCACTTTATTTATCGTGAGCGGCGCATTTAACGCAACATCTACGGCGACCTTGTCACCTTCTAGTATGCGTACGTTTGTCTCACTGTTGTAAAAGCCATAAGGCTGTACTGCTGTTGCCACCGCTTCTGCAACTTCGTCTTGCCAATAGGGGTCCGTCAATAGCGCCTTTTCTACATCAAGCCCATTTAAATGCAGACGAATATTATTACGAAGCTTTGAGTCGTCTACGCCTTTGATGTCGTAAGTGATTGACTCTTGAGCAAACGATGCCATGCACAGTAACCACAACAGCGTGCAGCATGCAGCTTTAGTCAGTAAAGACGTTGCTTGGGATTTTCTGAGCATAAATTGTCGGAAAAATAGGTCTTGCAAACTGGCAAGCCTGCTCCAAGTTGAAGGCATGAAAAGGCTAAATCCTTAAGGTAACGCTGGGCTTAGAAGCTTACCACTAGAGGGTAAAATCCATGTTCTATCTATGGTTAATAGTACCACATATACAGTTTGTATTCGCAAACTACGACGAGAGATCAAATAATTGCGCTAATGTTGATACTTTAAGCCTCGGTAGGTTTGTTTTTGTACATTATGGCCTGAGTTTGTATACTCTAGCTTGCATCGCTTTGAGGTTTACCCGTTAGCTAAAGTTCCGCCAACAATAAAAATTTACAAGGGAATGTTATGTCTTATTTCAAGGCTTTCTCACCAGCTTCACTTATTGCCATATTGCTGCTTACTATTTCAACGTATTTGAGTGCAGCGCCTGCGACAGAAAAAAGTACCTACGAAGCGTTTAGTTCGCTGCCAACCTATTGGACACCGTCATTGTCACCCGATGGAACGAAAATCGCTTTTGTTCAAAACGTTGAGCAAGAAGAAGCATTTGCCATGCTCGCAACTTACGACTTAAAAAAGGGGGAAAAGCATTACCTGCTGCGCTCTGATAATGAACGCGTAAAGATTAATTGGTACCACTGGGTAAACAACGAGCGCTTGGTAGTCAGTGCTCGTTACGAGACGCGGCGTGGTACGACCAAAGTGCACGACACGCGCTTGCTAAGTGTGAAATTTGATGGAGAGGGCGGCGCATTTAACATGGTTGAATGGGAGAGAATTAAACGCAGAGCCGGTAACCCTAGCCACATTCCTCAATTCCACGATGATGTCATTGATTGGCTACCCGATGATCCCGAGCATATTTTAATAGCATTAGATGCCGAGGTGTTAGGCTTACCTTCGGTATATAAAGTTAATGTAAACACTGGTGGAGTAAGCCGAGTCGTGCGTGGTAAAAAACGTATTAGAGACTGGCTTACGGATCAACAGAGTAACGTACGTATCGGTATTTCTCTTAACTATGATACTGGCGAACGCGAGGTGTTCTTAAAAGAAGGTGACGACTGGCGAACCTTGTTTGCCTATAACGCCATGACGGAGAAGGGAGAGTACCCTGTCGGCTTTGCAAAAGACCCTAATATTTTATACTTCAAGGCCTACAAAGGCGACTACCGCGCGCTGTATACCTTGAACCTAAAAACCAACGAGCGCATTGAAGTTTATGCTGATGAAGGCTACGACGTAAACGGTAGCCTTATCTACTCACCGGTCACGCGAGATGCGATAGGGGTGCGACATGACGGCCGTTTTTATTGGGATGAACGCTATGTTGCCTTACAAAATGGTATCGATATAGGACTTCCTGATTATGATAATACGCTAGTCAGTTTCAGTGACGATGAACAGACCTATATTGTTTACTCTGAATCTGACATCCTACCTGGCGTTTATTTATTAGGAAATCGCAAAGAAGGTACGCTCGATGTGCTATTTCAGCAATACAGCCAAATAGACTCGACGCAATTATCCGAGCATCAATTGATTGAGTACGAAGCTCGAGATGGGATCAAGATTGAAGCGTATTTAACTCTACCAAAGGGTGACGGACCTTTCCCAACTATCATTCACCCCCACGGAGGCCCGGGGGCTCGCGATTTCAGTGGTTTCGATTACTGGACAGCATACTTCACCTCGAAGGGCTATGCAGTTTTACGTCCAAACTTTAGAGGCTCTAGAGGTTATGGGTACAGCTTCGCCCAAAGCCAAATGAAAGGCTGGGGCTTAGCTATGCAAGACGACATCACGGACGCGGCAGGCTGGATGGTTAAACAAGGTTATGCGGAACAAGATAATATGTGCATTGTTGGCGCAAGCTACGGTGGATATGCAGCTTTAATGGCAACGGTTAAAACCCCTGATTTATTTAAATGCGCTGTGAGTTTTGCCGGCGTAAGTTCACTTAAACACGTCGTCATTCATTCTCGCCGTTTCCTGAACAATGAATTCGTTAAAAATCAGATTGGGGATGACTACGATGATTTAGAAGCGCGTTCACCTTATTACAATGCGGAAAGTATCAAGACACCTATTTTACTTGTACATGGCGAAGAAGACCGTATTGTTCCGCCTCTTCACAGTCGTTACATGGCTGATGAATTAGAAGACCTCGATAAAGTCTTTAAGTATGTAGAGCTTGAAAGTGGCGATCACCACCTTTCTATTCAGCGTAATCGACATTTGTTTTTTAAAGAAATGGATGCATTTTTGGATGCGCATTTGAAACCAGCCAAAAGCGGCGAGACGATGGCAGCAGACCTTACAACCGAATAGCTCCCGTTAAACATGTCAGTATTTACGACAAACGCGTGTGAGCTGACGGCTTTTTAACCAAATTTCAGGTATACTATACAAGGTGCGAATATTCGCGCCTTTTTAATTTCCCCACTTTATTTCATATTCGAGACTTTATGCCCCAAACATCTAATGGCGTATCTGATGATACTGCAGTTATGCAAAAGCCTGCCCTTGGCCTTGTTGAATTTGTTGCGTTGATGGCGACCATGACATCGCTGGTGGCACTCAGTATAGATGCTATGTTGCCCGCGCTTATTCAAATTGGTGAAGCTCTAAATGTAGAGGAGGCCCACCAAACCCATTTGATTGTAACCGTGTTCTTTTTAGGAATGGCGTTTGGGCAAATGTTCTTTGGTCCGTTTTCAGACAGCCGTGGTCGTCGTTTAACTATTCTTGTGGGGCTGTGTATTTTTGCTCTTGGTACCTTTGTGTGCATGCTGGCTACCAACCTAGAGACCATGCTGGTGGGGCGGGTTATTCAAGCGTTTGGAGTTTCTGGTCCTCGCATAGCCTCCATGGCCATTATTCGTGATTTATACGTGGGTGATGCCATGGCAAAAGTCATGTCGTTCATCATGATGGTGTTTATATTGGTGCCCATGTTGGCCCCCATTATCGGACAAACGGTGATGGAATTGACGTCATGGTTTCATATTTTCACTATGTTCCTCATAGTGGCTACTATGGCTGGAATCTGGTTTTTCTCTCGCCAGGGAGAAACCTTGCCTCGGGCGAAGCGCAGAAAATTCTCGCGCGCACATTTTTTTAAATCCTCAAAATTTATCCTGACCCACCCCGAAGTGATGGGTTACACCTTTGCGATGGGCTGTATTTTTGGGGCGTTTTTGGCATATTTAAGCGCGTCACAAACCATCTTTACTGTGTTTTACAATGTAGGTGAATGGTTTCCCTATATCTTCGCTACCCTTGCCTTTTCTATCGGTCTTGCCTCTTACTTTAACGGGAAAATGGTAATGCGCTTCGGCATGCGCAAGCTCTGCCGATTTGCGCTTAAAGGAGTAAATTGTTTTGCGGTGGTGTATTTGGCACTGTTATTTGCTTACGATGGTCTGCCGCCATTAATTCCGACTGTGGCCGTTATGTTTGTTGGCTTTTTCTTCGTGGGCATACTGTTTGGTAACTTAAACGCTATGGCAATGCAGCCTCTTGGCGATATGGCAGGCTTAGGTGCTGCAATTATTGGCTGCTTTTCAAGCTTATTTTCAGTGCCCGTTGCGCTTATTGTCGATAGTTTTTTAAATGGGAACTTGATGCCAATAGGTTGGGGTTTTCTTATCTTTTTTGCACTGGCTTATGTGTCAGTTCGCTTCGCTGAACGCGTTCGGGAAGTGGTTGTTTCTTAACTAGGTAAGCATTTGTCAGTAACCGCTTCGGGTTAGAAGCAGCTCGGTGTAAAGAGAGATGTGACTTACTGAATTGCAGGCATAAAAAAGCCCGACCAAAATGGTCGGGCAAGAGGGCTTAGTTAAGCACCTAACGACAGAAACTGTCTTAACCTATGATAGCTTTCATGTCAGTCATGTAGCCACGTAAGGTCTTACCTACTGATTCCACACCGTGTGAGCGGATGGCTTCGTTAATTTCAACAAGGCGTTTGTTCTCTACTTGATTAGAAGTAGCTGCTAAACCCTTACCGATAACGCTGGTATCAATGGTAGGCATAAATTTCTCACGCAAAATCGGAATTGCTGCGTTGGCAAACAAATAGTTTCCGTATTCTGCTGTGTCGGAAATAACCACGTTCATTTCATACAAACGCTTACGTGCGATTGTGTTAGAAATTAGCGGTGTTTCATGCAGTGATTCGTAGTACGCAGACTCAGGCAGAATTCCAGCTTCAACCATTACGTCGAACGCCACTTCAACACCACACTTGATCATGGCAACTAATAAGATGCCGTGGTCAAAGAATTCTTGTTCGCTGATTTCGCCTTCGTAAGCTGGTGCGTTTTCAAACGCGGTCTCACCGGTTTCTTCACGCCACTTAAGTAGGTTCGCATCGCCGTTGGCCCAGTCTTCCATCATGGTGCGAGAGAACTCACCGCTGATGATGTCGTCTTGGTGCTTTTCAAATAGCGGACGAAGTAAATCAGTTAACTGCTCAGAAAGCTCAAACGCTTTCACTTTCGCAGGGTTTGAAAGACGGTCCATCATGTTAGTCACACCGCCAATCTTAAGTGCTTCAGTAATAGCTTCTAGGCCGTACTGAATAAGTGCACCTGCGTAACCTGGGTCAATACCGTCATCAACCATTTTTTCAAACGCAAGTACTGCTGCAACTTGTTGCATACCACATAAAATGGTTTGCTCGCCCATAAGGTCAGATTTAACTTCAGCCACAAATGATGACTCAAGTACACCTGCGCGGTCACCGCCCGTTGCACTTGCAAGTGCTTTGGCTTGATCCCAACCTTTACCTTCAGGGTCGTTTTCTGGGTGTACAGCAATAAGTGTTGGTACACCAAAGCCACGCTTATATTCTTCACGTACTTCAGAACCCGGGCTTTTCGGCGCACACATAATGACTGTGATATCGCTACGAATCTGCTGGCCTTCTTCAACAATGTTGAAACCGTGAGAGTAACCTAATGTCGCACCTTCTTTCATAAGCGGCATAACGGCTTCTACAACGCTAGCGTGCTGCTTATCAGGTGTTAGGTTGTAAACCACATCTGCTTCTGGAATAAGTTGTTGGTATGTACCAACAGTAAATCCGTTACTTGAAGCGCGTTTGTAAGAGTCGCGTTGCTCATCAATGGCCGCTTGACGCAGCGCATAAGAGACATCTAACCCTGAGTCACGCATATTCAGGCCTTGGTTAAGACCTTGCGCGCCGCAGCCTACAATGACAATTTTCTTGCCTTTTAAGAACTGACAACCGTCAGCGAATTCATCGCGTGCCATGAAACGGCAGCGGCCAAGCTGATCTAACTGCTGGCGAAGTGACAGGGTGTTGAAATAATTAGCCATAAAAATTTCCGAACAACATTCATTTTTGTCAATATCAAACACCGACCTTGGCGTTGACAGACCTCGTCTATGACGACTTGGTGTTGAGACTAAAAGATTTCTTTTGTTTTGGAAAATGATATATTTGCAAGATAATATTGCAAAAAGTGAAATGTATATGGATTTTCGTAGTCTACAGCTCTTTAATCACCTAGCTACCAGCCTACATTTTGGCATTACCGCCGAGGCCATGTATGTGTCGCCTTCTACGTTAAGCCGGGTTATTCAACGCCTTGAGGACGAGCTAGGCTGCACGTTGTTTAAACGTGATAACCGCAAAGTGGCGCTAACTCACAGTGGGCACAAGCTGCTGTCTTTTTCAAAGCAAGCGCTGGCAGATTGGCAGCAATTAAAAATAGATTTAAAAGAGGACAACGACGCACTACAGGGGGAGCTCAGCGTATTTTGCTCTGTTACCGCCAGTCAAAGTCATTTGCCTGCAATGCTAAGACAATTTAGACAGCAGCACCCTGGAGTTGATATACGACTAATAACCGGTGACCCTGCCCTTGCCATCGAAAAAGTGAAAGGGAAACAGTGTGATTTATCTATTGCAATCTACACCCCTGATATGCCGACAGATTTACATTTCACCGCGCTTGATAATGTGCCTTTGGTACTTATTGCCCCAAAGGAGTGGCGGCTTACTCAACTAAGCCAGTTGGACTGGACCAAACATCAGGTGATCATGCCTGAAACCGGCCCAACCCGCCGTACCGCCTATCATTGGTTTGCCGAACACGGTATTCGCCCTAACGTATATGCCTATGTAGGGGGAAACGAAGCCATTGTAAGTATGGTGGCACTTGAATGTGGTGTGGGTTTTGTGCCTAAAGTGGTACTAGATCACTCCAGTATGGCCAATGCGGTAACCCAAATACCTGTTGAAGATATCGAGCCTTACGCACTTGGTTTGTGCTGTCTTCAAGACAAGCAAAACGAACCGCTTGTTAACGCCTTTATGCAGCTTAATTTGCAAACGCGTGGGTAAGTTTAAGGCATAGCTGGTGCTCAGCTAGCGCTTAACTGTTTAATAAGGTTATCGAGAGCGCGATAGCCTAATGCTTCAGCAATGTGTGCCCGCGATACGGCGTTTTCCTCTTCAATATCAGCAATAGTTCTTGCTACTTTTAATGTGCGATGAAACACACGCATAGACAAATTAAGCTGTTTAGCAGCGGCTTGTAAAAACTGTAAATCAGCGTCATCAAGTAAGCATATATCGGCAAGCTCACCCGCGTGCAGTGCACCATTTGGTTTGCCTTGCCGAAGCTCTTGTTTGTGACGAGCTGCAATGACTCGCTCTCGCGTTGCGTGTAACGAGTCGTTAGGGCTATTGGCACGCTCTGGCAGGTCGTAGTCAGGTAGCCGAGGCACTTCGACTTGGATATCAATTCTATCAAGCAGTGGGCCCGATAATCGGTTCAAGTAGTTGAGCTGTTGCTGCGGGGTTAGTCGGTTATCATCAATATCACCCGTCGGGCTTGGGTTCATCGCCGCAACTAGTTGAAAGTTGGCGGGGTATGTTGCGCTTCCTGAAGCACGAGATAAATGCACATCGCCGGTTTCTAGCGGTTCGCGTAAAACATCCAGTGCTTTTCGCCCAAATTCAGGGAGTTCGTCTAGAAACAAAATGCCATTATGAGCCAGCGATATTTCACCCGGTACAGGGTTTGAGCCGCCGCCAGTAAGTGCCACCGCAGAGCTAGTATGGTGGGGCGAACGCAAGTGGCGGGTTAAAAACCGCTCTGCATGCAGCTTTTCGCCTTTCACCGAATAGATGGCAGCAACTTCCAGCGCTTCTTCTTCGCTCATATCGGGTAATAGCGACAGCATTCGGCTAGCGAGTAAACTTTTGCCTGTGCCCGGAGGGCCAACCATCAAAAGATTATGTGCACCACTTGCAGCGATGATCAGGGCTCGTTTGGCTTGCTCTTGGCCGATAATATCGTCCCAACCAGTTGAAGAGCTGCGTGATGAATGAGAAGTGAAAGGTTGGCCTTTAGCAAGTTTTTTGTTGCCGGTAAGGTGTTCATAAACAGACAGTAAATCGAAAGCGGGATAGCGCGTTGCGTGAGAAACCAATGCAGCCTCTACGTCATTATCACCCGGGTATACGAGCGCAATATCTTCGTTTGCTGCTGCCATGACTACAGGAATCAGCCCGTTCACCGGCTTTATTTCACCGTTTAATGCAAGCTCCCCTACAAAGGCAATATTCAGCAAGCTAATGTCTGATATGTAGCCCGACGCAGCTAAAATGCCTACAGCGATGGGAAGGTCGAACCGCCCGCCAAACTTGGGAATATCTGCCGGCGCTAAATTGACGGTTATTCGTTTTGCGGGAAACTCAAAACCACTGTTTATCAGGGCGCTACGTACTCTTTCTCGCGCTTCTTTAACGCTGGTTTCTGCCATGCCGACCAGTTGAAAAGCAGGTAAACCATTAGCTAGGTGAATCTCTACACTTACCTCTGGCGCAGACACGCCCTGCCCTGCAAAGGTTTTAACAACAGCCATTCCCATATTGTGAACACCCCCTCTTGCTAGTCGCTTATTGTTCGCCTTAATGAAACCTTAAAGCATTGGCGCGGCCAAATAGCCGACGCACTAGGCTTAAACTCTAGTAAGAGTGAAGTGGAGATGTAACTGTACTAACGGTGGGAATTACGGATAGCGCACGAAAAGCTTGGCCTGTGGCAGCCCTCCCCATAAAACAGGTGCTTGGCGTTAATGATGGTCGTTATAGAATACAGGCAGCTGCCAATGCCAGCGCATGGCACCAAGCCTAAACAATACGGTTGTGACAAGGGCCGCAATACCACACCACTGTGTAGCGAGTTCCATTTGCATGCCTATTCCATAAACCACGCCCCCTGCAATACAGGTCATGGCATACAGTTCTCCGTTGAGTACCAGAGGTACCTCTCGGCAAATAACGTCCCGTAACAAGCCGCCAAATACACCAGTAATGGTGCCCATGGCAACCGCCACTGCCATGCCTGTGTCGTTGGTTAGGGCTTTCTCTATGCCAACCACGTTAAATAGCGCCAGTCCAAAAGCATCGGCGATTAATAAATAGTGAAACGGGAAGCGTGGACTTACTCGTAGCCAAATAATGGGAATAAAAGCGGCAATGAGCGTGGTATATAAGTAATCGGTATCAGCGATCCAAAACACGGGGACATCTAACATCACATCGCGAAGTGTTCCTCCGCCAATAGCGGTAGCACTGGCGAGGACCACCACGCCAAATCCATCCATGCGTTTTTGATAAGCCATAAGGGTGCCGGAAATTGCACATACAGCAACGCCTGCTAGGTTTAACCAGTGAAACCAATCGAACATGCTTTTTACCCTTTTACTACTAGTAAGAACTCGCTATTTCTGCCGCAAAAAACTTGATCACGCTGTGTGTTTCATGCTATTTCTTTGCGCAATACCAATTCGCGGTCTGCCGCGCATTGCGTGGAGGGGTAAAGCCATAACCCCGAACGAACAACATTTCATTTTTGTAATGCCAGAGGAATACGGCATTATAAGTCAAAGATATCATATAAAACAAAGCGCTACTGGTCTGTAAGCAGTTAGGCTTTGTCGCCCTTCGCTTGAACGACCTAAGATGATTTAATACATCATCAGTATGACATGCAATTTTGAGTAAAACAGCGCGTATTGGAAAACTAGCCAAAACATTACTGGTTTACCACTGTTTTTTAGTTTCACAAAAAGGTCTAGCGCCTAAACCTAGAACCTTAAATTAACGGGAAGGATTTATGCCCAAGTTACGTTCTGCAACTACCACGCAAGGTAGAAATATGGCCGGCGCTCGTGCGCTATGGCGTGCAACAGGAATGAAAGATTCTGATTTCGGCAAGCCTATTATAGCTATTGCTAACTCATTTACGCAGTTTGTACCTGGGCACGTTCACCTTAAAGACCTTGGACAGCTAGTAGCGCGCAGCGTTGAAGAAGCGGGTGGTGTGGCGAAAGAATTCAACACTATCGCAGTGGATGACGGTATCGCCATGGGTCATAGCGGCATGCTGTACAGCCTTCCATCTCGAGAAATTATTGCTGATGCAGTGGAATACATGGTGAACGCACATTGCGCCGATGCCATCGTTTGTATTTCTAACTGCGACAAAATTACCCCGGGAATGCTAATGGCGTCTATGCGCTTGAACGTGCCCGTTATTTTCGTATCTGGCGGTCCAATGGAGGCGGGTAAAACCAAGCTTTCAGACCAGCTTATTAAACTAGACTTGGTTGACGCCATGGTCGCGGCAGCAGACGACAAGGTTAGCGATGCTGATACTGATGAAATTGAGCGCTCTGCCTGCCCTACCTGCGGCTCATGTTCAGGGATGTTCACTGCGAACTCCATGAACTGTCTAACCGAAGCGTTAGGTTTATCCTTGCCGGGCAACGGCTCTATGCTGGCTACCCACGCCGACCGTGAAGGCTTGTTTAAGCAGGCCGGAAAGCAGATTGTTGAGCTTTGTAAGCGTTACTACGGCGATGATGATGAAAGCGTATTGCCACGCAATATCGCCAACTTTAAAGCTTTCGAAAACGCCATGAGCCTAGACATTGCTATGGGCGGCTCAACCAATACCATTCTGCATTTGCTAGCAGCAGCAATGGAAGGTGAAGTGCCTTTCACTATGGATGATATCGACCGCTTGTCTCGCAAAGTGCCTCACCTTTGTAAAGTGGCGCCTTCTACGCCGAAATACCACATGGAAGACGTACACCGAGCGGGTGGCGTTTTGGGTATTTTGAACGAGCTAAATAAGGCTGGCTTGCTGAACACCGATGTTAATCATGTTTTAGGAAAACCGCTTACCGACGTTATCAGCGAGTGGGACATCACTAACCCTGAAAACGAAGACGCTATTACCTTTTATCGCGCGGGTCCTGCGGGTATTCGCACGACAAAAGCATTTAGCCAAGATTGTCGCTGGGACGAAGCTGATGACGACCGCGAAAACGGCTGCATTCGCTCTATCGAGCATGCGTTCAGTCAAGAAGGTGGCCTAGCCGTGCTTTATGGCAACTTAGCAGAAGATGGCTGTATTGTAAAAACCGCTGGCGTAGATGAGTCTATTCTTAAATTCAACGGAACTGCGAGAATCTACGAAAGCCAAGACGACGCGGTAGCAGGTATCTTGGGCGATGAAGTAAAAGCCGGCGACGTGGTATTTATTCGCTACGAAGGTCCTCGCGGCGGGCCGGGTATGCAAGAAATGTTGTATCCAACGTCGTACTTGAAATCTAAAGGATTGGGTAAACACTGCGCCTTAGTAACAGACGGGCGTTTTAGCGGCGGCACTAGTGGCTTGTCTATTGGACACTGCTCCCCCGAAGCTGCCAGTGGCGGAGGCATTGGCCTAGTGGAAGATGGGGATAAAATTGAAATAGATATCCCTAACCGAAGCATCAACATTGCTATTAGCGATGAAGAACTAGCAGAGCGTCGCGCGAAAATGGAAGCCAGTGATAAGCCTTGGAAGCCGAAAGATCGCGTTCGTGAAGTCTCCACATCACTTAAAACCTTTGCGGCGTTAGCAACCAGTGCCGACAAAGGTGCAGTGCGTGATGTGACTAAGCTGGAAAATCTATAATGGCAGCCGAACACGTTAGCGATCATGAATACTTAAAGAAAATCCTACTTGCCCCTGTTTACGATGTAGCAGTGGCAAGTGAACTTTCCTATATGTCTTTGCTTTCAGCCGAGCTTGGCAATGAAATTTTTCTGAAACGGGAAGATCAGCAGCCGGTAAAAAGCTTTAAGCTGCGCGGTGCCTATAACCGTATTTGTTCACTAAGCGACGAGCAATTGCAAGCTGGCGTAATTGGCGCCTCGGCGGGTAATCATGCACAAGGCTTAGCGTACAGCGCAAAAATGAAGGGCATTCAGGCGACCATTGTCATGCCTGAAACCACGCCTGATATCAAGGTAGATGCAGTACGCCGCTTCGGTGGTGATAACGTGAATGTGGTATTGCATGGCACCAGCTTTGACCAAGCGAGTAACCACGCTAAAGCATTGTGCGAAACCCATGGCTATACCTTTGTTCCGCCTTTTGACGATCCCGATGTCATCGCGGGGCAAGGCACAGTTGCGCGAGAACTGCTAGAGCAAAACCCCAATCTTGATATTTTGTTTATAGCTGTTGGCGGCGGTGGTTTAGCCGCGGGTATTGCGGTGTACCTAAAGCAATTAAAGCCAAGTATAAAAATTGTAGCAGTAGAGTCAGAAGAGTCGGCCTGTTTTATTAAAGCAAAAGCGCAAGGCGCGCCAACAGAGCTTGAAAGCGTCGGCATTTTTGCCGATGGGGTAGCTGTTAAAGTAATGGGGCAAGAGACCTTCCGCCTGTGTAATCGTTTAGTCGACGAAACCATTACCGTTACCAATGATGAAATCTGCGGGGCTATAAAAGATATCTTCGATGACACCCGTGTTATTGCTGAGCCTGCGGGCGCATTGTCGGTGGCGGCAATTCGTAAATACGCAAAGCAACATGACCTAAAAGGTAAAAAGCTGGGCGGTATTCTGTGTGGTGCAAACATTAACTTTCACACCCTGCGCTACGTGTCTGAACGCTGTGAGTTAGGCGAGCAGAAAGAAGCCGTCTTTGCGGTTAAAATTCCCGAAACCAAAGGTGCGTTTAAACAGTTTTGCGAGTGCGTTGGGGCAAAAGCAATAACCGAATTTAATTATCGCTATGCTAGTGAGAGCGAAGCACATATTTTTGTTGGTGTTAAGCTCAAAGGCGGGCAGCAAGAGTTTGCTGCACTGCAAAGCGACCTTGAAAGCAAGGGGTATGACTGCGTTAACTTAACGGATAATGAGTTAGCCAAACTCCATGTTCGTCACATGGTTGGTGGTAGGCCGCCGACAATACTTAACGAGCAAGTATTTAGCTTTGAGTTTCCGGAGCGCCCGGGTGCGTTATTGAATTTCTTAAATACGTTGGGTGAACAGTGGAACATTACGCTATTTCACTATCGTAACCACGGCGCAGCAGAAGGTTTGGTACTGGCTGGCTTTGATATCGCCCCAGAAAGTCGAGATGACTTTAACCAGCATGTTGCCGAGTTAGGTTATAAGGTTGAAGAAGTAACGGATAATCCTGCATATCGCTTTTTCCTGTCGCAACCAGCGTAAAGTCTTATTGGTATGCCGAAAAGGCTTTGATAACAATACATATACGAACAATGGCTCGTTTTTAACCGTTTTCGCTTTGTACTGCTTCACGTTAAGCGCAAGTTTACCGAGGAGCGATACAAAGCGGCACTATTTTGACCTTATTGGCTTCGCATTTGTAGAGCGTTGCGTATCTGCATCAAAAGAGGCCATTGACTAGGTAGGCGCACAATAAAAAACCCATGCTAATGCATGGGTTTTTGCTAAGACTAATGCAAAGCTGCTGCCTGCGACAATATCGCTAATTTGCAGAGTTGAGGGCAACATTTTCCAAATGCTGAATCATTTCAGGCCATATTAAGTCCATAACATCAGCGCGCAACGCCTCACACTCTTCCGAGTATTTTAGGCTACCATCTTTTTCAGAATCTAACCAATGGTTATCTTTTAGAGCACTGATAAAGCTAGACAGTACGTTCTTATCGTAGAATTCAGGTGAGCTAAGCCCGTAAAGCGCTGATAAACGCTCGGCGACTTGTTTACTTTCTCGTTCTAATGCACTGCGGCTAATTATTTTTTCTTTATCTAAAATAGTTAATACCACGGCATAACGCTGTAATGTTTCCTGCATACAACGGCTTAATAGCCATGATGAATGGAATTGTTTGCAGTGTGCATCTGGCGGTAAAAGCTCGCCATCTTTTTGGCGTAATAGCCCGTTGTCGAGCATCGCTGTGATCAGTGCGTCAGTGTGCGCAAGCGCTTCATCTTGGGTAAGGTGCAAGAACAGCTCTTTTTGCAGCAACGGATAAAGTGCAGCAATAAGCTGAAAAATGCTGCTCTTCGTGGTGCCTTTCTTCGCAAATATAGAGGCCATAATAAGACCAGGGATTGCGAATAAGTGCAAAATGTTGTTGCGGTAATAGGTCAGGTACACCGCGGACTTTGGCTGTGGACTGATCAAGCGCCCGTAATCATCTTCGTTGATATCAAAGCGACCTAACTTGAGCGTATCGCGCAGTAATTCTTCCGCCGACGAATCTGGAATGGTGGCATCATCGCTGAACGGCACGGCTTTAAATAAATCCATGAAATCGCCCATGGCTTGTTTAAGCTCGGCTTCGCTCATGGTTTGTCTTTTAGAAGATAATAGACATAACGAGGCTAACGCCATACCGTTTAATGCAGCTGCACGGTTAATGCGGGTCATTACGTTGTTAGCCAACTCATTAACGGCAGGGGTTAACCAAGCCGGCTTTTTCTCAGGTTCGGCGTCGCGGCAATCTCGCCAGTTTGGTACATGGCTTTCAAGAAACTGGTTAAGCGCAATAGGCTCACCAAAGTTTACATAACCGTGCCCGTAATTTTTAAGTTTACGAATGGCAGAGAACACCTGAAGGTTAGATTCTTTCTTCTTCTTAGAGCCTTTAAGCTCGTTCAAATAGCTCTTCACTTCCATCACATTTTCATAGCCAATGTAGACAGGCACTATGCTTACAGGGCGGTTAACACCTTTAAGCATGGCTTGAATAGTCATGGCTAGCATACCGGTTTTAGGCGGTATTAAGCGACCTGTTCGGCTACGACCACCTTCAGGATAGTATTTTACTGAATAGCCTTTGTTAAACAGCAGCTCTAAATACTCTCTAAATACCGCGGTGTAGAGCTTGTTGCCTGCAAAACTGCGACGTAGGAAGAATGCTCCGCCACGGCGGAATACCTTGCCCACAGGCCAGAAATTTAGATTAATACCTGCTGCAATATGCGGTGTTACCATACCTTCGTGATAAATCACGTAGGTTAATAGCAGGTAGTCCATGTGACTGCGGTGACACGGTACATAAATGATCTCATGACCATTGGCGGCGAGTTCACGAATGCGATCAGCGTGACCTACACTAATCCCGTTATAAATCTTGTTCCAAATGCGTGTGAGCAGTCTGTCACCAAAACGGATAAGTCCTTCACGGTAATCTGCAGCAATCTCAGTGATATAGCTCTGTGCAGTTTCCTTTGCTTTTTCATGCGTCACTTTTTTGCTTCGCGATTCTTCAGCAATGGCTCGACGCACTGCATCTGAACCTAACACACTGTTATTTAGTTCCTGACGCTCTAGCAAGGTGGGGCCGGTCATGCTTTGACGCTTACGCTGAAAGTGAGTACTCGCCACACGTACGAGTTTGTGAGCAATGCTTTGATCGCTGCCGTGTTGGTTAGACATGGCACGTGCAGAAACGGCTTTAGAATAGTTAATGAAGTTATCACGGCCTAAAAATAGCACGATGAACAATTTGCGAAGCCAGCTTGGAGCTGCAGCTTCCGTAATTAAATCGCTTAAACCAGGGTTCCCGCGCCCCGGGGCACGACCCCACGTGACGTAGACAGGTACGACCTGTAAATCTAGATTTTCATGGTCTCGATGTAAATGAAAAAGGTCAGTGAAAACCTCTTCAATCCCAGTATCTTCGACTGACGAGCGAAAAATAGGCTGGGTCTTACGTAAGAACAGCGTCGACGAATATTCTCGCCCTGCCAATGTGAGCGTATCTGTAGGACTAGGTAAACCTAGCGCTTTTGTCGACATTCTCAGTGCAAGTTGGTCTGTCACTGAGTTGTTGGGAAGTAGATAAACAATAGGTTTGCTTTTATCTATTCCTAGTTCGGTTTCAACGTTAACTGGAATACTGTGAGCTTTGACCAGCAACTTAACAGGATAATGAAACACCGACAGAAGGGCTTTTCGCATCCACGACATGAATTATGTAATCCTATGAAATAAAAACGGGTGAAGTGTAACACAATCGCATCACAATCTCGCGACTCGCCAATCTTATCGCTTTTCTGGCGTTACAGACTCTTTGTTGCACAGAAAGTTCACAAGAGCTTGCGTCTTTCGTATTCGGGAAGATCTGGCAAGCTTCCTAACTTCATTCTGGGAATTTGTAAGGGAGCAGCCATTCTTGCATTCCCGCGCTTCGCTAGGAAACTAGCCAGCGCCTTCTGAATGGAAAATTATCTATACAGATTGGTATTTCATTGCGATAAGTTGAGACTGTTACTACTTTTATAAAGGGCAATGAATATGAGCAAGATGTAGTGGATGATCAAAACCGCCTGAAGACAATTGATGAATTTATGCTTAACAACGAGGTGCCATTAGATCTCAACGATCTTATGGTGGTGTTAGCTGCGGCATACAAAGTGCCTATTGCGCTAATTGGCATCGTTGGTGAGTTTGAAGAGGTTTTCAAAGCGCGATATGGGACTTCACTTTCCAAGGTGAGTAGGGAACATGCATTTTGTAGTCATGTCGTGCAAGAGCGTCAACAAGTTGTTGTAAACAATGCCCAAGAAGACCCAAGATTTAAAGACAACCCTCTAGTGACGGGTGAGCCGCACATCTGCTTTTATGCAGGCACACCCATTGAAATTAATGATGAGGTTATCGGTGCTGTCTGTCTTATTGATACCGTTCCAAGAGAAATTGACAAGAAATATCTAGAAGTTCTAGATCGAATTGGCGCGCTTGTCAGTCAGCATATTTCTCTTTCAAAAGAACACGAAGCACTCAAGCGTGAGCATGGGTTAATAGAAAAGTCCCCTATTGTTCTGGCTACGTGGCGAAATACTACGTCGCTCAAACTGGTTCATATCTCAAAGAATAGCGAGCGCGTATTGGGCATATCGTCCCAAGATTTACTGAGCGGCGCAGTCGAGCTTGGCGATGTTTTGACACAAGACGCTGAGGGCGACTTTACATTCGCCATGCAGGCCCATATGGAGGGCGTGGAAACGCATACCTGTCGTCTTCAAATTGCCACGCCCACACGTACCATTTGGGTAAGTATGATCTCTACGGCTAGTTTCCGTGAAGACGGTATGTTGTATTCCGTTCAGGCATTTCTATTTGATACCAGCGACCAAAAATATGTGGAAGACAAGCTCAACAAAACAAACCAGCGTATGCGACTATTATTGGAGGCCTCTGAGTTAGGTACGTGGGATTGGAATTTGACCGCTGATGTAAACCAAGTCAACAAACGCTGGTGCGATATTGTCGGTCTTGAATATGAATACTATGACACCAGTTCGCGCTTTTTCAGACAGCTGATTCACCCTGCGGATTATGTGAAAGTAGAAAAGCAGTTACACGAACATATTGCTGGAAAGAGCAAGGTTTTCAATACTACGTTTCGCATGAGGCATACTAACGGCTCTTGGGTTTGGGTCGAAAGCTATGGAAAAACTGTAGAATCTGACATTCTGGGTAAACCCACCCGGGTTGCCGGAATTCATCGTGACATCACCCAACGAATGGAAAGCGAGCTTCACGAGAGAAAGAAAACTCAGCTCCTGCAATTTATTAATAAGACCCGAGCTTCATACCTTCAAAACAACGATTTGACCTTGGCCTGTCAAACAGTATTGCCCGAACTCATTGATATTTCGGACAGTCAGTTTGCTTTCGTAGGGCAAATGAAAAATGAAGGCGATGCATCGAGGCTGTTTATCCATGCCATTTCCGAAATCGTTTGGGACACCAGCAGCTTCACACAATATAACGAGTATAAAAAGCGCAATTTATACTTCAACAGTTTTGATAACCTCTTCGGTACCACTATTGTAACGGGAGAAATTACGATAAGTAATGCTTCTGGGAGTCATCCGAAATCTAAAGGTGTGCCCCAAGGGCATCCGCGAATTAGCCGTTTTTTAGGTTTGCCTATCAAAGTCAAAGACAGAGTCGTGGGTATGATTGGTTTGGCCAATAAGTTTGAACCCTACTCTATAGAAGATGCCAAATTTCTACAGCCTCTTTTAGATGCATTAGCCGGTCTATTCTATGCAGTAGAATTAGAAGATGCACGCGCTGTCGCTGAAGAAAAGCTGCGGCAATTAGCTATGACTGACTCATTAACGGGTTTGTATAACCGAAGAGCATTTATTAACGAGTGCATCGTGTTTTCAAAACAGCATCATAGTGCGTGTGTGGCAATTATAGATATCGACTATTTTAAACAGGTAAACGACACGTACGGTCATGACGCGGGTGACCAAGCGTTAATTACTGTTGCGCAAAAAATAGCGAAACAAAATCGTTCACCCAACGTGGTTGCGCGACTTGGCGGAGAAGAATTCGCTGTTGTGATGCTGGGCAAAAATAGAAAAGAAATTAACACGCAGCTAGAGGCGCTGCGTATAGCCGTTGAAGAAAGTGTTGTTAACTATAAAACCGATCAAATAAACCTTACCATCAGCATAGGAGCTACTTTTGTCGATAGTACCCACGGCGCAGACTTTAGCGCGCTGTTATCAACCGCTGACAGAGCCCTTTATAAAGCAAAAGAGCAAGGCCGAAATCGCGTTGTCTGGGGAGACGATTGACCGTCACTGCATGTCGATAACCGCTAGCGACTTGTGTATCAGGCAACAGAGATATTGCCAGGAAAACGAAGATAAGTTATAGAAACCGAACATTTTAATGTTATAAACAAACTAGGCATGTGTCGTACTTTTGGCTGATGTTAGGCCACCATGCCTTACAAATCAGGGACGATGTATGAACACTTCGCGCTTGGGTTTCTCTGGCCTTTTTTCTATTCTAGCTCTTACAGCCTGTGGTGGTGGAGGGGGCTCGGACTCTCCGACTAACCCGACACCTGCACCGCCCCCAGAGCCCACTTCATTAGAAATTTTATCGAACCCCTTAGACTACTCGATAGCACAGCTAGACACTGCAGCTAAGCGTTATGCTGATAATAGCTATACGGGTGAAACAAACGTTGCAATCGCTGACATCAGCGCTGTGCAAAATGTATATATTACGCTTTTTGGTGAAGATCTCGCTAGTTCACCTTATCTTGACATATTTGAAGTTTCTGAACTTGTCGATGCTAACGGCAACATTGATGGCGTTATACAATGCTCAGATAGTGGCTCAATCAAGTACTCTGGAAAACTCGATTTAAGCACAGGCCTCGGAACTATAATTGTCGATTATGACCAATGCCGACACTATTATTTGAGCGCGTATCACGATGGTCAATTTTCTGTGGCTATTACGAAATCAGATGACGACAATTTCGAGGCAACGTCCTATTTTACGAGTCTTTCGATAGGAAGAGGGAGTCAACGTGCAACGCTAAAAGGGTTAATGAAAGCTGAAATAAGTTACGACCCACGCACGGGTTACTACAACGAAGAACTCATTCAGTACATGGCCGCGACCTTTAACGGTGAAGCCTATAAAATAAATGGAACTGCTTTCGATGGCTTTAATGGGTTGGGGTATTCCTCTGAGTTCGAGGGGACAATGCATATTGGCTCAAAAGGTAAGCTTGATTTCTCTTACTTCTCAGAGGAAGGAGGACTACCTTATGCTTCCCAAGGTTCTCTTGTAGTTAAAGGCAATAGAACCGCAGGCATTGATATTATGCAAGGTGCGGTTCGCTATGGTGAAGATACGAACGGGGATGACACCTATGATGTTGGCGTGTTTTTCAGCAGTATCGAGACATTTGCAAGCAGCAATACCGCGAACATCGTTCTATCCGATATAGAAACTATTTCAGCGCCTCCCGTTGCTGGTGAACCCTATTATTATGCTTATGACCCTGTTTACACGTCTGACGATATAACCGTTGATGAGGGGTATTATTACGACTCTGATACGCCTGAATCTGACCTGTCAGTATCTTACCGCTGGTACATTAATAACGTTGTTATAGAGGGTGTTAGCGGCAGCACACTGCCTGCTTATAACGCGGTATTCGGCGATGAACTGAAAGTAACTATGGTAGTGTCCGACGGTGTTAATATCGTTGAATCACAACCCGTTTTTATCACTATCAGTGACTCTCCAATGACACTTGTCGTCTCCAATATGCCTGAATCGGTAACTGCTGGTGGTTACGTCGAGTTCACGGTAAGCATGACTGACCCCGATCAAATTAATAGTGATGTTGCAGGCCAGCTTGTCGCTGCACCTACAGGAGTTACCTTAAACGACAACGGCTTACTAACGTGGCAGGTGCCCGACAGTCAACTGTTCAATGCGCAAACATATATCTTTAGCTTTGCGAGTCTGGATGGCGATGAGAGCCTGCAAACCGTAGAAATAACTGCTTATGCAGATAAAGCGCCGGCGTTTGCTCGCACAACTTCAATAACACCAATTTATAATAGAGGTTTTGCGATTGCCTCAACCAAGGGTGGGAATGAACTCATATCCGTCAATCATCGAAATGTGGGCGCCTTCTCGTTAAACGGGAATAAACTAGAAAATACCTATGTGTACCCTTACAAGTTACCTACCAGAGGAGAAATTAAAGGCGTTTATACACAAGATGCTGACGGTGATAGCAATGATGAAATCTATATCCTTACTGAACAAGGCTTGTCAGTTATAAAAGATCGTAACGACAACGCGGAAACTGTATTTGTAGCAGAGGATAAAATTACGTCAGGATGGTTTTACGATATTGATAGCGACGGTATTGAAGAAATTGCATACCTTCACGGCGATCATTATTACGATGCGACTTCTATCTCCATTCATAATGTAACAACTGGTGAGAAGTTACAGCAGTTCGATGTCGATGGTGTATCAACCCTTTCTTTTGGTAATGTGGACGACGACGCGTCTATCGAGTTGGTGACTAACAATGGTTACGTCTTCGATATTAATAGCGGCGCTAATCAATGGCTTTTTGGCAATGGGTTTAGCGACGCTTACGTCGCAGTCGGTGATATGAACAACGACGGTGTCGATGAAATCATTGGTGCCGACCGTTGGGAGAATATTTCAGTCTATTCAGCGGTATCGAAAAGTAATTTGGCGACAGCTGAGCATAACGATATCTGCGATTTGAGCTATAGCAAAGATGACCATACAAATAAGGGAATGTTTGTAATTTCTGAGTGCCAGTGGGGAGAGGTGAAAGCTTTCACGCTTGAAGGTGGTCAAATTTCGGAACAATGGAGCGTTATTCATAATACGTATAGCGGTATGTCGCTTTTAATCGGCGACCTGAATAACGATAGCCGAAACGAAATAATCTGGACCGGCGACAGCGAAATTCAGGTTGCACAGCAAGATGCTGAGGGCGACTACGTCTTATCAGATATACAAACTGAAGCACACTCTTCTAATTACTTTGCTGCCGGCTGGGCCACTTTTGGTGATAATGATGAAAGAGCAGTCTTTGTTAGTGAGACAACTAACTACTACACATCAATTCAGGTGCTGTCAGTTAACACGAAGAATGAGCTTACCATCAGCGACGAACTTGGCGACGATGTTTTTGACTATAGCAGACCCGTTGTTACTGACTATAACAATGATGGCGTGGGTGAATTATTCACAGGAGCTTTGAATAGCAATACATCATTCAACGTAGTTAAGTTGTCAGATAACTCAATTCAGTGGTCGCTGAGCCAAAATCAAAACAGCCAAATCTCACTCATCGAAGCAGTAGACGTTAATGACGATAATTTTGTTGATGCGG
This sequence comes from Alteromonas marina, assembly GCF_000808575.1. Lineage (GTDB taxonomy): Bacteria > Pseudomonadota > Gammaproteobacteria > Enterobacterales > Alteromonadaceae > Alteromonas > Alteromonas marina_A. The sequence continues at coordinate 90,524 of NZ_JWLW01000023.1, forward strand.
TCATTGTTGAAAACAATCGACTCAAAGCATTCGATATTGAGAACCAAGTTCTCATCGACTCTGTCATCAATGAGTTTTCAATTGATGCTGTCGCTGAGCTCACCAATAATGGCCAACACTTCTTTGCTGTTAGTGGCTATGAATCATTAAAGCTCTATACAATGCAAGATGGCGAGTTTGTCGGACTAAATGCACTAGATGTCTCTTGTAGTCAATTGATAAGAATTAATGCTGATGGTGACGACGCCTCTGAGTTCGCATGCTTAGATAGAAACTACAATAGAATAAATATTTATGACGTAACAAATGACGCCTTGGTACTTAAAGAGGCCATAACGCCTACATTCAATCTTCAAAATATAGCCGTTATTCCAACGACATCGTCTAATCAATCAATACTTGGCATTTACCAAGCTGAAGAATATGACTCATCGTATGGATATTATGACAACGTTGCTTATCGAGTCACTGAAATAGATAACAAAGGACATGTCATTTGGCGTAGCCCTTCCATTGGCATTAATCATGTCGATGGTATGCGTACCCGAAAGAACAATGCCGGTGAAGTAGAGCTTCAAATAGGTAATCCGAACATGGCCCTTCTTGTGAAATAAAGGTAATACACTTGTCGCTGTCTATTGCTTATGGCAAAAGACGCGGCAAGTGCTTGTTATTTAGTTTTAGGTGTATATACTTACAGGAACTGTATGAACAGACAGGTCTTTTATGCGCCCACTCACAGCTCGACAAACAGAAGTTTTAGAACTTATCAAAACTACCATGCAAGAAACGGGGATGCCGCCTACGCGTGCGGAAATCGCTCGTCAACTTGGTTTTCGTTCTGCCAACGCTGCAGAAGAACATTTGAAAGCCTTGGCGCGTAAAGGCGTGATAGAAATTCTGCCGGGTACCTCTCGGGGTATCAAACTCAATATTCCCCTCGAAAATGACGTACCTGAAGAAGAAGGCCTACCTCTCATCGGGCGTGTGGCGGCGGGTGAGCCAATTTTGGCGCAAGAGCACGTAGAATCACACTACAAGGTAGACCCTGCACTGTTTCAACCTCAAGCAGACTTTTTACTGCGTGTTAACGGCATGAGCATGAAGGACATAGGTATTTTAGATGGTGATCTCCTTGCTGTGCATCGCACCACCGATGTTCACAATGGCCAGGTTGTTGTGGCACGTGTAGACGAAGACGTTACGGTAAAGCGTTTAGAGAAACGTGGTCGTGAAGTATTACTTCATGCCGAAAACGAAGAATTCGCACCTATTCGAGTAGACCTAGCCAACGAACCTTTTGCTATTGAGGGGATCGCAGTGGGCGTTATAAGAAACGCGGACTGGATGTAAGGTTTTAACACCTTCAATGAAAAGCGGCGCACTAGCCGCTTTTTTTATGCCTTTTATTGCTTTATTTCTACCAGTTTTCTGGAGTTAGGGTGACTAAGCACGCTTTTAAAAAACGAACCCAAACATGACTGTCAGAAAACGTATTAAGCGTATTTTGCCTGTGAATGAACTAATGAATATGCATTCATTATTTTAAAGTCTGTTTGAAAATAAATATTAGCAACCTATTAGTTGTTGATTTTATGATCAAATGATTGCTGATAAAACCTTTGTGTTGTTCAAAATGTGCGTTTGATTTTATCCTCGGCTACTACATGCTCATTTCTTTTTCCATCCAATATGTAACGTAAGGCTGTCAAAAAAATGATTAAAAATTGAACACTTCGTTAAATTTTTAACAGAAAAGACTAGACGGCACGGCATTATTGCGCAATTCTTAGACAAAGATTAACAAAATAATAACAATGACTCTTAATTTGTTTTACAAGTTGAGGTAATGGGTCAATCGTTCGCAAACCATTTGGTAGGGCATCGCGCAAAATAATCAGCGTTTTTGGTCTTGCTATTACGGAGGTGCTGAGTGAAACAACTAACGACCGTTTTCGCAAAATGGTGTTCAACAATACCGTTTTTGCTTCTTTCCCCTTTGCTTCTTGCCCAAGAAGTCAGTGAAGAGGCTTCTTCACTAAACTTAAGACGCGGTGCCACTGACATCAGTGGCCAGGTTTACGACCTCCACATGCTGATGTTTTTTATATGCGTTGGCATTGCTGTTGTAGTGTTTGGGGTTATGTTTGCCTCGATGTATCTGCACAGAAAGTCCCGTGGCGCGAAGCCAGCAAATTTTCATGAGAACGTGAAAGTTGAAATTGCTTGGACCGTTATCCCCTTTCTTATTCTTATTTTTATGGCTGTGCCTGCAGCGAATACGCTGATTGCGATGGAAGACACATCTGAGCCTGACATGACTGTGCTAGTAACAGGCTCACAGTGGAAGTGGCACTACAAGTACATGGACAGCGACGTTGAGTTTTATTCATTGCTTGCTACTCAACGCGAGCAGATAGAGAACAAGTTCCAGAAAACAGATAACTACCTGTTGGAAGTAGACCGCCCATTGGTTATCCCGACTGGAAAAAAAGTACGCTTTCTTATTACTTCAGACGACGTTATCCACTCTTGGTGGGTTCCTGATTTTGCGGTGAAAAAAGATGCCAACCCCGGCTTTATTAACGAGTCTTGGGCCAAGGTGAATGAGCCTGGTATTTATCGCGGACAGTGCGCAGAACTTTGTGGGAAAGACCACGGCTATATGCCGGTTGTGGTGATTGCTAAAGAGCCTGCTGAATTTGATAAATGGATGGGCGAACAAGAAGAAATTGTTCGTAAAGTAAAAGAAGAAGAGCAGCGTCTACTTTCTATGAACATGTCGATGGATGAGTTAATGAAAGTTGGCGAGCGTGTTTACAACACCACCTGCGCTGCTTGCCATATGCCAAATGGTGAAGGTTTACCTGGCGTGTTCCCGGCATTAAAAGGCAGCAAAATGGCGTTAGAAGATCAGCAAGGTCACATTGATATTGTACTTCACGGTAAGTCGGGTACTGCTATGCAGGCGTTTAGCAAAATGCTAAGCCTTAAAGAAATTGCAGCGGTAGTGACTTATGAGCGCAATGCTTGGGGCAATAACACTGGCGACATGGTTCAGGCCAAAGACGTCAATGCAGTGGCAAACGGAAACTAGGAGCAGAAAAATGAGCAAAGCAACTGAAGTTATTTCGCCTGATACCTCTGCGCCTCATAGCGGTCAAGCACATGGCGATCACCTACATGATGATCATGAACACCACGATCATATTCCTAAAGGGATAACGCGCTGGTTGTTTACCACTAACCATAAAGACATAGGCACACTTTACCTGTGGTTTGCCTTTATCATGTTTTTAGTTGGTGGTGCGATGGCCATGGTGATCCGCGCTGAACTATTCCAACCTGGTCTACAAATTGTAGAGCCAAACTTCTTTAACCAAATGACCACGGTACACGGACTTATCATGGTATTTGGTGCAGTAATGCCTGCCTTTACTGGGCTCGCAAACTGGCTTATTCCCATGATGATCGGCGCCCCTGACATGGCGTTACCGCGCATGAATAACTGGAGCTTCTGGATTTTACCTGGTGCCTTTCTCATTCTACTGAGCTCGCTCTTTATGGAAGGCGGCGGCCCTGCTTTTGGTTGGACTTTCTACGCCCCCCTTTCAACGACTTACAGTGGCGATTCGACAGCATTGTTTGTGTTCTCTGTTCACATCATGGGTATTTCATCCATTATGGGTGCGATTAACGTGATTGTGACCATCTTTAATATGCGTGCACCAGGCATGACCTGGATGAAAATGCCGCTGTTTGTATGGACGTGGCTTATCACAGCGTTCTTGCTGATTGCGGTAATGCCAGTGCTCGCCGGCGCGGTTACCATGGTGTTAACGGACAAGTTCTTTGGCACCAGCTTTTTTGATGCTGCTGGTGGCGGCGACCCGGTTATGTTCCAGCATATTTTCTGGTTCTTCGGGCACCCTGAAGTGTACATTATGATCTTGCCCGCCTTTGGCATTATCTCGCAAATTGTTCCTACCTTCTCTCGAAAGCAGCTGTTTGGATACGCGTCTATGGTTTACGCCACGGCGTCTATTGCCCTGCTCTCATTCGTTGTGTGGGCTCACCATATGTTTACTACGGGCATGCCGGTGTACATGGAAATGTTTTTCATGTTTGCCACCATGCTTATCTCGGTGCCAACTGGGGTAAAAGTGTTTAACTGGGTAGCGACCATGTGGCGCGGCTCACTGAGCTTTGAAATGCCTATGATGTTTGCTATTGCCTTTATTGTACTGTTTACCATTGGTGGGTTGTCAGGGTTAATGTTGGCGATCACGCCCGTGGACTTTCAATATCACGACACATATTTCGTTGTAGCCCATTTCCACTATGTACTGGTAACTGGCGCGGTCTTTTCTATCATGGCAGCCGTGTATTACTGGTTGCCTAAATGGACAGGCAAAATGTACGACACAACCTTAGCTAAATGGCATTTCTGGTGCTCACTAGTATCGGTCAATGTGTTGTTCTTCCCTATGCACTTTGTTGGTTTGGCTGGAATGCCGCGTCGTATTCCTGACTACGCATTGCAGTTCGCTGATTTTAACAAATGGATAAGCCTGGGCGGTTTCGCATTCGGTTTATCTCAGCTCATCTTTCTTGCCCTGCTTATCAAGGCATGCAAAAAGCAAGGTGAGCCGGTATCAGCGCAAGTTTGGGACGGCGCAGAAGGATTGGAATGGGAAATTCCATCACCCGCTCCTTATCACACGTTTGAAACACCACCTGTCGTTAAGTAACGGTAGGTGGTGTTGTGAATTGGTCATTCCTTTCAATCGGCAAAAGCTGACGGGAATGACACTCACACATTGCAGGTGGTGAGGGAGATAAGCGGTTAAACAAGCGTTTACCAACCTTCATCTATGGATTTACCCGGAGGTCACGTGATGTCACAGCAAAGCGCAAACAACAAAATGGTTATTAAACTTGTTGCTATTGTTATTGGCATGTTTGGCTTCGGCTTTGCCCTTGTTCCCTTGTACGACGTATTTTGCGACGTTACGGGAATTAACGGAAAAACCGAAGGCACGGCTGCGGTTTATCAATCGGTTGAGATTGATGACTCGCGAGAAGTGACCGTCGAGTTTATTACTCGCACAAATACCGGTATGCCCTGGGAGTTTCGTGCTGAAACCAAGCGCGTGAAAGTGCACCCTGGCGAACTTAATACGGTGTCGTTTTATGTGAGAAACCCTGCATCAAGCAATATCGTAGCTCAGGCCATTCCCTCTGTATCCCCAGGAACGGCAGCACTGTACCTGAACAAGACTGAATGCTTCTGCTTCAATCAGCAGCCATTAGATGCGGGTAGTGAAGCCTATATGCCCATGCAGTTTTATGTAGACCCTCAGCTACCTGAAGAAATTACGTTTTTTACCTTGCAGTACACACTCTATGACGTCACAGCGCGAGCCAGTGACCTAACGACAACACCGAATCCCTTTATGGCTTCAACACCGTCAAATGGCGAATAGGCCGAAGGGGTAAGGAGAAGAAAATGCAACCCGAAGTACAGAATCACGAATACCAAAAATATTATGTACCCGCACAAAGTCCATGGCCCATCGTAGGGGCCGTTGCTCTATTTCTTATCGCCGTAGGTGCGGGCAATTATGTGGTGCAAGCAACCAAAGGTGAAACAGGCTATGGCGGTCATATCCTTTTAGCGGGGATAGCAGTATTGCTCGTTATGCTTGTAGGTTGGTTTAAAAATCAAATAGACGAATCTATGGCAGGGCTTTACAGCGATCAGCTGGGGCGTTCATATCGACAAGGTATGAGCTGGTTTATCTTTTCAGAGGTGATGTTTTTCGCTGCGTTTTTCGGCGCCCTCTACTACGCGAGATTTATTTCCGTTCCGTGGCTGGGCGGCGCATCGAATAACGCTATGACCAATGAGGTCTTATGGCCGACCTTTGAGGCCATGTGGCCGCTGGTGTCAACGCCAGGCGGCACTACCACACAGGAAATGAGTGCAGCGGGTTTGCCCACAATTAACACGGTTATCTTGCTTATCTCATCTATTACACTGCACTTCGCTCATGTGGGACTAGAGCAAAACAAACGCAAACAGCTAACCCTAATGCTGGGTATCACTATCTTACTTGGATGTGGGTTCTTGTTCCTACAGGTAGAAGAGTACATACATGCGTATCGCGACTTGGGGCTTACGCTTCAGTCAGGCATTTACGGCAACACCTTCTTTATGCTCACAGGGTTTCACGGCATGCATGTGACCCTTGGCACCATCATTCTAATTGTACTGTTTTTTAGGGTCTTGAAAGGCCATTTCACGCCTGAAAACCACTTCGCGTTTCAGGCGGGGAGCTGGTACTGGCACTTTGTAGATGTAGTGTGGGTCATGCTCTACATCTTTGTTTACGTACTTTAAAAGGAATCCCCAAACTCAGTAAGGCCTTGGGTTTGGGGTAATTAAACCGGTACCAATAGCGATAAGAATAATAATAACAATGACGGCAGAAGTGAGCACGCGTCGACCAATGTACTTACTCATAGGCCCTTTTGATGTGTCGTTTTTCATCATGATTCGCATCGCCATGAACAAGTTCACAATCATGTACAGCACTAACGCAACAAGGACTATTTTTATCAACATATTCACCTCTGTTTTTATTCTAATTTTGCATGGTGCGAAATAATCATGTTTTCTCGCACTCGCCACGTTATTCCTTGGTTACTCACGGGTTTTAGTGTGGCGATTATGTGCGGTTTAGGGTACTGGCAACTTGATCGCATGGTCCAAAAGCAACAACGCTTAGCTAGCATAGCGCAAAAGCAAAGTAATGGAACCTTGAGTTTAGAAGAGGCGTTGTCTCATGATGATCCTCGGGATATTACCGTATCGTTCAGCGGCGCAATAGACGCTAACCATGTGTTGCTATTAGATAATCAGATTCACAATCAGCGGGTGGGTTTCGATGTCATCGTACCGGTAAATACCAATGTCGGGTGGCTCTTGGTTAACTTTGGCTGGGTGCCTGCGCCAGACTTAACGCGCACGCTACCGGATATAAGTTTTACGAGCCAAACGCGCGAATTAATCGGCGTGCTTAGCGTGCCGGGTAACAACCCCTTAGTGACAGAAACCAATATGGCTTTGTCGCAAAGCCCCGCGCTGGTACAACACATAGAATTCCCTGCACTAAGCAACGCCTTAGAGCGCAAACTTTTACCCTTTATTCTTCACCTTACCACGCCTGACCCCGCGTTTATTCGTGAACATCAGGCCGTCGTAATGTCTCCTGAAAAGCACCTTGGCTATGCAGTTCAATGGTTTGGTTTAGCCATTGCCGCTGCAGCCATTGGCGGCTTTGCAATTAGTAAGAAAGGACGTAGTTATGAGTAATGCTGCTTCGAAAAAAACATTAATTATTATGGTAGCCGTGTTTGTTTTACCTGTTGTTTTGGCAAAGCTCGCACTTGATAACGATTGGTTTACTAAAGGAGCGACAAATAAAGGTCAGCTGCTCGCGCCGACCATCGACATGAGTGCGCTTTTAGAAAACGCGGAACCTAAATGGCGTTTGTTGTATGTGATGCCAAGTAAATGTGACGCAGTGTGCGAGAACGCACTTTTTAGCATTAACCAAGTGTGGCTTGCGCTAGGTAAAGAATCGGACCGTGCCCAAGCAGTGGTCATTACTACCGCTTCAAGCGACCAAACTGCGATAGCCGAGCTAGAAGACTACCCTTTTGTCGAAACCTTACCCGTTACTACACCAACGGCGCTTGCCTCTAGCAGTGTTTACATTGTTGATACGCAAAATAACGCCATGCTCTTTTACGACATTAAAGACGATAGAAAAGACGCCGTGATGGAAAGCCGCAACATGCTGGCAGATATGAGAAAGCTCCTTAAATTATCGCGTATAGGATAACGGCCATGAAAAAATTAACCCTATTCAGTATTTTTCTGGCAGCGGTCGTTATTATTCTCGGTGCGTATACGCGTTTGACCGATGCGGGGCTAGGCTGCCCCGACTGGCCGGGGTGTTACGGAAACTTAACCGTACCCTTGAGTGAAGAAAAGGTAGCAGAGGCTAATGCTGCCTATCCTGAACGTCCAGTAGAGGCATTTAAGGCGTGGAATGAAATGATTCACCGCTATTTTGCAGGAACGCTGGGGCTGTGTGTACTGGCTATTGCCATTATTGCTATTCGGCAACGCGACAAAAGCACGCCCGTTAAATTACCTCTGTTACTGCTAGGGCTCATTATCTTCCAGGCAGCACTTGGTATGTGGACCGTGACGCTCAATCTCCTTCCCGTTGTAGTTATGGGGCATTTGCTGGGGGGCTTCTCTGTGCTCTCTTGCCTGTTTATTCTCTACCTCCGTTTGCGCAACACCGCAGGCGATGCATCGAAAATTAAACAAGCGCCCATCGCGTCAGCTATGCATGAACAAGACATTACCGACTTACCTCAAGCCAAGGTCTTTCAGCGAAACCTTAAACTTTTCGCCTTCATTGGGCTTGGCGTGCTTGTTACCCAGATTGCTCTTGGTGGATGGACTTCTGCCAATTATGCCGCGTTAGCCTGTACGGAAATGCCGGTCTGTGAAAGCGGTTGGCAGGAAAGAATTGATTTGGCAGGTGCATTCAGTGTGCCTGACGCAGACAACTATGAGTTTGGTGCTCACGATTACGGCGAACGCGTTACCATGCACATAGTGCATAGGCTCGGCGCGGTCATCACGTTTTTATACTTGCTAGCACTAGGTATAAGTGTGTTGGTAAGCCGCTACACCACAAGTAAACAAAAATATGTGGGTGCGTTTATGTTGGTAGCATTATGCACGCAAGTGGCATTAGGACTTAGCAACATTATCTTTATGCTGCCACTGGCTGTCGCTGTAATGCATAACGCGGTCGCAGCTGTGTTACTTCTCTCCCTACTCAACCTCATTTTTACCGTATTTTTGGCACTAGAAAACGATAACGTCTTCGGTACAGAAAAACGAAATACAGGCTCATTCTCAAGTTCGAAACCACTGCAGGGTGCAGGTGCATTTAGCATCCACGAAGCGCCTTTGCACGACCCTTTAAACGCGTCAACGTCTTCTCATATTCTCCCTAAAGCTCCAGGAGGTTTCCATGGCTAAATCGGTCTCTTTACATGCGCGTACTTCACGTCAGCACAATGTAGTCACGTGGCGAGATTACTATGAAATGACTAAGCCTAATGTCGTCATGTTGTTGCTGTTAACCGCGTTAGTAGGCATGTGTTTAGCTACGCCTTCGTGGGTAAACGCAACCGTACTTATCTGTGGCTTATTGGGTATTGGTATGTTGTCTGCGTCTGCTGCGGTTATTAATCACGTTGTCGACCATAAGATAGATAGTGTGATGGCGCGTACATTTAATCGCCCCGTCGCAAAAGGCAAGGTTAGCGTAAACAACGCGCTGTGGTTTGCAGGCGTTTTAGGTGTGGGTGGATTTGTAGTGTTGGCTCTTTTTGTGAATATGCTAACCGCGTGGTTAACCTTAGCAAGTTTAGTAGGCTACGCGTTTATCTACACGATGTATTTAAAGCGAGCGACACCGCAAAACATCGTGATTGGCGGTTTAGCAGGGGCTGCTCCACCGCTTCTAGGTTGGACCGCGGTTACAGGGGAAATACATGCCCATGCCCTGCTTTTAGTGCTGATTATCTTTACTTGGACGCCGCCGCATTTTTGGGCGCTCGCTATTCATAGAGAAAAAGATTACGCCAAAGCTAAGGTGCCCATGCTGCCGGTAACCCACGGTGTGTCATTTACGAAAACGTCAGTGTTGCTGTATACAGTATTGTTGGGGCTTGTATGTTTGCTGCCCTACCTTACAGGCATGAGCGATCTCATTTATTTGATTGGCTCAAGTGTGCTTAACATTGGATTTCTATACTATGCATTAAAGCTAAAATTCGATGCAGAGCCACAAACTGCAATGAAAACTTTTAGGTTTTCAATTATTCATCTCATGGTATTGTTTGTCGTATTACTCTTAGATCACTACATACCACTGAGTTTATGAATCAACGAACTACCGTCGGCCTTGTTGCATTTTTAGCGCTATGTGCAGGCATCGTAGGGGCGCTGTATATCGCGCCCCCAAATGTTGAAAGTCAGCCTGAATACTTTCAGACTTACCCAGAGCCGAGAGCATTATCACCGTTTTCACTTACATCTCATGAAGGTGAAGTGTTTGATAATTCGTCGCTTGAAGGGCAGTGGAGCTTAGTATTTGTGGGCTATACCTTCTGCCCCGATATTTGCCCAACTACCATGGCTGAACTGAACGGTATATATCCTGAACTAAAAGCATTAAATAGTGTCGAACCTATTCGAATTGTTTTTGTATCCGTTGATCCAAATCGCGATTCAATTGAAAGACTTTCAGAGTATGTGAGCTATTTTAATGAGGAGTTCATTGCCGTTACTGGAGAGCACAAGGCGCTATTCCCCTTTGTACGTAATTTAGGAATGATGTATGCCATTGCTGAAAGTACCGATAACCCCAACTATTTAGTTGACCACAGTGCATCTGTCGTACTTGTCGACCCTGAAGCTAGGGTGATAGGAAGATTCAAACCTAAAAGAGAGCCAGGAAAGCTATCGATAAGTGATTCCCAGCAAATATTGGCAGATATGCCAATAATAATCTCGAAGCAGTAATATGGAAATCAAAATAAGGCAAGGTGTGGCATCTGATGCTGCGCAAACTACGCCGCTTATATTGAATGCGGCGCAATCTTTGTTAACGTCTATTTTTGGACAAAATAAAAATAGAACAGCTGAGGGCTACCTGTCTCATGCATGGGAACTCGGTGGCGGGCAATATGGCTTCAAGAATCATTGGGTGGCGTGTAGCGGCGACGAAGTACTCGGTGTTGTGACCTCTTGGCACAGCAAACTTGGTGCAACATTTGATAGGGCGACCCTTGATAGCATCACATCGTACTTTACCCTCGATGAGGCTATTACAGTGCTCATGCGTAACCAAACGGTAGCGGTAAACCTAACGCCACCTACCAATACTGAACTAATGATTGGACATCTTTCCGTTGAAGAAAGCGCCCGACGAACAGGGGTGGGATCCATGCTAGTAGATGCGATGCAGGTGCGCGCGGAAAAGCTCAAAAAACGTAAGCTTGTGCTTGATGTTGAAGTATCAAATGTGTCGGCTATCCGTTTTTATCAACGCAATGACTTTGTAGAAGAGTCTATTAATAAAGGCTTTATCCGCTTTGCTCGGTCTATTTAGTTAAACGTTTTCTTATGTAGATGTGAAGCCAACCAATATGGGCTAGCGTCCAATTTTCTTCCTGGCCTGTCCGACATGCCCTAGTCTGGGTAATTGCCGTTCTCATCTGCCACAAAGAAGGGCGTAGAGTACCAATAATAACGCCCTGATTGCGCATTAGACGGTGCTGTACAATTCACACGTGAACGTCCTACTGGAAGCGTTTCATCAAGGGTAAACGTAAGCACATTTTCTTCTAGGCTAGTCTCTATAGGGTCGCCGCCGAAAAAACAATTTACTTGTGTAAGGCGAACATCGTCACTGTCTATCGTTAAACTAATGGGCGATGACAGGTTTCGCGCTGTCATACGAGGGTCTTTATGTGAACTTTGCGTCACTGGCATGGCAAGACTATTAAGCTTGGTCTTTAGCGTTGCCAAATTGGCGTAAGGACCGGCCGCGGGGAAGCGCGGTAGTGCCTGCATGTCGCTAGATGGGCCCACAGCCCCGGAATGCTGCCCGAATCCTATGTAACCTTCAGCTTTGAGCTTATTAGCGAGCGCCGTGTTGTATTCACCAAACGGGTACGCTAAATATTTAAGGCTAATATCCAATTTATCTTCAATCTTCTTTTCAGCACTTTCTACGTTCTGCCAAACTTTCTCCAGCCATGCGCGCTCGCCCATTGCTTGCTCACCGTTTAGCATATGAAGGTGGTCTAGCGTGTGGTTGGCAAAAACAACGCCATCGTTATGCATAGCAATAACTTGCTCCCATGTTAGCTGCTTAGGACCTACGCCAATTTCATCAGGGTTGATAAACACGGTATAGGGAAAACCTAGGTCAGCCAGTATTGGGTGAGCATTGTCTAAAATGTTTGCGTAGCCATCGTCAAACGTAATCGCAACCGCATTTTCTGGCAGTGTAGTGTTGTGTTGTATCGCAGAAACAACGTCCTGAAGCGAAACAACAGTGTGGTGTGCGTCCAAGTATTCCATGTGCGATTTAAAGGCTTCAGGCGAAATACTGGTACTGGCTGGTGTTGAAGACGACACATGGTGATAAAGCAAAATGGCGGCGTTAGGCGTGGTGCTCACACTAGAGTCGATGTTACTACCACTTTGTTCCTTTTTAGTGGAAGTCGCATCAGCAACAGGGTTTGCATCTGAGCCTGAAGCAATGCTAGGTGAGACCAACAAAACATTGAAAATTCCCGCAAGCATTGAAGATAAGATCTTCAAACGCGTACGACTCGTCGTTCTATTTTGAATTACATTGTTGGTTTTCATATCATCATCCACTGAGTGCCTAATCAAATTCAATAGCATGGTAAACTCCAAATAATGCGACTTGGCCAATCTTATACATGGTCAAGCTGGTACGCATTTCACTTATGCCGCTGCATAGGTTGATAGTATATAGCGAAATTAACCCCTACTGAGATCATTTATGTCCCCTGCTCAACTAACTCAGCGCTCCTTTTTTGACGACCATTCCCGTCTGTTGGCGTTAGCGCTTCCCATGATCTTAGCGAATATTACTACGCCTCTATTAGGTTTGGTGGATACCGCGGTTTTGGGACACATGTCTTTACCAGCCATGCTTGCAGGGGCTTCGGTGGGCGCACTTATCTTAACGCAAATATACTGGGTGTGCGGGTTTCTTCGCATGTCATCAACAGGTTTGAGTGCACAAGCTAAAGGCTCACCGAACAATACATTAGAGTCAGCAAAAGTGCTGTGGCAAACGGTGGCGGTTGCTCTAGTGTTGGGGGCTGTGGTACTCGCTCTTCAATCTCCTATCTTGTCTATAGGCTTAGCTTTAACTCAGCCAAACAGTGAAGTTGCCCTGCATCTTCAAGACTATTTTTCGACGCGGGTATGGGGCGCACCAGCTGCCATGCTTAATTTGGCATTAGTTGGATGGTTAGTAGGGCAGCAAAAAACGCGCAGCGTCATGGCTATTCAAATTGTGGGAAATTTATTGAATGCGGGACTCGATGTAGTGTTTGTGTTCGGGCTTGGTTTGTCTGTTGCTGGCGTGGCGCTGGCCAGTGTTATCGCTGAGTATACTATGGCTATAATGGCCCTAGCGGTGGCGTTTAAGCGCGTTGGCGGTGTCGCGGTGAGTGCATCGTGGTTCAACCGAGCAGCTCGAAAAGTATTGATGAAGCTCAACGGCGATATGTTGCTACGTAACTTAGCATTACAGGGCTGTTTAGCGTTTCTTACTATTCAAGGTGCCCGTTACGGCGAAACGTCGGCGGCCGTCAATGCCATACTTATGCAGTTCTTTGTTCTTATTGCATTAGGGCTAGATGGCATTGCCTATGGTGTGGAAGCGCTGGTGGGTGAAGCCAAAGGGGCGTCTGATAGCAGCGAAGTGAAACGACGCACCTATCAAGGGCTAGTCTGGTCGAGTGTTTTTGCCCTTATTTATAGCCTGATATTTTTCGCAGGTGGTGAGGCCATTATCGCGCTGCTTACCGAACATAGTGACATTGTAAAAGCTGCGCTACCTTATCTTGGTCTAATGGTATTACTTCCTCTATTAGCGCATTGGTGTTTTTTGTACGATGGCGTATTTGTTGGTCTTACCCGAGCCAGCGCAATGAGAAATACCATGATAATAAGTGCGTTAGGGGTGTATTTCCCCGTTTGGTATCTCACGCAAGATCAGGGTAACGTCAGCCTTTGGTATGCTCTCCTTGCCTTTTTACTCGCTCGCGGTGTGACATTGGCCTGGAGCTTTTATCGTTTAGATAAACGCGGTGAGCTAGCGACACCGCAAAGCTAGTTCGCTGACCTTTCTTAGGGTAGGCGTGCTGAGCACGGTGACTCTCTCAGTTTTTCTAGGGCATCATTCAGTATTATTTTTTTGCTACTGTGTTTTTTGCGCGGTTCTTTTTTGCACAATGATAATAGTGTGTAGTTCAGGGTGCTGATCGAATTCAACGTGACGAACAAACCCGCCTGCTTCTATCAATATTTCTATGTATCTATGTAGCCCCAGCGAGGCGTAGTAGACTTCTGGGCCCATCACTTTGTTTGTGTGTTGACCGCTTTCACCTGTACCCCCACAGGTAAAAAGCAACACACCATCATCGTTTAAATGATCCACTAGCTTCTTAAGCAAAGGCTCTTGCTGAGTTAGGGGAATATGCCAAAAGCTATCCCAAGCACTAATAAACGAATAGTGCTTGGGGATAGTGAATGTACACACGTCGGCGCAATAGAAGGTATGAGCGGGTAATTGGGACGCCGCAATGGCAAGCATATCTTTGGAAACATCAATGCCTTCGTAAGTTAGCCCTGCACGTTCGATAATCGGCACAAAACGATTGGTGCATCCGCAACCTATGTCTAGTGCGTAACCTCGTTTCTTTGGTTTGTCTTTATTGCTCGCTTTTTCCTCATTAGGTGCCTCTCCCTTATCAAGCGCTTCTCCCTTATCAAGCGCTTCTCCCTTATCAAGCGCTTCGCTTGGCACCGTATCAGGCTCTTGTGATGGGGTGTCCGCTAAAAATGACAGTGCTTTTTGGTAAGCGGTTAACCCATTTTTCTGATTAAACTCAGGACGAGTCCAAAGGTGTGTAATGGTGTCGTAGGCCTTGCCAGTTTCTTCAGGTGTCATATTCCCTCTGTTAGCTGAGCTTTTACTGGTTCAAGGTTAATTCATCTAGCAACAATGTATAGTGCAAAGAAGAGAAAAGGCGAAACCCAGTTAGGATATTGAACGGCCAGACAGTAACACCTATGCAGCTTCGCTTGGTTAGGACTTATATGTAGACTTAACTAGGCATACCCAAAGCGCTATTATTCAAAGGGCTATTTTTCAAAGGGCTTTGGGCCAAATAGACCGCTAAAAGCGAATAGCCTGCAAAAAGAGCGTGATCATTTAAGCAGGCAGCACTTCAGCTATTTTCTTACGATGTGCGTGGCACAGAGCTTGTTGCCCGCTGGGTCTCGCAGATAAGCAAGATACAGTTGGCGTTCCCCATTGCCTCGAATACCCGGTGGGTCCTCGCATGGCACGCCCCCATTCTCGCTTCCTACTTTATGCCATTCATCAACGATGTCTGGTGTTCGAGCGGCAAGGCCGAGTGTGGTGCCATTACCGTGTGTGGCAGCCTCTCCGTTAATCGGCTTTGTTAGCGCTAAAATACCTTTCGGCGTATAGTAAAAAACCCGTCCGTATTCATCAAAAACGCCTGGTTCGTATCCTAATACTCCTAAAATAGCATCGTAGAATTTTTTTGATGCTTCAAGGTCGTTCGCACCAATCATTACGTGGCTAAACATAGCTGTGTCCTCTGAAAATAGTAGGGCCAATTCCCTTTTATCAAAGTTAGGTTATATGTGTTTCGCTACTTACCCTTTGCTAACGCTTTAGGGAGCTAATGCAAAATCTACCGCAGCTGAAGCATGGATAGCGGTAGTATCGTATAACTTAACTTTGGTGTGATGTTGTTGAACTAATAAGGCAATTTCTGTGCAGCCTAAAATGATGCCTTCAGCACCCTCGGCCGCCAGTTCATTTATAATGTCAATATACGCGTTACGGGATTCAACACAAATCACGCCCTTGCATAATTGTTCATAAATAATGTTATGAACCGTGTTACGTTGTTGGTCATTTGGAATAACAACTTCAATGCCAAACATCTCTTCAAGGCGCGATGTGTAAAAGGTTTGTTCCATGGTGAAACGGGTGCCCAGTAGCCCAACTTTCTTAACCCTATCTTGTTGCAACACGCACCCCGTAGCGTCGGCAATGTGAATAAGTGGAATGGTGATCTTCTGCTCTATGTCAGCTGCTACCTTGTGCATGGTATTGGTACAAATTAATATGGCTTTTGCACCCGCAGTTTCTAAATGCTTCGCCTCGCGGATCAGTATATCGGCGGTTTTATCCCATTCGCCTTTATGTTGAAGCTGCTCTATGTGGGCAAAGTCAACGCTGCTTATTATCAGCGGTGCGCTGTGAAGGCCGCCAAGTCGAGCGTTTACACCACGGTTTATGGCTTGATAGTAACTGACCGTTGATTCCCAACTCATTCCGCCAAGCAGGCCCAGCTTCTTTGTTGTATTCACCACAGCTCCTTTTTATTTTGTTAGGCACTTTGCGCAACCTCTAATCTACCTGTAACCCGAGACAAGCGCTAGGCGAACATAAATGAACGGGAGACAGCTGCGCAATGTAGAGTATGGCGTATGGGTGAAACTGAGAGCAATCTGACTGGCTTACATAAAGAATAGGGCAAGAAGGTATGGCGTAGAGCCGGAAGTAATCAGAATTTATGCGGTGGCTTTTTGTTTTTTATAAACGAAAAACGCTGAATAAAAATTCCCCAGTAACCCAACATGGCGATAGCGAAACCGACAAATAATATAAGAAGGCTCAGGTAATGCAGCGTGATATGAAGTTCACTTAAGGTGAACAACAGCAAGACGCCGACAACGAAAATAGATAGACCTATTTTGAATAGTTGCCAGCTTTTGTGAATGTCTTGCTTTAGCATGAGATAGTTATCGAGATATGCACTTAGGCAAGTGCAATATTACGCTTAGTAGTAAGAGTGCTCACCCGCCTGGTGCTCAGTCGCATCGCGCACGCCCTTGAGCTCGCCAGCGAATTGCTCGATCATTTGCTTCTCGATACCTTCTTTAAGCGTTACGTCTACCATTGAGCAACCATTGCAGCCGCCGCCGAACTGGAGTATGGCATAGCCGTCGTCAGTCAGTTCTGTCAATACAACATTGCCACCATGGCTCGCCAACTGAGGATTGATTTCCGATTCAATCATATAGTTGATTCGCTCAATTAATGGTGCGTCGTCAGACACTTTACGCGCTTTAGCGTTAGGTGCTTTTAGGGTTAACTGTGAGCCCATTTGATCGGTAACGTAGTCAATTTCCGCTTCCTCTAAATAAGGCGCGCTTTCTTCATCTACAACCGCATCGAAACCATTAAATGGCAAACGGGTATCCGTCTCTTCAACCGCGTCTGGTGGGCAATAGGACACGCCACACTCAGCCGACGAAGTGCCTGGATTTACGACGAACACACGAATATTCGTGCCAGACTCTTGTTTACTCAACAGTTTTACGAAGTGAGCCTGGGCTTCTTCTGATATAGTTATCATCAGCAAGTCCTACATATTTTGAAATTTGGATTATTGTATCAAATTTACCTGAGTAAAACAGTCGGGTATTAATTAAATAAATTATTCCAGTGAATCGAATTTGTTGAGAGGCGTGCACGTTGCCACTATTCTCAACCATAACAACAAGACGGGAAGCGCTATGTTCGCGAAATTGCATTACACCGCCAAAAAGAATCCATTCTCACTCGTTTCATTTTTAGCCCTTGGTACCATCGCCTTTGGGGCAACAGCCAGTCAGAAATCATTAGCACAACCCGCCTCTGCTTCAACAGTTACTATTGCACCTGATGTAGGCGGGCAGCCGGTGACAGCATACTTACCTGACACGGTATCCTACAACCCAGCTATTCCCACGCCTGAATCGATACTAGGCGCCAACATTGGCGAGTGGCATGTGCGTCACGACCAAGTCGTCAATTATATGAAGCTACTTGCCGAGAAGTCTGACCGTATCACCATTGAAGAAACCGGCCGTACTCACGAAAACCGCCCACTTCTGTTACTAACAATCACAGCGCCCTCAAATAGAAACAATATTGAGGCGATGAGGCAGCAACACATCGATGCAATGGAAAGCGGCAAGAAAGTAGGTGGCGATGCTCCCCTTATCTTTTACATGGGCTACAGTATTCACGGTAACGAGCCTTCCGGTACCAATGCTTCACTTGCGTTGGCTTATTATTTGGCCGCGGCTGAAGGTAAAGAAATTGATGCCTTGTTGAATAACAATATTGTGCTGTTTGATCCGTCTTTCAACCCCGATGGACTTTCTCGATTCGCTCAGTGGGCAAATATGCACAAGGGCAGGCAGCTGGTTTCTGACAGTCGACACCGTGAACACGATGAGGGGTGGCCGTCAGGTAGAACAAATCACTACTGGTTCGATTTAAACCGCGACTGGCTATTGCTGGCGCACCCAGAGTCGCAGGCGCGAATTAAACAGTTTCATAAATGGCGCCCACATATACTCACCGATTTTCATGAAATGGGGACAGACAGCACCTATTTTTTCCAGCCTGGTGTGCGCTCGCGTAAAAATCCACTGACGCCTGATGAGAACGTAACGCTAACAGAAGCGCTTGCCCAGTATCACGCTGCCGCGTTTGATGAGCAAGGGGAGCTCTATTTTACCCAAGAAGCATTTGACGACTTCTACGCAGGCAAAGGCTCGACCTATCCAGATTTACACGGCAGTGTGGGTATTCTTTTTGAGCAAGCAAGCTCACGAGGGCATCTTCAAGACTCTATTAATGGCAAGCTTGCGTTTAAAGATACCATAGCAAATCAAATTACCACGTCTTTAAGCACTTTTAGAGGCGCATTGGCAAATAAGGCCGCTATTCTCGATTATCAATCGGGTTTTGTGAAAAGCACGCTGTCTTTGGCTAAAGACGATGCGCAAGCGGGGTTTGTCGTTAGTGCATCTAATGATCCTGCTCGATTTAATGCATTCCTTGCCCTTCTTGAGCAGCATCATATTCAATACGACGTGCTAACAAAGAACTTTGATGTTAACAAGGTTAGCTATAAGGCAGGAAAAGCGATTTATATTCCTACCAATCAAGCTCAATACCGCTTAGTAAAGTCTATTTTCTCTACTCAAACCTCGTTTGAAAACAATACGTTCTACGATGTTTCTACATGGAATTTAGCCTTGGCGTTTAATTTAGATTATGCGCCGTTAGATAAGGGCGATGCGAGAAGCCTCGAGCTAAATGACAACACCGCACTTAAGCAATTACCGTTCAATGATATTCAGCCTAACGCTTATGCTTACGCGTTCTCATGGCAGCACTATTATGCACCTGCCATGCTTCAAACATTGCTTGAAGCAGGCGTGAAGGTCCGCAGTAGTGAAGAAGCGTTTTCCGCTATTAAATACGATGGCAACAGCATTGAGCTTCAGCCTGGCAGCATAGTTGTACCAAAAGGACTGGGTCAGCCAGAAAACTTGGCGGCCGTTTTGCGCGATGCGCAACAGCAACTTCAGGTGCCTGTATTTAGTTTGCGCAGTGGGTTAACACCCACAGGGCACGATTTGGGTAGCCGAAGCATGGCACCCGTTACCTTGCCACAAGTATTGATTGTGGGAGGCGAAGGTACTAGCGAGTACGAAGTCGGGGAAATGTGGCATTACTTCGATACAAAGGTAGGGTTGCCTGCCAGTATTGTTGAGCAACAACATTTACTCAAGGCGCTTAGTGATCCTAGTATCAACTACACACATATTTTGTTTCCAAGCGGACGCTATAGTTTTACGGAAAGCGACAGAGCAAAAATTGAAGACTGGGTAAAAGCCGGTGGCGTGATCGTGGGGCAGAAATCCGCGTTGCGTTATTTCGGTCAACATAAATGGTTAGACATAGAAATTGTTAGTCGAGAGAGTATTGATAACGCGTTCGATGAAAGCGAACTCAGCTATAAAGATGGCGCATCGCTATACGCCAGAAAGTTGGTGGCTGGCGCTGTGTTTGAAGCCAATATCGACAATACTCACCCGCTATTTTACGGCTATGATGACGATACTCTGCCTATGTTTAAAACCAACAATATGATAGTGGAGGCAAGTAACTCACCTTTTGTTACGCCTGCACGCTACACCGACGAGCCTCTTATGGCAGGGTTTAGTGATGACGCAATGGTTGCGCTAATGGCTGAATCAACTGCTGTGACGACTCAAAAAATGGGTCGCGGCGTTGTCATTGGCTTTACCGACAATACGCAGTTTAGAGGGTACTGGTATGGCACGAACAAGATGCTGGCTAATGCAATCTACCAATCGCACTTTATTCGCTAAATAAGTTTGAAACGCGCGGCGAAATGCCGCGCTTTTCAGTATCACCGCTTCTGAGCACTAGGCTTTCTGACACAGACTGCTTTTAGGCGGAGGCGTAAATGCCGCTACCCACACCTGAATGTGTAAATTTGGATAGCGTTTTTTGAGCCTTTTACTCAATGTATTCACGGTCACGCCGGTGGTGAGTACATCATCGACAATTGCAACGCTGAAGTTGCAGCCATCTTTATTACCTTGCGCTATCGCTATCTCATCATCGATACACTGCGTCGATAGGCTGAATACACGGCTTGCGTTTTCGGCTCTCGCCATTTTTGATAAGTGATGCTGCACGCTAAAGCCCCGTCGTTTGGCCCACGACTGGTTAACTGGAATATTCAGCTCACTGCTTATGCTTTCACACAGAAGCGTAGCCTGATTGTAGTGCCGTGTAGCAAGTCGCCATGCACTAATTGGCACCGGAAGCAGCACATTGGGCACTGATAAAGTGCACTGTCGCATTTTATGGACAAACCAGTTACTTAATACTTTTCCTGCCGTAAGGGAATGCGTAAACTTTAACTGGTGAACCAGCGATGACATTGGCCACGTATGAAGTCCCAAAACGCGTAACGCGTCATAGTGGCTATGCTTGACGTGGCCTGCCACAGGGCCATATTGAAGTAAGTTACTTCCGTGCAACGTGGCATCGAAAAAAAATATGTCATCTTCACACCAGTGACATACTGGCGTAGGACTTGCCTGATAACATAGCAAGCATGAAAGGTTCATAGTGTTGATTCCATCAACTTCCTTGAATTGTCGAGCGTCGACCTGTTTTCATTATTTCGTGTTGCCTCAAAAACACGTGACTGCCTAAGGAGGTGTAAATGGAAAGTTTGCATACAAACGGCGAGCTTGTCACCCGTACTCAGGGTACAGGCGTAGATGTGGTATTTCTTCATGGTTGGGGTATGAACAGCGGAGCGTTCACATCCTTTATTCCTTATTTAAGCGATAATTTTCGCGTCACCACCATAGATCTTCCTGGGTTTGGGGAAAATGCAGAGTTCGTCCCGTCACCGTATAACGTGGAAACATTGGCTCAATCCATTGTGAACCAGCTTCCAAACCAGTGTGTGTTGGTTGGGTGGTCATTAGGTGGCCTAGTTGCGCAAAAGTTAGCGCTGTTAGCACCAGAAAAACTTACCGGACTGGTAACGATTGCTTCAACACCTCGATTTATAGCAGGGCCTTGTTGGCCGGGTATTGCTGCAGATTTACTTTCAATGTTCGAGACTCAGCTTGAAAAGAACTATCAGAAAACACTGGAACGTTTTTTGGCAATTCAAGCGATGGGCAGCGAAACGGCAAAGCAGGATATTAAGGCGATCAGAGAACAGGTAACCCAATTCCCAGATCCCGCCGAGGAAGCGCTTAAGAAAGGTTTACGCATATTGTCTACTGAAGACATGCGCCAAGACGTGGGACGAATAACTACACCCACGTTACGATTGTATGGCAGGTTAGATAGTCTAGTGCCGACCAGCGGAATAGATCGTATATGTGAGCTACATCCGCAGGCCGATACCGTTGTTCTGCCTCATGCGTCGCATGCGCCGTTTATTTCACATCCTCAGCAAACTGCTGACATTCTATTTCGCTTTGCCGCTGGCATTTATCAGCAAAAGGCGTCTTAAAACAGTGATGACATGAAGCTTCAAACCGCGGCTTGCTGATTGTTTGAAGCTTTTCTTATCTTTGACAGCCTAATAAAAATCGCCTGCTTACAATAAGTTAATGACAGGGTGTGATACATGTCTTTCCATTTGTGTGAAATTGGTTAATAATTGCACATGAGAGGTTAGGGGTAGTGTATGACAAGTGTTGATGGTTTAGGTGCAGGCTCTGCATTTGCAGCGGCTCAATATGGTTTACAAAATGCCAGCGACGGAATTTCGCAGGCAGCATCAAATATCGCTCAGCGAACTGCTGAGGATGCGGTAGCACCCGCTCAACCTATTGCGACCAATACCGACACAATAAACACGTCATCGAATTCAACGTCTACCTCCACGCGTCTCACCGACGACTTAATTGCGCTCAATGTAAACGAACGTAATGCCCAAGCCTCTGCCAAAGTATTAGGTGTTGCCGATGAGATGCTTGGTACCATCATAGACGTGCTTGCGTAGGTGGAACAGTTACGGTGAATATCGTTACACCAATCCTTAACGCCATTGCTTATCCCACGGCGAACATAAATACAGAGTCTGCACGTAGAGATAATGTGCAGCGTGAAACTATTCCTCAAGCGTCAGATTCCCAGCAAGGGGCTTCTCAAAAAGGCTTGGGGTCAGAAGCCGATAAAGCGAAGAGCCCCGGCCAGCCGCCAGCTCCTGTCACCTATGAACGTCCACAGATACAAACCGAGCTTCAAGCAGCCTTCCAAAACGTATTTGGGCAAGAGAAAGACAATGCGCAAGACGAGAGTGCTGGTAAACAAGACGCGAAAGACAGGCAGCAAGAGCAACAAGAGAAGCAAGACGCGGCTGAAATTGAACAGCTAAAAGCCCGGGATCAGGAAGTAAGAGTTCACGAGCAAGCGCATGCTTCAACAGGCGGTCAGTACGCCGGTGCACCACAATATGAATACACCACAGGCCCTGACAATAAACGCTATGTGACCGATGGCGAAGTGTCTATTGATGTTTCAGAAGAAAAAACGCCTGAGGAAACACTGAAAAAAATGGAGCAGGTGCGCGCAGCCGCTCTTGCCCCAGCTGAACCATCATCACAAGATTTAAAAGTGGCTGCAGAGGCTTCTCAAAAAGCCACAGAGGCCCGTAGTGAGATCGCCAAAGGCGCAGCTGAGGGAACGTCGACGAATAGTGCTACAAGTGTTTCAGATAGCGACCTAGTTGCAGATGCTGACGATAGTGACCAGCAGGACATCGACACTAATTCAACAAAAGGCGCTGACGTAAATACTATTTTAGATGCTCAGTCTACACTAGCAATCGCTTCTTCTGAACAAGCTGTTGAGGCCAGTGGTGCTGACTTTATGCAGGCTCGAATAGGCCGCATTCAAAATGCGTATTTGCAAGCTTACACTCCGTCTAGAGAGGGTCTATCATTTCAAGCATGATAACGTGTAATTAGTCTTGTCTGCCTCGTGTTACTCCAACGATTTAGCCCATCACAACCTTAGCTAAACCATTAGAGAAGTACTTTCATTTATTCAACATCCTTCCCAGTTAGCAGGCTTTAATAATCCAGTATTGCCTTTGTAAACGGATATTTAGGTGAGCCGCCAGTGATGTCTGAAAGTACCGAGTTCATGGTATCTACGTCGCTATCGAAGCCACCATGGGACGTGGCGGCGGTGGCATCACCTACTTTCCCCTCACTGTACTTAAACGTCACGCTAGGCAGCGGCTGATTAAACACAGCCATACCTAATAAGGGCATCTCTGGTTTGGATTCAAACGCATTTGATACCAAATAGAGCAACGACTTTTGGTAAATGCGCGCCACGTGGTCATCTTTTTCCAACGCTTCAGATAAGTTGTAAACCGTAGTCGATTCAATATGTTTACCTTCTATAAGCGCAGAGAGCTTTTCGTTGAACAAGGGGTAGCTGATGGCTGGGGCCAATAAGTGTAGACCTTTAACCTTTATGCTTTCATCTACTTTACACAGTCTAGATAAGCTGTGAGCATGAAAGATAGAGCCAGCAGAATGCCCTACAACATGCAGCTTAATATCTGAATTGTCTTTCAAGTAGGCGGCCAATTGTGTTAGAAAATACGTACCATCGGACGTGGTACGGGTAAAGGGCGTGCAAGCGTCTGATTTCATTTCACGCCAAAGTGCACCACCTACTTTGCGCGTCGCCCATTCCAGAATGCGGTCGGTATAATCAGTGAAAGCCCCAACTTTATTGCTAATCTCTTTATTCTTAAAGCCCAGAATATCTTTGAGTTCTTCTAGCATACCCGTGTCGTACATGAAGTGAATGGGATAAATATCGTTTTTAAGGAAGGTGTCTTTCATGGCTGCAATGCGTTTAGCCGAAGCTTTTATGCTATTTAAGCCGCCGTGTGCATATAACATTACATGACGATGGTTACTGTCAGAAAGTTTTTCAATAATGGCATCGACGTGGTTTTTATTGCTCCAATATTTGCTTCTGGTGTCAAAGTGTCCGTCGTCGAAATGAATGAAGTGATCTTGAATGCTCACCCGTGGTGTGGAGCGAGAAAACAAACCCTGTGCAATAGAGCGCGTAGCCTGATGGTAAGTCCCTGAGCCTGAAATAGGAAGCGCAAGTTGAACAACCCACGCATCCATAACGTTTAACGCCCAGTCGTCGTACCGCCAAAGTGCCAACCCTGACTTTTTCCAATTCGTACCCCAAGAGTTTTGGATCCAAAAACCTTCGTCGTTATAGCCAACAATGGCAAACGCGTGGCCGCCCATGGGTTCAGGCCTTAAATTTATTGCATCACCTTCGCTATCTTTCCAGCCTTCATGAATTCTGGCAGAAACAAAGATCACGCCCACTTCGTTAAGTGCCGCATGAAAATCGCTAATTTCTCGTTCAATACGGTAGTACGCACCTAGCCTGTGATTGCTGGCATTGTTAGCAATAGCTAGGGTCATTTCAAATTCGTTGCTGTGCTTAATATCTTCAGTTAGTGAGTCGTTACATACGCCACTGTTGTACCACCCCTTAATTGCACCGCGGCAGCTAGAGCCTTCATACGCTTCACCTAACCACTCATCATGACGTTTAGCCATGGCATAAAGCATCCACGGGCTAACTGTATGTTTTCGGCCTTGCTGACGGTAAATGAAATTAATGGTAGCGGCCAATGCAAAGCCCGTACATGCCCCTTCTTTACCTTGGTCTAAAATAACCAAATTGCCTGGCGGGTCGATAAAAGGCTTAAGTGGCGTAAGATTAGGTTGGTAATAACGATCCCGAAGGTCGGGGTAATCGGCGCTGACATTCAGCATATTTTTTGAGACAGGCGAGTTCATAAAATCATCCTTTGATGAGGGCAGATAATCTTTGCTGTACAGTTGGATGATTACGCTCGTACACCAAAGGTTAGTGGCCCTTAGCTCATTACGGTTGTCCGAAAGTGCTGCCTTGAAAAAGGCTGTGGTCAAATGAGCGACATTACCTTCGCTAAACGTTAAGGCACTAAAAGCATGTCAACGGCCTCGCTAAACGCTAACAACATACGAACTTCGGTTTCGGTGTGACCCACACCTTTTCACTGTTTCGGTATTTTGTAGTTTGACACTTTTTATTCAAGAGTATCAGGGTGCATGAATTTCCATGCGTCCCATCTAATGTAACACAAACTAATGTAGCAAAAACGGCAGTTAAAATGGAAGTGCGATACGAAAAGGGCGTGTTAGTGAACTAACACGCCCTTTTGTAAACAAGAGTAAGTAATGGTTAAGCGCTACCGTTTACTTTTTCGCTTTAGCAAAGGCATCGGCAAAGGCGTTTCCCATAGCGCTATTTTGAGGTTGGCTATTGCGATTGCCGCCACCCTGATTTGAACGAGGGTTTGCTTTCGCGTTAGCACGCCCAGCCCCTTTACTTTGTGGTTTTCCTGCTGCTGGTTTGCCGCCTGCATTATTGCTTTGACTCGGTGTATCGTCTAAGCGCATGGTGAAGGAAATACGCTTGCGCGGTACGTCTACTTCAAGCACTTTTACTTTAACGATATCGCCCGCTTTGACCACCTCGCGAGGGTCTGAGATAAACTTGTTAGTCAGTGCTGAAATATGCACCAGTCCATCTTGATGCACACCTACATCAACGAACGCACCAAAGTTGGCCACGTTGCTTACCACGCCCTCTAAAATCATACCTGGTTTAAGGTCGTTAATGGTTTCAACGCCTTCTTTAAACGCGGCAGTTTTAAACTCTGGACGAGGATCGCGGCCTGGTTTATCCAGCTCTTTTAGAATGTCTTTAACCGTTGGCAAACCGAATGCGTCGCTGGTAAAGGTGTCTGGCGACAGGCTTTTTAGAAGCTCGGTATTGCCGATGATGTCGTTAACCGCAACAGCGGTAGTATCAACAATCTTATCTACCACTGGGTATGCTTCTGGGTGAACCGCAGAGGCATCAAGTGGGTTGGTGCCGTTTACAATGCGAAGGAAGCCCGCCGCTTGCTCAAAGGCTTTAGGCCCTAAACGTTCTACTTTCAATAGCGCTTTACGGTCTGGGAAAGCACCGTTGGTGTCTCTGAAATTCACGATGTTGTGAGCTAGGGTTTTGTTTAAGCCCGATACATAGCTCAAAAGCGCGGGCGATGCAGTGTTTAAGTCAACGCCAACGGCGTTTACACAGTCTTCAATAACACGGTCTAGCGACTTGCCTAACTGGCTTTGGCTTACGTCATGCTGATATTGGCCTACACCAATAGCTTTAGGTTCAATTTTAACCAGCTCTGCCAGCGGGTCTTGCAAGCGTCGAGCGATAGACACTGCGCCGCGGATTGACACGTCAAGGTCAGGCAATTCTTTTGAAGCAAGCTCAGAGGCTGAATACACCGATGCACCCGCTTCACTGACCATAATTTTTTGTGCAGTAAGCTCGCTGTTGTTCTTGAGCATTTCGCCAACGAGTTTGTCTGTCTCGCGCGAACCAGTACCGTTGCCAATGCTGATTAAATCTACTTTGTATTGCTTGCACAACGTGGTGAGCGTGCGAATAGATTTATCCCACTGGTTTTGTGGCGCATGCGGGAAAATGGTGTTGGTTGCGACCACTTTTCCTGTGCTGTCTACGACCGCTACCTTAACGCCAGTTCTCAAACCTGGATCTAAACCCATAGTGGTTTTTGCACCTGCAGGTGCAGCCATCAACAGGTCGTTTAAGTTTTTAGCAAATACCTCAATGGCTTCTTCTTCTGCGCGTTCTCTAAGGGCGCTGAATAGCTCAGTTTCCATGTGTAAACCAATTTTGATTTTCCACGTCCACTGTACAACTTGAGCTAAGAAGTCATCTGCACCACGGCCGCGGTGCATAATATCGTAATGGCTGGCAATAATTTGTTCGCAATGCGACGGGCCGTTGTCTTCTGACTGCGGGTCGGCATCTAGCTGAATGTGAAGCATGCCTTCGTTGCGGCCTCTAAACATCGCCAACGCGCGGTGAGATGGTACATTCTTGTACTTCTCACTGTGTTCAAAATAGTCTTTATATTTGGCGGCTTCTTGTTCTTTACCTGATACAACGGAGCTTTTTACATGGGCGTTTTCAGTTAGGTACTTACGCACCTTTGCTAAGAGCGCGGCGTCTTCAGCGAAACGCTCCATTAAGATATAACGGGCACCTTCCAACGCTGCTTTAGCATCAGCAATACCAGTGTCTGTATTAACGTATTCGCTTGCTGCACTTTCAGCATCGGTATCTGGGGCAGAAAATAAGGTATCAGCTAAAGGTTCAAGGCCTGCTTCAATAGCAATCTGGCCTTTAGTGCGTCGACGGGGCTTGTACGGTAAGTACAAATCTTCCAGGGTAGTTTTGCTGTCAGCACTGGTGATACTGCTTTTAAGCTCGTCGGTTAGTTTGCCCTGTTCCTCGATAGATTTAAGGATTACATCGCGGCGCTCTTCAAGCTCTCGCAGGTAGGTTAAGCGCTGCTCTAAAGTACGCAGCTGCGTGTCATCAAGGCCTTGCGTCACTTCTTTTCGGTAGCGCGCGATAAAAGGTACGGTAGCCCCTTCATCAAGAAGTTTAACAGCGGCAGTTACTTGCGAAGGTTGAACGCTAAGTTCATCTGCAATTTTATTGATAATCATAAGTCGCTCTAAGATACTAATAATTCGCGTCAGGCAATGGCGAATAAACGGTGTGTGAAAGGCTTATATACACAGCGTCGGTAGTGAAAACAGGAGCGGTGAGTATATCACCGCGGTGTAGGGTAAGTCGTCTGATCATTGTGTTACAAAAGGGTGATTAAATGAGGCATATTAGTAGTCACAGTTTGTCCGTTGCGTCGTACCAAATACGGTTTATCCACCATTCTTTCGTGCCCGTCTCGGTTTTTACAACAAACTCATCGTCTTCTTCTTTGCCAAGCAGTGCTCGGGCCATCGGAGAGTCGATAGAAATGTAATCCTTTCGGCCGAAAATTTCGTCGTAGCCCACGAGCCTAAGTTCCATCACCTTGCCCGCTTCGTTTTCAATTTCAACCCAGGCACCAAAGAAGACTTTTCCCTCTTGCTGTGGATCGTAGTCCACAACCTTCAGATTTTCCAAGCACTTGCGAAGGTAGCGTACACGGCGATCAATTTCCCGAAGCTTCTTCTTATTGTACTGGTAGTCGGCGTTCTCGCTTCTATCGCCTAGGCTCGCTGCCCAAGTTACCTTGCGAGTAATTTCAGGTCGTTCTTCACGCCACAAGAAATCCAGTTCTTGTTTAAGCTTTAAGTAGCCCTTTCGAGTGATAAGCGGTGTTTTCACAATGTCCTATAAATTATCCAGATAATTACCTTACTTTATGTGGGTAATAAGGCAAAACGCAATCTTTCTGTTAGTCAAAAAGTGACAAAAGAGACAGATTGAATAATTATTGAACATAAACCTTTTGCTTAGTGTCATAGTATAAATAATAACCAAACCATTAGGGGAAATGAATGCGTAATAGAATGCCTGTGTTGAACCGTCGAAGGTCGGGGAGCGATCCGCTTCAAACCAGCGGCACTATCATAGGTTTTATGCTGTTTTTAAGCGGCGCGCTGTTATTGTTGTATGCCTTACTTGATATAGTTGTCCGCTTAAATAGTGTACGAACTGTGATATACCTTATCTTAGCGTGTGCCATGTATAAAGTGGGGCACTCACTGCTTAATCACTTTGCGACGTTTAAAGTCCATACGGAAAGACGACGCGCACCTAACCGTTAAAACCTTTAGTTTTAAGCCCCAATTTTTAAGGTTTAATTGTTCCTAAAAACCTTTGTTATTGCCGTGAAATATCTAAATTTTAGGCTAAACTTAAAGTGTAATTCGAGGCACCAAGCATATTGAATAACCCATTTTACTATCTGGGTACGCGCGTGGTGAAAATCCACTAGCTCGTAGGGAAAAGGTAAGCAAGGATCACGCTGACTCACTAAAACAAAAAAGCCGACGCATAGCGTCGGCTTTCTCTTTTCTAAAGCTCTAGCTTATTCAGCTGGCGCTTCGGCTTCAGGCTTAACCACTTCTAGTAGCTCAACGTCAAAAATAAGCGTTGAGTTAGGCGTGATAGCACCTGTTGAGCGCGCGCCGTATGCAAGCTCAGATGGAATGTGGAAGCGGTATTTCGCGCCTTCTTTCATCAGCTGTACGCCTTCCGTCCAACCCGCGATTACGCGATTAAGTGGAAATTCAGCTGGCTCGCCACGCTTGTAAGATGAGTCGAACTCTGTGCCATCTAACAAGGTGCCTCGGTAGTGAACTTTAACCATGTCTGTCGCTTCTGGGCTTGCGCCTTCGCCTTCTTCAAGTACTTCGTACTGAAGACCAGACTCTGTTGTCGTCACTCCTTCTTTCTTACCATTTTCTTCTAGGTAAGCAAGACCTGCTTCAATGTTTTTCTCTGCAGCTTGTTCAGCCATTTCTTGCTGCTTAGCGCGAAGTACTTCTTCGCCTTGTTGAGCGATTTGCTGAATTTGCTCTGGCGTAAACTTAAGTGTGTCGTTTAGACCGTCTTTAAAGCCTTGTTGTAGCGCATCTTGGTCTAGGGTTAAACCAAGCTGCTCTTGTTGTTCGGCACGGTTGCTAACAAACAAGCCCATGCTTGCGCCCATGGCGTAAGCTTGCTTTTGCGTATCTGTCATTTCTTCTGCTGAAACAGAAGTTGTTTTTGCACTATCAGCGCTTGTAGAAGCGGCCTCATCAGATGTGTTTGGCTGGCAAGCGAAAAGGCCTAGCGCAGCGATAGTAGATAAGGCAACGAGCGACTTCTGCATAAAAACGTCTCCATTAATTATTATCATCATGCGTCTATGTCTATACTGCTGCATCTAAGGCAGTGTGCACGATAGTTAAAGATGCGTGATCCATGCTATGTTAAACCTAGCGTTAACAAAGCGAAACCCATTTGATTATGTTTAGGCCTCAAATGTTCCAAAGAATAGTGTTACTCATCGTACTTATTGGCAATTCCGTGGGATGTTCTGTCCCTGATACTACGCCAATACAGCAGTGGCGTCATGTAGAAGAAGGTGCATACGCGGCAGATATTTCTACCGACGGCACACTAGCGGTGGTGTCTGGTGTGAATAATGGGGTAAATGTATGGCGAATGGGACAAAGTGAGCCCCTTTATCACTGGAGCCACCAAGGTGAAGGCGATAACCTCGTTATGTCAGTGCACATTAGCGCCGACAAAAGCTATGTTGTGACCGCTGACCGCGAGGCGTTTGCCTTATGGAGTCTGGAGACCGGCGAGCCTGAAGGTTTTTGGCGCATTGACGAGTCATCAATTAGAGATGTGGTGGTTACCAATAATGGTAACGGCATATTGGTGGCGCGCTCAAATGGCAAAGTTATGTACTTTGAACCTCGTACTTCGCGTCGACTAGAGTTTTTAGGGCATCAAGAAAAGGTTAACTCCATTGATATTTCCCCTAACGGTAAGTTCGCATTGACGGGGGGCAACGATTACATAGCGTATTTATGGAGCACTGACACTGGGCAAATAATTCATACATTCACCCACCCCACGCGAGTAACAAAAGTAGCGCTTGATGATGAAGGCCGCTTTGCTTTTACTGCGGACAGCCAGAGCAAGTCGCAAGTGTGGAATGTGCAAACCGGGCAGCCTGTGGCATCCCTCAAATATGCAGCGCGTCAGAAAATCTTCACAGACGTTGAGTTTTCCAAAGACGGCCAGTTTTTACTAACGGGTTCTCCGGCTCGAAAAGTTTACCTATGGGATTTGAAAACGGGCGAACAAGTGCAATCCATACAGGTTGCTTCAAGAGAGTCAATTTCACCGCCTACCGCTGTTGTATATGGCGTCGCCTTCCTCCCCAATGATAATATATTGTCCATAAGCAGTAGTGGCCTTGCCGAAGAATGGCAACGAGAGAGATAGAGAATTTACATGACAGATAAGAGCGCTGAGCATTTACAACAGCAAATAGATAGCGCGAATAGCTATATCGAAGAGCTTCAAACTAAAGTTGCGTTTCAGGAGCACACCATTGAGGCGCTAAACGATGCGCTGTCTTCGCAACAAAAGCAGCTTGACGATTTAGCCTTTAAAGTACGCCATGTCGTTGACCGCGTGAAGTCTATCGAGCCGTCTAATATTGCTAAGCAGTCAGAAGAAACCCCGCCCCCGCATTACTAGAACAGTTGAAGCGCACTAGTAATTGCAGCGCGGTATTCATTTGGATCACGTCCATTGGCGATGACACATATTGCGGGGCGCTCATCGTGGGGAGAGGCCTGTGAAGACATCAAAGGAACTTC
This sequence comes from Alteromonas marina, assembly GCF_000808575.1. Lineage (GTDB taxonomy): Bacteria > Pseudomonadota > Gammaproteobacteria > Enterobacterales > Alteromonadaceae > Alteromonas > Alteromonas marina_A. The sequence goes on from NZ_JWLW01000023.1 coordinate 122,220, forward strand.
GTTGATGTGCAGTAGTGTTAAAAAAACATCACGCTAGTTCATCTTGTTATGAGTTAGGCGAAGTCTTCATTTAGCCAGAATATACATTTGAATTACACTTGCGCCCCGATACAAAGGCTTCAGCAAAAAGAAGCCTTTTTTACTATTTAAGAGAGTGAGTTATGAGCGATTTTGATATGGATGCGTTTGATAGCATCGATTTTGACTCTGTTGAGCAGTCAGTAGCAGAGAAACAGGCTGAAAAAGACAAGCAAGAGAGTCAAGAGATTGAAGGTATGCGCGACGGCGCCAACGACTGTGGCGATAGCTGTACTATTTAAGCGCGCTCAGCGGCGAGGGCTCTTAATTTTCAGAGCCTTCCGGCGCTTCCAACTTATCCAGCTCGAGTCTATCCAACTCTATACTTTTCTCCACATCGCCGTTAAAAGCTTCGATAAATGCATTTTTTAAAATCGCAGTAAATGCCTCCCATGTTTGGGTGTCAGGGCTTGATAAATCGCCTTCAACAGGAATGCGTGTGGCAATTTGGTCTTCGCTTTGGTTTTCAAACAGTTCGGTGACAAACGCGGAAATGGCTTCGATACTGCCTTCAATAAAACCATCGCCGTCACGTTCAATGTCACCCTTCCAAGAAAATACCTCCACATTATGCAAAATGGGTTTGATATAGCCTTTTATTTTCCCTTCATTAGACGCCACTTCAGCCGCAAGCGTGAGGGTACCGGCTTCCAGATCAAACGGTGCGTAGGTATCAAGCAGGTTCTTAAAGTTCACTAGTCCAACGTTGTCAGCTTGAATATCAACGTCAAATGTGGGGGCTGTTGTTGCGGGGTTGAGTTTAGCGTTTAAGGATATCGTGCCCTGCTGTGCCGTTTGTCCTTGCGCTTTGGCCGTTGCTACACGTGAGTCTGACAAGTTATCGCTATTCACCAAGTTATTCACTTCAAGCTGAATATCATGAAGCGCAATGTCGATAGCCGGAGAAGTCTCGGGGTTGTGGAAAGCGACTTTTCCTTGGTTAATAGTTAGCTTATCGATGCGTAACGGGAAGAGTTGGTCGGCGATAGATAACCAGTTTTCATCCTTACCAGACTGGCTTCTCTCCTCCGTGTTGCCGTCTACAAAATTAATCTCGGGGGAATTAACAATGACTTTTCCTACCGCTGCACCTTTGAAAAGCTGTGACCATGAAAGCGTAAACTCCACATAGTCAGCTTTAAATAGCGGCCTATCTACTTGCCCGTTCGCCTTATAAAGCAAAACATGTTCTAAACTATATGCGCCACGCCATAGCATTAAATCTACATCGCCCACGCGGCCGTTATACTCTTTTGACTGACTCAGCGTCGTGTTGATGTATGACGCTGCGGCGTAAGGCAAGTAAAGTCTTATGGCAATAAGCGTAAGCAACAAGGCTATAAGGACATAGCAGGCACGTTTTTTAGCATGTTTCATATTTCACTCCTTTGCGAAGGAAATACAAAAATTATGCCTGAGCAACCTCTTTCGTTAGGTAACGAGGATACCCAGCGTTGGCGTGGCATGAAGAGACGTTTGCAAAAAGCCTGAGCACAGCGTTGTAAGGTGTTACACAGGCTTAACGGTAAGATTTACTGAGACGTGGGTAGGAATGTTAGTGGGGTTTAAAGATGCCAATCACATTTTCGTTTGAGCGTGTGGCGGCACTCACCTTTTCATCGGTTTGCGCTTCATTGTATCCACACGCAACGCACTCCAACTTTTCTACGTTATTTTCAAAATATAACGAAATCGTATCTAGCTCTTGGCATTTTGGGCACGTAGCCCCTGCAACAAAGCGGCGTTTTACACGTTTTGACATACATACACCTTTGAAGAATTTCGCGATTATTATACCTTGAAATGGTAAGTGTTGATCAGCTTTTACCTTAAGTTTTTGATATTATACGCGCCCTAGTTTGTTCCATCACAGGTTACTCATGATAAAGCTTTCAAATGTATCGCTACTTCGCGGTCGAAAAATGTTGCTAGAAGAGGCGTCGGCGCAGGTTTTTCCAGGCCACAAAGTAGCGCTGATTGGCAGCAACGGCTGCGGAAAGTCCACGCTTTTTGCACTGCTGAGAAGTGAGTTAAGTGTTGATGCTGGCGACTGCAGCGTACCGAGTGACTGGCGAATTGTAAGCGTGGCACAGGAAACGCCAGCAACTGACCGGACCGCGATAGACTATGTGGTGGACGGTGACAAACATTTACGTAATCTACAGGCGCAATTAGCAGCCGCTGAAAAAAGCGGCGACGGTGTAGAGATTGGCCAAATTCACGGGCAGCTCGAGCAAGCGGGAGCGTACGACGTGGAAGCTCGCGCAGCGACCATTCTGTCGGGTCTGGGGTTTACCAATGTGCAGTTAAGCGCACCAGTTAGCGATTTTTCAGGCGGCTGGCGTATGCGCCTAAACCTAGCTCAAGCGCTGCTTTGTCCTTCAGACTTACTGCTACTTGATGAACCTACTAACCACTTAGACTTAGACGCCGTCATTTGGCTAGAGAAATGGCTTCAACGCTATGCGGGAACGCTGTTGCTGATTTCGCACGATAAAGCCTTTATCGACAACACGGTTGCGCAAATTATCAGTGTTGAACAACAGAAGCTTATCACCTACACCGGTAACTACTCGTCTTACGAAACCCAGCGCGCTGAACGTATTCGCTTGCAAAACATTGAATATGAAAAGCAGCAGCAAAAAGTAGCGCATCTCAATTCGTTTATTACCCGGTTTAAAGCTAAAGCGAGTAAAGCAAAGCAAGCGCAAAGTCGTATTAAGCAGTTGGAGAAAATGGAAACCTTGTTGCCAGCCCATATGGCAAGCCCATTTAGCTTTTCTTTTGCGCCGCCGTCGGCACTGCCAAACCCGCTTGTGCAAATGGAAAAGATACAGCTGGGTTACGACGACCATATTGTGCTGCAACAGGTGAAACTCAATTTAGTACCTGGCAGCAGAATAGGTCTTCTAGGTCGAAACGGGCAGGGTAAGTCTACGCTAATCAAACTATTGGCGGGTGTGCATGCGCCAAAACAAGGTATCTTTAATACCGCAAAAGGCTTAAAGATTGGTTACTTTGCTCAGCATCAGTTAGAAACATTAGATGCTAACGCTACTCCGCTTCTTCATTTGCAGCGCATTGACGAAAAAGCCACCGAGCAGCAACTTCGCGACTATCTGGGCGGATTTGGATTTAATGGCGATGAAGCGTTAGCGCCCGTGGCACCTATGTCGGGCGGTGAAAAGGCGCGCTTAGTATTGGCGTTAATTGTTTATCAGAAGCCTAACTTATTGCTGCTGGATGAGCCTACCAACCACTTAGATTTGGAAATGCGCCATGCGCTAAATATCGCGCTTCAAGGTTTTGAAGGCGCCATGGTACTGGTCTCGCACGACCGCTTCTTACTCTCCTCGGTATGTGAGGATTTCTATTTGGTAGACAGTGGCGAAGTTGAACCATTTAAAGGCGACTTGGACGACTATCGCGACTGGATTTTAAAGCAGCAGGCAGCGGAAAAAGCCAAGGCCAACAGCGACGCCAAAAACGAAGAGCTACAAGAGACTGGCGCGCAGAGTAAGCCGGAACGCAAATTAGATCGTAAAGAAGAAAAACGCCGTGAAGCCGAGTTTAGGCAAAGGGTTGCGCCACTTAAAAAAGCCATTGAAAAACACGAAAAAGCCATGGAGAAATGTGGTGCTGCTTTGGCTGAGGTGGAGGCGTCACTTGCCGATACTTCGCTTTACAGCGAAGACAAAAAAGCGCAGCTTATGGGCTTACTCGACAAACAAACTCAGCTTAAGCAACAGCTTGAAGAAGAAGAGATGGCATGGCTAGATGCCCAAGAGCAAATTGAGCTAAAGCGAGAAGAGTATGACAATGCCAACGCCTAATATCGAAAACCGCGCGTTTTGGGAGTATAGCGTTTCTCGCTATACCAAAGGTGATATGGCTCCCCTTGCGCTTTTACTGCAAGACAACCACAAGGTTAATGTAAACGTTCTCTTGCTGATTTGCTGGTGTTTAGAGAATAATGTCATCATTAATTTGCCACAGCTTAAGGCAGTGATTGCGGCATCAAGTGCGACCGAAGAAAAGTTACAGTATCACCGTGCAAGGCGAAAGGCTGCGAGCCCTGAAAAAGGCGGAGACCAAGCAGAATATGACGCACTCAAAGCACAAGAGCTAGAGCTTGAAAGACAGCAGCAGCACGATATTGTTGCGTCGTTCAATGAGCAGCCAGTCACGCATCTGGGTCAGGGGCAATCTGTATCGTCTAACGTATTTAACGCGTCTATCGCAGCGTTTATAAATGCATACGGACTGCGAGACAACAACGAGGCGCGCCAACTAGTGAGCCTAGTGGTTAACCAACTATCGTAAAAACACAATAAGAAAATAAAATGAGTAAATCAGCGCTATCGCACGGAAAGATAATAAAAAGCAGCTTTAAGGTGCCAGGGTGGGCGAAGAACCGTCATGTGCAAACCATATGGCCGCGTTTTATTCAAAAGCGGTTGCCTTTGTCTTACGACATGGAGCGTCTCACATTACCCGATGACGACTTCGTCGATGTGGCGTGGGGGCCAAAACCGCAGGAAACATCGGGTATCGTGGTGATGTTTCACGGTTTAGAAGGCAGCATTAAGTCGCATTACGCGAACGATATGATGGCGCAACTGTCAGTAAACGGTTGGCAGGTGGTGATGATGCACTATCGCGGCTGTAGCGGCGTGCCAAACTTAAAAGCGCGGGCGTATCACAGTGGAGAAACAGAAGACCCCAGCTTTTTCTTAGAGTGGCTTCACGATAAATTTCCAAGAATACCTAAAGTGGCCATCGGCTTTTCCCTTGGCGGCAACATGCTATTGAAACTGTTGGGCGAAAACCCTGCGCAAAAGTGGCTTAAGGCAGCAATTGCCATTTCTTCACCTCTTAAACTTTCTGAATGCGCTAAATCAATTAACCAGGGTTTTTCTCGCGTATATCAAAAGTATTTACTTACTAGCATGAAAGATACGCTGCGTAAGAAAATGGAGTACATCGATTATCGCAAGCTTATACAGCTAACAAAAAGTGATGTGGAAGAGATCACCAGCTTTACTCAATTCGACGAAAAGATCACAGCGCCGCTTCACGGCTTTGCTGACGCTCAAGACTACTATGAAAAGTGTAGTGCGTATCACTTTTTAAGCGCGATCCACTGCCCTACACTGGTATTGCATAGTATTGATGACCCCTTTATGAATCACTTAATTGTGCCTAAGGAAGAAGAGCTTGCGCGCAACGTTACCGTGGAGCTAAGTGAACGAGGCGGTCACGTTGGGTTCATGCAGGGTTCTATATTAAATCCTAAAGTATGGCTGCACGAACGGGTGAAGCGTTTTGTAAGTGAAGCCTTACCTGTAAATACTACGTGCCGTTATGTCAGTCGCTAATGTTGATGTCCTAATAATTTACCCAAACGCTTTTTATCAGGAGTGTGAATGATAATCCCCATTGACGCGCTAGAAGCCGATACGCTTTATAGCCTGGCTGAGTCTTTTGTTCTGCGAGAGGGCACGGACTACGGCGCTGAAGAAGTTGCGCTAGATGTGAAAGTGCAGCAAGTGTTAAACAGACTCAAATCGGGTGAGGCGGTGCTGGTCTATTCAGAGCTTCATGAAAGTGTAGATATCAAAAGAAAAGAAGATATTGAGCCCAGCGAAGCCATGGAATAAAGGCGAAGCGACAGATTAATAGACACAAAAAAAGCCGGGTCGAGCAACCCGGCTACCTACCTGAGGAGAGGAAGGCTTAAAACGCGTAACGTGCAGTTACCTGCATAATGTCTAAATCATCAATGATTCTGTAGTTTGCACCCACAGCCCATTGTGGCGTGATGTAATAGTTAGCGCCTACTCTAAATGTCGCTTCACCATCGTCTACATCGTAGTAGCCAACTTCACCCGCCAACTCTACCTGCTCTGTGATCATCGAGCGAAGGCCAGCATTAATGCTGTAACCTGTTTCGTCGTTTACGTCACCGTCGATACGCTCTAAGTTGGCACCAAAATACGCGTCTGTTGTCGCGTTAACAGGTAAACGGTAACCCGCACCTAGTGTCAGCATATCAAAGTCAAAGTTGCCCTCTTCAAAGAAGCTATACTCGCCGTTCAGGTACCAGTTGCTGTTCAATAGGTATTTACCGTTAACGGTTAAACCGTCTGGTTCAAAAGATTCATTGTCGTCAAAGTCCATTTTGGTGTAACCACCTTCTACGTAACGCCAGTCAGGCTTGTCGGCCATAGCTGTAAGAGGAAGTGTTGCCGCAGTTAGTGCTGCTGCAATAAGTGTGAATGATTTACGCATGTGATAACTCCTTAGTATGTTCAGTAACCCCCCTTACGTTGCTTCCGTCCATTTCAGACTTCCTGCAAAAATTGTTGTAAGGCGGCACGTTTATAGCGCGCTACAAAAGGCTACTTGGTTGATGAACACAAAGCCGTACTCGCCTTCATGCCATCTTTATTATTTCCGTTAAGAAATAGTGTCCGATTTATTTATCTACATGATGAATAGCAAAGCGTTTGCCAACTTCGTACTAAATCACTATTTTGATATGTCTTAATTTATCTATGTTGCTAATATTTATAGATAAAATACGTCTGGCTTTTTAGAGGCTACACATTTGAAATGTTCAAAATCAAAGTTTGATGTATTCCTAGTAAAACGTTGGCACACAAAACTGTCTCTAAAAAACAACAGTTATCCTTTTGTCTAACTCATCGGACATTTTTACAAGCCAGTGTTCTCCACTAATCCACAATGTGTGTGTTTGTAAAGTATTGTAAATTATAAAAAATATAAAAAATAACGGCGACTATTTCGTGTTGGAACAGCTTTTGCTCAAGTCATTATGAGTTATCCAATGTTCACTCAAGCCATTAGGCAAGGAATTCGGCTCTCGCGATATCCGCGATGCCAGTGAACACAGAAAGGAATAGAGCGCCTTTCTCGCATGGTTTCAATCAGCCCCTTTTTTTAGATTTGCATCTTAAGTAACAGACTCACTGTTAACAGTAATATGTAGCAAGGCAGTAAAAGGGTGTGATGACCATCTGGATAACCATTGTTTTCATAAGGAGAGGACAAATGGCTAAGCCAGTTTCAATTTTCGGTAAAGATTTACAAACGGATGTGCGTCAGCGCAATAAGCTTTCACACCTTCTTTTAGCGATGAGCAGTGTCATCGCATTATTTGCGTTTCAACAAGCCGCTGCTGTAGAGGTGAACGATAGTAATCAGCCTCAAAAAGCATCCCCCGTTCTTCAATCTATTATTGACGCTGCTCGCAAGTCAGCGACAGAGAGCTACGAGCAGGACGATCACGGATTAAACAGTAAGCTTAAAGAAATTGACTACACCACATATCGCTCAATTCGCTTTAAGCCAGAGCAGAGCCTTTGGCACGGAGAAAATGACTACGAGCTGCAGTTTTTTCATCCGGGGTTTTTATATGAGTACCCCGTTACTATCCACACTATTGGTGAAAGCAATAAGCCTGAACGCCTAGCGTTTAACAGTGACATGTTCAACTACGACGGGTCTGCGTCGGGGTTAGCTGGGCTAACGGACGAAAAGTCAGGGTTCGCTGGATTTCGCGTTCACTATCCTATCAAGAACGAAGAGTATAAAGATGAATTTGCTGTATTCCTTGGCGCTTCATATTTTCGTTTGGTAGGTAAAAATCAAGTTTATGGTATTTCTGCTCGAGGTTTGGCAATTGATACCGCTTTAGCAAAAGGTGAAGAGTTTCCTCACTTCACAGAGTTTTGGATCATAGAGCCGAGTGAAGGCAAACCAATTACTATTTATGCCCGTCTAGAAAGCCCTTCGGTGGCTGGGGCTTATAAGTTTGTTATACAGCCTGATATTGATACCAGCGTTAAGGTAGAGAGTTGGTTATTTGCCAGAGATGACGTGAGCAAGCTAGGCATTGCACCGTTTACCAGTATGTTCTTGTATGGCGAGAACACAGAAAAGCGCCATGACGACTATCGACCAGAGGTGCATGATAGTGACGGTGTACTCATGGTAACTCACGCTGGTGAAGAAATTTGGCGTCCGCTGACTAACCCTGCACGCCTTCAAGTCACGTCACTTAGCGATGCAAACCCTAAAGGGTTCGGCATGCTTCAGCGCGACGGCGAATGGGATAATTACCTCGACGCAGAGGCCAATTACCATATACGCCCAGGGCTATGGGTGACGCCAGAAGTAGGTTTTGAGAAAGGCCGGTTAGAAGTCGTCGAAATTCCGACTAAATCCGAAATTCACGACAATATCGTGGCATTTTGGACGCCTGAAAAACCATTCAATTCGGGCGAATCACTGTATTTCGCTTACGAGCTTAAAACCGTAGAACAAAATCCGTTTGTCAGTGAACTGGCCTCAGTAGTACGTACCCGCCAAGGCAAGGCTGTATTGCCGGGTGACGAGTTTAAAAACGACAGTCTGAATACGACACGACAGTTCAGCGTAGATTTTAGCGCGCCTTCCGCCGTTGCTTTTGATAGTGAGTCGATGAAGTTGGTGGTACAGGGTACTAACGGCACGATTTCTCAGCAGCGCCTTTATCCCGTTGCTGACGGACAAGAGTGGCGTGCCACTTTCTTCCTAAAGCCAAAAGAAAAGCAAACGGTAGATATGCGCGCTTACATTGAGAAAGACGGTAAGCGTGTGAGTGAGGTTTGGAATTATGTCTACCAGCCAAAATAATCACACGAATAAATCGGTATCGAACGGGGCTAAAGCCGTGCCTCAGGTTAAAAGTGATAGCACTGCACGTGCTTCACACTTCATCTTAAAAGGAGAGCATATGCGTTTGTTTATCATGGCAATGCTAGTTATTCCAAGTACGGCATTGGCCGGTTGGAGTTTATACGAGATCTTTTTACCTAACGGCCTTACTAACTTGGAGATCGCACAGTTGGGGTTGGGGTTAACCCTATTCGCCTGGTTGTGTATGGCGTTTTGGACGGGCATTATCGGTTTCTTTTTGCAGCTTTTTAACATTGACCCGCTGAGCTTGCGCAGAAATCAATCTCAGCCTGATGCTACTGCGCCATTAACGCAAAAGCACGCCGTGGTTATGCCGGTTTATAACGAAGATACCCGCCGTATCATGGTAGGGTTTGAAGCTTGTATTCGCGAGCTGATGGAAAGTGAAAACAGTTCGAAATTCGACTTTTTCATGCTTAGCGACACCCGTGATACGGAAAAAGCGGATGCAGAGCTACGTGCCTTTACCCGTTTGAAGAAGCGTTTAGGTGCGTTTTCTAGCCAAGTGTTTTATCGTCGACGCGAACAAAACCTGCACAGAAAAGTGGGTAACCTCAAAGAGTTTTGCGAACGCTGGGGCGCAAACTACGAGTCGATGATTGTATTAGATGCCGACAGCGTAATGACTGGAGAGCGAATGCAAGACTTGGCGCGTCGTATTGAGCAAAACCCTGATACGGCGCTAGTGCAGACCATTCCGATGCCGGTGCGTCAAAACAGCTTCTTTGGACGTTTTGTGCAGTTTGCCGCTCACCTGTATAGCCCAATGTTGGCAACAGGACTATCGTTTTGGCAGACAGACAGTGCGAACTATTGGGGGCACAATGCTATTATTCGTATTGCACCGTTTATGCAGCATTGCGGGCTACCTACCCTTGAAGGGCGCGCGCCTTTTGGAGGCGAAATACTAAGCCATGACTTTGTTGAGGCTGCGCTTTTGCGCCGTGCCGGCTGGCAGGCCTACTTGCTTACCGACACTACAGGCAGCTATGAAGAAGTACCAAGTAACATTGTTGACTATGCTATTCGAGATCGCCGTTGGGTTCAGGGCAACATACAGCATTTAGGGCTATTGAACGTTAAAGGTCTTAAAATGGCGAACCGCCTGCACTTCTTATTTGGTGCGTTTGCGTACATCTCTTCACTCATATTATTTTGCATGTTGGCGCTAGGTACGGCAGATGCGTTAATTCGCGCCACGTCAGTGCCAGAGTTCTTCGTGTCTGAATACCAGCTGTTCCCTAGTTGGCAGGTTGCGCGTCAAGACATGATGATGGTAACCATGTGGGGTACGGCGGCGTTACTATTCTTGCCTAAACTGCTCGGTATTACCTTAGCTTTAATAAAACGTCGCGGCGAATTTGGTGGCGCGTGGTCTTTGCTTAAAGGGGCAGCAATTGAGTTAACTATGGCTGTGCTTATTGCGCCGTTAATGATGTTCTATCACAGTTATTTTGTGATTAGCGTTTTTGTTGGCCACTCAGTTAAATGGGAAGCGCAAGAGCGCGAAGGGCGCAAAGTGCCATGGAAAGTTGCAATTAAACACACGCAAATTATGAGCTGTTTAGCGGTAGCGTGGGGCGTAACTACCTTCTACTTCACCCCGTCGCTATTTATGTGGTTGTTACCTGTATTAGTAGGCATGGTGTTAGCGGCGCCGGTTATCCGCTTAACAAGCAGCGATAAGCTGGGCATAGCCATGCGTAAGTGTGGCGTGTTTGTCATTGACCAGGAAGTGAATGAGTGTAAAGCACTTAAGTGTTTACGCGTTGCAATGGGGTATTTTGCTATCTCACAGCACAAGGCAGAAGTACCTGCGCTTCCTGATAACGTGTGGCAGAGCATGCCAGAGCAAGTACTAAGTCAAAAGCCATTGCCTATGCGCCACAGGCTTCCTAACAGCGCATAATGGACTCAAAGTAGATATCAAAACAAAAAAACCGCACATGTGTGCGGTTTTTTATTGCGTTTAGTCACGTGCCACCTAGCTTTTTATCGATAGACGGCGGCAAGAACAATGTTTTATTGAGTAAACGTAACTGAAAACGTTACGGGTACTGTTGTTGTTATGCTCTTAAGCCCTGCAATTTTTTGAAGTGCAGCTACGCCTTCAGCAAGTCCAAAAGACTCTGCTTTAATTAACGTTGGTGACGTGGTTGATACGGTAAGCGTATCGTCGTTTACTTTACTTGCTTTAACAGCAAATGACGTAGGAACGGCTTTTCCGTGCAACATCAAAATACCGTCTACCTTCCCGTTAACAACTTGGCCCGATTTCAGGTTCATCATCGACTCAGGCAAGTTGGCCTCAAATGTCGCTTGTGCAAACTTGGCCACGTTGAACAGCATCTCTTGCATTCGCTTGTTGCGAATATCAATGGCTGTATTCACTGACGATAAGTCAACCGCCACGTTAAGTTTGCCACCGTCAGACAGCGTACCATCAAAGCTATCAAACTTATGTACTTCGGTGACTTGTGCATTCTTCGTCGATAAGAAGTGTAGTGCACTTGTTTCGCCGTCTATTGACCAATCGGCTGCGGCGGGAAATGCTAGCCCACATGCGAGCAATGCTGCAGACAACGTGCGAATACGTGTAGTCATCATAGGTTACTCCTTTTACTTTTTGGTTCCATCTGGCTTGATTTAACCACTACCAGAGTAATGTGGCCCAGCAACATTACTACGCTATTATACGTAGGTTAACACGCTGCGCTAAGTAAATTATTACGCGCTAGTGCTGATGTGGGTTTACGAAGTCATCATACTGGACTACATCTTGCCATGGCACCCTTTGATCGCCCATTACCACAAAATCTGGGTTCTCTAGCGAATGACGCTGATTGTAGGTAAGAGGTTCGAAGTTAGCGGCGGCAATACTCCCACCCGCTTCAGAGACAATGCATTGCGATGCGCCAGTGTCCCATTCGCCGGTAATACCGATGCGCATAAATACATCAGCTTTTCCTTCGGCAATAAAGCAGGCTTTCAGGGAACAGCTTCCCAATGGAAGCGTTTGGTATACGCGCTTGGCGCACATTCTGCTAAGCACTTTTTCTCTCGACTGACGACGGCTTATTGCAATCATCACCACACTATTTTTAGGGTCGTCTAGCTTGCGTACGCTTATTGGGTGATCGCCATCAGGTGATGACTTAAACGCGCCTTTGCCTTTCTGGGCATAATATAACGACTGCCCTGGCGGCCAAAAGATAACGCCTATTGTCGGCTCATTGTTCTCAATTAGCGCAATGTTTACTGCGAAATCACCGCTTCTGGCGATGAACTCTTGGGTTCCGTCGATGGGATCGATTAACCAGTATCGAGGCCAATGCTTTCGCTCTTCTAGACTTGCGTGTTTGTTTTCCTCTGAGAGGATTGGGATATCAGGTGTCGCAGCTTGTAAGCGCTTGTTGATGATATCGTTTGCCAAATAATCTGCGCTGGTAACGGGAGACTCATCGTCTTTTTGATAAGCGTCAAACTCCCCTTTATCGTATACGTCTAATACGGCTTCACCGGCTTCGATGGCAATTTCTTTCGCAAGTTCTAGTAGGTCGGCATGGGCGTCATCGGGCATTGTTTATTGTTCCTTAAACCACTTTTGAGCTAAAAACAGCGCGGCTATGCAGCGGGCTTCAACAAAGTCTTCTCTTGCAAGTAAAGCATCTGCTTCATCTAAAGGCCAGTGAATCACCTCAAGAGGCTCAGGTTCGTCGCCTTCAAGCTGCTTAGGGTACAAGTCGCGGGCCAAAACAATGGTCATATTGGCGTTAAAGAAAGTGGGCGCCATGCTGACCTTATGAAGCTCCACAAGATCATTGGCCGCGAAGCCTGCCTCTTCTTGTAGTTCGCGATTAGCCGCTTCAATGGCAGTTTCGCCAGGGTCTATTAAACCTTTTGGAAAGCCTAGTTGATACGAATGTGTGCCGGCAGCATATTCGCGAATTAACACCATGGTGTTTTCATCAAGCATGGGCACTATCATTACCGCGCCCCTGTTTCCGCCAGCCATCCGCTCGAATTCACGGGTGGCGCCGTTTGAAAACTCAAGGTCTAAGCGCTCTACCCTAAAGAGTTTGCTTTGCGCAACGATTTCACGAGAATGAATTTGTGGTAACGGTTTGTTCGGATCAATTTTTGGCATGTCTATCGCTACAACTTTGTTATCATACTTGTATACAATTTCTTAGCTTACTTCATTATAAGGAAAATCGCTTGCCCTTTCTGCCCTGGAATGAAATAGAAACTGTACTGCTAGATATGGACGGTACCTTGTTAGACCTTCATTACGACAACCAGTTCTGGCTACATCATTTGCCAAAACGATTGGCGGAAATAAGGGGAGTATCAGAGGCGCAGAGTCAACGTGAAATGACTGCGCGATATGAGTCAGTATTCGGGCAAATTCAATGGTATTGCTTAGATTACTGGGCTGAATCTCTCGAAATGGACTTAGAAAATGAGTTTATGCCGCTGAAGCGTGAGCTGGCACATTTGCTCGCCCTTCGTGACGATACAATTCCGTTCCTTGATGCGCTTCATGACTCAGGCAGGCAGGTGGTATTAGTGACCAATGCGCACCCAAACAGTTTGGCGCTAAAGATAGAGCATACCCAGCTCGACGCACATATCGACAACCTCATCTCTACCCATGAGTTCGGCGTAACCAAAGAGTCTCAGCTTTTGTGGGAGCGACTACAAAAGAGAGTACAGTTTGATAATAGCCGCACCTTGTTTGTCGATGACTCACTGCCAATTCTAAATGCGGCAAAGACATACGGTATTAAACACTTACTTGCTGTCGATAACCCTGATAGTACCTTGCCAAATCGCAATATTAGTGAGTTTCCAGCGGTGCGCGATTACCGTTTAATGCTAGAAGATATTAAGCAGAACCCTGTTGGGACTGTTTCGAAAGGACGTTTTTAAAGGACGAAAGCACATGGTGTCTGACACAATTTATGTAGGGTCGCTGAATCCAGTAAAAATTAATGCTGCGCTTAATACACTCTCTGACACACTAGAGCACGATTTTGACGCTCAGGGTATGGCTGTACCAAGCGGTGTGCCTGACCAGCCAATGAATGAAGATGAAACGCGCTTGGGTGCCATTAATCGTGTGAAGGCCATGCTGGCTCATCATCAAGGCGGACTCACAGATGCATGGTATGTGGCAATTGAAGGGGGCGTGGATGTATTTGAAGATGGCCCCGCTACTTTTGCCTATGTGGCGATATACCATGAAGGTCACTGGTCGGTAACGCGAAGTGCAAGCTTGCCTCTTCCTGTAAGCGTATATCAGGCGCTACAGCGTGGCGAAGAACTTGGGCCGGTTATGGACAAGCTCTTTGATACGGTAAACATAAAGCAAAAAGGGGGGGCTATTGGTTTGCTTACTCTTAATCACGCCTCGCGACAAAGTGTTTATGAAGTGGCGTTAACGCTTGCTATGGCAAAGTTCCATTTCCCCGACTTATACACTGACTAGTGTTGAAACTCTTGTGCTGTACAACAAGGCACATTACACCGTTAATCAAACAGAGTGCCGCAAAGGGTATCCTGACTTAGGAAAAATGATAAGGCGATCGCAACGGTCGCCCTGAAATCTTTACTTCGATAGGTAATCTTTTCTGAACCCTTTCTGACACTTTCCATTACTTAGGCTTTAAGTTATGCCTATGTTATTGAAAATATGTTGAAAAATATTTTTTGACACCTTGGCTTTTTAGTTGCACCTCCTTCAGACCAAACGGAATAAGGAGAGTGACAATGAGTGAGACAATCAATACCTACAACCCTGCTACAGGTGAAAAGATCGATCATTATCATTTGATGTCAGCCGAGGACGCCGAGCAAGCAGTTACCCGTTCACAAGAAGCCTATTTGAACTGGCGCCGTACGTCATTTGAGACCCGCGCTGATTTATTTAATAACCTTGCAAACCTGATGGAAGAGCGAATTGACGATCTCGCCAGCCTGATGACACGGGAAATGGGTAAGGTTACCGCGCAAGGAAAGCAAGAAGTGCAGCTATGCGCTGAAATATGCCGATATACGGCCGAGCACGGCGCTTCAATTTTGGAAGACGAACATCGCATTTTCGAAGGTGGTCGAGCAATCATTACGTACCAGCCCATTGGCGTTATTCTCGGCATCCAACCGTGGAATTTTCCGTTGTACCAAGTTATTCGTTACAGCGCCTCAAACATAATGGCGGGTAACACCACGGTACTGAAACATGCAAAAAACGTGTTTGGTATGGCGCAAGCCATTCAGCAAATGTACGAAGATGCTGGCTTTCCTAAAAATGTTTACCAGTCACTGCTAATTGATGGCAGCACGGCAAGTGACTTAATCAAGCACAAATACGTTCGCGGCGTTACTTTTACCGGGAGTGACGAAGTAGGTAAAGAAGTCGCGAAGGAAGCTGCAAGCTTGTCTAAGAAAACCGTAATGGAGCTTGGTAGTAACGACGCCTTTTTGGTGTTAGAGGATGCTGACATCGACCATGCTGTAGAAATGTGTATCCAAGGACGGGTTATTAATAACGGTGAAACCTGTGTGGCGGCTAAACGCTTTGTTATTGTGGATAGCGTCTATGAAGAGTTCCGAGACAAATTTGTGGCGCAGTGTAAAAAGCTAAAAGTTGGCGACCCCACAAACGAAAATACGGATTTGGGCCCAATGGCGAGAGAAGACTTGCGCGATGAACTTCATGAGCAAGTGAAAAAGTCGCTAGAAAACGGCGCTACGCTGTCTCTCGGTGGGGAAATCCCAGATTCTGACGGTTACTTCTATCCAGTAACTGTGCTTGAAAATGTATCGCCTGGCATGCCCGCTTACGACGATGAGTTATTTGGTCCTGTTGCGTCATTAATCCGCGCTCGTGACGACAAGCAGGCAATGGAAGTCGCAAACGACTCACGCTATGGTTTAGGCGGCGGCATTTTTAGTACAGATACGGACAAAGCTATTGCACTGGCGAAAGATGAATTTGACACAGGAATGGTAAACATCAATGGCTATTCACTCGCTCAGCCAAACCTGCCTTTCGGTGGTGTTAAAGACAGTGGCTATGGTCGGGAACACGGTGGTTATGGTATGCGCGAATTTGTGAATATCAAAACTATTATGGTAGCTGAAAGTGCTACTGAGTAATCACTAGATATTTCTCATCAATGTTTTGAAACGGGCACATGCGACGTGCCCGTTTTTTATTTCCTCGTTTTACTATCAACACGCTGTTTGACGCGACTCAGTTTCCCTGAATATTTTTACGCCACCGTTCGGTCTTTTATCTTGATGTGAAGGTATAAAAAGATAAGGAACGGTTTAGGATGATGGCGATGAAAGTCTTACACAGGCAATTAAGTTTTATAAGCAAGGGCACAGGGCAAAAGGTGCACTTAAAGAAACAAGGTAAACTAAGCACCGCGTGGGTGAGCCTGCTTTCAACGACGTCTATTTTCTTGTTCTCGGCAATAGCGCCAGCCTCTTCGGGGCCTTTTACACAAGCATCGTCTCCATCATTACCTCAACCGTCGATTTCAGAAGGAAGTGCCGGTGAAAGTAAGGCATTTATGGCCTGCCAGAATGTGTCTGTTCAAGTGCTAGGTTCAGGGGGACCGGAATTGGATGACGGAAGAACCTCGAGCGCCTATTTGGTCTGGGTAGATAACAAAGCACGTGTTTTGGTAGATGCTGGCAGCGGCAGCAGTGTTCAGTTCGGCGCTGCCGGTGCGTCATTTGAGTCGCTTGATGCGATTTTGCTTTCTCACCTACATACTGATCACAGTGCCGATTTGCCGAGTTTTGTGAAAGGTGGGTATTTCACTAATCGCGAGAAAAATTTATGGGTAATAGGGCCCGATGGTAATGACGCTATGCCCTCGACCAATGCTCATGTCTCATCGCTAGTTGGCGAGGAAAGCGCGTTTAAATATCTATCTTCTTACACGATTCATGGCCAAGAAGATTACACAATATCGGCAAAAAGCGTTGCAGACGCCACATTAGAGAAACCTTTTGAATACGATGTGAATAATGGCATTAGTGTTGAAGCGATGTCGGTAAATCACGGGCCTATACCCACACTTGCGTGGAAAATTAAGGCTAACGGATGTGTAGCGGTATTTTCTGGTGATACTAATGATGAACAGGGAAACCTTGCTCGCTTCGCTAAAAACGCTGACCTTTTAGTACTGCACAACGCAATTGACGATAACGCGGGGCGCGTTGCGAAGAACCTGCATATGACACCGACACAAATAATCGATATCGCCGCGAAATCTAAAGCAAAACGCATTTTGCTATCTCATATTATGAAGCGCAGCGAGCCGGGTCTAGATGCGCTTACGGAGGCTATCACGGTTGTGGCTGAGGGGCGTGCCTATGCTGCGCAAGAATTGATGAATATCACGCTTTTTGATGAGAACTAGGTTACGTTTTAAGGAGAAACCTAAGACTCGTCAGTCTAGTCCAAGGGGCTTTAGTTGGCGGGGTTGAACGTGGGAAAGATGAAGTAATAAAAAATGCAGAGCGTTAGGCTCTGCATTTTTAGTTCTGGCTAAGGATTACCAGTATTTGGCGTTTTTTGAATGATTTCCCGGCAATCTATTGCGGAGCAAAAGGCAATGGAATAGGCGTACCATTTACACTGGCTTTGCCGTCTTTAAGTTCCAGTTTTGTCTCGTAACCCGTCTCTGTTTCTTTTATCAAGCCTTGCTGGGCAAAGGTGCTTAATATCATTGGTGTTTGCTGCTCTACTGCGGCTTCAAGTTCTTCTGCCGTCATGTTTTGTGCTTGGGGTGTTGCCATTAATTGCCCCATCATGTAACCAGACGCAACGCTTTGCGCAAAGGCTTTGTCGGCCGTTATCTGTGCATCAGCCAGTAAATGGGTTATCCAGTAAGCCACATCTTCCATTGTGCCCGGCATCTCATCAATGCCAACTAGCTTAGTGTTCGCGTGTGCATTAAACGAACCCTCGGGCAATGTTGCTTTAAGCTTCGTTATGTTAAGTTCAGGCTCCGCTTTTAGTTGGGTAAGCAGATTCGCCTCAATAAATTCCATCATCTTGGCCGGCACTTCTTCTGAAGGGATCATTAGAGATGTGTTGCTAAAGTCTTGATAAGCCTTAATGAAGTCTACGTCTAAGTTTTTTAGGGCAACGCCTAAAACCATATCAGACGCCTCTAACTCCGGCCCTGCCACCTTTTCAATGGCGTACTCCACATAAACATTCGCTGTATTGCTGCCTTCATCAATTTCAGTGTCTGTAATTAGCGCAATATTGTCTAGCTGTACTGTTTCTCCTGCTTCAAGACCGGTAATTTCCATAGTTTCGATAAGTGCTTTAACTTTCGATTCAAAGAGTTCGCCTTTAAACGCTTCCATCATGCTGCCATCATAGGTCACATCCATAGAGAGGTTAGACATCTTCATCGACACGGCATCGGCATTTATGCTCAGTGATTCACCCGATGAGGTATAAAAGGTCTGGTCGCCCTCAGGAACAGCTTTACCGGCATAACCTGAGAAAAGCAGCGTAAAACCTTCTTCCTCGTCGGTTGCGCTAAGGGCCGGAATTACATCTTCGTAGCTTAAATTGCCAAGCAGGCCAACAACGCCTTCATTGGTATATATTGGCTGTTGACCGTCCCATTGAACGTATTCTCTTAATTCATCCCCATCAACAAATACCGTGTAGTGAACGCGACCTAACCCAACACCG
This sequence comes from Alteromonas marina, assembly GCF_000808575.1. Lineage (GTDB taxonomy): Bacteria > Pseudomonadota > Gammaproteobacteria > Enterobacterales > Alteromonadaceae > Alteromonas > Alteromonas marina_A. The sequence continues at coordinate 140,797 of NZ_JWLW01000023.1, forward strand.
TCACCGAAGTAAACAGGGCCGTGATGGGCAACCAGCGTAGCAGTTATGCTAGGGTTTTCTTCTAGTGGCATTTCAGATTGGTCGACATTTTGCGCATTCAAAAGTGCTTGGAAATCGATAGCCAGTTTGACTTCTGCTTTCGTTGAGAACCAGCCTTTGTCGTACGAAAGGACTTCGGCTGAATACACAGCCTGTTCGTTAATTTCGTTTACTGCAGCGTTAACATTTTCTTGAACGCTAGTACCAATAAAATAGGGGGCAACGCCAAGTGCAACTAAAGTCACACCAGCGCCAGCTAAAAGAGGTTTGTTCATTGTACAATCCTTTGTTTAGAAATAATCCAGTTATATTAGGTCAAGGCCGTAATAGGCTTTCGGTCTAGACGAGTTAGGTTCGAGGAATTTGAAACCCAATGTAGCCGCTACTATCCGGCGTACCAAACAAGCGTGCAGCCTGATGGACTTCTTGCGGTAAGCTGTTATCAGGTTTGAATTTACCACTTACTCGAATATTTTTCATCGTAGTAGGGATAACCGCATCCATAGATAGGCTTAGTAAGTTTGGCTCGCTTACTAGTATTCCAATGTCATCGCCCTCACAACGCAACTTCGCTGAGTAGGTGCCAAAATCGATAGGGCCTTGAGTACCAGCAACCGTTGCGTTTAGCCAATCGCCCGTGCCGTCTAATGATTGGCACGTTGGGCCGAACGTCAAATCATTCAGCGACACTTTAAAGCGTCCGCCTGCGTTTACAGGTAAGGGTAAGCGAACTTGTGCAAGCACTCTATCTACAGGCAGGTACAGCGTAAAGTTCTCGGTATTAATTGTCTCTTGGCTGAAAAGCCCGGTAGTGATAGGACCTTCAAAAGCAATATCATTTTTATCGCGAATATTTCCTGCTTTTAGGTCTAATTTGATATTCCCTATCAACATGTGTAACGGGCTTAACTCCCACTTTACGTTATTGATAGGCAGCTCATTAACCACCACCATTTGGGCCTTACCTGAAAACAGAGTGCCGCTAACACCGCTAACGGCTACAGTGCTTGGTAATGCAATGCGGCCAATAACGTGAACAGCAGGCATGTAGGCAATGGCAAACAATAAGAAGGCAATAATGCCGCCTATACTCCAACTAACTTTCGACTTCATGCTTTACCTAATTGTAATCGGCGAATTTTGATATAGCCTGGCGCATCGGCCTCGGCAATATCCGCTTGAAGAATAATTACGCCCATATCTTCCATGGCTTTGAGCCATTCTAAAACACTGTTAAACGGCGCTTGATCAACCCACACCTGCAGCTCGTCGCCCTGTGGCTGCATCCGAGAAATAGCAATATCATGCTGAGCAGTAGTACGGTTTACCGCCTGCGGTAACGAGCCTGAGAACGTTCGTTTACCCCCGCTACTGCGGCGCAATTGCTGTGCTCTTGCCGCACTGTCTTTTACCCAAACCAACAAGGATTGCTGATTGTCGAGAAGCTGTTTTTGTTTATCTAAAGCAGCATTAAGCGGCGACCATACCGCAAAATAAAATAGCGCAATTATTAATAGCACAGCTGAAACCAGTACTAACTTTTGTTCGCGCTCGGTCAGCGCTTTATACTTTTCTAAGAGTGCATTCATGAGGTACTCCTTACTGATACTGTACCTACAACGCCATTGTCACGATTATTTATGGCCCCTTGTTCAACCACAAAGCCTGCATTTTCTGCTGTACGTTTAAACTGCTCTAGCGCTTCAAAGTTTTTACCTTGCGCCTGAATGCGAATCTCAGTGCGAGTTGCATCGAAGCGCAGTGTTTGCGGTTTTACATCAGTGGCTGAAAAAGCCGGAGCGAGCTGGTCTAACATAATTAGCATAGAGGCGCTGCCACCGCCTTGTTCTAACTTGGCAAGCTCGCTTTGTAGCTTCAGTCGCACGTTGCGATAGGTGCCAATATTGGGGAAGCCAGCTTTCACTGCGGTATTGATCTCACTACTTAACGCCTGATTTTGGGCTTTAAGCTGGTAAAGAGAAAATCCTTTGTCGATAAGGCTGGTGCATAGCGCTAACACTGCTAATACTGCAGCAACACGCCATTGACTCAGAACACCGCTGCGCTTGCGCTTTACTTTGTAATCGCCTTGGCATAGGTTAAAGCTGCATTGTATCGCCTCTTTTGCCAATACTTGCATAGGCAGTTCTAAGGGCGCCTGCGCTTCTTCAATGTTCGGCAGACTGCTTAAATCGATACCTGCGTAGTTTGTGATTGTCACAGGTGCTTCTTGCTGCGCAGTGAAGTGCACTAGGGTAGGAAGCAACCAAGTTTGTTCGCCTTGAACCCCTTTGAATTCATCTTGGCGCACCAGTAGCTGTTCACCTAAGGTTAATATCGACCAGCCGTTTTCAGTTACCGGTACTGCGAGTACATCAGGAATAATGGTGTCGCAGAATAACCCTGCCTCGATAAGCCAAGACTGCCAAAGCTCCATCTTTTCATGGCTAACTACTGCAACGGCCTGCTCATCGCCTCGCTTCGGGCCTATTGCAAAAAACTGTTGGCTTATGTCAGTGGCAAGCTCGTCTTCTAGCATAAACGGGATGGCAGAAATGATCTTGCGGCCAGCTTTCGGCGGCAGCTCAACCCATTTGAGTAAAATTTCGCTGCTGGGCGCTAACGCAATGACGCTACGTTGGCCTGCGCGTTCAGTAAGCGACGATAAGGCGTCGGCATTAGCCAGTTCGCCTGACGCAATAATTTCATCTTCTGTTCGCGAATAAACGAGCCAGCTAATTGGATCTGTATGGTTGGCGCCTAAACGCACCAAAAGTTGTTCCATCAATAGGTTCCCCCAAACTCGCGATTCACAATACTAACACCGGTATCGGCATTAACGTGAAACACGGTGGAAAGCTTAAAAGTTGCTTTGTTGTACTGTGTTTTTGTGTGCAACATAAAATATTCAGTTTTTACCGCAAACCAATCTTGTCGAGTACTTGTTAAATTAAGCGCTTGAATAGAGGGCTCGCTTAAAAAATCATTGATTTCGTCCCAGCCGTTTTGCGGGCGACTGCTAATCAAACTTGCGGCCTGCTGAATGTCTAATCCCGTTAGGCCTGCAAGTAATGGTGCATCTTCTTCTTCTAAAGTGTTGACGTTAATTTTCAACTCATTGTAATCCGGGATCACGCAAACTAATGGCAGTAATGCGTCTAGCCATTGTGGTGATACACCGTTAATAATACGCAATTCACTTTTTGATGCCAGTGGTCCGTTAGCTGCTAGGTAAGGAAACTCTCTGGACTCGTATTCGCTGTCTTCTGCCCCGTAAGGACGCATTCTGTCATCTTCGTCGACCCAGTCGGCTAAACTGTCGCGTAAAGTATCTGCGGTGTAGTTGTCGAGTCCGTCAACGCTAAGTGATAGCAACATAGTGTGAAAAGCGTCCATGGCTTCCGTGGTGTTACTTGTCCCATTGCTGCCAGTACCGCTGTTACTGCCTGTGCCTCCTGCACTGCCAGACGTGATCGCGTTTAAATTAAAACACGCCTGCAAATCGTCTAAGTTAGCGGTTAAACCACCGTTTTCTAAAGGATAGCTGAATTCTTGTGCCCAAGGCTGATCTATAGAAATCACATCCGGGCTTTCCTCTATCAAAGACTGGATAGACTTACGCGCAAAGGCCTCTGCGCCCATGGCGTACCAGTATGCTTGATTATTGTCTTTTAAGTTCATCGTACGCTGCACCTGAAGCTGCAAGCGTGTACCCATTTCTGTGGCTAATACGGAAACCAAAGCGACAATCATCAGCACAATCATCAGTGCCACACCCTCTTGTTTGGCCGGTGGGCTAGACAGTTGACGCGTACCCTTTACAGTCTCAGAGTGCTCATGGTTTTTTAAACGAAGCGTTCTAATTTTTGGCATTACGACGATTCACCCGTGGTTAAGGTGAATTCCCTACGAATTTTGCCGAAGTCTTTACTAACAAACTCAATGGCCACCGCGCGCGGCAGTGCTGTACCTTTGTAGCTCTCGCTCCACGACAGGTCTTCGTCTTCACCTAACGAACCGCTGTTAGCTGTGGCAAGAAATTCGATTTTCAGGCTTTCAATATCTTCTAACAGCACATGTACTTTTGGCTCATAGCCGATGACATTATCTACATAGTTGCTGTAAAGACGTTCTAACTTGTTTTCTTGGAGCCTATAGGCAACAAATTGTAGAGTACTTCTTGGCAACATTAGCTGAGGGTTATGCCACCCTCCGCGTACAAAACCAATGCCGTCATCGTCACTGTCGTCGGTTTCACCGCCTGACATGACCACGTCTTGCTTTTCTCCATTAACCCTTGCTGCGCGAGGCACGGCTTGTTGGAGGTCTCGCTCGATAGTAATCATGGCACGCTGTAGCAATTGGAGCTTGGCAAAACGCTCTTCTGAAATGTCATTGCTATCGATAACAGTGGTTAATAAACCCGTTGATGCCAGCCCGATAAGGGTGAATATGGCCATAGCAATCAGTATTTCGATAAGCGTAAAACCGCGCTGCATGCTAATTTCCCGCCGTCGGTTTAGCCACAAAAGTGGTTACTGATGTAACTGAACTGCCGTAGTTTTTGTCTTCGCCCACCGAAACGGTTACCGAGCGTAAGTCGTTATCGTTGGTCTTCGCAACGGTTTGTTGCCAATACCAGGTACGGTCCGCCATCTCCATCGTGCCTTTTAAATTATTCTTTGGTGGCCAGGTGGTATCAAGTTGAAGCTGGTTAAGGCGATTGCTCGCTACCCAATTGGCAAAAGTGACAGACTCAATTTGGCCAACGCTTGATAGGTGCTCACCCGCAGCTTTTAGTACAGCAGTGCCGGTGAGTGCGAAAATAAGCAGTGCCACCATAACTTCGAGTAAGGTTAAACCACGTTGGATATGGGGTCTGTTAGGCGCAATGCTTTTGCCAGATGAATTTACCGTGCTTGTTCTCATATTAGGCGCGTTCATAATGGACGCTCCAGGGGACCTTCAAGCACTAAAGGCGGTAAGTCTTGGTTTTGCAGGCTGTAGTAAACAGGGGAGTCGCCGTCGTCACCTTCGTAATTAAACGATAACGTAAAAGGGGTAATTTCGCCGCTCGACATAATTAGCACTTGCGGTGGAGGCAGCTTTTTCTCTTCTTCGTTACCTATTTCAACGCCTTCGTCAGAGACACTTAGGTTTTCGTCGAACAATTCTCTGTCAAAGAGCCTATCTTCAACGTCCCACGGTAAGTCGTCTAAATTTAAAGTGAAGGTAAAAGGCTCAGGTAACGTATAAGGCTCGTAGGTTTTTTCGCCCTCGATACGCTGCCATTCATCATCGTCGTCTAAGTAAACGAAGAAGTATTCGTTTTTGTCGGCTTCAAAGCGCACGCCCAGCAGCTGTTGATTTAACACCGCAAAATCGCTAGCCATATCAACGATTACCTGTAGGCGTTGGGCTTGGGTTTTCAGCAGGTCTGATTTACTCGCGCCAAAGGCGTTAAACATAACGTAACCTGCCGCTAAACCCATAAGCAGCAGTACCAGCATGACTTCTAATAGGGTGAAGCCTGCTTTATGAAACGATGTACTGCCGCGGTAGCGCATATAGGTTAGTTCAGGTATTCGTTAATGTTCCAGTTACCAATGTCATCATCAGTACCCGGTTCGCCGTCTGGACCATTAGAGAAAATATCAACTACGCCAAGTTCTCCCGGACTAATTAGTGCATATGGATTGCCCCACGGATCTTCAGGCAGGCGTTTAATGAAACCACCTTCAGGGTAATTACGTGGAATTGGATCGATAGTTGGAGCGGTAACTAGCGCTTCTAGTCCCTGTTCTGTGGTTGGAAAGCGGTTGTTACGCAGCTTATACATCTCAAGCGCGCTTTCCATTTGCTGGATGTCTACCGCCGCCTTTTTAAGCTGCGCTTCTTCTTGGTTACCCAAGATTTGCGGTGCCACCATAGACGCCATAATACCGATGATTAGAAGTACGACCATGACTTCAATCAAACTGAAACCAGAACTGCGATTAAGTGTTTTCATTAAATATTCACCATGTTGTTCAATGCTAAAATTGGTTGCAATATTGCCATAACGATAAACAGAACAATGCCTGCCATCGATACAATAAGTAAGGGTTCAAATACCTTAAGTGAGACACCAATAAGCGCTTCAAATTCCCTATCTTGATTATCTGCGGCGCGAGCTAGCATTTGCTGTAACTCACCCGATTTTTCACCTGACGCAATCATATGCATCATCATTGGTGGAAACATTTTTGTATTATCTAGCGCGGCGCGCAAACTGGAGCCTTCTTTAACGTTGACTGCGGCTTCGGCTACTTGATTTTTAATATGCTGATTTTCCAGTACATCACCTGAAATACGCATAGCCTCAAGTAGCGGCACTGCGCTGGCACTTAGAATACTCAAGGTTCGTGCAAAACGGGCGGTGTTAAGCCCGCGAGACACCCGGCCTATCAATGGCAAGGTTAACAGCGCTCTGTGGTAGCGTAGCTTCATGTGCTTTTGCTGCAGCACGCGCTGAATAATAACGATAAGCACGCCTATACCAACAAGCATAAACAAGCCGTAATTTTGTAGCCATGTGCTCACCGATATTAGGAATTGGGTGATGCCCGGCAGGTCTTGACCCATGTGGTCGAACTGCCCAACAATTTTTGGTACTACAACCGTTAACAATAGCAACACGATACCCATTGCAAAAAACAGCATTAACGACGGATAAATCATCGCTTGTGTAATTTGGCTGCGGGTCTGTTGTCTGCGTTCTGTGTAGTCGGCTAGACGGTTCAGTACGGTATCAAGGTGACCTGATTTTTCCCCTGCTGCGACCATAGCGCGATATAGCTCATCAAAAACGCTGGGAAACTGTGCAAGCGCATCAGCAAGTCCGTGACCTTCTACCACTTTACTGCGTACCGCCATCATCATGTTTTTCTGACGGGGCTTTTCACACTGTTCGGCAACGGCAAGCAGTGCTTCTTCAACGGGAAGGGCCGACTCCACAAGAGTAGCAAGCTGACGTGTAAGCAGCGCTAAATCTGACGCTGAAATACGGGGTTTAAATAAAGAAAACGAAAACCCTTTACCTTCGTTTTGCGCGCGCTCAGCGACCTGCTCTACCTCTAAGGGAATTAAACCTTTTTCGCGCAGCTGTTGGCGAACCTGACGTGCATTATCGCCTTCAAGTACACCATTTGTATTCTTACCGCGGGCATTAACCGCTTTGTAAGCGAATGCCGCCATTTAATCTTCCCTCGTTACTCGAAGCACTTCTTCAAGAGAGGTTTCACCCGCTAAAACCTTGCCGCAGCCATCTTCACGGATGCTTGGAGTAGATGTTCTGATATAACGCTCAATGGCTTGTTCGCCCACGCCTTCGTGCATCATTTCACGGACTTTTTCATCTACCAACAATAGCTCGTGAATACCTGTACGACCGCGATATCCGGTTTGATTACATGCGGCGCAGCCGTGAGGTTTGTAGATAGTGGTCTCGCTTGTGGCGCCCCGCCCCAATATTTCAAGCTCAGAGGCATCAGGAGTATGAGGCTTTTTGCAATCTGAGCACAGGGTACGTACAAGTCGCTGTGACAATACCGCCAATAAGCTCGATGACAGCAAGAAAGGCTCAATACCCATGTCTTCTAAGCGGGTAATCGCGCCTGCTGCAGTATTGGTATGCAGGGTAGACAGTACCAAGTGACCGGTTAAACTGGCTTGAACGGCAATTTGTGCGGTTTCGATATCGCGGATCTCACCCACCATGACTACATCGGGGTCTTGACGCAAAATAGCGCGAAGGCCTCTGGCAAAAGTCATATCTACACGGGGATTAACCTGCGTTTGTCCAATGCCCGGAAGATCGAACTCAATAGGATCTTCAACGGTTAAAATGTTTCTGTCTCGCGAGTTTATTTCGGTTAACCCTGCGTACAAGGTGGTACTTTTACCGGAGCCCGTTGGACCAGTAACCAATATAATGCCGTGAGGCTTGCGAATAAGAGATGAGAAGTGGTTTCGGTTTTGCAGCGTCATGCCTAAATCTTCAAGATTTAAGCGCGCATTGTTCTTATCCAATAGACGTAGCACCACACGCTCGCCGTGACTTGAGGGCATAGTAGAAACACGTACGTCTACCGCTCGTCCTGCAATGCGCAATGTGATACGCCCATCCTGTGGTACGCGTTTTTCGGCAATGTCTAATTTCGCCATAACTTTAATACGCGATACCAACATGGAAGAAAGTTTGCGGTTAGGGCGCAAAATTTCACGAAGTACACCGTCTACGCGAAAGCGAACCACAAGCTGATTTTCGAAGGTTTCGATGTGAATATCCGACGCACCTTCTTTAATCGCTTCGCCCAACATAGCGTTGATAAGCTTAATAATGGGCGCATCGTCTTCACTGTCTAACAGGTCTTCAGTGTCCGGCAAGTCTTCAGCAAGGGCGAACAAATCACTTTCGTTGCCAAGGTCTTCCATAAGCTGTTTAGCTGCAGAACTATCGCGCTGAAACGCACTGGTCAGCAGGCTTTCAAATTCGTCAGCGGGTATGGTTTTCGGTACAAAGGGCTCACCGTAGAAGCGACGTACTTCGGCAAACACATCAAACGGTGTATTCTCTGTAAAATATAGAACCGTAGGGGTTTCATTAGTTTCCAGCAATACCTGATTGCGCTTCGCAAAGCTAAAAGAAAGCTGTCTTGGACCGGCCTCTTCTTCAGGCAAACCGGCGTCTTCACCCATAGCTTCCAAGGCTTCTTCTTGTGCTTCTAGAGCTTGGGTAATTTGTTCGTCCTGCCCCGCCATACTAGTCGTTACCTTCTTTTTTCTTCTCTTTCTCTGAGAGATACTCTTCAAACGAAGGTGGTAAAGCGAGTTCGTCGTCCCATTGTGGCAAGCTTGGCGTTTCAGCAGACGGCATTAGGGACACGCCCTCTTGCTGACGTTTAAGCTGAAGTGCGCGAATGTAGTTGTACTTGCGATGGCTAATAGAATTCATGGTTGCGCCGTCACGGACAATCGTTGGCTTTAAAAATACCATTAGATTACGCTTGCGTTTGCTGGTCGACGTTGTTTTGAAGAGGTGACCAAGAATAGGGATATCACCTAGCAATGGCACTTTAGACACACTCTCTTGTACGTCTTCATCGATGAGGCCGCCAAGAACAATGGTGCCACCATCATCCACAATTACAGTGGTTTTGATTTCACGCTTGTTAATTGAAATATCTACCGACGTTGCACCACTTACGCTAGATACCTCTTGTTCGATAAGAAGCTGTACCGCGTCGCCTTCATTAATTTGAGGCGTGACTTTAAGTTTGATGCCTACCTCTTGTCGGTCGACCGTTTGGAAAGGATTAGAGTTGTTCGCGCCTGTTGTGGTACCCGTAATAATAGGTACCTCTTGACCAACAATGAAAAACGCTTCTTCGTTATCCATGGTAGTTAGGTGAGGTGTGGCAAGAATATTTGAATTGGTATCAGTGCTTACCGCCTGTACCACTGCGCCCCAGCCATTTTCGATAACGCCAGCAATCAGGCCGTTTGCACCGCCAAGTAAGCTTGCAAGAGCAGTGAAGTCGCCTTCTATCGTGTCCGTTGTTTCTACCACTTCACCGTTGGCAGTGATGTTGGTTTGCGTGGTCTCTCTATCTTCGGCCTGTCGTAGTGCCACAGCTAATGAACCGACGCCTATAACACCATTATTGAACTGTGTACCACCGCCCTCTTCTGACACCCATTGCACACCTAATGTGTTGCCGTCGCCTTCAAAAACTTCGACGATAATGGCTTCAACTTGTACCTGTGCACGGCGAATATCCAGTTGACGCACCACTTCTTCTAGCGAGCGCATCATGTCTGGCTCTGCAGTTATAACGATGGCGTTAGAATCTTCGTGTGCGTCGATGCTAATTTCGCGGTTTGAGCTTGCTCTGCGCGATGTGGCGCCGCTGCCTTGCTCTTCTGCTTGGATACTGGCTGATACGCCTTGCAGAACTTTGACTAAATCTTCTGCCTTAGCGTAATTAAGAAACAGTACGCGAGTGTTGCCATTGGACTCCAGCTCTTGGTCCATGCGTTGAATAAGATTGATAAGACGCTGACGCGCTTTAATGTCGCCGCTTACGATCACAGAGTTCGTTCTGTCGTCTGCTACAACGCGAGGTTCAGATTTAGCGCCTGTATTGGCTTTACCTTGTGATTTGTTGATACTTTCAATAATACGTACCATCTCAGAAGCTGAAGCATAGCGAAGCTTAACAATCTCTACTTCTTCGTCACCAGCGCGGTCTACGCGCTCAATGATTTCAACAAGACGATTAACCACCGCAGCACGGCCCGTTAGCATCATCACGTTTGATGGATCGTGGCTAACCACGTTACCGCCGCCCGCTTGGTCATTAAGCTGGCGCAATATAGGCGCAAGTTCGCGCACCGGTACGTTATAAACAGGCACAACGCGGGTAATAAACTCATCGCCGTCTTGCTGCGCGCCTTCAACAACCGGGATATTCGATGTCTTTGCGTCTTTTGAGCGAACGACTTTTAAAATTCCGCTAGGCATTTCTACAACGGCAAAATCATACACTTGTAATACGTTCAGGAAAAACTGGTAGTACTGATCCTCGTTGAGCATGTCGTAGCTGCGTACGCTTATTTTGCCGCGTACGTTAGGGTCGACAATAATAGTTCGCTCAAGATTTTTACCAACAATATTTATGAATTCATTGATGTCAGTATCTTTGAAATTAGGCATGTACTCAGCGGCCGTGACCGAGAAACACAGAAGCGCTGTGCACATGGCTGTGCCTAAGCGAGATAATAGTTTTTGGCTAGTGCGCCTTTTCATTCTAACTTCCTTCATTTCCTAACTTGTCGATGACCGAATTGCTTTATTTGTTATTTTGTATACCTAGCGACAATATAGTGCTGCTACCGTTAGTGGTATTAAGACTCGGGTAAATCTAGGTATAGCGTAGTTAAACTGCCATCTCGAATAATCGTTAATTCTATAGTTTGTGCATTGCGTAGCTCAGACAGTGCCTCTTGCGATTGCTGCAAGTCGGTAAGGTCTAGCCCGTTAATCTGTGTAATGACATCGCCTGCCTGAAGCCCTGCCGATTTAAATAATTCGGGCTCTTTGCCGGGGCTTACCTGGTAGCCGATAAGCTGACCTTCTTCAGTTTTTGGCGATATTGAAATAAAGTCTGTGAAGTTGGCTGGACGCTCTCGCAGAGCTGCAGTTGCCTCTAATGCTTCGTCGCTAAGCTCAACGGTGTCTTCTTCTAATTCTTCTGGCTCAGGTCGATTTCTTGCCTGCATTTCACGGCGACGATTAGCTTCGTCGTAGTCAATTCCGTCAAGCATCAGGGTTTCGTTCCTTACCCCGTTCTTAATAATAACGCGATCGTTGTACACTTTTTGCAACGTGGCATTGGTGCCTTCAATCTTCTCACCTAAGCCATAAACCGCTTGGCTGCCGCGATTTTCAATAATAGCGGTACCCGCCTCCTGCTCTGAACTGGCCACAACGCCCGTCAGGGTTAGGTTTAAGCGCGTTTCTGGTGCGTCGGTAACTTCGGCAACCGGTTCCGCGGGTTTAGCCGCTGCATTACCAAACAGATTCAACTGTTGTATTTTGGCAATGTTGACCCCATTTTGGCCTGACGGCGAAGAAATAACCGGAGCACGGCTTACTGTGGGTGTCGCAGATAGTTGAGGTTCGGGTATAATTCGCCACACGAGTTTGGCAGCAAATGCAATTAAATACAGGCTGAGCAGAACCACTACGATGGTATGTAGCTGTTTTTGATGCTGGTTCAGATAAACAACCAGAGATTGTGGGTTGGGTTTATTGAATGTCATGCTGCCACTGATGGTACTGCTTTATTATAATATAGTGAATTTTTGGTTAACCGCGCTTTAGCAAACCCATAATAGCCTAGTAAAGGTGAGGGTCACAACACTAAAGCCACACCATTACGAAAATATTACATGAGCCAATCGGATAGCAACAATACAACACAAAATGTCAGGCTGGACAAGTGGCTATGGGCTGCAAGGTTCTTTAAGACCCGCGCAATAGCCAGAGACATGGTGCAGTCGGGAAAAGTCCAGTACAACGGGCAAAGAGCCAAACCTGGTAAGCATGTAGAGCTTGGCGCCATGATTAAAGTTCCCTCAGGATGGGATAATCGTGAAATTAAGGTGCTAGGCTTAAGTGACAAGCGTTTGAGCGCTCCTTTGGCGCAGGCGCTTTTTGAAGAGACGATTGAAAGTGTAACAAAACGTGAAGAAAACCAAACGGCGCGCAAAATGAACGCCTTTCACAGCCCAAAACCAGATCATAGACCTGATAAAAAGCAGCGACGACAGATTATTAAATTTAAGCAGCAATAATGAGCTGCTCAACAGGATTAGTTATGAGCGATTTCGATAAATTACACCGCTTCTTATTTACCCAAGCTAACGTTCGTGGCGAATTGGTTCGTCTTGATGAGAGCTTAAAGCAAATTGTGCACAGCTATGAATACCCCGTGCAAATTCAAACATTGTTAAGTGAAATGGCGGCAGCGACGTCATTGTTAACGGCAACGCTTAAGTTTAAAGGTGAAATTTCTCTTCAAATTCAAAGCAAAGGCCCGGTAAGTTACGCGGTCTTAAATGCTACTCACGAACAAACGCTTCGCGGGGTGGCGCGCTGGGACGAAACATTAGAAACCTTGCCTGAAACGTTTTCAGAGTTACTATCTCAAGCGGTATTAGTCATTACTATCACACCAGATGAAGGGGAGCGTTATCAAGGTGTTGTCGCATTAGATAAGCCTTCTCTAGCTGAATGTATTGAAAGCTACTTTGCTCAGTCAGAGCAGCTAGCGACCAGCGTGCACCTAATGACAGACATGAGCGACCCTAAAAACGCGAAGGCGTCGGGTGTATTGCTTCAGGTCTTACCGACTGATGCCAGTGCTACTGATGTGTCGCAAGCCAATGAGTTTGCTCATATCACTAAGCTTACTCAAACGTTGACCAAAGAAGAGATGTTTACGTTGTCGGTTGAAGATATTTTGTATCGTCTTTACCACCAAGAAGACGTGGAAGTGTATCCAGCGAAGGACGTAACCTTTGCCTGCTCATGCTCAAAGGAGCGCAGCGCAGAAGCACTTCGTCACGTAGAGAAGTCTGAGCTTCACGCAATTATTGCTGAAGAAGGGGCGATCAAAATGAACTGCCAGTATTGTCATACCGAATATCGCTTCGATAGTATCGACGTAGAGGCTATTCATAGCGGCAACTTCGACGCACCGTCTTCAAATCAGTAACTGCTTGTTTACTGCTGTGTTAAAGCACCTTCTTTCGAAGGTGCTTTTTTGTTTCTGAATCTCTCACCGTCTAGATAGGTTCATTTTCCCAACACTTCACTTGTGGTTAAAAAATGCCCAGTAGTAAGTGTTTAACTTTCCTACATCATCCTATTTTCCTTTTCTTTCTGTCGTGGTGAAAATTTTCACCTTCACTTTCTAAAAAAAATTGTCATTTTTTATTTTGAAATTCATCGATCAATATAGGTTTTCTACGCCCTATTTTTGCATTTATATCCAAGGAAAAGGCTTTCCTTGTAATTAATTTACAATATTTATGAAATTAACATATGAGAAATAGTGAGTATGTGTTTTATAAATGCGTGCTAGGCCTTGTTTACATTACACTCGAAGAGGTGATACTTTTTTGAAAGTGCTTTTGAAAAATTACATATAGGGTAACAGCCATGACCGCAGCAGCCTCAATTCAAACGGAACTGAAAGTAACGCCACTCACCGACCTGCCAAATGCAGAACTTATCGAGCGCGCCGTCAAGCGCGGCGAAGGTGTCCTTGACAAAAACGGCGCGCTTGTCGTTGAGACCGGAAAACGAACCGGTCGCTCTCCAAATGATAGATTTATCGTTAAAGAGTCAACAACCGAAAATGACATCGATTGGGGCAAGGTGAATAAGCCTTTTGACGCTGACAAATTTGATGCGCTGTGGAATCGCGTTGAAGCTTATCTGTCTACCCAAGAACACTTTCTTTCACACCTTCAAGTGGGCTCCGATCCTGAACATGCTTTGTCGCTTGAAGTAAGAACGCAAACCGCGTGGCAGCACGTTTTTGCCCGCAACCTTTTTATTATTCCTGAACAATGGAATGTTAAAGGCGACCAGCCTTGGCAAATCTTAAACGTACCTGGTTTCACTTGTGAGCCAGAGCGTGACGGCACAAACAGTGATGGTACAGTTATCATCAACTTCGCTAAAAAGCGTGTGTTGATTGCAGGCATGCGTTACGCAGGTGAAATGAAAAAAGCCATGTTCTCAGTGCAAAACTTCTTACTTCCGGCAAAAGACGTGCTACCTATGCACTGTTCTGCCAACGTGGGTGAAGAAGGCGATGTGACTCTGTTTTTCGGTCTTTCAGGCACAGGTAAAACCACGCTTTCAGCCGATCCTAAGCGCTTCTTAATTGGTGACGACGAGCACGGCTGGGCACCAGGTAGCGTATTTAATATTGAAGGCGGTTGCTACGCTAAATGTATTGACCTATCTCAAAAGAACGAGCCAGTAATTTGGAATGCTATCAAGTTTGGTACCATCTTAGAAAACGTAGTGCTTGATGAAACACGCACGCCAGACTATACCGACACGTCGTTAACCCAAAACTCACGTGCGGCCTATCCGCTTTCACACATTGAAAAGCGCGTTGCTGAAAACCGAGGCGGCGAACCTCGCTCGGTTGTATTTTTGACCTGTGACGTAAGTGGCGTATTGCCTCCTGTTTCAGTGTTAAGTGAAGAAGCTGCGGCGTATCACTTTTTAAGCGGTTACACAGCGAAAGTAGGCTCTACTGAAATTGGCTCTACAAGCGATATTGAATCAACCTTCTCAACTTGTTTTGGTGCGCCTTTCTTCCCGCGTCCAGCAGGCGTGTATGCAGAGCTTCTGATTAAGCGTGTTAAAGCGTTTGGCGCTAAGGTTTACTTGGTTAATACCGGTTGGACAGGCGGCCCTTACGGCACAGGTAGCCGTTTTGATATCCCTACTACGCGCGCCATCATTGATGCGATTGTATCGGGTAACTTGGCTGATGTTGAAACTCAGCACATTGACGCGTTAAACCTAGATGTGCCAGTGGCAATAGACGGTGTAGACAGCAATTTGCTTGTGCCACAAAACACGTGGGCAGACAAAGAGAAGTACAACGAATACGCCGCTAACTTAGTCAACGACTTTAAACAGAACTTTGAAAAATACGACGTTAGCGACGCTATCGTTAAAGCCGGGCCGGGTAACTAACACTCGGTCTGCCCCTTCCCAACGTTCATCACTCTCAACGTGATTGATGTTTTGCCCGCACCGTGTTGCGGGCTTTTTTATGCGGATTGGTATTATTAGGCTTTCGAGAGCTAGCTGCTTTAATGGCACCTTTAATATTAGAGCATTGAGCTAAACCAATTTGTGGATACTGGAGTAAAGTTGATGTCGGCCTTGTACTGAAAAAGTGCGCTGTCCATATGACTATCTCTTATCCAGTATTTCTGTTTATCAATAGAGATAAGTCTTAGGGAGTAGGGCACGCCAAATGGATCTAGAGGAGCAGTTTCGATAAGTAGCGAAGTATCAAAAATACGAATCTCTCTTTGTCTATTGTTTGGTGGTGGAGTTAATTTGTTTTGAGCATCATAAATAACTGGAACATGTAAATACACAACGCCTTCTGGGAGGTTATGTTTACTGACAACTTCAAATAACTCTTCGCGATCAAATCCCGATTGTTGGATGTCCCAACTGGAGTCAATAAATACTGTCGCTAAAGCGACGTTATTATCTCCAACATGAATAAATGCGCTAGGCTGAAATAATCTGACAAAGCAATAAAACCCAAATAAAGATGTAATGACACCAAATAACATCCATCGCATTATTCATTTCGCTCTAGATTAACTTTATTCGGAAAGGTTGGCATCGGCGGATAAGGCATAACGAAGTATTCTCCCATGATTAATAGACTCCCTGTTTATACATCTTTTTATATCAGTAAGTGAGCCAAAGAGATAATCATTAATAAAGCGCTTATTGTTAACAAATTTAACATTATGAATACGTATGTTTATTTAAGTTGAGCAATGCACTGGCTATCATTCATCGTACACAAGAAGGCTTTAATTAAGCGCGCTTCGCATCGAAGCATAAAAAAGGTTTTAAGTATGATAGACAGGCAACTGCGTGTATCACTGGCATGTGCGGGTTTTGCACTCTTTTCGGCAAATGCGCTAGCGGAAGTTCAAACAGCAACACTTGAAAACGCAACGCTTACCATTGATACGGATACTAATGATTTTAAGATAAAGGCGCTGCGTAACAACAGTTTTCAGGTAACCTACCTTACCGATGGCAAAGGTGCGCCCTACGCAAACCTACCTTCTATGGCACTTCCTGAGGAAGCCACGAGTGCAGTTACAAAAGATATCGCAGGCGATGTTGAGCTAGAAGAAACCGCAACAACGCTTACCTTGAAATTCAATAATATTTCTGCACATGTCGATAAATCAACGCACGTTATCAGTTACTCGGTAAACGGCAAAGTAGTAGCAAAAGAACAAGATGGGCTAAACATTTCTGATAACGGCGTCAGCCTGTCGTTTGCGTTAGATGAAAACGAAAAGCTCTACGGAGGTGGCCAGCGCGTTTTAGGTATGGATCGTCGTGGTCATAGCATGCCGCTATATAACAAAGCACATTATGGATACACCACATTGTCAAACCAAATGTATTTTGGGCTGTCGGCCGTGATGTCTTCAAAAAATTACAGCATATTGTTCGATAACACCGCTTCTGGTGAGCTAGATATTGGCAAAACGAACAGCGACGAGTTGCTATTTAAGGCACAAGGCGGCCGTGCTAGCTACATCATGGTGTTGAGTGAAAACCTAATAGATACGGTGACGAATACCGTAGCAGTAACGGGAAAACAGCCGCTTCCTCCACGCTGGCTATTAGGTAACTTTGCGTCTCGATTTGGCTACAAATCACAAAATGAAGTGATGGATGTTGTTGATGCCTTTAACACGCAAGATATTCCCGTTGATGCCGTAGTGCTCGATTTATATTGGTTTGGCAAAGACATTAAGGGGCATATGGGGAACTTAAGTTGGGACGCCGCCACTTTCCCTGAACCCGAGAAAATGATTAGTGAGCTACGCGCTCAAGACGTGAAAACCGTGCTTATAACCGAGCCTTTTATTCTCACGACGTCAAAACAATGGGAAAGCGCCGTTGCCAATAATGCCCTTGCTCAAAACGATAACGGTGCGCCGTATACCTTCGATTTTTATTTTGGCAATACCGGCCTTGTCGATGTGTTCAGTGAAGCGGGTCAAGATTGGTTTTGGCAATATTATGAAAAGCTTGCTGCACAGGGTGTTGCCGGCTGGTGGGGCGACCTGGGTGAGCCAGAAGTGCATCCTGATGATATTCAGCACATGTGGCAGTCTACAAAAGTAAGCGGCGCAGAAGTGCACAATGCCTACGGTCATCAGTGGGCGAAAACCGTGTATAACAATTTAACTGCGCTACAGCCCGACACGCGCCCCTTTGTGCTGATGCGTTCAGGCTTTTTGGGCAGTCAACGGTACGGAATGGTGCCTTGGACAGGCGATGTGAGTCGAAGCTGGGGCGGACTTAAACCTCAGGTAGAGTTGGCACTTCAAATGAGTGTTTTTGGAATGGCGTATACCCATTCCGACTTAGGTGGGTTTGCTGGAGGCGAAACCTTTGATCCTGAGCTTTATACAAGATGGCTTCAGTTCGGTACCTTTTCACCGGTATTTAGGCCTCATGCCCAAGATAATATTGCGCCAGAGCCAATTTTCCACGCCGATCCCGTAAAGTCTATTGCGCGTAAGTTTATCCAACTTCGCTATGACATGCTGCCCTATAACTATTCATTGGCCTTTGAAAATGCGCTTTACGGCACGCCATTAATGCGCCCGGTAGCTATGGCGTACGGTGAAAGCGATTGGTTTGAAAATGCAGACAGTTATCTGTGGGGCGATGGTCTGTTAGTTTCGCCTGTGACGAGCGCTAACCAAACGGTGTGGCCGACCAAGTTGCCTGAAGGCGTATGGTTTGATTTTTTCTCTGATACGAAATACCTAGGTGGTCAAACCGTTAACTACCCGCTAAGCCAAGATAATTTCCCAGTGTGGGTAAAAGCGGGAAGCTTTATGCCAATGGCTGACGGGCTTAGCCGCACAGAGCAGTTTGATGCACGTAAAATAGAAATGCATTACTGGCATGACAATTCAGTGAGTTCATCTTCATATACTTATTACGAGGATGACGGCAAAAATCCAGCGTCTGTTGAAAAAGGCTTGTACACCAAACTACAGCTCAGTGCGTCAGTAGACGAAAAGGCCGCATTAACTCTGACGCTTGATAGCGAAGGCAGCTATATAGGTATGCCTAAGCAGCGAGACATCACTTACATCGTGCACGGTTTAAGCGAAAAACCACAGAGCGTTTCAATCGACGGCAGGCGCGTACCTGTAATGTGGGGTGAAAAAGGGAAAACGCTTTCACTTGCAATTTCTTGCGGTTATCAGCAATCTGTAAAGGTAGTGATTATGTGATAATTAAGGGCTGCTGTTCTTTCTTGCACAGTAAAGGTCAGCGCCCTCAAAAGGTTCACTTTGTGTTCAAGGGCATAACTACGCTGTGCCCTCACGCCTAAATCGGATGTCTTTCTACTGATATCAGCCATGGAGCCTAAATGAGCCGACTTCCTGCCACCATCGTTATTTTCGCTGGTTTTTTTCTAATTGGTAAATTGTTTCTTCTGTGGGGAATATTACTGCCAGATATTGCAGCCGATTTGCAAATGTCTGAAGTAGTCAGTGGCGCACTTTTTTCGCTTTTCTCTGTAGGCATGATGTTAGGCGCTGTGATTGGTGGCAAGTATGCCAGTCGCTTCGAATATATGCCGCTATTAGCCACGTTATTCAGTATGAATACGGCGCTGTTGCTGCTTGTGTCAGTGCTTACCGCTTGGCAATGGTTTTTGGTGTTAGCGGTATTAATAGGTGTGGTGAGCTCAACAATATTTACTATTGGCCACACGCTTATTGCACGAATGTACGCAGAAAAGCGTTTTACTATGATGGGCTTAATGGACTTTATGTTCAGTTTAGGTACGTTTGCTGCGTCGTTCTTTGTAACACTGTTATATATTGTTGACCACAACTGGCGATTGCCTATTCAGGTGTTGGCAGGCGTTATGATTGTGCTTTCGTGCTATGCATTCATTGCGGCGCGTTCTCAGGCGAAAGTGCTCAAAGGTCAACCTAAAGCGCCTAAAAAGACGCTGGCATTTGGGGTCATCATCAAGCAACCTGTTTTTATATTTCTAACGCTGCTCACTTTTGGCTATGGCGCGGTAGAGTTTGGTAACGCGAACTGGTTTGTGAGCTATGCGCAAAACGGCTTAGGCTTTACTGGCGAACAGTCGAGAAACCTACTGGCATTTTTTACCGCTGGCATGGTGATCAGTCGTTTGACCTTTCCATTTTTACTGCGATTTGTATCGGTGCATCGCATGATTGTCATCATGGCGACAGCCTCACTAGCGGGTGTATTCGCACTAAAGCTAATGCCTTCTTTTTATGGAATTGGCGCTGGTAATCTAATGCTTGGTTTAGGGTTAGGTGGCCTGTTCCCATTAGCTTTGTCAGCGGCAATGAATATCGACAGCGACAACGGCCCTGTGCTTTCCGGCATTTCTATTATCGGTAACTCAACTGGCGTACAGGTCGCTTCCTTTTCGACTGGGCTGTGGGCGAATTTTGTGCCCCTTACCACTGCATTTTGGGTGATACCATTAGGTGGATGCGTACTGTGGCTTGCTTCTTATGGTTACAGCAGAAAAATTAAATACCACAGAAGCTAGAGAACAAGCGGCTGAGAAACCTATAAACAGCGCAATGGAAATTCTTAGCTACAGGAACAATGTACCGCTGCGAATAACCTAAAATCCGCTGCGCTATTTCTTTTCAGGTAGTTCAGAAAGGTATGGCAAATAAAACTCGGCCACTAGCCCTTGCTGCGGATGGTTTCTTAGTGTTACCTCACCGTCATGGGCTTCTACAATTCTTCGAATAATGGCAAGTCCTAAGCCAGAGCCTGACGAGTTACGGGCCTTATCGCCTTGCGCAAACGGCATGAAAACGCTATTGAGTTCATCTTCAGGTATGCCAGGCCCAAAATCACGCACTTTGCAATACACACGCTTCTCATGACGATTGTAAAAGCTACTAATGGCAATTTCTTCAGAGCCATATTTAAAAGCGTTTTCGATAAGGTTGTCGACGACGCGTTTCATTGCAATTCGTCGCAATGACAAGGGAGGAATAGTGTTGAGCTTGAGTTCGATGTGGTGTCTATCGTCAAGGTGTCGTGCTTGTACAAGCTCAGCGATAATCGCGTTCAAATCGGTTTCTTGAGTGACTTCTTCGGTGTCGTAGCGGGCATAGTCAATGAACTGATCGATGATGGCGTTCATGTCTTCTATGTCATTAACTATGCCGTCTTTTATCCAATCTTGATCTTCTGGCAGCATTTCCGAGGCAAGGCGAATGCGAGTAAGCGGCGTGCGCAAATCGTGAGAAATACCCGCTGTCATGATATTTCGGTCATTCTCAAGTTGCTTGATCCCCTGATTCATGCGGTTAAACGCTCGAGTAACCTGAATCATTTCGGTGCTGCCTTGCTCGCGAAGCGGCGCCGGGTGTTCACCTTTACCCACCGCTATTGCTGCTTTTTGCAGGGCAGACAATGGGCGGGTCATGCGTCTTACAAACAACCAGCCCCCGGCCACACTCAATATGCCAATTACCATTAAGTACATAGTCAGAGGGGATATATTTGCTTCGTTAAGTCCTGAAATAGGAATAGAGATCCACGTATCTGGGTAGCGGTTCAGGGATATCCACACAATGTATGGCGCATTTTCGTCACTGGCCTGCGTGGTGGTGCTAATGCGCACATCTGCAAGCTGCCGGAGCTGCTCGCTAACCTGAGAAGAAATATAGCTATAGTATACGGCGCTCTCCAATCCATTCTGTTTGGCAACGCTTTCGTCAAAAACCTGTACCTGGGTTTTTTGAAAATAGCGGTCGCGGGTTTCCTGGTTAGTGACCAACAAATCGTTGGCAAGCACTGACTTAACTTGCGTAGCCAATAAGCTGTTAATTTGTTGGTAGCTGGGCTGAATAAAGTAATAGGTAACAGAGATGTAGGACACAATCTGATTAATAAGCAACAGCACGCCAATAAGCATGACGGTTTGGCCAAATGCACTTTTGGGAATTAAACGCATAAATTGCCGTCGCTTTGAATCATAAGCCAGTGTTTGGAATGGCAGTAGGTAAACGCATAATTAGGGGTCATGAGTAAACATACTTCACTTGCGCACTGGCCAAGACGGTAGAGCCCGTCATATCCATCATAGGTGCTAAACTTGTTCGCCATCAGGCACGAATACGTAGCCCAATCCCCACACGGTCTGTATATACCGAGGGTTGGCAGGGTCTTCTTCAAGCATTCTTCGTAAGCGTGAAACCTGAACGTCAATGCTGCGTTCTAAGGCGCTGTAGTCGCGACCACGCGCTAGGTTCATTAGTTTGTCTCGCGACAATGGCTCGCGGGGGTGAGTGACCAGAGATTTCAATACCGCAAACTCACCGCTAGTCAGGGTAAGCGGCGTATCACCATCTGTCATTTCTCGCGTGGCAAGGTTCAGTTTGTAACTGCCAAATTCCACAATTTGCACATCTTTAGAGGGCGCGCCCGGCGCTTCGCTACTGCGTCTGCGCAGTACCGCTTTAGCGCGTGCAAGTAGCTCGCGTGGGTTAAATGGCTTAGGCAAATAATCGTCTGCGCCCATTTCAAGGCCGATAATACGGTCTACTTCATCGCCTTTTGCAGTAAGCATAATAATGGGCATGTCGTTTTCTTGTTGACGCAGACGGCGACAAATAGATAAACCATCTTCGCCCGGTAGCATAAGGTCTAAAACCATAAGGTGAAAATTCTCGCGCTCAAGCAGTCTGTCCATTTGCTCTGCGTTGGCCGCACTGCGCACCTGATAACCTTGCTCAAGCAAATAGCGCTCTAACAAACTGCGAAGACGCATGTCATCGTCAACAACGAGAATTTTAGAGGTTTCCTGACCCATACTCATACCTTTCGTTTTACTTTTGATTCACTATAACCACAAGATGTGAAATACAAAAGCGAGAAAAGCGTAAAAGGTTGGGGATGTTTGTTACAAATAGTGTCTAGAGCCTGTTGACCTTTTATGTACAGTGAAGGCATCAGACCCTAAAGAGGAGGAGGCCGCTATGCTTTAACGGACATTAATCGAAGGTGACAACATTAAGCGCTTTCGTGGGCGACGAACCGTTAAGAGTCTCTAAATATAACCGTGTTATAGCATCAGTACCGCAGTGCGACTGCTCGTAAAACTGATCGCTCACTTTTTCTGCGAAGTGTTTCCATGCACTAGCGTATTTCGCTAAAAAGACCTCATGGCCCCATTCCCCTTGGCGCAGTTTTACGCGAGCTGGTGCGAAAAAAATCTCTGCATTGAGCAGTTTGGGATTTGGCTTTTCTTCGGCTTTCCAATCTGTTGCACCAATTAACGTTACCTCGCTCAAGTTATCGCCAAGCAGCTCGCTAAGGTTATTAATTAGCGTGCCGTTAGCCGCGAAATCAAGAAGCCAGTAACGCGAATTGCTACTGTCACTCGTAAGCGCATTAAGGTCATCATAGCTATACACTTCATCATAGCAGCCAGAGGTTTTTACCATATCCACATTGGACGTAGAGGTTAACCCAACCACCTTATAGCTTGCGTTTCGTGACGCTTTTTGGTCTTTAAGCAGTTGCGCCGTACCCAGCGCGGTTTTACTCGAAGCGCTCGACAGCAGTAAGATTTCACCTTTTGCTTTCTCTGCCACATAGTCATCAAGCACAAACGAGGTCATATAAAGGGGTCTGAAATTTAGCTGCCATGCCTCACGGTCTTTGTTGTAGCTAGGGTCCGCTGCACAGCGTATATATTGGTCGTAAACGGGACTAATACTCTTACGTTTTTCGTGGATGTCCGAAAAACCGTGAGGAGCAACTTTTCCGGCCTTTATTACCCAATGGCTAGCCATAGGCAGGTAGCCGAACACCTTTTCACCTACTTTGATATCGCTATGACAAGACGCCTTAACGGTAGCAAAGCCCCAAACGGGCACAATACCGAAGCCATGTGCTTCATCAACGTCATTATCACTCTTTGCAGGGAAAAAGCCCCAATAGCCCATTTTAAAACCCAGTGCAGCATATGTGATGTTGTTGGCAGAAAAGCCAAAGCTGTCTGTCTCAAGCAATACTTCGTCTTGCTGTAAGTCGTTGATGTTTATATCGCGGGAAACAACGTTAGTGTTAGCGAGGTGTTGCTGGTCTACCCAAATTTGTTGGCTTTTAATTGTGGTCATAATAGGGGCCTGCTGTGTCAAAAACTAGGACAAAGATCCAAATCAAGAAGAGTGAAAATAGCAATCTAGATTGACGCAGGGCATAAGCTATTACGACTTACTGTTTTAAATATATACCCATAGAATTGGTGTATAGAGCTTACCGCTACTCATCTGTGCTGAGCCAATCCATTTGGTGGCCGGCTCTTCGTTTTTTATTCAAAATATCTTCAAGCAGCGGTGTAAGTATAAGCTCCATTGCCAGCGCTATTTTACCACCAGGTACAACCAAGGTATTGATACGAGACATAAATGAACCGTCGATCATCTGAAGCAAGTAAGGATAATCGACATTCTTCATTTCTCGTCTGAAGCGCACCACAACAAAGCTTTCATCTTGGGTCGGAATTTCACGAGCACTGAATGGGTTCGAGGTATCAACGGTAGGTACGCGCTGAAAGTTAACGTGAGTGCGAGAAAACTGTGGCGTGATATAGTGGAAATAATCATCCAGCCCCCTCACTATGCTGCTCATCACGGCTTCGCGGGAATGGCCGCGGTCAGTGGTGTCGCGCACAATTTTTTGGATCCACTCTAAGTTTACAATCGGTACCATGCCAACGAGCAGGTCTACGTGTTTTGCCACGTCATTTTCTTCAGTTTTAACGCCCCCGTGCAGACCTTCATAGAACAGCAAATCGGTGTTTTGAGGTAAATCTTGCCATGGTGTAAAGGTACCTGGCATCTGGTTAAACGGAACGGCTTCATCAAAAGTGTGGAGGTATTGCCTAAACTGTCCCGTACCCGAACTACCATATTCTCTAAAAAGCGTTTCAAGCAGTTCAAAGTCGTTGGCTTTAGGGCCAAAGTAGCTGATATGTCTGCCTTGTTCTTGGGCTTTGCGAATTTCTACTTCCATTTCCGGGCGGGTAAAGCGGTGAAAACTATCGCCTCCTACAACCGCAGCATTAACACTTAAGTTCCTGAAAATATGACGTATAGCGTTGGTCGTGGTAGTAGTACCCGCGCCAGAAGAACCTGTTATAGCAATAATAGGGTGTTTGACAGACATAGGAATTCTTTTTGGAAATGACGGGTACTAGTTATAAGCTGATGTGAGCTAAGAATCAAGGGGAGGTATAAGCGCTTACCACTCGATTCTTGGGAGTTGCTTTCGCTCCAGCCTGCGTATAATCAATCATCTAGCCGTTTGTGATGGTGCTGCAATAGGCGCACAATTAGCTTTGCCTCTTCTTCGTCTAAATCAAGAAGTGCGCGAACATGTTCTAGGTGGTGCACATCGTGCTCACTCAACTTTCCGTCGTCCAAAACGCTTCTTACTGTGTCTTTAAACCTATCGCGTTTTAGCTGCATCTGCGACGTGTAGCTAGAAGATAAAATACCTGCTGGTAGGGCGTAAAAACAGATACCCATAATAGTTATGAGGCCGCCAAATATTTTACCCAATGCAGTTATAGGAACGGCGTCACCATAGCCCACCGTGGTCAGCGTGACGAGTGCCCACCACAATGAAGCGGGAATACTGCTAAAAACATCGGGCTGAGCAGCATGTTCGATGTAGTAAATACAGGTGGCGGCGATAATCGTGAACAACAAAAGTACGCTTAACGCCGCAATAAGGCTATGCGACTCGTTGCGCAATACGGTAACGAGAGTTTGCATAGAGCGCGAATAGCGCCCAATTTTCAAAATTCGCAGTACCCTGAATACCCGTAATATACGTAAATCAAATGCCACGAGCATGCTTAAGTAAAACGGTAAAATGGCCATCAGATCCACCAGCGCCATCGGGCTTTTTATATAAGCCCATCGCTTTTGCCATGCCGTCGTTTTTTCTTGGCGAGTGCGGTTAGCTTGAGCCGAGCGGTTAGCTTGAGTCGAGCGGTTGGGCGCCGATGCACTGCTGTATACACGAAGTATGTATTCAATGGTGAATATAAGTACCGATACGACCTCAATGATATGCAACTCATGCTGCCAAAGAGCTGGAAGACCAGGCACGGTTTCTAGCATCATGGCCGCTACATTTACGATAATCAGCGCGATAAGCAAAATATCAAACAACTTGCTATGTTTTTTGTATTCGTGGGCTTCGCTAGAGGGAGCAAGAATGTGATAGCACGCGTTTTGAAATGACATAGCTAAATTTGTGATTTAAGGATTAACATTGTTATATCAACAACGGCGATAAATTGGTAATGATTCTGACAAAGATGGGCGTTGCTGGGGAATATTTTGAAACGCAGTAAGACTCAAAACATGTTAGTTTAAACGCCACGAAGGCAAACTAAGAGCGTTTTCAATTGAAAATCACTAAACCCCTAGTATCAGCATGCACCTTTACACTACTTGTCGCTATGCTTTCCCCGGCAGCGCAGGCGAAGCAGGACAGTGTTATGCTTACCGCGAATGCACCCGTTATAGATGGCGTAGCAAATGATGCTGCATGGAAAGAAGGTGATTGGCACGACATGACCTCGCTAATGTGGGGCACCAATCCCGAGCCCAGTGACTTTTCTGGTAGATATAAACTACGCTGGGATAAAAAGGCGTTGTACCTTTTAGCAGAAATACAAGACGACCACCTCTCAGATACCTATGCCAATCCCCTTGAGCGATATTGGGATGATGATTGTTTAGAAATTTTCATTGATGCGGATGCTTCTGGTGGCGATCACCTTAATAACTACAATGCGTTTGCCTATCACTTGGCGTTAGACAATCAGGTTGTTGATATAGGTCCGAACGAAGCAGGAGAGGCTGTACCACAACTTTACAATGATCACGTAGAGAACAAATGGCAGCGAGATATATTGGCGCCTCATAAGATTCATTGGGAAGCAGCGGTACGTGTATTTGATGATAGCTATCAGCATGGGAAAGACAATTCACCTGTTACCTTAAAAGAAGGTATGACACTGGGCTTTATGCTTGCCTATTGCGATGCGGATGGTGGCGACAGAGAGCATTTTTTAGGCTCTCATGAGATCACCCAAGTAAACGGCGATAAAAACTTGGGGTATAAAGATGCGTCGGTGTTTGGGAAAGTGACGTTAACTAAATAGTGTCGGCGATATATTCGCCACTGTTTTTAACCTGTTGCCTAGTATTTATAAAAAACGCGGCATCATGCCGCGTTTTATATACTTTACATGTCGATTACTTCGCTTCAGCTTCGCGCGCAATTGCACGGTGTGCAATATCAGTACGATAGTACACATCTTTAAACTGAATGGTCTTAAGCAATTCATACGCTTTTTGCTGCGCTTCGGTAACGTTGTTACCCAAAGCTGTAGCACAGAGCACACGACCACCTGCGGTTACCACATCACCGTCTTGCAGGGCGGTGCCTGCGTGGAAAACCTTTCCATCTAATTTAGCGGCGTCTTCGAAACCGGTAATCACGTCACCCTTGTCGTAGCTGCCTGGATAGCCGCCAGCGGCAAGCACAACACCTACCGACGCGCGCTCATCAAACTCAATGGTTTTACCAGCAAGTTCGCCTTTGCACGCTGCTTGGCAAAGTGGAACCAAGTCAGACTTTAAGCGCAGCATGATTGGCTGGGTTTCCGGGTCGCCAAAGCGGCAGTTGTATTCGATTACCTTCGGAGTGCCATCGGCCATAATCATAAGGCCAGCATATAAAAAGCCAACGTAGTCGTTGCCTTCAGCAGCCATGCCATTAACCGTTGGCATAATCACTTCTTGCATAATACGGTCGTGAATATCCGGCGTTACCACCGGAGCTGGTGAATAAGCACCCATACCGCCTGTGTTTGGCCCTTTGTCACCGTCAGCAGCACGCTTGTGGTCTTGGCTGGTGGCAAAAGGTAGTACGTTCTTACCGTCTACCATAACAATAAACGATGCTTCTTCACCGTCTAAGAACTCTTCAATAACCACGCGACTACCCGCTTCGCCAAACGCGTTGCCTGCCAACATGTCGCGAATAGCGTCTTCAGCTTCTTCAAGGGTCATCGCAACAATAACGCCTTTACCCGCCGCTAGGCCGTCTGCTTTTACTACGATAGGCGCGCCTTTCTCATGCACATAGGCAATGGCTGGGTCAATTTCTGTGAAGTTTTGATACTCAGCCGTAGGAATATTGTGACGAGCCAAAAAGTCTTTGGTAAATGCCTTTGAACCCTCTAGCTGCGCAGCAGCTTGAGTGGGACCAAAGATCATTAAACCTGCGTTAGTGAACGCATCTACAACACCTGCAACTAGCGGCGCTTCTGGGCCTACGATAGTAAGCTCAACATCATTGCCTTGTGCAAAAGAAACCAAGCCAGCAATATCGTTAACATCAATAGCCACGTTCTCAAGCTTAGGCTCTGTAGCCGTACCGGCATTACCAGGTGCTACAAATACTGTTGAAACATCAGAAGACTGCGCTGCTTTAAACGCTAACGCGTGTTCGCGGCCACCGCCGCCAATTACAAGTACGTTCATTAACTGTTCCGTTTTGAGTGTTTAATTTTATGATTTTGGTTTGGTGAATTTTAGCGTCATGCGATTGCTCTCGCCAATCGCCATGTATTTTTCACGATCTTGATCATCTAGCGCCAAACGTGGAGGTAGCGTCCACACACCTTTCGGGTGGTCTGCTGTATCCAGTGGGTTTGCGTTAACATCGCTGCTTGCTTCAAGCACAAAGCCTGCTTTTTCAGCGGCAGCTACTACGTAAGAGCGCTTCATATAGCCGCTTTTCTTCATAGCTTCATCATCTGCGCTTTCCGGTAGTTCATGTTCAACGACGCCCAGTACGCCACCTGGCTTAAGCGCTTTGAAAAATGCGCCAAAGGCGTTGTCGATACCCTCGTCACCGTGACGCATGTACCAATTGTGAACATTGCGAAAGGTTAGCACCATGTCCGCGCTACCTGTTTCGCTAATATCTAATGCTTTAATTGGGTCGAATGCAGTAAGCTCGGCACCTTCGTACTTCATGCCCGGCTTCATTTTCTCTTTAAAGCCTTCTACCGACTTTTTGTAGTAGCCACTGGTTTCATCATCCACGTAAAAGTGAGCAGCTATATACTTACCGTTATCTTTTACAACAGAATAAAGGATGTCGGCGTACCAACCACCACCTGGAGAGATTTCTACCACAGTCATGTCTGGGGTAAGGCCAAAAAAGCGCAGTGTTTGCTGAGGATTACGGTACTCATCGCGTACTTTTGCACTAGCAGCGCGGATATCGCTCATTGCGGCATCAGAAATCGCATCGGCACTGGCATAAGTAGCACTTACACCTAGGGTTGCGGCTAACACATATTGGGCTAACTTTTTCATTCTTATTTCCTTTTTCTGTCGAGGGTAGGCGAATAACATAACACTATTACTACAAATTACCACGGGTCAGATCAAGCCTATCAGCTAACCCCTATTTGCACTTACGCCTTAGCAGAATAATTCGCAACTCTGTCGCTTCGATGAGATTTCACTACAACCAAGCAAATGACCTCGAGTCTGCGTATTTCAAAGGGTTAAGGAAAAATAACAAACACACAGTAAAGCCACTAAATGCCACTTTACTGCGTGTTTAACTTAGGTGTTGGTGTCCCTCACTAAGCCTGCACTAAAAGGTATTGCGTAAGTATTTTTAGTGACGGAAGTGGCGCATACCCGTAAACACCATGGCAATGCCGTGCTCGTCAGCGGCATCAATGACTTCCTGGTCGCGCATAGAGCCGCCTGGCTGAATTACTGCTTTAATACCTGCTTCAGCCGCAGCGTCGATACCGTCGCGGAATGGGAAGAATGCATCAGACGCCATTACAGAGCCTGCTACTTCAAGGTTCTCATCAGCTGCTTTAATACCCGCAATTTTCGCAGAATAAACACGGCTCATTTGACCTGCGCCCACGCCTACCGTCATACCGTCTTTGCAGTAAACAATCGCGTTAGACTTCACGTATTTTGCTACCTTCCAGCAGAACATAAGGTCGCGTAGTTCATCTTCGCTTGGCTTACGCTTAGTCACAACTTCTAGGTCTTCCATTTCAACCATGCCGAAGTCGCGCTCTTGTACTAATAAACCGCCGTTTACGCGCTTAAAGTCATAACCTTCAGTTAGCTGACCAGCCCAATCGCCACACGCTAGAAGACGTACGTTTTTCTTCGCACTTACTACTTCTTTCGCTTCATCGCTTACTGTCGGCGCAATAATTACTTCCACAAATTGACGGTCAACAATCGCTTGCGCTGTTTTCGCATCAAGCTCGCGGTTAAATGCGATAATGCCGCCAAATGCAGACGTAGGGTCAGTTTTAAACGCGCGGTCATAGGCACTTAAAATATCTTCGCCAATCGCTACACCACATGGGTTAGCGTGCTTAACGATTACACATGCTGGCTCTTCGAATTCCTTCACGCACTCAAGGGCTGCATCGGTATCAGCAATATTGTTAAATGACAGCTCTTTACCTTGAAGCTGGGTAGCAGTGGCAACAGACGCTTCTTGAATGTTGTTTTCAACATAGAAAGCCGCTTCCTGGTGGCTGTTTTCACCGTAGCGAAGGTCTTGCTTCTTGGTCAGCTGCATGTTGTAGGTACGTGGGAATTCACTGTGCTGATGATCACAGTCTGCTTCACAACCAGTGCTGTCTAAGCGGGCACCAAAGTAGTTTGCAATCATGCCGTCGTATTCAGCAGTGTGCTCAAATGCTTTAATGGCAAGGTCGAAACGGGTGTTGTACGTTAATGAGCCGTTGTTGTCGTTCATTTCAGCAAGTACGCGAGAGTAGTCAGACGCATTAACCACAATAGTCACATCTCTATGGTTTTTTGCAGCAGCGCGCACCATAGTTGGGCCACCGATATCAATATTTTCAATTGCATCTTCTAGCGTGCAATCTTCGTTTGCCACGGTTGCAGCAAACGGATAAAGGTTAACCACCACAAGATCGATAGGCGCAATGTTGTGTTCTTCCATCACCGCTTCATCGGTACCGCGACGACCAAGGATACCGCCATGAATTTTCGGGTGAAGAGTTTTAACACGGCCAGCCATAATTTCTGGGTGACCTGTGTGATCAGACACTTCTTTCACAGGTAAGCCAGCGTCAGCGAGTAGTTTCGCAGTACCGCCCGTCGACAGAAGTTCTACGCCAGCGTTATGCAGCGCTGTCGCGAAATCGAGGATACCGGTTTTATCGGAGACACTAAGGAGAGCACGTTTAATTGGTTTTGGTGTTTGCATAAATTTTAAGTTTCTAATGTTGTAGTGTTGAAACAAAAAGAGCACCGAATTGGTGCTCTTTGGTGGGCAAAGCCCTTGGAATCTTAGTTCATGCCGTATTGCTTAAGCTTCTTGCGAAGTGTGCCACGGTTGATGCCCATCATGATGGCAGCGCGGGTTTGATTGCCGCGTGTGTAAGTCATGACTTCTTCTAGCAGCGGCGCTTCAACTTCAGCCAGTACCATTTCGTACAGGTTATCGATGTTTGCGTTATCCAATTGCTTAAGGTACTTGTTAACCGCTTGCTTTACAGAGTCACGCAGTGGCTTTTGAGCTTGCGTTTGTGAAGGCGTAGTTACTGTAGTAGTAAAAGGTGAAGTCACGTTTTGATCGAACATAATACTGTGTTGCTCTTAAGTTAGTCATCACTATGCTGCGGGAGAAATCTGTCGGGTTTCTCGTGTCTGCAGCGCTTGAAAATATGCATTTAGTGCATCGAGTTGCTCAGTCGCATCATCGATAGCGTTAAACGTTTTACGAAACTGACGATCCGTATCGTGCTCCGCGAGATACCAGCCCACGTGCTTACGGGCAATTCTTACACCGGCTATGTCGCCATAAAAGTCCTGCACATTAGTTACGTGCTCATGCAAGAGTTTATATAGCTCTGACAGCGGCGGTGCTGGTAGGTTCTCGCCCGTTTCAAGATAATGTTGGATTTGCTTAAATATCCAAGGCTTACCTTGCGCGCCGCGACCTATCATTACGCCATCTGCACCAGTGTAATTCAGCACCTCTTGTGCTTTCTCAGGAGAAGTAATATCACCATTTGCAATAACAGGAATTGAAATTGCCGCCTTTATTTGACGTATGGTGCTGTATTCAGCTTCTCCTTTATACATACAAGCTCGGGTTCTGCCGTGAACAGCAAGCGACTGTATGCCGTTTTGCTCTGCAATGCGGGCAATCTCTACCCCATTGCGATTTTCTGGGTTCCAGCCGGTACGAATTTTCAGTGTCACGGGTACATCAACAGCATTAACTACTGCTTTAATAATCGCTTCCACTGTGTCTGGGTATTGAAGCAGCGCAGAACCTGCAAGCTTCTTATTGACCTTCTTAGCAGGACAACCCATATTGATGTCGATGATTTGCGCACCGTTCTCAACATTAAATTGTGCTGCTTGAGCCATAAGCTCAGGATCAGCCCCAGCTATCTGTACAGAGCGAATGCCTTCTTCACCCTCATGATTCATACGCGCCTGTGATTTGGCTGTGTTCCAAACTTTCGGATTACTTGAAAGCATTTCTGAAACAACAAGGCCTGCACCTAAGCGCTTACAAAGTTGGCGAAACGGTCTGTCTGTTACGCCAGCCATGGGGGCCAACATCAAATTGTTTTCTAACTCGTAAGGTCCAATTCGCATTGTAAAATGTATAGCTCGCCATCTAAAACTGCACAGAAAATATACACCCGGCTAAAACGGGGCGCTAAGTGTACGTGTTTTCGCAAGGCTTGAAAAGGCTAAAAATCGCACAAAATTTCACTTCGTGGTCTTGACAGTGAAAAAAATCTGTCACATTAGTAAGCTAACGTCGTTTTTTAGTTTAAATATTGTACGAAAGTCTTACAGCCCCCGATTTGAAAGGGCTGTAATGTGAAAAAAATTAACAATTAATTAGATATTGACGATTTATATCGTACGAATTTTCGTCGCAATATTGAGGTGGTTTGCCGTAAAGACGCTGATTTGACTAGACGTAAAATTAACCGTCTAGTCAGTTTTTCGATAACGCTCAGTGTTTTTTGCCCGACACGCGCGCCCATTCACCATCTATAGCACTGGGTTCAAGAGTAATATCGTTTGCATAAGCTTCTTCAATTCGCGTGACTTGTTCAGCCAATATGCCGGAAAGGACTAACAAACCGCCTGATTTGCAGTAGTTTGTAATAACGCTTTGAAGTTCTAGTAATGGACCTGACAAGATATTCGCCATCACCACATCGGCTTCAAGCTCAGGTTGGTCTTCAGGAAGGTATACATCCAAACGGTCTTCAACACCGTTGCGGCGCGCATTTTCTTTCGTCGCTTGAAGGGCTTGTGGGTCGATATCAATACCGATAACGCGCTTCGCACCCAATTTCAACGCAGCAAGCGCTAATATACCTGAGCCACAGCCAAAATCGACAACGGTTTTATCTGTCATATCTATGCCGTCTAGCCAGCGTAAGCAAAGCGCAGTGGTAGGATGCGTACCTGTGCCAAAAGCAAGGCCTGGGTCCAACATAACATTAACGGCATCAGGGTCTGGAACGTCACGCCAGCTTGGGCAAATCCACAAGCGCTCGCCAAACTGCATAGGATGGAAGTTATCCATCCACTCTCGTTCCCAGTCTTTGTCTTCAAGTGGTTCTAGCTTGTACTTAAAGTCTGGACCTAAGACTTTGGCTTTACCCAAACGCTGAAGGATGCCTTTCATATCGGCATCTGCTTCGAACAGCCCGACTACTTGAGTGTCTGGCCACAATAACACTTCACCCGGCTTGGGCTCGTACATTGGGGTGTCTTTCGCGTCTACATAGGTAACCGCCTGCGAGCCATTTGCAGTTAGCATGTCTCCTATTGATTCTGCATATTCAGAAGAGGTATTAATTCGAAGTTGTAGCCAAGCCATAGTTGTCGTTCGTTGGGACCTTTGTTGGTCATTGTACCTTTGCTTGGCGTTAAACAAAATGCAGGCAGGCGAAAAGCTTTAAGTAAATCAGAACGCGATGCTTACAGAGGCATGATCAAATCTAACCACTTTGGTTCTCAACAGGCTCTCAAGTACCCAATAAAACTTGGCTGCTCAATTGATTACGTAAGCCTCGAGAAAAACTAACCTTTTGTCGACTGGTGAAATTCTAATATAAGTTTATATTATGAGAAGGGTATCGCTTAATTTATAGTTTGGTTCATCTGTTGTATGCGCGCACTTTTATCTGCTGTTTGTTTACTGTGTTTTATCATACCGCTTAGCGCGAAAGAGCTAGATGTGGTTGTGGGCTGGAACAAGCCTCCATACGTTATTTCACAAGAACACACCGGCTTTGAAGTTGACTTGGTGCGGGCGATCCTTGCTGAAATGGGATATGGATTGTCGCCTATTTATGTTCCTTTCGGGCGTACGGCAAGGCTATTAAAAGATGACGCCGTTGACATTGGACTTACCCTTAATCCTGCACACACAGTCGATCAAAGCATTTTATCTGAGCCATATATTATCTATCAGAACGTCGTGGTAACACGGGCAGACAGAGAACTGACGATAGACAGTATCGACGATTTGAAAGGTAAAAGCGTCATTGCTTTTCAAACCGCTCAATCGGTATTAGGTGAGGGCTTTGGGCGAACTCTCGCATCGCAAACTACCTATATAGAAATGGCACGACAAGATCGTCAAGTGGACATGCTGATGCGTGGTAGCATTGATGTAGCTATCCTAGATAGAAACATTTTTAATTATTTCAAATCTAAAAATGGCACTTACTCTCAAGATAAGACCGTCTTTCATGAGTTGTTTCCCATCTCAGCGTACAGTGCGGCGATCCCTGACCCAGAGCTACGAGCTAAATTTAACGCTACGCTTCGTCTTTTTATTGAAGACGGGCGGTATCAATTACTACTTGATGAGTACAAGCTCGACAATCTCCTTCACAAGCTTCCCAATGCAAATGTTGCTAACTAGATATTAACTTTATTGTCTAGACAGTGAACTATTTCTGATTCAACGTATAAGAAACTAACACTACATTGGTGCGAGTTTGTTCTGTAGCAAAGTTAATCTTCGCTAAAACAAGCACTAGAACTATGCGTTAAGGAAGAACCTATGCTCAAACGGTGGTATTTACTGGCTATTGTTGTGTTATGCACTGCATGCGCGTCACAAGCAAATCTTAATAATGACATCGAACAATGGCTGGATAAGCCTGCCCACATTCAAGCGCAAGCTATTGCAAGTGGTGATACTACCTCTGCTGAAATCGTC
This sequence comes from Alteromonas marina, assembly GCF_000808575.1. Lineage (GTDB taxonomy): Bacteria > Pseudomonadota > Gammaproteobacteria > Enterobacterales > Alteromonadaceae > Alteromonas > Alteromonas marina_A. The sequence continues at coordinate 175,625 of NZ_JWLW01000023.1, forward strand.
AGCGGTTATATTGCCCGCATTAAACAGCTAGATACAAAGGTTAATAGTATCTTAGCGCTTAACCCAAACGCGCTGACCGAAGCGAAAGTCATCGACAAAAAAATAGCGAGCGGTGAAACACTTGGCCCTCTGGCTGGCATCCCAGTTCTGTTAAAAGATAATATCGAAAGTACAGAAATGCCCACCACTGCAGGCTCAATGGCGCTGCTCAATAACGATACCGGTCGCAATGCGTTTATTGTGGAAAAACTGAAAGCAGCTGGGGCAATTATATTGGGTAAAACCAACTTGTCTGAGTGGGCTAACTTTCGTTCAGAGTCTTCGGTGAGTGGCTGGAGCGCTGTGGGTGGGCTTACTCGAAACCCACATATACTATCAAGAAGTGCGTGTGGCTCGTCATCAGGCTCAGGGGCGGCAATGTCGCTTCGTTTGGCGTCTCTTGCTGTGGGCACTGAAACCAATGGTTCTATTATATGTCCCGCGTCTATAAACGGTGTAGTAGGCTTTAAACCAACAGTGGGTTTACTTTCAAGAACTCACATAGTGCCTATATCTTTCAGTCAAGACACCGCGGGACCAATGACATCTAACGTTCAAGATGCCTGGCTGATGACGTCAATTATGGCAGGCACAGATGCAAGCGATAACGCTACGCTAGATGCAGACTCTCATCGTCCAGCTATGCCCGCATCGTCCATGCTTGCTACCGATTTAAAAGGTAAGCGAATTGGTGTGGTTAGGTACCGCCAAGGCGATAATCCTCATGTACTCGCCGTATATGAAAAGGCGTTGAATCAGCTAAAAGCATCGGGCGCTGCGTTGGTGGACATCAGTGACTTCTCTCAGCCAGATTCTTTTTGGGCCGACTCTTATAATGTTTTGCTTAGCGAGTTTCATCATAGCATCAACGAATACTTGTCGACGTCGCCAGCAGAGCTTCCTGTTAGGAACTTATCAGAGCTCATCGCGTTTAATAATAAAACAGAACGCGAGTTAGCGTTATTCGACCAAGATATATTCGAGAAGTCGCTCGCGTCGACAGCCATTAACAGTGAAAAGTATCAAAATGCGCTGCGCCTTATTCAAGACACTGCAGGCAAGAACGGTATCGATACATTATTAGCAAAACACAACGTTGATATATTGGTTGCGCCCTCGAACAGTCCATCATTTCTTATCGACGGAGTATACGGCGACCATTCGCCAGCCGGCTTTATTGGTATAGGGTATTTGGCTGCCATCGCTGGTTATCCGCACCTTACAGTACCTGCCGGACAAGTAAAAGATCTTCCTGTGGGAATTAGTTTTATTGGTGGTAAGTGGCAAGACGAAAGTGTTTTGAAAATAGGTCGAGTCTTTGAAGCAAAACACGGCTTCTTCATTAAGCCTGGCCTTCTGCCTACACGTTTTGACAACCCAGCGTTGAAAGGTATTGAAGATGGTCTTGGTGATGACCGCTAGTGGCAATTTTAAGCCCCAACTGAAACAAAAAAGCCCTTGATTGAACTCAAGGGCTTTAAATGTTGTTCACTTCTTTTCATGCGTAGACTGCAACTTAGATTACTTACATTGCTTACATCACTTTGCACTATGCAAAAGAAGATATACCTCTGCAGGGTTAGCCGGGCTTTTTCACCCAAGCGCTACACCAGCCATCAGCGTTAACAAGCTTATTAGGGAAAATGTTACAAGGGCGGTGTTGTTCGCCATCGGCGCCCTGCACGTACATGCAGTTTGCGCATTTTGCACCTTCAACAGTTGACGACGGTGTGTAGTTCAGTGCTTTTGCAGTAGGGTCATCAGCACTCAATTGTTCTTGAGCCTGAGCACGTAACGCTACACCACCTAATGTAAGACCGATAACTGTAGAGCCCGACAGTTTTAAAAAGTCACGGCGATTTACAGATTTCATAACATTCTCCTTAAGAGATAGAAACGATAATGATTCTTTTTTATTCAGTACCTTAAACGCAAAAACCTGCCCAAAGAGGCAGGTTTTATGTATTGTTTAAATACTATCTCTTTTTGAAAAAAGATCGAATGAAATTTCGTATTTTCACTTGATCCAGATTAAATAAAATTCAGAGTGATGCCTCCAGATTACAATCATCAGACCGTTTTTTCTGCTTCAAGTTCACTTTTTAGCTAGGGGAACTCCAGGTTTGGCGTAGGCAAATTGTGCAATACGCGCTGTGCTGTGATAGCTATCTAATCCAGAAATACAGGCGGTGTTTGCTTTTTCTATATCTGCATACCCGTCTTTGTCAATAATGTTCTCTGGCATATGAAGCTCTCGGATTTCTCCAATGACCATTTCGGTCTCGTTGAGCAATGTGAAGTGTTGCGCCACCTTTAAGCCCATCTTGATTTGGCTTTCTTTAACAAACGGAGCACTAAATGACTCGCTAAACTGTGGTGTTAAGCCCACTGCTTCAAATTCACTTTCATCAGGGGCGTAGCGAGCAGATGTTTGGTGTGCCTTGTCTACCCAATCAGTTGACACGTGATTGAGCGTGTAAAAGCCCTGCTGCTTTATATTGCTAAGGGTGTCTCTTACTACAGTGTGTGGGCGCATTATCATGCCTAAAAGTGGTGGATTAGCGCCCACATGAACAACCGAACTTACAATAGCTAAATTGTTGGTGTTACCGTTTGTAGTACCCACCAATGTGGCCGATTTGAACCCAGACAAACTGTTAATTAGGTTGGCACGGTAACGCTGAGTTAGTTCATCAATATCGCTGCGAGTAAATTGTTTAGTCATTCTCTCGTTCAGCCTCTATTTGAATGTCTTCACCGTGCTGGTAAGCGGTAAGCTCTATAGGCTGGCAACACACCTGGCAGTCGAGTACCTGTACTTGGCCAACATCGTTAATTTCATCTATCTCTACATCATTGGGGGCCATACAATAGGGACATGAAAAGTCCATGGAACGGGTTAAGCTCATATTTAATCGCCTTATTAATCACTAAACAGTTTTATTACGTAATGTTAAGACGAGTGGATTTTCTTTGAAAAGAGCATAGTTGTTTGCGTGGTTGTAGCGCGCAGGCAGCGGCGGTGTCGTTCAATCACCGTTGAATATTAAATTTAAACCGTTGACTTCAATAGCGACCAGCTAGGCAAATAAAGGTGAAAATGTGGCAAATAAGGTGGGAAAATGCTCGTGTTGTAACAGAGAGACGCGCCTTACTTATCACCACCTTATTCCCAAAAAAATGCACCGACGCACCTATTTCAAAAAGCACTTTAGCAAAGCCGAACTGCAGGGCGGTATTTATATTTGCAGGCAATGCCATAGCGGAATACATCGCTTTTATGATGAGATGACATTGGCTAAGCACTACTCCAATTTGCAACTTTTATTAGATGACGAGCAGCTTTCAGCGTTCTTTCAGTGGGTGTCTAAACAGCGAGTACGTGTTTAAAAAGACACATTTTGTACTTTTAGTAGCGGATGTGTAATTCAATCGCGATGGATTTAATTTGATTAATATGTCTGTATAAATATACACTATTGGTGTTTTCATAGCCAAAGATACTTCATGCGAAAAGATTTACCGCCACGTTATTACCTCACACACTTTCACGAGTTCCTTAAATTCTTTGAAGGTGCGAACAGCACGCTTTTAAGTGATGAGGCAGCTGATTTTATTGAGCGCTTTAACGCATTGGACGATGACAAAAAATGTATTGTGGTGCGCGCTGCAAATCGCAAGTATGCGGTTATTGACAGAACCCAGTTTAACTACGACGAGATAGTCGAACCACAAGCTCAAATAGATTGGCTTATTGATAGCGGGTGGTTTGGCGACCTTTCGAACGCATCGCTTAATGATATCGCCGGCGTTCTAACCAAAGACGCGTTATTGGCGCTTCTCGCTGAATACGGCAGTACGCAGGGGCTAGCGTCTCTTACTAAGCCTAAACTCGTGACGTTGCTTAATGAACATATCGGTGCTAGAGGCTGGCCAGAGCGCTTCTCGCTTAATAACTACTTGGTGTGCCTATTCGACGATGCGCTTCGCTATTTGCTGTTCATCTATTTTGGTAACACCAAAAGCCGTTTAAATCAGTTTTCTATGCGCGATTTAGGCGTAATGAGAACCCGTTCTGATTCGGTAACAGATACCGCGCGTTTCGACACCAAAAGCGACGCAGAAGCCTCTTGGTTTTACGCAAATCATTACAGTCAGTTAGCTTTTTATAACAATGATATGTTACTTGCCTTAGCGGAAGATGATTTCCCAGCTACAGAAGGTGTGTCAGCCAGTTTCTATCGCGACCAGCTGCTTTACGCGCTTGGGCTTAAAGTGTTGGCGTGCGATAGGGCCAAAGGGTTAGACATTTTAAAACTAGCGCAAAGCGATAAAGCAAAAGAAAAGTGGCTAAGAGAGAGCTATAAAGATGGGAAGGAAGGTGACGTCAAACAAGCACTAGAAGATATTATCGATAACCCTCAATCGGACACGCTTTTAGCATTTGCAGAAGATTTTTATGCCCGTAAATACCATAAAAAACGCACCAGCACAGTTACCGACATGCTTCGCAATGCCAGCCGAACTTTGGATATTGATGTAAGCCAAAATCAGCAAGTGGAGCGTGGAGTGTTAGCGCACTATGCTCGACATGGAATAGAGGGCTGGCGTACAGAAAATCGATTATGGCGCAGCCTATTCGGCCTTACTTTTTGGAAGCAACTTTACGAAGAAGATACGTTGGTTACAGAGTTTGATCGCAGGCCACTATCGCTTAAGCAGAATAACTTTTACGCCAAGTTTGAGCACAGCATTGAAGCACTGTTACAGGCGCTCGATAGCAAAGAAAAGCTCCGTTTTCACATCCACAAGATGGCCACAATGCACTATGGCAAAGTGAACAGCCTATTTATGTGGTCAAGCCATTTGCTTACGCCTATAGAAGCGCTAATTGAGCATGGTTCGCTAGGCTCTATTTATGCTTTACTTCGCATGATGTGCAAAGACTTTGAGAGCCTTCGAGATGGCTTCCCAGATATTATGGTGTTTGACGGTGCGCTTCGCTTTGAAGAGATAAAAGCGCCTGGCGATCAGCTTCGCCGAAATCAGTTGGTTTCAATTCAGCGTTTGCAACAAGCCGGTTTTGATGTTGCTGTGACGACAGTGAACTGGGTGCGCGACCCAGCCCAACCCTATGTGGTAGTGGATATTGAGACTACCGGTGGAAACAATAGTTATAACCGCATTACCGAAATAGGCATGGTTAAACTAGTTGGCGGTGAAGAGGTAGACAGATTTCAAACCTTATTGAACCCGCAGCGTAGAATCCCTAGTAATATAACCCGCCTTACCGGTATCTCAGACGAGATGGTAGCAGACGCGCCGCTGTTTGCCGAAGTCGCTGAGCAGGTGGCACGATTTACCGAAGATACCGTATTTGTTGCGCATAACGTGAACTTTGACTATGGCTTCATTAAACAAGAGTTTGCGCGACTAGAGCAGAACTTCAGACGCCCTAAAATGTGCACCGTTCGCGAAATGCGACGCACCTATCCAGGGTTGCCTTCGTACTCTTTGGCTAATTTAACTAAACACTTCCGTATAGAAATGGAGCAGCATCACCGAGCGCTCAGCGATGCCAAGGCTGCCGCCGAACTGTTAAAGCTGGCGTTTGAGAAAGATGATGAACTTGCGGCGTTGTCGTCGAATTAATAAGGTTGTTATTGAAATTTTTAGCATGCGGACACTGAACAAAATGCGCGTAAATGCTGTATTGAGTTGAGTTATAACGTGCATATTGAGATGTAAGAAATGGCATTAACTGAAGAACAAGAATCACGAATTATTGAAATGGCGTGGGAAGATCGCACGCCGTTTGAAGCCATTGAGCGTTTGTACGGGCTTCCAGAGAAAGACGTAATAAAGCTCATGCGTAAAAATCTTAAACAAAAAACTTTTAAAAATTGGCGAGAACGGGTGTCAGGCAGAAAGACCAAACACGCCAGCTTGCGCCCTGAAGGTGTGGATAGAGGCTATTGTCCCTCGCAATACAAATACAAAAGTGCCAACAAGTAATGCTCAATAAGTATTTGTTTGACGTTACCGGATTGACAACGTGAACTAGCCTACATTACTTCTTTGGCGGAGTAATGGTGGTTATGGGTAAAAGAAACGCGGTTAACTGCTGACGTAACGGCGTTGGAAAGATAACCGTATTTTCTGATTGCAAAATACTTTTAGCGTGATGAACTTGGCGTAACAGATTGTGGTAGGTGTCATTGTTCTGCTGTATTGCCTCTACCTTACTCATCATTAATTCAATAAATTCGGCGGGGGATAGGTTGTCGTGTTGCCTTATCTCAAAAGCTAGCGCCTTAAGTACATAGGCTTCCCACTCTTTTCTGTAACTCTCCTGTAATCGCTCAGGATAAAGTGCAAGGTCTGCTATATCTTGCGCTAGGTCTACAATATCAAGGGGATCATCAAAAAGAACGCGAAATGCGAGAAGCACATCGTCAGAGAGGCGAGAAATGGGAAGTTTTTCTTTGAACTGAGCATAGCGGCTTGGCACAAGAACACCTTTTCTATCGGACAACACACATCGCCTTGCGCAGCGCGATTGAATTTAGCTGGCTAACAAGACGCGTTAAATTGTAATAAAAGCGCGAGTACGAAGAAAGTTGTTCAGGTTAAAAATACGTAATCTAGAATAATTGAACGTATTTATAGACCAACCCGTAACCTATTATGCACTGTTAAAGTGTGTACGCGTTCTTGCTGTTTGGCCCATCATCTGATGGGCCTTTTTTATGTTGCTCAATGGCGCTCATTTTCTCGGTAGTAATAAAGAACGCACACTTTAACGAGTATCAGTCATTCAACTTTCAAAAGAAAGTTTTACACCGGCCAATAATCGACTGACGCTATCTACCACATCAGCTCTTATAAACCATTCAACATCATGCTTCTCAGATAGCACGCCACTAAATTCCAGAGAGCCGCCGTGACCTGTTCCTAGAAAGTCTTCAATTAATTCAGCGCGCTCACCAAAACTACTGTCTATATAGGAATAGTAAGCAAAATATTCGATAGGATATGATGTGTTAAAAGCGCTTGCAGCGAATTCACCGCTGGTGCCCACTACAACTTTCGCAGCACTTTCATCAGTACGCTGCACTAATTCAATGAACGCGGTATCTTGTTCATTAATACGTAATCGATATTCTGCCCGGGCAAACGTACCGTTCAACATTCTTTCAAAACTGGCTTCGTAGCTATGTCGTTGTCCCATCTTGGCCGAATATTCAATTTCGAAATACTCATCCTCTTCGCCAATATTAAAGGCTTCAGATGCTTCAGCATTTACAAGTTGACCAAAGACTATTTCAATGGCGGTGTCGTTTTGCAATTGCTTCACGTGACGTACCCCCGTTATCCAACCATCTTTCGACAAGCCGGTGGAGGAAACACGCCCTTTGTAAGTTGGAATAATGCCTAACTCTGTTTTCCCTGACTCAGATTCATGCCTTAAGTATAGTCGCCTTGCGTAGAGATAATCAGTGTTGTCGCTACCGAATGTATTGTGGCTTGATGAAAAGTCATCACCAGTTACCACAAAGCTGCTTACTGACCACGCTGAAGTGATGGCAAGAGAGGGATAGTAACGCAGTCGATATTGTTCGCGGCTTGGGCGGTTGGAACGATTATCGTAACGAACTTGAATATCTAGCTTCTGTGAGAAGGTGGGCGCTATTTGTTCTGCATGCGCGTTAGTTCCCGCAATGGCTATCAGCGGTAAAATAAACAAAAAAGGATTTCGCACCTGTTTAACCCTAAACAACATGATTAAGTAGTTTATACATTAAATCTTTTTATACCAATCCGCATAGATAATTGCCCACTCAGAAGGCGCTGGCAAGTTTCCTAGCGAAGCGTGGGAATGCAGGAATGGCTGTTCCCTTTTAAATTCCCAGAATGAAGCTAGGAAGCTTGCCAGACCTTCCCGAAGGGCGAGTTTAAAATGTCCGTACTCTTTGTTGTGTCACCTTGATGTAGAACCACTATATCTGCAGTAACACGCCGCGATTACGAACATTTTAAATCTCGCTGAGTGGGTAATGATCTATGCAGACTGGTATTACTTAGCGCAACGAATAACGTAATTAGCGCTACGAATAACGGCTTAAGAAAAAAATCAAAAAAAAGCCGGCAGGGATGCCGGCAATAAGTGGAGTGGGACTCCAATGAGGGTAAAACACACAAAAGCATTAAAACTCAGGGAGAAGTCTTAAAACTTGTATGCAGTATAGAACCCGTTTTTAAATAGGAAAATCGTTAAAAATTGATTGTAGTAATCGGAAAATTAGAATGTGCTGAATAGCGAATAGCGAATAGCGAATAGCGAATAGCGAATAGCGAATAGCGAATAGTGAATAGCGAAGAAAGAAAATTGGGCTACACAAAAAACAGCGTGTAGCCCAAAGGGGGGATTAGGCTAAGCCTAGCTTCTTCTCTAGGTAGTGGATGTTGGTTCCACCCGCAAAGAAGTTTTCATCGGCCATAATGGCGCGCTGAAGAGGTATATTCGTTTTAATACCTTCAACTACAATCTCTTCAAGGGCGTGGCGCATACGAGCAATCGCTTCGTCGCGGCTTTCACCATAGGTGATAAGCTTACCAATCATTGAGTCGTAGTAAGGAGGCACGTGGTAGCCCGCGTAAATATGCGACTCCCAGCGAATACCTAAACCACCTGGCGCATGGAACATATTGATAGGACCAGGGCTAGGAATAAAGGTTTTAGGGTCTTCTGCGTTAATTCGACATTCAATAGCGTGGCCACGAATTTGAATTTGCGACTGATCAATTGATAGTGGCTGTCCGGCTGCAATGCGCAGCTGCTCTTTAATAAGGTCAACGCCTGTGATCATTTCAGATACAGGGTGCTCTACCTGAATACGGGTATTCATTTCAATGAAATAGAATTCACCGTTTTCATATAGGAACTCGAAAGTACCTGCTCCGCGGTAGCCAATTTCAATACAGGCTTTGCGGCAGCGATCGCCAATCTTGGTGCGCATTTGCTCAGAAATACCCGGTGCAGGTGCTTCTTCAACCACTTTTTGGTGGCGACGCTGCATTGAACAGTCACGTTCACCTAAGTGAATAGCGTTGCCTTGGCCATCGGCTAATACCTGAATTTCGACGTGACGTGGGTTTTCAAGGAATTTTTCCATGTAAACCGTTGAGTTGCCAAATGCAGCGCCAGCTTCCGCTTGCGTGGTTTCAATGGCTTTAATCAACTCAGCTTCGCTGCGTACTACGCGCATACCACGACCACCGCCGCCGCCCGCAGCTTTAACGATGATTGGGTAACCAATGCGCTTAGCAATGGCTTTGTTGCGCTCTACGTCGTCAGTTAGCGGGCCGTCAGAACCGGGTACACACGGTACGCCTGCTTTTTTCATGGCGTTGATAGCAGACACTTTGTCACCCATAAGGTTGATAGTTTCAGCTTTAGGGCCAATGAAAATAAAGCCACTTTTTTCTACCGCTTCAGCAAAGTCAGCGTTTTCCGCTAGGAAACCGTAACCTGGGTGAATAGCAATAGAGTTAGTGACTTCTGCAGCAGCAATAATGCGAGGAATGTTCAGGTAGCTTTCGGTTGCCGATGCTTTACCAATACAAATTGATTCGTCAGCCAGCAACACGTGCTTCAAGTTTTTATCCGCAGTAGAGTGCACTGCTACGGTTTTGATGCCTAGTTCTTTACAGGCTCTCAAAATACGCAGGGCAATCTCACCACGGTTAGCAATAAGTACTTTATCTAGCATAGTTAAGCACTCGCTTATTCAATGATAAACATTGGCTGGTCGAACTCTACAGGGTCTTGGTTTTCAACCAGGATTGCCTTAACCACGCCTGCTTTATCTGCTTCAATTTGGTTCATCATCTTCATCGCTTCAACGATACAAAGCGTGTCGCCAACTTTTACTTGCTGACCCACTTCTGCAAACGGTTTTGCAGTTGGTGAAGAAGCACGGTAGAAAGTACCGACCATTGGAGACTTAACAACGTGACCCTCTGGCTGTGCTGGCTCAGCTGGCGCTTCAGACGCAGTGGTAGCTGCCGCTGCAGGAGCTGGTGCCATTTGCGGTGCTGCTGGTGCTGCAAAGCTGTAGTTCATTGGCGCTTGAACACCCGTTGGACCACGGTGGATGCGTACAGACTCTTCGCCTTCAGTGATCTCTAGCTCGGCAATGCCAGATTCTTCCACTAGTTCGATGAGTTTTTTAATCTTTCTAATATCCATGTTCTGTCTCTGCTTTATTTTTGCGATTTCGGTAAATTGATTGCTGCAGTAAGCGCGAGCGAGTAGCCCATGGCACCAAGGCCAACAATGACGCCAGCTGCAACATCAGAAAAATAAGAATGATGACGAAAAGGTTCACGAGCGTGAACGTTCGACAAATGCACTTCAATAAACGGGATATTGACACTTAATAACGCATCGCGAAGGGCGACACTGGTGTGCGTGAAGGCAGCAGGATTAATAATAATGGCATCAACAGTTCCCATAGCAGCGTGTACGCGGTCGATCAGTTCATACTCAGCGTTTGACTGAAAATGCGTTAAGGTCACGTTGCTTGACGCGGCCTGCGCCTGCAAATCATCAACGATGTCTTGCAAGGTTTGCGTGCCGTATTTGTCGGGTTCTCTTTGGCCTAACATATTTAAGTTAGGGCCATTCAATAACAAAATATTCATCTAGTTTGCTGCTATCTTCGGGAAAAAGTCACTGTTATTGCCATTTCAACAAAATTTTGTGACAGTTGCACGAAAAAAAGCCAATTAATTTTCTCGTTTACTGTGTTAACTGCTGATTATAGTGATAGATAAAGATTTCGCAGCAAAATACTGGTCTAATCAGGTGTTTTCGACGCAAAGTTTGAGGTGTGTTTTTACGTAAAACCGCCATATGCTGCGTTCTTTAGAGGTATCAGTGTGTGTTGCCAGCAGACGTCTTGGCGAGAGAAAAAGGTACACTTACATATTTACCATGGAACTTAGCCACATAAATACCAAAGTGAAGGTGGGGCAAAGAAGAAAACCCCGTATTGCCGGTATAACCGATAAGCTGCCCGCGCTTTACAGTTTGCCCTCTTGTTACTACAACACCTTTATATTTCAGGTGGTAGTATTCGCCGGTGGTTCCGTCGCTATGAAGAATAACAACGTAGTTAGCGTATTTTGCAAACTTCGGCGTCGGCCCGCCTTTCGTGCCGTCATCTTTCGTGTCGATCACTACGCCTTCCCGGGCGGCTAAAATAGGTGTACCTACAGGCGCGGCAAAATCGAGAGAATACCTTGACGCCCCCGAATGACTATAATTGCCGTTAAAGCCTTGCACAATGCGGTATTTGCTAGCTGGTTGTAGCGGTGGCAGATACGTATAGGCGTTGTCGTGTATCGCGTCTACGCGCCCCACCGTCCATTTAACGCGCATAGACGCCCAGAATGCGTCGGCATTTTTTACTACGCCAAGGGGCACTTGGTCATTGGTATCTAAAAATGCGTTAATGTGGGCTTTCGATTTAAGCTCCCCATTGCCTGTGGGAATGTCTTGCATCACATTGGAATACAGAGTTAGCGCTACGGGCAATTCTACTTTTCTCTGTACTGAGACTAAATAAAGAGAAGAAGACGAAGGCGTAAGCTCAAAACAGAAGCGTTTGTTATCAAAGCACCCCGTGGTTTTCGCCGTTATTGATAGGGAAAAAGTGAGCGAAATAAAAAAGAAGGCCAGCATTGAAGCCACCCTTCTTTTCTGAAACCCGCCCCTACCCAAGATTAAGAGAGCAGCGCTTCGCACCGCTCGCCATACTCGCCATATGAGAAGAGGAAAGGCCTCGAATCGAAGCGCCTTAGTCCAAGCGACCACTTTGACCGTCATTAGTGTTAGACCCATTGTTAAGCCACTCGTTTACGTGACCGGCAAAGGCGTCTGCTTTCATAAACCCGGTAACACGAGCTTTGGTTAGCTCGTCGCCGTTTTCGTCAAAGAACAAAATGGTAGGCAGGCCTAGCACTGTAAAGGTGTCAAAAATCTCCTGACGCTCTGGTGTGTTATCGGTAAGGTCCATTTGCATCCATACCGTATTGCTAAGCGCAGATACCACTTTCTCGTCAGGGAACGTGTACTTCTCGAACTCCTTACAGGCTACGCACCAGTCGGCGTACAAATCGACCATCACGGTTTTACCTTTTGTGTTAGCCGCCGCTATTTTATTACGTAAGTCTGCCAAGTCTCGCGCAACAACAAAGTCTGGATGCCCTGCGTGGACACCATCAGAGTCCTCGCCCCAAAGCCCTGTGTTTAGCCCTGCTTGATAAGTAAGGCCAGCACTTCCCATAATGCCTATCGCAACTAAAACAGCACGCACAAGCTTCATGAGCGAGTTTTTGCTGGCGCGATTGAGTACCCAGTAATAACCGAATAAACCAAAGCCAAGCAATGCCCATAAGAAGCCAGTAGCAGGGCTGTTGTATAGACGCTCAATAAACACAATGGCCACGGCAAGCATCATAAATCCGAAGGTGACTTTAACCACATTCATCCAGTTACCTGCTTTAGGTAGCAGTTTTCCGCCTGTCATGCCGAACAGGATAAGTGGAACGCCCATACCAATACTTAACAGGTAAAGAGAGATAAAGCCCAGAGTCATGTCGCCAGTTTGGGCAATAAATAGCAATATGCCGGTGAGCGGGGCAGTAGTACAGGGCGAAGCGATAAGGCCAGACAGTACACCCATAACAAACACACCTGCGAAACTGCCGGGCGTTTGGTTGTTACTCATGTGAGTGAGCTTTTCTTGATACTTTGCTGGCAGCTGAATTTCAAAGCCACCAAACAGGGCAACGGCAAGTGCTACAAATAGCACAATGAATACGCCCAGCACCACAGGGTGTTGCAGCGCAGCCTGAAACTGCGCTCCGGCTACCGCAACCACTAGTCCAAGCAGCGAGTAAGTAATCGCCATGCCTTGTACATAAACAAAGGTTAGCCAGAATGAATGCGATGCGGTTTTAGATTTGCCCTGACCAATCACAATGCCCGACACAATGGGGTACATAGGAAACACGCAAGGCGTAAAGGCGAGGCCTACGCCTAGGGCAAAAAATAGAGCTAGAGTAAGAGCAAGGTTATCTTTATCGATCAGCCTTTGCGCTAAATCGAACTGCTCGCTTTGTGAAGACGACGAGGTAGACGCGCCATTTGATTCTGCTGTCGCATCTGCGTTTACTGCACTATTGCTTCCGACTTCATTTAAATACACCACTTTTACTGTGGGCGGGTAGCAAAGGCCGGCATCAGCGCACCCTTGATAGCGAATTTTAACTACGCCGTCACTGAGTGCTGACTCAATGGGTAGGGTAATAGATACGCCGTTGTAAAATACTTCAGACTCACCAAAGAACTCATCTTCAATCATTACCCCGCTTGGGTAAACAGGCTCGCCAATTTCGGCTTGTTTAGCCACAAACTTAAACTGTTTAAGGTATAAGTAGTAGCCGTCAGCAATGTCGAAATTTAAAGTAAGAACGTTATCTTTTTGACTAAAGTCAAAAGCAAACGCTTGGTCAACATCGAGAAATTGGGGCTCATTTGTAAATGGGTCGCCAAAAGCACTTGGCACTTGTGCGAACGCAAACGTAACTAACAGCGACATCAAACAAAGCACTGACAATACGGACGCAATAAAGCGACGAAACAGCGAAGCCAACGATAGGCAAGGCGAAGGCAAAAGGGTAGTCATAAGGTTGTCATTCATTTTAATCTATTTTTACGTCTTAGTTATTCTTGTTAAGAAAATACGGGTTCAGTTAGCGCTGCAGTGTGTTTTGTAACCACTGACCGTAAGCGCTGCTAGCCTCAGCATTAAGTTCTAACCATTCAGGGACATCATACGGATGTAGTTCGCTTACTCTATCGAAGGCCTGTAAAACGTGTTGTGTGTTCGTTTTAATAAGCAGTTGGCATTCTACGTCGGTTTCCACCTTCCCCTGCCACTCATAAACGGACTCTATACCCTTGATTATGTTAACGCAGGCAGCAAGCTTATCTTTAACAAGCGTACTGGCAATTAATTGCGCTGTCTTTTCATCTGGCGTGGTACATAATACAAGCTTTATTGTCATAAACTTTCCCTACTTATCTCGCGCCTGTTACTTTGCTAATGGGTCGATGTGTAATAGACCTGAAAGCCCGCACTATTCTTTCACAGCGAAAGTATATCACGGTCGTTATCGGTCGCTTTACGTGGCTATTTAAGCGAAAGGGTGGGCACCTTTTCTTGTTATTACGTACAAAGACCCTATAACAGGTTAGGAATACATGAAAGAGGAAGCATTTTGCGGGTTTTATTTATACTGTTTGCCCTATTACCTATTTTAGAGATTGCGTTGCTGATTAATGTGGGCAGCGTGATAGGTGGTTGGAATACCGTTGGCTTGGTGATTCTCTCTGCCTTTATTGGTGCTTACTTTGTTAAGCGCGAAGGCGTAAGTACGCTGCAGACGGCGCAAGAAAAAATGCAGCGAAATGAAGTGCCAGGAAAAGAACTAGTTGAAGGCTTGATGCTGGTGGTTGCGGGTATTTTACTTGTGACGCCAGGCTTTATTACCGATATTTTCGGCTTCTTATTGGCAATGCCAGGCTCTCGTCACTTCTTTGCTGCTCAGGTCAGTAAGCACATGAAAATGCGTGTTGTCGCTCCGGGTATGGGGCCGGGAACTGCAGGCTTCGGACAGGGTCAGACACCGTTTGGGCAAAGTCCTTTCGGTGATCGCTCTAACTCGTCCAATAGTGATGGTGATGTGTTTGAAGGTGAGTACACCGATCACACCACTAACGACCCAGATAAGCGCTTAAAATAGCGAGCCCCAACGCCCTCTCCGTCGGGTTATGAGCGCCGTTTACCGCGATAAGCGGCGTTTACTTGCCCAATAAAAAGAAGTATTTAGCGAAAAAACCAATTTTTTTACATTTTTTTGCCTAAAAACCCTTGAAGTTATCTGGGTACTACCCCATCTATCCGTGCAGAAACGATTTTAACAGCTCAGTAATGAGCAACCTTAAACACGCGACGTTTAGATAGTCTGAATGTCGATAATTACATTCATTTGAATAGTGGAATTTTCAGGAGACTTGAAAATGGCAATTCGTCCTTTACACGACCGCGTAATCCTTAAGCGCGCAGAGCAAGAAAGCAAATCTGCAGGCGGTATCGTTCTGACTGGTTCTGCAGCAGAAAAATCTACACGCGGCGAAGTAATCGCAGTAGGTAACGGTCGCATTCTTGAGAACGGCGAAGTTAAAGCGCTAGACGTTAAAGTAGGCGACACCGTTATTTTCAACGACGGTTACGGCGTTAAAACAGAAAAGCTGGATGGTGAAGAAGTACTTATCCTAAGCGAAAGCGACATTCTAGCGATTGTTGAGTAATTACAACTAACGTTAAAACGAATTTTTAGAGGAATTTAATCATGGCAGCTAAAGAAGTACGTTTTGGTGATGACGCTCGCAGCAAAATGCTAAAAGGCGTAAACACACTAGCTAACGCAGTTAAAGTAACACTAGGTCCAAAAGGCCGTAACGTTGTTCTAGACAAGTCTTTCGGTGCACCGACTATCACTAAAGATGGTGTGTCTGTAGCGAAAGAAATCGAACTTGAAGACAAGTTCGAGAACATGGGCGCGCAGATGGTAAAAGAAGTAGCGTCTAAAGCGAACGATGAAGCGGGTGACGGTACAACTACTGCTACTGTACTTGCTCAAGCAATCGTTACTGAAGGTCTTAAGAGCGTTGCAGCGGGTATGAACCCAATGGATCTTAAGCGCGGTATCGACAAAGCGGTTGCGGCAGCGGTTGAAGAGCTTAAAGCTCTGTCTACTGACTGTGCAGACAGCAAGTCTATCGCTCAAGTAGGTACTATCTCTGCAAACTCTGATTCAGAAGTTGGCGATATCATTGCTCAGGCAATGGAAAAAGTAGGTAAAGAAGGTGTTATCACTGTAGAAGAAGGTCAGGCACTTCAAAACGAACTAGACGTTGTTGAAGGTATGCAGTTCGACCGCGGTTACCTATCTCCATACTTCATCAACAACCAAGAAAACGGTACTGTTGAACTAGACAACCCGTTCATCCTATTGGTTGACAAGAAGATTTCTAACATCCGCGAACTACTTCCTACCCTTGAAGGCGTAGCGAAAGCGGGTAAGCCGCTAATGATCATCGCTGAAGATGTTGAAGGCGAAGCGCTTGCTACACTAGTAGTTAACAACATGCGCGGTATTGTTAAAGTTGCAGCGGTTAAAGCACCAGGTTTCGGTGACCGTCGTAAAGCAATGCTACAAGACATCGCTATCCTAACTGGCGGTACAGTAATTTCTGAAGAAATTGGTCTAGACCTTGAAAAAGTTCAGCTTGAAGACCTAGGTACTGCTAAGCGCGTAGTTATTAACAAAGACAACACAACTGTTGTTGACGGTAACGGCGACCAAGAAGCGATTGAAGGCCGTTGTGCTCAAATCAAAGGTCAAATTGAAGAGTCTACGTCTGACTACGACAAAGAGAAACTTCAAGAGCGTCTAGCTAAGCTTTCAGGCGGTGTTGCCGTAATTAAAGTTGGTGCAGCAACTGAAGTTGAAATGAAAGAGAAGAAAGACCGCGTAGAAGATGCACTACATGCAACTCGCGCAGCGGTTGAAGAAGGTGTAGTACCTGGTGGTGGTGTAGCACTAGTTCGCGCAGCAGCCAAACTTGCTGACCTTACTGGCGACAACGACGACCAAACCGTAGGTATTAAGCTTGCACTACGTGCAATGGAAGCGCCTCTACGTCAAATCTCTATCAACTCAGGTGCAGAAGCATCTGTAGTAGTTAACGCAGTGAAGAACGGCGAAGGTAACTACGGTTACAACGCAGGTAACGACACTTACGGCGACATGCTAGAGATGGGTATCCTTGACCCAACTAAAGTAACGCGCTCTGCACTACAGTTCGCATCTTCAATTGCTTCACTAATGATCACAACTGAAGCAATGGTAGCTGAACTACCTAAAGACGACGCGCCTGCAATGCCTGATATGGGCGGCATGGGCGGAATGGGCGGCATGATGTAATCATCCCCCAAGCTTAACGCTTAAAAGAAAGGCGCTGCTCATAGAGCAGCGCCTTTTTTGTTTGTGCTAACTCTTTTGGGAGTTAGTTTAACGGAGGAATGTCATCGGCATTCTGGTTAATTTTACCTACGCCTGAGTAGTTGATAACTCGCTGTTTAACGACTTCGGCATCATCTAGTACGTAGTCGTAAGGCACTTCGTAGCTGGATGTTGGCGTGGCATCCGGTCCTGCTACAACGTCACCATCAGCTGGCGTTGTCCACGTTACGCCTTCGCCAAACAGGTTGCCTGACGTGTTCCAGTATCCAATAACGTCTGAGTAGAAAGAAACAATTGGGTTTTGCGTGTTTTCAAACACATTGTTTTCTACCTGTAGCTCTGCACCAATTCTTGAATTGATTGCCGTAGAGGATATCTGATTGTAATAGTTGTTATACAAGTGACCGTGACCGTAGCGGAATAACGGCAAACGTGACTCGATATTCTCAAACCGGTTGTGGTGGAAGGTAATTAAACGCTCGGTATTATCACTGTCTACATCATTCTCAGTGTGGCCGTGTAACGAGGCTTTCCAATGATCATGAAGGTAGTTGTAAGAGATAGTGATGTTTTTCGCGCCGCGTTTACTATCTACTAATCCGTCGTAGAAATCCTTGTCCACAGACAATGTGCTGTAAAGCTCATTGTGGTCAATCCAAATGTTGCTGGTGGTAGAGCCGTCGTTATCACCTTCAATAGAGATAGCGTCTTTACCATCAGTAAGCACGTGGTGGATTTTCAGGTTTTGAATAATCACGTTATTTGCACGTCGAATTAAGATGCCAATACCGTCAAATTCGCCCCTGTCTGCAACCCCGATAATTGACACATCGTTCATGTCTTTTATTTCAATCGGTGAGCCCGTACCGCCATTGTTTGCGTCGGTAATGGTGCCATCTACATAAACCGTCACTGGGGTGTTGCTGTTCGCCGCGCTGTCTAGTGCCGCTTGCAAGTCAGCGCCGTTATCTACGGTTACTACCGTACCGCCAGCACCGCCAGTTAATGCATAGTTGTATTGCGCAAAACCGTAAGCATCAAGCGTTGGAGCAGGTGCTACATTCGGTAAGTTAGGCTCACTTGGCACCCAGCCTTCACCGTTATTAAAGTGAGAGAATATCGCCGTTCTGCTGGTAAGTTCAGTCACTTCGCTGTCGGTAAGAATGTGGGCAAACTGACGGCTTGAAAGATCAAGCGGGTTACCCTGCATATCCATGCTGCCGTATTCACGCCATCCAGCTGCTGCGGTTGCAGGGCTAGGGTTTGGTGCAGGTTGGTCGCGTACTCCTTCGCCCGCCCAGCCGATAGTGGCAATGTGGGTGTCGAAACGGTTATTAATAAGCGTAATATTGTCGAAGTAGCTCGCGCTGCCGCCACTTCTTGCAATATACGTAGAGTCGTCGAGTACACCGTTACCAATAGGGCCTGGGCCATTGGTGAAGCTGCTGTTTAAGAAGATAAACCCTTTATAAGAAATATCAGGTACGCGAGCTTGTAGAATGTAGCCGCCCGCTGTGTCTTCGTCAGGGTTACCATTTTTAGAGTCGCCAATGGTGCGAATTTCGCTGTTTTCAAACAGTGCGGTATTTACGTAACCCCAAATGAAATCAACGTTGCCGGCAATCAATGAGTTGTAGAACCAACTAAAGCCTTTTAACAGCAGCGTATCTTGTTCACTCACAAAGTTCATATCAACGGCAGTTAGACGACCTGAATCACTGTTAAAGTAAATCGTCTCAGCTTGGTTAGAGTAGTCGTTGCTTCTGATGTGTGAGTTTTTCAAAGTGAAGTTCGTTAGCGTCAGGTTATCTACGCCTTCCACTAAAAATACACTTCTTCCACCTGATGGCGTGCCCGCCGCAGGTGCTTCGCTCTTGCCGCTACCGCTGTTAAAGCTTTCAAAGTTATCGTAGTACACCACGGTATTGTCTCGGCTCTCGCCTTGAAGCGTGACATTGTTGTTACCGCGAAGGAACAGCATTTCCTGATACTCGCCGTCACGAATCGTAATGCGAGATGGCGTATCGCTGCTTACGTTTTGCATCACGTAATTAAGCGCACCTTGCACAGTGCGGAAATCCGCTTCGCCGTCATCATCTACGGTAACATTCGCGCCAGAAGGTGCGGCAGCTCTTGTTGCAAAGCGCCAGTTCGCACTCTTGCCAATACCACTAAAGCTTTCACCATTTAGCGTTGCGCCGGTTACCGCACCATCGCTAATGGCCACGTAATACGACTGACCATATTGAAGGGCATTTGTATGAGGCTTAATCACTAATTTGTTGCCTACAACTGATGCTGGGCGGTAAGCCACTTTGCGCTGTCTGTCTTGGCCTTCAAAGCCAATAAAGTCTTCATCAGCTGCAATATTGATAACGTCTACCAGGGTGTCGTCTGTCGCATTGTAAATGCGCACTTCACCGCTACTTCCTAAGGTGGGCTCGCTGTCGAAGGTTAACGAGAGTAGGGTATCGGGATACGCATTGTTATTGCCCGAATACGGTGTGGTATCCGGGAATAAGTCGCCATAGGTGGCGGTAGGCATGGTGAAGCCTTCGCCAACATTAACGGCAATGTGTTTGCTTAACGTAGGGTCAGAGCCAGAAGTAAAAGTTACTATTGCGCTGCCGGCAGCGCGAGGGGTAATAGTAACTTGTGGGCCTTGCTGCTCTACGCTGACCACACTCGCATCACTGCTGGTTACGGTAAATGTGTCTTCAGTTATACCGTCGTTTTGTACTGCGGTAACGTAAACGAATAACGGATCGCTACTGGTGGTGGTCTCCCACTCTGTTTCTTTGAAATCCAGAGTAAGTTGAACTGGTTTAACTGCGGGGTCACCCACTTTTAAATCGTCCAGCTCGAACGAACGGTTATTAGTGAAAAGGCCAATCAGTCCCGCTGCGCTATAGGTTGTATCTTCTGCTGTACCCATGTTCTCGCCGTCTAAATAAACGGTGAGTTTCTCGTTTTCCATTTCAAAACGTACGCGATACCACGTGCCGTCTGTACCGTCTTTTTCACCCAGTACAATAGGTGACTTGGCTTGTACAGGGCGAGAAATACTGCCTTCGGTACTTACCGCTACTTCCACTTGTGTACTGCTTGATGAGTTTTGTACATTCAAACCTCCGCCGTACCAGTTTCCAGCGCTATCATAACGACCTAGAAGAAAGATCTGTTTGTTTCGCGTGGTGCTGTTTTGTCTTGGACGAATGCGCGCTTCAACAAAGTAATTTCCATTTTCTGGCAGGTTGCTAAGTGCCGACTCTTTAACCAAGAAAATTTCGCCACCTTCACCGCCAGCGGTGTAGCGCATCACTTTGTTGCCGTCATCTTCTACAACATCAAACGTGCCTTGTGGACCGTTTGAGCCTGCGTCGTCTGAAATAAGCGTGAAGTTATCTAAAGAGCCCGATGCAAAGTCGTCACAGAAGTAAAGCTGTGGTTCATTTTCACAGCTAAACTTGCTGTCATCTGGCGCTTCACCCACATACGATATAACAAAGTTATCGATAACCACTTTGCCGCCACTTTCAGTACGAAGCTGTAGGAACGAGGTGGGTGTACCAATAAATCCATCGATAGTTAGGCGTTGCCCTGGCACAAGGTTATTAACCAGTTCGCTGTAGAATTTAGAGTCGCCGCCATGTATCGATTTGCTGCTACTGCTGGTGTTGTTATCTACATATATCTGGAAGTTGTTGTCGCCTTCACTGTCTTCAACGGCAATGATGTCCATACTAATGGTATATTCACGGCTTAAATCTAATATACCCGTGGTTACAGTGTCATCAGCGGTTGTGTCTGTATCTGGGGTAGTGTTGCCCATGGTAAAGCGTGCACTGTCGATAGCTAGTTGGCCTTCGGAGATCACTAAACCTGAGCCGCCGCCCGTTACGCTATAAAACGGTGTCGCACCACCATCGGTCGACTTGTATTCAGGGCTGAAGAAGGTGTCAGCGTCTGTTTCAAACGTCTCCTCTAACAGGGTGTTTTCATCAATATATTCAATGCGAATATTGTCGATGACCACAATAGAGCCACTTTCCGTTCTAAATTGAAGGTACGAGTTAGGCGTTGCTATCTGTCCTTCTACTGTCATGGTGGTTCCCGGTACTAAATCGAGCACAGGCTCATTAAAGAAGCGGGAATCTGAACCTAGGTGTGAGTTGGCGCTGCCAGATGTATTGTTATCCACGTAAATCTGGAATTTGTTGTCGCCTTCGGAATCTTCAGCAGAAATGACATCAAAGATAACATTGTAAGGACGGCTCAAATCCAGTGCACCGGTTGATGATGTATCGTCAGACGAGCTTTGGGTATCTGGTTCAGTATTACCAAGGGTAAAGCGTCCGCCGTCAAGCTGAATACCAGTGTCAATTTGCGTTACCGAGCCACCGGTAATGGTAAACATAGCGACTTGCTCACCCGCTGCATTTTCAATCGCGGCAAAGTTTGTCGAGAAAATATCCTCGCTTTCACCTGCAAAGGTATAGGAAAGCGGCAGCGGTACACTTGGAATAACTTCTGGCTCTTCAGGCTCGGTAGGCTCAGGCTCAACCGGAGGCACTGGGTCAACTGCGTCAGCTACCGTCTCAATTTTTAAGTTATCGATAGTGATAGTGGCACTAGAGTCTGTGCGCAATTGGAAGAAGCTATTAGTTACCGAGCTATCGAGAATTTTAGCGTCAGGTGCACTAGGATCGCCGCCACCAATATCGTCGCCTGGCTCATAGGTATAGGTAAATCGCGTGCCGGGTACCATCGTGCCGTCTGCTAACCCTATGCTTACGAACTTAGAAGCAGCACCGTGTACAGAGTTATCTTGCCCTGTTGTGTTGTTATCTACATAAAGGCTGAACGTACCGCCGCCATTATGAGAAATAACGTCGAAGCTAATGGTAAAACCTTCGCTAAGATTATAAATACCCATGCCTACCGTGTCTGATGCCGATGTGTTGGCACCTGGGTTGGCCGCAGCGTTACCAATACTGAATCGATCGCCTTCAAGGGTAAGCTGACCTGTGGTGGCGTCGACTAGCGGGCTGCCACCTGTTACATAATAAAGCGCACCGGCGTCTGGCTCGTCACTTAAACGTTTGTACGACGATGAGAAAAACGTATCGGTGTCGGTATCGAAGTTTTCTTCAAGCGCCGCCTGGATAGAATGAGCGGCTTCCTCTAGCTTTGCCAGTTCTACATCTGCTTGTTCTTGGGTAAAAGCAAACAGGTAGTTTTGCGGGTCTTCGTTGGCAAGACAGCTTTCAACATGAAGCACTAACGGCATAGACTGAGCGTTATCTGGAGATACCACGCACAGGCTGTATACCTCGTTAACCGTGTTGAAAGCACGGGAAATAAGATACTCAGTTTGCTCATCGTAGCTAAGGGCAATAACTTTGCGTCCAAAAGAGAATTCATAGTTACCCGTTGTGCTTTCCTCACCGTGCACTCTTACGAAAGTACCTGACAAATTCGTTTCGTCGTCAGGTGTAAAGGTGTAAGTGGCTTGCGATACACTTCTGCCTTCTAATGTCGGTGCGTAAATGTCGCCTGTGAAGCGGGTTACATCAAAGGTGTTAGGGAAGAGCGTACCTAATTCGGCTTCAAGATAATTCACGAAATGGCTGATAGCCTGTGCTTTATCCACAAGCGTAGCACTGGCTCCGCCAGCAGAACCAAGCCACACCTCTACATCCGCTGCAAAATCAGCATCAGATTGATTAAAGAAATCTTCAATGGTTTGCCCTTCGTCGAGGGTAGCTACCGCCACATCGCCAGCACTGGCGCTTAGCGATATACCGTTACTTGGGTCGCCATCGGTATCAAGAGATTGTAAAAGTCGAAGTGTGTTTACGACCGACTGGTTAAAAGGGTTGTCGGTTGCGAACAGGTCAAGAGGAGAGATAACGCTCGATGCCGGGGTTTCTGGAAACGCCAGCTGACCTATGCTGAAAGCGAGCTGTTCGCCTCTGAAGTAAGAGTATTCACCCTGCGCATTGGTGGTGCCGTTTTCCACAGAAGCAGAAGAATAATTAATTCCTTCAACGGGGCTATCAACAAATACGCCAGTCAGTGCTGGATCGGGGGGGAGGGTTACGTTGGTAGAGCTTTTCTCGCCGCAGGCAGTAACGAGAATAACACCGCCCATCAGGGCAGCAATTTTCGTGAGTTTCATGGTACTCAATCTCCATATTTTACTGGGCGTACTACCGCACTACATGTCCGCTCCAGCTTTATTATGTGGAAAAGGCCGGGTTTCCCCGGCGCAGACAATTAGTAGAACTTAATGTTTACACCCAGCTGATAGCTGCGGCCGTACTCTTCTTTCTGGTACAGAATATTACCGCCGCTTAACGCGTTACCTTGGAAGTAGCGAAGGTCTGACTCCTCGGTAAGGTTGATGGCGTCAAAGTACAATTGTGCGTACTCGGTAATGTCGTACTGAAGTTTAAAGTCTAAGCTTTTAACCGAATCTTGATATTGGTCACCCCAAATCTTGCAGGACTTAGGGTCGTTAAGATCGGCAGTAATTGGGCAAGAGCCAATTTGTTCAAGAACTTCAGAACGCACGTTACCAATTAAGCGAGCTGAGAACGTTTCACTTTCCCAACCAAATACAAGGTTGAAGGTGGTATCAGCTTGATCAGGCAGTGCCACTTTGCCTTGACGAATACTGCCATCAAGCGTGGCTTCACTATCTAGGATGGTGGCATTACTTTGAATGAATAAACCATTCTCGAAGTACTGGTTGTAGCTCAGCTCTAACCCGATAACCGAGGCCTTATTACCGTTCACGGTAATATTAATCTCGTTTAGGTATAAGTCCTGCGGAATAACAAACTCAGTAACCTGGTTTACCGGAAGCGTAAGCGGCAGGTCGTTAAGCGCCATGCCAATTCCGTTTACATCCACAATAAAGTTGTCGATGTCTTTATAGAAAATGGCCGCTTCCATAAAGAGGTTTTCGCTTGGATACCAGCCAATTGACGCATCGTAGTTAATAGATGTCATTGCAACGAGATTAGGGTTACCCACATCTAGTGCATTATCAGAACCGAGCACATATTGGCTTAACTGTTGAAGCGATGCGCCACCTTGACTGTCATCACAATCGTCCGAACCTGGAGGGCAAAGCTCGATATCGCTGTCAAACACGGCAAATGCACGGGCTTGTTTAAACGATGGGCGAGTAAAGCTGGTCCACGCCGCTGCACGCACTAGGAAGTTTTCACTGGGCTCCCATTTAATGTGCGCACTAGGGAAAAACTCGCTGTATTTAATAGATGCTTCAGGCAGTGGAATGGCGATATCCAGTGCGCCCGCACCTGCGCCATTAAATTCAAAGTCATCGTTTTCTAGCGAAAGAAAACCGGTGGAAGAGAACTCGGTTTGAGCCCAACGAACACCTGTTATTAACGTGGCATCAGGCCCCAGAGGTAACTCTGCCATAGCATACACTGCCTGCGTATCTTCGGTAATGCTGTAGTCGCCCTTAGTGCTTTCTATCGACACTTCCCCATTTGTGGCAGGCTCAACCGTTTGACGAGTGGCATCAACAATTTGGTCGACAACTGCGCGGCTTTCAAATGGCAGCTGGAATGCGCTATTTGAAGGTATTTGGGTGTCATAGTCGGCAAGGGTAGAATTCACTGCGGCAATACATGCATCGTCGCTACAGTCGCCGGCAGAAGGGTCGAAACTCCACCGGTCCTTGTCACGCACGTGATCGCGCTCGCTCACCTGCACACCAAATTTAATGGTGTTTAACCAGTCATTAAAAATGTCGGTTCGCAAGTTAAGGTTCACTGTCTTAATTTCATCAATTCGGGTTCCGCCTTCTAAAAACAGGTTATCGAATTGATAATTTGAAAGGTCAGAACCATCGCCGCTTCCCGACGTTCCAAAAATACTGTTTTCTGGGTCGTAGGTTAGACCTGCGATTTGAGCAGCTTCCTGTGGGCTTAAAATGCGGGCGTTAATGTTGTCGCGACCGCCTTGACCATAAACAATCAGGTCTCGTTCACGGAATTGAACGCGGCGGTCACCAGTGGAGTCTTCTTCAGAGCGAGATTGAGCGTATTCGTAGTCAAACACGAAGCGTTCAGCAATACGGTTTTCGCCCCCTAAGCTGAACGTTATGGTTTTGTTCTTACTTTCTTGTAGGAAATGCTGGTGGAATACGTCTATATCGCTAAGAATAAACTCTTTCGTAGCGCCGTTTACGTATACAATTTCATCGTTTCCGACAGAGCCTGCATCTTGAAAATCGTAAAATTCTCGCTGTGCGCGATCATCATCTTCAAATTGTGTGAACGTGCCTTTGGCATAATAGTAAGCGTCTGCAGAGGGCTTATACTCTAAGTTAAGCGCAGCAGCTTGGCGGGTTCTGCCAGCAATCTCACGACGAATTTCTAACTGAGAAGGAGCGAGAATTTCGTCACCTTGAGCAATTTCTTCTTCCGTTTTACCCAAGTCAGCGGTGTAAAACTTCATTTCGTTGGTGCTGTGGTGGCGCGTTTCGTCTATCTGGGTTTTTCGGTCTTCGTGAGATATCGCAAAGCCAATACCAAACGTGTTGTCGAGGAAAAACTGGGTGCCGTCTAAGCTAAATTTCGGAGAGTGCTTTTCGCGCGCTTCTGAATATGCGTCTTGAACACGCATTTTTAATGTATTTTTGCCGCGATCGAAAGCTGAAATCGCTTTTACGTTTACTGTACCGCCGATGGAATTCAGGTTTTGGTCTGGTGTGAGGGTTTTAAGCACCTCAATGGTTCCTAGCAGGTCAGCAGGAAGTGCGTCTAAGCCCACTTTCCGCTCTTCGCCTGCACCAGACATTTGTGCGCCGTTCATATTTATTGATACGAAGCCGGGCCCTAAGCCTCGAACGGTAACAAACTTACCTTCGCCTTCTGAGCGCTGTAGCGTTACACCTGGCAATCTTCGAAGAGACTCCGCTACGTTTTGATCGACAAAGTTGCCTAAGTCATCGGTAGAGATAACAGAGCTAAAGCCATTCTTCATGCGTTCTAAGTCACGCGCTTTTAGGTCTGCCTGTTTAACACCCTTTACTTCAACTACTTCAATTTCGCTAGGGGTTTCATTTGTTTCAGTTTGCTCGGTATTTTCCTGAGCCGGTGCAGTACTTTGCGCCATGGTGGAAAACGCCGTGGACACGGCTAGAGCGAGGGCTGTCCATTGAAACACTTTCATGTTTTGAACTCCTAAATTCCAAAATCGACATAGCTGTAGTATTTGCATTTTGCCATGCCACCGGTGGCAGTATTGATCTTGTAGTTTAGGAATGCATTATTATTTAACGTTTATTTCACAAATTATTAATATATGAATATTTAGTCGTCACAATGTGGGAATTCCAGCAAGTACGCGCCATGAATTCTCTTCGTGGAAAGTAAGTGGAGGAGCAGTGTCGGCGGTAAAATAGTTGCGGTAATTCGTCCAGTCAATTACATCTAATTCACTGTCTATAATCCCATTTTTGCTGTTGTATTGATTGTGTTGTATTTGCGTAATTATGCGTTCATCCACGGGGTCTAGCCCTTTTCCAGCGCGAGTAAGGTTAGCACCGACCTGTTTGCTTTCAATCAGGCTTGCCCACGTCTGCTGTGTTGTTAGCTGTGCATCGCCAAGCTCATCTATTTTGTCTTGATGAAAAGGCGCGTTTGAAAGGGAGCGAGCAAGCACAGCTTTTTCTTTTTCCGAGCCAGCTTTGGCACTTTTAACATCTATACCTTTGCTATTGTCTGAAGACATATCACTATGGCCCTTCATCAGGTTTTCAGCAACGTACAGTCGAGTGAGTGATTCCTTATCGTCCCATAGTTGAAAAAACCATATTTTCTTTGTTGCGGGCCCAGGCGCGTAGACATTCCCCACCAGATTCGCAATGCCGTTTTCGCCGCCATAGGCTGAGTTCTTTTGCCAGTTAGCAATGACATTGTTTCGAATATCAACGAACTCTTGCTGTTGGGGGTAAGGCGGGTTCAGTCGCCATCCATTAATGCGAGGGTTTCTGCTGGTATGATTGACTAAAATATTACGTAAAAAGCTAGCGTTGCTGCCGCCCCAAATACCGCCATAACCGTGGCTGCCTTTATGGTGTCCGGCGTTGTTTAAACTCTCTGAAAGAATGCTGTTTTGTAGTGTAAAGCGCTGATTATTGTAGAACGAACCTACCTCGTCTTTTGACCAACTTAGCGAGCAGTGATCGATGATGACGTCAGTAGTGTTTCTTACAGTGACCGCGTCGCCTTCTTTACTGTCTTTCCCTGGCCTAAAACGCATGTGACGAATAATAACCTGGTTAGCTTCAACGCTTGTGGAAGCACCGGAAACCACAATTCCGTGAGGAGAAGTTTGGCCTGCAATCGTGACATTGTCGTGCTTTATCTCTAAGTCTTTTTCAAGGACGATAACACCAGATACATTAAAAACAATTAGTCTCGGATAGTCTTGCGCCACCGCCCAACGCAACGTCCCTTCTTGTGGGCTTCTCGCATTGTCAGACAACGAGTTAACAACTAACACTTTACCTTGGTTTCCACCTTGCGTGTATTTACCAAAGCCCAGTGCGCCTTCAAACGCTAAGGGTTGAGCGTGACAATTAGTCAGTACAAAAAGCAAGACGATTGCGACAAGAAATTGGATGGATTTATGTTTCATTACTGCATGTCCTGCTCAAAAGGTTGGGCACTGATGGTTGGAAGACGAGCGATATCTTTAAGTTTTGTGCTCCATGCCTGCAAAATCTTAAAGTCGTGGATCACGCCGTCTAGTTCTATCGCTAAAATTGATACAAGCTCACCGTCTCGCATAAAGACCGGCACGGCAACCAGCGTTACATTTCGCGGTAAATAGTGGCTAACAGCAAAGCCTCTGGTGCAGGTTGTTGCTCGTAGTTTCGCGGCTTGATGTTCATCAAAATAAGCAGGGTGATTACTGTCGTCCATGTTTTGATACTTTGGGTGGTATGCCAACATGACGTGGCCCGCAGCAGATTCAAATAGGGGCAGCTTTGTTCCTGGCCTAATCGTTGTTATTTGTTTGTCTCTGGCGTCTAAAACATCGATAACAAACGCACAATAGTCACCAAGCGTACAGATAATGGCGCTAGCGTTAGTTGGCGCAATAATTTTTGAAAGCTCGGGCGCAACTATTCTCTGAACGTATCGGCTGCGTGAGTTTGCTGCGCTAATTTCGTAAATACGCGTCCCATAGAAATATTTTGTGCCACGCTTTTCTACTACACGTTCACTGGTTAATGTTCTCAGTAACCTAAAAACCGACGTGCGGGGAAGATTGAGCGCAGACTCGATTTCAGAGGCACTTAAACCTGAGCGAGACTCGGCGATGGCTTGACATAGCTGCAGCGCCTGCATAACACTGGGAATTACATACCTTTCCATCTTTTTGCGGCCCCAAAATCAAGATAACACTGCCTGATATTAACACGAATTAAACAAAATGCTACCGGTGGCATTTTAAAATAATGATGATTTTTAGAACAGTTGCGTTGTGAAATGAGGACACGTTAATGTGCGATTCATCGCATTAATAAGACGCCTGGCGATTTAAGAATTGCTTAGAAAGCATCACAAAAATTCGGATTGTTAAAACAAATAATTAACAACTACAGATGGCGACAGGAATTATTAAAAGCGTAGTTTAGCCTAGAGAAACCAAAAGCCGCGCTGTTTGTGTGTCAGTGACAGGAAGCGTCTTAGTACAGTGTGAGACTTTCATTAAATGTTAATGAATTGGTTATCAATGCGTTGTACTTCAAATCACAGGCCCTGAAAGCCCTAAGGTGGGTGGCTTGTGCTTGCTTTCAATTATGATTACCCTGCCACGCCTGCACCCAATCAGGTGGAGTTGCATAAATACTTGTGTATTTTCATAAGGCATAACGTTCTATATGGCACCACGTCCTTTCAGTTTCCTAAACGAACTGAATTCACTAATTAGACCCGCAGTAAACTACACCAATGGTGTGGGCGCTATGCTGTGGTTGGCTAATATGGTGCTATTGCTGAACATTACGCTAGTTATCAGTGGTACTTTGGCTGACTCAGCAGAGTTCGTCAGTGCATTTAATGAAAGTTTGGTTGTAGAGCCTCTTTTCATTGCCCTTGCTAATCACACACTTTCACAATTTATCGTTCCTACCATAGCGCTGGTATTAGTGGGCCTTTTGGTAAAAGCCACGGCGATAGCAAAGGCGCAAATAACAGAACAGCGCAGACCTCTTCCTTATCTTTGCCCTACATTTCCCCAACCTTTTGTTCAAACGGTTGGCAGTAGAGCGCCCCCACTTTTTAGTTAAACGTCTCCGATTTAATTATTTAACGCCGAAAGCGTTGCGCAGTAAGTGCGACAAAGCTTTATCGGTGTGTTTTTCGATGCTGTAACGCCGCCATTCTCTATTAAGCGGCCCAGTCATCGCCGTTTAACTTGTGGGTTATAGGAACTTGTTTTGTCTATTCGTAACCTTTTTACTTTAATTGTTGCTGGTGCAGGGCTGACGTTGGCCGGTTGCAGCGGCGGCGTGCTTGACCCTAAAGGGCAAGTGGGTATGGATGAAAAGAATCTGATTATTCTTTGTACCATCCTAATGCTGATTGTTGTTGTTCCCGTTATTTTTCTTACGCTTTACTTTGCGTGGAAGTATCGCGCTAGTCGCGATTTCGAAATTTATACCCCTAAATGGGCACACTCGACCAAAATAGAAGCGGTGGTGTGGTCCATTCCAATTCTCATTGTCGTGTCGTTGAGTGTGATCACCTGGCGCTCTACTCACGCACTCGACCCTTATGCACCGCTAGAAGGTCAAGGAGAGCATCTTACTGTTGAAGTAGTCTCGCTTAACTGGAAGTGGCTGTTTATTTACCCTGAACAAGGTATCGCAACGGTCAATGAATTGGTGTTTCCAGCCAATAAACCCGTTGCGTTTAAGATTACTTCTGAAAGCACCATGAATTCGTTTTTTATTCCTCAGCTAGGAAGCCAGATTTATTCCATGGCGGGAATGGAAACCAAGCTTCATCTTATCGCCGACGAGCCAGGTACGTACAAAGGCATTTCTTCAAATTACAGCGGTGCGGGATTCACTGGCATGAAGTTTAACGCTATTGCCACACCTACCGAGGATGACTTCGAGGCGTGGGTTGCCAGCGTTAAGCAGTCGCAAACATCGTTAACGTCAGGTGCCTACGAGCAGCTTGCTGAGCCAAGCGAAAACAATCCGGTGACCTATTTCAGCAAAGTCGATGACGGTTTATTTCATAACATTGTTATGAAATACATGAAAGATCACGGCTCTATGGATTTCTACAACAAGCCGGAAAATGCCGCCATGGGCGAACATCACGCCATGCCTGAAATGCAACACAGCCATCACCAAGAGGATGCACAATAACCATGTCTTTATTAGGTAAATTATCTATTGAGGCCGTACCCTATCACGAGCCGATTATTATGGTGACACTTGCTGTTGTGGCAGTGGTGGGTGTGGTCATTGCCATGCTTATCACCAAGCACAAACAGTGGGGAACCCTGTGGTTTGATTGGATAACGTCTGTCGACCACAAACGTCTTGGAATTATGTACATTGTGTTGGCTATGATCATGCTGCTGCGTGGCTTCGCCGACGCCATTATGATGCGTACCCAGCTTGCAATGGCAACCAATGGTGCGCCCGGGTATCTGCCGCCAGAGCACTACGACCAAATCTTCACAGCCCATGGCGTTATCATGATTATCTTCATGGCGATGCCGTTTATGATTGGGTTGATGAACATCATTTTGCCACTACAAATTGGTGCTCGCGATGTGGCGTTTCCATTTTTAAATAACTTAAGTTTTTGGCTGACCGCAGGTGGCGCAATTCTAGTAAATGTGTCTTTGGGGTTAGGTGAGTTCGCAAAAACAGGGTGGGTTGCTTATCCGCCGCTAGCCGGGTTGGAGTTTAGTCCCGGGGTTGGCGTCGACTATTATATATGGGCACTGCAGATATCCGGGCTCGGTACGCTGCTAACCGCCGTAAACTTCTTAGTTACCGTGTTTAAAATGCGTGCGCCCGGCATGAAGTTAATGCAAATGCCTATTTTCACATGGACCTGTACGTGGGCGAATATTCTGATTGCTGCCTCGTTCCCTATTCTTACTGCTGTGTTAGCTATGTTAACACTAGACCGCTACATGGACTTCCACTTCTTCACGAATGAAGCCGGTGGTAACTCTATGATGTATATCAACCTGTTCTGGGCGTGGGGACACCCTGAGGTTTATATTCTTGTACTGCCTGCATTTGGTATTTTTTCAGAAGTTATATCTACGTTTACCGCTAAGCGCCTGTTTGGCTACAAGTCGATGGTTTATGCGTCCGGTGCCATTGCTATTCTCGGTTTTATTGTCTGGCTGCACCACTTCTTTACCATGGGGTCGAGCGCCAATGTGAACGCCTTCTTCGGCATTATGACCATGGTTATTGCCGTACCCACGGGTGTGAAACTGTTTAACTGGCTATTCACCATGTACCGCGGTCGCTTAATATTGAGTGTGCCTGTACTGTGGACGTTAGGCTTTATGGTGACCTTCACCATTGGCGGCATGACAGGGGTGTTACTTGCTATTCCAGGTGCTGACTACGTACTTCATAATAGCTTGTTCCTAATTGCACATTTTCACAACACCATTATTGGTGGTGCGGTATTTGGCTACCTGGCGGGCTTTGCTTTTTGGTTCCCGAAAGCCATGGGCTTTAAGCTTGACGAAAAAACCGGAAAAGCAGCCTTTTGGTGCTGGCAAATTGGTTTCCTTTTGGCGTTCATGCCCCTATATGTGCTTGGCTTTTTGGGTATGACACGCCGCTTAAATCACACCGACAATCCTGACTGGAATATCTGGTTATACATTGCTGCATTTGGTGCGTTTGTTATAGCAATTGGTATTTTCTTCCAGCTACTTCAGCTGTTTGTAAGCTTCAAAAACAAAGAAAAGCTTAACGATACAACGGGCGACCCGTGGAATGGCCACACACTAGAGTGGTCAACGGCGTCACCGCCTCAGTTTTACAATTTTGCCAAGATACCTCACATCAAAGACATTGATGCGTGGACGGATATGAAGGAACGCGGCGAGTCGTATCAACGCCCTGAAAATTACGCGCCTATTCATATGCCAAAAAATACTTCAGCCGGTGTGTTTATGAGTATGAGCTTTACTCTAATGGGCTTTGCCCTTATCTGGCATATCTGGTGGCTTGCTGTTGTCGGTTTAGTGGCAGGAATAGGAGTATTTATTAAGCGTTGCTATACCTCGGATGTTGAT
The DNA here is from genome assembly GCF_000808575.1 of Alteromonas marina. Classification (GTDB taxonomy): domain Bacteria; phylum Pseudomonadota; class Gammaproteobacteria; order Enterobacterales; family Alteromonadaceae; genus Alteromonas; species Alteromonas marina_A. The sequence goes on from NZ_JWLW01000023.1 coordinate 208,178, forward strand.
TACTACGTGCAGGTAGATGAGGTTGAACGAGTTGAAGCTACGCACTTAAGTGCCAATACAGTGGGAGGTCGCTCATGAGTACTATTGCAACATCAAGCGCCGCATCAATGCCGCATGAACACGCACACGAAGAACATCATGAAAACAACACCGTGTTTGGTTTCTGGTTGTATTTAATGACCGACTGTTTGTTGTTTGCTTCTTTCTTTGCCACCTATGCCGTGCTGTTTATGAATACGGCAGGCGGTGTGTCTGGCAAAGATATTTTCGAGCTCAACTTTGTCGCAGTTGAAACAGCCGCTCTGCTTTTAAGCAGCATTACCTTTGGCTTTGCCATGATATGCGCTCACCGACAAAACAAGTCAGGCGCCCTTGCTTGGCTGGCGGTGACATGGGCACTGGGTGCGTGTTTTATTGGTATGGAAGTGTACGAATTCCACCACCTTATTGAGCATGGTAACGGGCCGCAGCAAAGTGCGTTTTTAACGGCGTTTTTCTCGCTAGTGGGGCTGCACGGACTGCACGTTACAGCGGGTCTTATTTGGATGACGATCATGTTTATCGAAGTAACCCGCCGAGGTCTAGGTGAGCAAACCGTTACCCGACTTAGCTGCTTAAGCTTGTTTTGGCACTTCCTCGATATCGTATGGATATGTGTATTTACCGTAGTGTACTTAATGGGGGCAATGTAATGGCGTTACACGATGCAAAATTAGCTTCAAATACGGACGGCCACGCTTCATCGACCCACAATAGTGATGACGTACATGGCGATGTAAAGTCTTATGTTATTGGTTTCATTCTATCTGTGGTGCTCACCGCTATTCCGTTCACTCTAGTGATGAATGGCGACCTATCTAAAGTTACCACGATTTGGAGCTTGGTAACCTTGGGCTTGGTTCAAATTTGGGTGCACCTTAAATACTTTTTGCACCTTAACTTTGTCACCGAAGAAGGCAGAGCCAATACGTTTTCGTTCTTATTCAGTGCGCTTATTATTTTCATGGTGGTTGGGTTATCCGTTTGGATCATCTACGAATCAAACGCCATGATGATGTATTAGCAAGTCTCTGTATATGCGTGGTCTAGCCTGACGATCAAGTCAGGCTTTTCAATGTGTTTACTTCATCGCGGTCAGTACGATAAGCACTCATGTTTCGCCCTTCTATTGGGGCTACCTATTTGGGGGGCAACATTGGGGCTTCTCAGTACACCTTGATACGCGTCTAAATGGGCGCGTTTTAAATTTGGATTTTACCCATGACCTCTACTTATAAACGTTACCTGTCAGTAACCAAGCCCGGCATTATTATGGGCAATGCTATTTCGGTAACAGGCGGTTTCTTGCTCGCGTCCCGTGGCGATATAGATTACTGGCTATTGCTCGCAACGCTCATCGGTTTATCGCTGGTGGTGGCTTCAGGTTGTGTCATTAATAACTGCATTGACCGAGATATCGACAGCAAAATGCAGCGCACGGCTAATCGGGTGACAGTAACAGGCGAGTTGCCATTACTTACTGCAATGTTGCATGGTGCTGTGCTAGGCATTGCAGGGTTTGGCTTGTTAGCGCTTTACACCAACCTTACCGCGGTATTTTTTGCTGTTTTTGGCTACGTTATTTATGTGGGTGTGTACAGCCTGTATATGAAGCGAAACTCGGTGTATGGCACCTTCGTTGGCAGTTTGTCGGGGGCCGTTCCGCCCGTAGTCGGTTATTGCGCCGCGAGCGGTCATTTTGATATGGCTGCAGCTATTTTGCTGGGTATGTTCAGCATTTGGCAAATGCCCCATTCCTATGCCATCGCTATCTTTAGATATAACGACTATAAGGCGGCTGGCATTCCCGTATTGCCTGTTTCGCAAGGTATCGCGAAAGCAAAACGCCATATTGTTCTTCATATTGCGTTATTTGCTTTAGTTGTAATGCTGCTTCCACTTAGCGGTTATACGGGTATTGGCTTTTTAACAGTAGCTTTTGCAACAAGCCTTTGGTGGTTGTTGATGGCACTGCGTGGATACAGACCCGACATCAACTTAGAAGGCTGGGCAAAACGTGTTTTTGGTTTCTCCATTGTGAATATAACGCTGTTATCTATCGCTATGTCACTGGACTATCATACGTCAGTAACGAGTCTGTTTGCGCTCTCGTTCTAATTGACGTGTTTCGACTCACTCGGCGAGGTTGGCTTGGGAGCTTCCAATGCAGTGTGCGTATAGCAACGCATTCACTTTGGGCAATCAGGCCTGACCGAGTGCTTTTTGCCCTCTGTACAAGCGAATAATGGTAAAGCTATTAACTGCCAGTAACGTAGCTTCAAGCAGGGTGCCGCCAATAGAGCCGACAATAATATTGTTGGTTAGCCAACATATAGCGCCGCATAAAAACGCTAAACGCATACGTATTCCCGACAAACAAAATAAGGCATAAGTGCCTATGCACGTGCCCAAAATAGGGAATAAATCGTACCAAACTTCGGCCAAATACAGCCCTGCTGCTAGCGATATTAATATAAATAGATAGGCGACACTGCGGGAGCGGGTTTTAATTGAAATGCCTGTTCTTACCACTGAAAGCAAGGCACTTAAGCATGCGGTTACGGCACCAAGTAGCGCAAAATGCAGGGCGTGATTTAAATTCATCACCACCATCATTATTCGCAGGTGCTGATCATCACGCTGATAAAAGCACAAAATGCCAAGCGCAAAACTCAGCATTCCTATTGCCTGGGCCAAGTCAAATTCTGGTAACAAAAGGGAAGGCTCGTCAATGATTGATAAAGGTTAACGATACGCAGTTTTTAAACAGCAGAGTAGCCTTTACATCGCTTTTTTAGCCCAACACATCACATTGACTAATGGCAGGCGGGTTGTTCACTAGGGTATACTCAGCGTGCACGATATTATTCTTAAACCTCCGATACAAATTAGGTCCTTTCCATGGCAACGGCATCTGCACTTCACATTTTGGTTAAAACAGAGAAAGAAGCGCTTTCTATTTTAGAGCAGCTTAAAAAGGGTAAGGATTTTGCGACGTTAGCAAAGCGTCATTCTAAATGTCCGTCGGGCAAGCGTGGCGGCGACCTTGGTGAATTCCGTAGAGGCCAAATGGTAAAAGCCTTCGACGATGTTGTATTTAAAAAAGACGTGCTAAAAGTACACGGGCCGGTGAAGACCCGTTTCGGCTACCACCTTATTAAAACGCTTTATCGTAGTAATTAAAACCAAAGCCTTTTAAACCAAAGCCGAAGCAAGCCCGATCCATTCAACAAGCGTTTAAAGTATGTCCTAGCTAATTACCTTGTTAATTGCCGGGCTCCCACTTTTCACCGCATACTGAATTTTTGGTAAATATGGCGTACGGGCTGTTGGTGTCGTGCAGTGAATTGCGTAGCGCTGCGCCGTGATCTACCGTAATAAAAGGTGTGTCAGAGGCCTTACCTTGTTCATCCAGCATAAAGTAGTCGCTGGAGTAGCTTGTTAGCACCATGCGATTGTCGTAACCCATATCGCTTAAGCGAACCCGGGTTATGGCTTTAAATTTAGCGCCGGGGTTAGAAAGGCCTACGATTTTCTTAAAAAAGTAGCCTTTATCAGACTGCAGCTGGGAAAAACCATTTAACGCGTTTATTAAGGTTTTTAAATCTATTGCTTCGCGCTGCAGCATGAAGTCGTGCTGGATGGCATTGCCATCTTTTCTAAGGCTGTCTTTCGAAGGAGCTTTGCCAGCAGTATAGGCCTGCTCTGCTTCCATTGAAGAAAGGTGCGCTTGCCCTTCCTCTGTATAGTGAACCAGTGCGCTTGTATTCATGTTTACGTAGTAGTCGCTGATCCCCGCAGGTACCACTTCAAATAGCATAACATCTGGGGTTACGGCACCTCGCTCTTCGGGCGTTTGAGGGCCTTTAGCAACGCACTTGTCAGAGATGAAATAATAATATTGGCCAGCTTCAATGGCGAAAGCTGAATTAGATAGCACCGCGCAGGTGGTCAGAAGTAGTAGCCTGGAAGTGAGCTGCTTAATTGCCGTTAAAGCACTGCTTATTTGCATATCAAAGAAGCCTTATTGTTTGATGTATTTATATACAATACCAACGCATGCGAACTGGTATAAGGCGTCATTGTAAGGGGTAGTGGGTAAAAGCGCGAGTTAAGCTTTAGAACGCGCTTTCGATTTAGTATGTAGCCCAATAAAGCTAAATAAGAACCTATGAGCCAAGCACACCGTTAACGAGGGCGAAGGACAATAGTGTCGCTAGAGTAGTCTGTAGATATCTGTAAATTGTCGGCAAGGGCGGCAATAAGCGCATCTACGTCGTTGGTATTGAATAGCCCTGCTACTTGCATATTGGCAAGCGCTGCATCACCTAAAACAACCGTTTTATCCGTATATCGGCTTACTTCTTCAATCACGTCAATTAATGGCTCGCCGCGAAATACAATCTTGCCTTCCCGCCAGCTTAAATCATTCGCGATATCTTCCTCTGACACTGCCTCAACGGTACTGTTAGGCAAAGATAAAAGCGATTTTTCACCTTGGACTAACGTCAGTGGCTGAGCCTGCGGTTTAATAATTGGATCAATAATGCTTTCGCCATTCGCTTTGTTAAGTGTATAGCTGGCGACTTCTACCACGCCTTCGGTGACTACCAGTTCAAGGTCGCCGCGATGATATTGCACATTAAATGCAGTACCCACCGCCTGTATAGCTTTACCGGCTGCAAGTACATTGAGCGGGCGGGATTTGTCTTTTGCCACTTCGATATGAAGCTCACCTTTGACAAGCTGAATAACCCGTGAGGTTTCAGTAAAGGCAATGTTCACTTGAGAGTTGGTATTAAGCCATAGTGTACTGCCGTCTTCTAAGCTAATACTTTTGTGCTCGCCCGCTTTGGTCGTGGCTTGTAGCGAGTAGTTTGCTACCTGTAAAGCAGGTTCAGTTTGATTAGAAGACGAGAATAAATTTAGACCCTGATAACTTAACAATCCAACCATTAGGAACGAAGCTGCAATGGCCAGCGGGCGCTTCCAAGCCACAGTACTGTTTGTTTTGTGTTTAGCGTTAGGCTCAGGAGTATGAGGTACGATATCAGCCAATTCGCTAAGCACAGACATTTTGTCCCATAGCGCTACCATCTCTAGGAAAGTGTCTCGATGCAATGGCGTTGCAAGCCATTTTTTTAGCGCTTGCATTTCCTCGTCATCAAGCCCCTCGTCTAGCTTCACAAGCCATTCGCTGGCGGTATCAAGCACACGATCATCGCTATTAAATTGAACAACGTTGCTTTGGGTGTCTGATTTGTCGGTTTTAGTTTTGTTTTTCGAACTATTCATGGGCGTCTCTCTTTACATCCGCCGAGCTGTGTTGCCCACCATTTTGATAAGCGTTCGGCCGTGTATACGACGTTGTTTGTCGTCGCATAAATAAGGTGCATCTTTTTATCCCTTCAGCAATATGCTTTTCCACGGTTTTTTCGCTTATCTCTAATTCCTGGGCAATCTCTTTAAGAGAGTAGCCATACACTTTCTTCAACACAAATGCGCGCCTGCATTGTTTGGGTAGGGCGCGCACTGCATCACAAAACAACTTAAACTCTTGCTGGGTAGCGTTGTTGTGAAATGTTTCATCTTCAACACCGCTAATTGCACTTTCCAGCGCTGCCGCAACCTCTACGCTGTCGTCTACCATGCGCGTATCAGCACGCTTTAAATGATCGTAAGCCAAGTTTTTTGCGGTCTTAAACAAAAACGACTTAGGCTCTTTAATATGCTCAGTAGATTTAGCCTGACACAAGCGGACGTACGTATCCTGTAGTATGTCGTCGACTTCTTTAGGCGGCACAAGGCGCGATAGCATTTTGGCCATCGAGCCGCGCGCCGACATATAGGCATTATGTATGGCTGTTTCTATGGGCATATTGTTATTTTTTATCGTTGTTACTTACTAAGACGACAGCCACGCTATTTTCCCCCAGTATTTTCAACATTATCGCTCAAAAATTAAATTTGTTAATGGGTTGTATATAATGCGGCGCTAGTTTAAAACAACACCAACAATAAAGAGGAGGGTGACGCGTAGGCATTTCCCCTTCATAAATTAATAATAACAATAGCGTAAATACAAATATGCCTGTGGCAAATAACCCATTCGACACACAACCCAAGCTGCCTTTTAAGCCTAAAGCTTTAACGGTTGCGCTGTGTATGGTGTCGTTCGGTGCAAGTCACACTGCTATTGCTCAATCGGTGCTTCCTCACCAACAAGCCGAAGTAATTGCGCAAAATAAGTCACCGCTCCCAGCGATAAATTTCGCTATTCCCGCGCAAAGCGCAGATGAAGCGCTCATCGCGTTTGCTAATCAGGCCGCGCTGACCGTAGTCTTTCCCTTCAATAAAGTCAGACATGTCTTTGCCAACGAAGTAAGTGGTAACTATACGCCACAGGAGGCAATTGAAAAGCTTTTAGCTGGTACGGGCCTATGTGCTCACATTGTTGATAACACACGCATAAAAATAGTGCCTGCTAGCGATGGCGATGAAAACAATCACTTGCTTGGTCGCCTGTTTAACGCCATTACGGCACAAGACGATAGCTTGGTGACCGTACCGGATGAGCAAGGTAGTTACGACATTGAATACATTGAAGTAAGGGGCTTGCGAGCGCGTGTTGCTCAATCGGTGGGGATTAAACGCAACGCGAACGTCATCATTGATACTATCCAGTCGGTGGATATGGGTAAGTTCCCCGATCAAAACCTCGCAGAAGCGCTGCAGCGTGTGTCTGGCGTATCTATCGACCGCGCAGAAGGGGAAGGGCAACTTGTTACGGTGAGGGGCTTTGGGCCGGAATTTAATCGGGTTTTATTAAACGGCAGGCCCATGGCAACCGATAAGCTCGGGCGCGAATTCAGTTTTGATACACTGGCTTCTGAGATTGTCAGCAGTGTAACCGTACACAAACAAAGTCAGGCGACTATGCAGTCGGGTGGCATTGGCGCTACGATTGATGTTCAAACTGCTAAACCTTTATCCTTCAAGGGAATGCGGGCGACTGGCAGCGTCAAAATGCAGTACGACACCAACTCGCAACAATACGCGCCTTCTACGTCTGCTATGTTCAGCAACACCTATTTAAATAACTCGTTTGGTATTCTAGCCTCTTTTACTCAGCACAAGCGCCAAGCGCGGTTAGAAGAAGCGCAAATTGATGGCTGGTTGGTAAATACTAACGTACCTGAAAGTGAGCTTTCTGATGAAGTTTCTACGCTATATGTGCCCAGGAATTACGATCAAAGAGTACGCTTTGACGATAGAACCCGTACGGGGTCTGCGCTCGTTTTACAATATCGACCTAACAACAAGCTCGAGCTTACGGCCGATTATCTGGGGTCAACATTTGATGTTGAAACCTCGGCAACCTCAATGGGGCATTGGTTTACATCGAGTAACCTTGAAGATGTTGCGGTTGATAAAAACGGCACAGCGGTGTCTTTTTCACAAAACAGTGGGCACGCCACAGACTTTCACGCTCGCACTTTTAACCGTTCGTCGACCTTAAAAAGCTTCGGTTTTGCAGCAAACTATATCGCGAGCGATAGCGTAATTGTTGATGCTGATCTGTCTTACTCAATGGCTAATGTCGATGACAATAACGGAGAGGGCAATTCACTCTCTCTTATCGGCTATTTAAATCGCTCTTCATTCGACCATACTCAATCAAACATATTGCCTGCAATATCGGGCTTTGAACAAGCCAACCCTCGTCAAGTTAACGCTTTGGGTGAGCCTGTGGGGGTATCCCATTACTTAGACCCAGCTAACGGCCGTTCCCACGTTATGCTGCGCAGAGGATGGAGTGTTGACGACGATATAGGGCAAGCAAAAATCAATGTAAGTGTGCTTGGGGATGAAAACTGGTTTAGCAAAATTGACGTTGGCGGAGCATTAACTCAGCGCGAAAAAGCCAACGAAAGAAGAGACAACGAAGCTGACGCTAGACACTGCAGTTTTTGCGGCTATTTTGATGCACCAGATATTCCCGATAGCTTTCAAACCATATTTGACGCTGGCGACGATTTTCTCGGGTCGATTAGCGGGCACGAAAATATTCCTCATCAGTGGCTGCGTCACGACGGCGATACAAACTTCCGTTACTTGGAGAACGCCGGTGATGTCAGTTTGGCCGCTGAAACCCGGGGAAGCTCTTTCGCGGTTAAAGAAACGGTGTATGCGGGGTATGTTCAAGCTGCCATTGAAAAAGATTTTGCGCCTTGGTTTATCGATCTGCATGCAGGGCTACGGGCTGAGTATACTGACGTAAAAGTAAGTGGTGTCGACGAACAGTTATCGGCGTTGGTTATTTTAGACCAAACCGAACTGGGACAAGAGTTTGGTGCTTCGGTAAGTATTGATGAATCGTCAAATTACACCAACGTTCTACCTAGCGTAAGTTTTAAAGCCAGCTGGTTAGATAGCTGGGTATTTCGCGCGGCTTACAATCACAGTATTACCCGTCCAACCTTAGAACAGATGGCGCCGGGTGTAACCTATACTACAACGCGACAAGGTGGCGATTTGCGGGCGCGTATAGGAAACGCACAGCTATTGCCCTTCGAGGCAAAAAACATTGATGTGGCCATTGAGCATTACTACCAAGAAAATAGCTACTTATCTGCAGGTTACTTTAGAAAAACGGTAGATAATTTCATTGTTAACGAGAGCAGTACGCAAACCTTTAATAACGTAAGCGATCCTAGCACCGGCACGGATCCAAACGCGGTTGATGATGCTGATGCGTTAGCGCAGTTTTCCGTAATATCTCCTAGCAACGGTGAGTCTGCAACGGTTGAAGGGGTAGAGGTAGCGGTGCAGCATTTGTTTGGCGAGTCAGGCTGGGGAATTCAGGCCAATGCGAGCTTTGTAGACAGCAACGCTGAATTAGACACCGCAAATATCCGTTCAACCTTTGCGCTTACGGGGTTGTCGGGTGCCAAAAACATGGTGCTGTTTTATGAAAAAAATGCGCTGCAATGGCGAGTGGCTTGGAACCAGCGAGAAGGCTTTTTGCAGTCACTAAACCAAACCCAAAGCACCGAGCCTACCTTTGTTAGCCCTTACCAGCAGTGGGATATGAGCCTTTCATATCAGTTCAGTCCTAGGGTTTCTGTATTTTTTGAAGGTATCAACATTACCAACGAAACCGTGCATAAGCGCGGCCGATTTAGCAATCATCTCTTGCTCGTGCAAGATGCAGGAGCTCGCTATGCAGTGGGCGTTAATATCACCTACTAACCGCCTTATTTATCCTGGTTCATAGCGCTCTATGATTTTGGCGTACCTTGTTCCAATGCCTCTATTTCTTTCCATAGCTGTTCAGATTGTGCTGTGAGCAAGGAGTACGTTTTTATATCGCCGTTTCTTTGCGCATGCATGGCTTTCTCAAGGAGGGCGTCATACTGCTTTCGCATCTTTTTGGTTGGGTTGCTTTTGAAAAGTCCAAACATCATAAATATCCTATACGGTGATTTAGCGAGGAAACGTTTGAAAATAAAGTTTCGATCACCTTTTTGTATGAATAAACCTTCATGAATACGTTGCACAAGGCACACTAATTGTGATGCTACACGCGCAGACTACTCTATAGATGTTACGTCATGCCCAGTTAAAAGTGGGTCAAAAAACGATACTGGCGTTTGCGGTTAGCCTGCCTTCTTTCACATCAACAGAATCTGAAATATCGTTAGGTAAACAGCCGCTGTGCAGCAAGTTGGCTGGATACAACACGGCACGATTAAACATAGGCTCAATGCGGGCGATTTGGGTGTACATGGCGGTATCACCGTTTATGTACGCTTTAGGTGGTAACCCTACGCTGGTGGCCTGACGTTTTAAGGTTTTAAAATAGCCTTCGTACTGCGCTGCGTTAACCCGTTCTAACCCCGTTTCAATATGTCGATAGAAAGCAGTACCACCCAAAGGAGCGCTAAACAGATAGTGCACCAATGCCCATTCATTATCCTTTTGCGTATCGATGTGCGGAATACATTGAATGGGCGATAAGCTTTTCGGCGCTTGATTGGCTATGGAAAGTTGCACTAGGGGTAGATGAAGCGGTTTTTCCACGCCAAAATTTTGTAGCCCATTATGCGTAGCAAGTTGGCTAAAAAGTTGGGAAAGCGAGGTATGTAGGTGTTCCACATACTCCTGGGGCGGGTGACTCCTCACCCCCGGATAAAAGTCGCCATCTCGTTTCGTAAACGGGTGGTGTTGCGCAATTGTTTCTACCAAACTCAGCGGGTTTGGTATGAAATTATCGATTATGATAATCGGTGTGGATTGCTCACCAACCTTAATTAATTCGTAGTTTGAAACCATGCGTCTGCGTTTTTATTCGCCTTGTTCTTTTTGTCGATAAGGGCATAGATTTGTGCGTTTGACGCTATGAGCGTGTAAATGCTTTGCAGCATGTGTTGTGCATGCAAATCAGCAATTGCGTCAGCGCTAAGCGCCGCTAGCTTATCTTCGTCAATGGTATATAACCCTGTTATAGACGTTTTGCTTTCGTTTTCAAAGGTAATATCTAGAGTGAATGGTGTAATAAGGTTGTACTGTTGTAGGGCGGCAATAAAACGCTGATTTTGCGTTTCACCGTCAAGAAGCTGAGCAAGGATCTGCTGCTTCTCTAACAGGTAGCTGCTAGGCTCTCCTGTGTTATCAAAGAGCGGCGTTCCTTTTTCTTCGCTTACTGAGGCATTATCCATATCAATGCACAGCACCCGGTTACTGCTGTCAGCGCTTTGCGCTTCCGTTCCTACATAAAAAGGCAAGCGTTCAAACTGTGCCGGAATATAAACCGCATCCCATTCACCTTGCTGCCAAAATAGGTTTTCTTTTTCTTCAAAACCTAACAAGGCAGATAAGCCAAATTGTCCTGAGTCGTCAAACTTGGTAATCACCACGGGATAATGAACCACTAGCTTATTTAGCTCAGAGACCACCACAGGAACAAGGTGCTGATAGGCGCTTAGTGACAATGCATCGTCGGTTACTTTCAAATCTGCATGCTGTTTATTATTAATGGCAACCATATGAGTCATACGTAGGTCCTGCTTATTGATTTGCTGTTAAACGGCCTGCAGGCCGAATTGGTGAATTTTATTAATAAGTTCGCGATGTTTAGGCAGTTTCTCCACCGCCATGGCGCGTGCTTTCCTGTTCTGCATCAATTGCTGCTTGGCAAAGTCGGCGTTCACCCATTGCTGATGTGTAGCTAAATCTGAGGTAAACCCCATTCCGTACAGCACATATTGATAGCTTGCCGCGGGAAATACTTCATTATTGCTGGTGAAGTCTTTGTCACTAGGCGGGTGGTATTGCCACAGTGCGAGTAATTCTTTTAATGAATCTGGAATACTATGACTATCGCGATTGTCCCGCCAAAATGCGCTGTCTTCTCGCTTACTTAGCATGTAATGAAGCTTTAAGAAGTCGATAATTCGCTGCCAACGGTAGGAAAAGGTGTCATTGAAGCGCTTCGCCACAATATCCATCACGGCTCGGTTTGCGGGTAACTGTTCGGCAATCATTGAGGCAGACAGCTCAACCAGTACAAGCGCTGAGGCTTCTAAAGGCTCTAGAAAGCCCGCCGCTAGCCCAACAGCCACGCAGTTATTTTGCCAAAAGTGCTGCCTGTGTCCGCTTTGAATAGTAATGTCTTTTACGTTTATCCCATCTATGCCGTTTAACGTGCTGGTTTGGCGTACGTATGAGTCTAAGCGAGCATAGGCTTCATCTTTACTTTGGTGCCTACTGGAGTAGACGTGGCCTACACCTCGGCGTGACTGCAAACCGATATCCCAAATCCAACCGGCGTCTTGTGCGGTGGAGATAGTGTGGGATGCAATAGGACTTTGCGGGGTGTCATAAGGCACGTGTACGGCTAATGCTCGGTCTATAAAAAGTACATCGTCACAGGGAATAAACGGCACCTTATAGTGTTCGCCGAGCAGCATAGATTTGAAGCCGGTACAGTCAACAAAAAGGTCGCCCTCTACTATTACCCCTTGCTCGGTGTGAAGGGCTTTAATATCGCCGTTATCGCTGCTTTCGACGCGGTTAACGTCGGCTAACACATGGTGTACACCTAGTTTTTCAGTACAGTGTTTGGTTAAAAAGGCGGTAAATTTCCCTGCATCTAGGTGATAAGCATAATTTGCGGTGCCTGCAAACTCTGCGTGACGTATGCTTTTAGGTGCACAGCCTGCTTCGCATATAGCTTCCTGAACACATACTGCATGGGAAAAAGATTCGTTTAATTCGGGTGCAACAGACTGCCAATAAGGGCCTAAATTTGTTTGCGAAAACCCTTGGGGCAGCATGAGAGGGTGGTAGTAAAAATCGTGCTCTTCACCTGTAGTCCATTTAGCGAACTTTGCCCCTTGCTTGAATGTGGCGTCACATTCCTTAATGAAGGTGGTTTCACTAATACCCAACGCAATCAACGTAGATCGCATGGTAGGCCAGGTGCCTTCCCCCACGCCAATAATAGGCACATTGGGGCTTTCTACTAAGGTTACTTTAATGTCTTTGCGGATAGCGCATTGATGTTGCGCTGCAATACGACCAGCCGTAAGCCACCCTGCGCTGCCGCCACCGACTACTACAATGTGCGTTATGGGAGTTGCTGTTGTCATACTGTGTTCCTGAATAAAAACTGTGGCTACCAAAGGGTAGCCACGAATGTGGGGCCAACAAACGCCGGCCCCAATTACGCGAAACTAAAAGTTTCCGCGCACACCGAAGGCCCAACGTCTGCCGCTGTCTTCAACCAACAGCAAGTGATTAGAGAAGCGACCGCGCTTATGTACGAACTCTTCTGTAAGGTTAATACCTTCAAAGAAGATTTCTACATTGTCTGTCACGCTGTAGCTACCGCTAATGTCAAGCTGTTGATAAGACTCAACAATGGTTGGGCCGTCACCCTGCCCTTGTGTTAACGACTGAACAAATGCGTCACGCCAGTTATAGGCAAGACGAATTTGATAGTCGTCAGTTTCATAAAATGCCACTAGGTTGTAAGAATCGCTTAACCCAGTTAGCGCAAATACTTGGTTAATATCGAATGGATCGAGTTCGGCATCACTATCAACAATGGTTCCATTGGCAAGTACACCAAAGCCGTTGTCAAAAGTGTGCTGAAGCGCAATCTCGAAGCCGTCTACCGTCGCGTCTTCACCGTTATTTGGCAGTGTATTGGTAAACACCGCTACGTCGTCACCCGCATCTGGCGCGCTAGCGTTAGCGCCAGTAGAGGGATCTGTTAGCAGGCTGCCGTCAGCAAGCTCGAAGGTTTTGTCTTCTTGGCTATTAACAATAAAGTTCGATACCAGCTTTCTGAAGTAACCAATTGATGCATAACTTGCTTCGTCATAGTAGTACTCAAGCGACAAGTCCAAGTTATCCGATTTGAATGGCTCTAGTGCAGGGTTACCACTGGTAGACGTTAAATCACCACCTTGGCGGGTGGTCGTAACTACGGTTACCGGTGACATGCTGTTGAGCGTAGGGCGAGTAATGGTAGAGCTCGCCGCAAAGCGCGCAATTAAATCGTCGGTAATTTCTAAACGTACGCTGAAGTTAGGTAATAGCACGTCGTAATCAGACTCAGTGGCAATACTTTGCGCATCACCAAAGCCAGCCAGCATTTCGGTTTGATCCAGAATCGTTAAGCCCGTTATTGGCGCTTGCGTTCCGTTAACCGTCACATCCGTCATTTCATAACGCACACCTGCGGTTGCGCTTAAGAACATGTCTGCAACTTCGCCTTCAAAGTCGAATTCCATATAGGTAGAGATAATATCTTCTTCAACTTCAAAGCTGTTGTTACGGCGCACCGCATCAAAACTAATCGAATCACCATTTACGCTTTGATAGTAAGATTCTAAAAACGCAAAGTTGGCTTCGCCATCATGGGCAAGCCAAGAGGTGGGCATGCGACCGCTACCACTCACATCAGAGAGGAAGTCGCTGCCCGCGTCAAAAACGTATTGGCTGCCCGCTGGGATCTCAGGTAAGTCGGGGTAACCACAGTAAGTACAGTGAATCCCTACACCTTCATTGTCCCAACGGGTAAGTGATTTGGTTTCGGTGCTGTACTGTGCGCCAAAGCGAATTTCAGTTAGGCCGCTTCCATCTGTTACATATTCGCCGTCAAAGCGCAGTTGGCTCACTTCGTCTTCTACCGCCCAGCCTCGACGCAGCATTACGTGAGCTCGGCTATTAGCCTCATCTAAGTGATTGCTTACTCCATCAGGTGTCAGTGCAGGGTTGTATATAGGGAAACCGTCAGGACCTGTAACAATCGCGCCATCCAGTTCTTGTTGGCCACTGTAAATATTGGCATTAGGCGAGGCGAACATGCTGGCAACAGGTAAAATGTTGTCGTCTACTTGGAACCGTACGCGGTTGGCATAACCGATAAGTGAAAGCTGATCGCCGCCACCGTTATTGGCTTCGCGTTCGGCTTCTGAATGACTTAAATCAAACGATAAATTCAGATTATCAGAGTACTGGTAATCAAAGTTAAGGCCTATGGCATAGGTATCAGTTAAACGGTCGAACGTTTTGGCGTGCATATCTGTCGCCAAACCTACCTCTTGGTATAAATCGACAATAGTACCGTTTGCATCAACCGTTGGGCTGCGGCGATTGCCGTTTTCATCAAACAGGCTGCCGTCATCACCTACACCCTGAATGTTAGGTGCGGTAAACCAGTGGCCGTACGACGTTGCTTCAGACTCTACGTCAAAATCTGAATACAGTGCGTCAGCAGTTACAACCAGTTTGTCGTTAGGTGCATATTGGAATACAAGATTAGCGTTTGTTCGGGTACGCTCTTCAAAGGTCACTTTGTGATCGTAGTTTCGCGGTGAAAATACATTGCCTGTCCAAGCGTCGCCTGACTGCGTAACAGGGTTTGGCACGCCAACGTTCTCTAGCCAACCGTCCATTTGAGCCTGGTTAAGGCGAGTCTCACGCTCTTGGTGTGAAACGGCAAGTAATACACCGAAGGTGTCGTCGTTGAAGGTGTTGCTAATAAGGCCTGAAAATTGCGGCGTAGTTTCTTCACTATTTTCGTCGTACACGCCTTTTACTGAGCCCGCCATTTTAAAACCGTTTAATGCAAACGGGCGCGCGGTATTAATATTAATGGTAGAGCCTACACCACCAGACTGCATTGTGGCCGTTGACGTTTTATGCACGTCAAGGCTGCTTACTAACTCAGAAGCAATCGTGTCGAAACTGAACGCACGCGAATCGTTTTCAGACGCCATCTGACGGCCATTTACCAACACGGTGTTAAACTGTGGTCCAAAACCACGTACGGTAATTAGCTGGCCTTCACCGCCTGAACGGTCAATAGATACGCCGGTAATACGCTGTAGTGATTCAGCTAAGTTGGTATCGGGAAAATCACCGATGTCTTCTGCGCTAATGGCGTCGACTACGCCAGCAGAGCTGCGTTTAACATCCATCGATTTTGCAACCGATGAGCGGATACCACTTACCTCAATCACTTCGACGTCTTTATTGGGTTGCGCGTCTTGGGCAAATGCACTATTAGCAGAAATAGCCGACGCTAAAACTGCTGCCACTGAGCATGCAAGCTTGGTTTTCCTATACATGATGGTGTGTGTCCTAATCGTTAATTTTAATGCGCCTTGTGGTGTGCACCCCACTTGGCTTTCTCTCACAGCATTTCGCTGTTAATTCATCAAGACGACACGGTTTGTAAAATCCCCCAAATTTATTTAACAATTTTTTAAATTAATTGAATCGCCTTGTTTAAAAGGCGTGATTTCCTCGTCATCGATTAGCGTATTTCACCTTTACGTGTGTTTAAAAAATAAACAATTATTGATATATTCACAAAATAAATGCTTCTTTATCCACTTCATTTATCGCCTGTATGCCATTTCTATATAAATATTAGTTATGACTCGTAAGCAAATGATACTAGTGATGTATGCCCATATAGCGTAGCTTTGCCCCAGTTTCGCTTGAAAAATAAGCGGAATGAGGGGTGCTATTCGAAGCAAAATAAATACAGAAATTGCCTGTTCTGTTTTTGATTTCGCTAGAGAATACTAGGCATAAGTGAATAAAATGGCTTAGTAATGTTTAAAGGGTGTCATTCTCGGATAGCCGGAATGTGAGGAGAAGCGTGTGAAAATCATAATATTAAATGAATCAAAAGCGCCAGATCCGCTAAATAATGTGGAGAAGCGATGTGCGGCTACACCTAGTAGTGCACAGCGTCTGGTGAAAAAAGGGGCGACCTTACTGCTAGAAGCGGGGGCGGGCGTACACTCAGGGTATTCAGATAAAGAATACAAAGAGGTAGGCGTAACTGTCATCGATGATGTGAATGATGCATTATCAACAGCAGATATGTTGGTGGCGGTGAACAAACCCACCGATGCACAGCTAGCGTTGATGAAAAAAGGGGCCATTGTGGTAGGCCATCTCGACCCTTTCTTTCAGCAATCGCTTGTTGAGTCTATTGCAGAAAAGGGGCTAACCGCTATTTCTGTAGAGATGATCCCTCGTTCTTCTCGTGCACAAAAAATGGACGCATTGAGCTCGCAAGCGAGCCTTGCTGGTTACGTAATGGTGATGCAGGCGGCGAATCAGTTGCCATCAATATTACCTATGATGATGACACCGTCAGGAACAATAAAACCAGCAAAGGTATTTATTATTGGCGCTGGCGTAGCGGGTCTTCAAGCTATAGCAACCGCGAAACGCTTAGGCGCAAACGTACTTGCTTATGACACCCGCCCTGTGGTGGCTGAGCAAGTAGAATCGCTAGGTGGCAAATTCCTTAAGATCGACATTGGGGAAACAGGCCAAACGAAAGACGGTTATGCAAAAGAACTGACCGATGAACAAAAAGCGAAGCAGCAAGAAGCGCAACGCGACGCGATTGCCGACTCTGACATTGTTATTACGACAGCGCAGTTATTTGGTCGCAAACCACCAGTGCTTATCTCAAAAGATACATTAGCACTCATGAAGCCGGGTAGTGTGGTTGTAGATATGGCTGCAACATCAGGTGGTAATGTTGAAGGCTCGGTTGCTGGCGAAACCGTTGAAGTTAACGGTGTAAAGGTAATTGGTAATGGTAACTGGAGCCAGTATGTGGCTAAAGCCGCCACCGACATGTACGCCAATAACATCTACAACCTTGTGGATGAGTTCTTTGACGATGAAACCAAAACCTTTGGGCTTAATTTAGAAGACGACATTCTGGCCGGCTGTGTTATTACCCACGACGGTAACATCACCAACGACATGCTTAACAACGCATACAAAGGAGCCTAATCATGGAAATCATTTACCTACTTTTCATCGTGCTACTGGCTGCTTTTTTGGGTTTTGAGTTAATTCGAAAAGTCCCAGCAACCTTGCATACACCTCTAATGTCCGGCTCTAACGCGATATCGGGTATTACGTTAGTGGGAGCATTGGTAGCCTCGGGTAGCGACAACAATTTGCTAACGACCATTCTTGGTACCGCAGCGGTGGCGCTGGCCAGCATCAACGTGGTGGGTGGTTATCTCGTTACTGATCGCATGCTTGGCATGTTCAAGAAAAAAGATAAATAAGGAGTACGCAAGTGAGTGATATCGTAACCGTAATAAACCTTGCGTACGTAGTAGCTGCGGCACTATTTATACTAGGACTTAAGTTACTTAGCCATCCAGATACCGCGAAAAAAGGTAACTTTATTTCTGCCATTGGTATGCTGGTTGCTGTCGTCGTCACCCTGCTTGACCAGCAGATTATTAGCTATCATTACATCCTGCTAGGTTTTGTTATTGGTGGCGCCTTTGGTGCGTGGAAAGCCAAGACCGTTGAAATGACGGCAATGCCGGAAATGGTGTCGTTATTTAATGGCTTTGGTGGCGCAGCGTCATTGCTTCTGGGTTGGGCAACATTAGCCGGAATGAGCCTAATTACCCTTAAAACTGAAAGTGCGTTTACTTTTATTACCCTGTTTTTCACAATTTTAGTTGGGGGAATTACGTTCTCTGGCTCGGTGGTAGCCTGGGGTAAGTTGTCAGGAAAAATGAGCTCTAAAGCCGTTATTTTCACAGGGCTTCGCGAGCTAAGCATCTTGCATCTAATTGGCATGGTGGTGATTGGTTATTTCTTTACTACCGACCCAAGCAACCCACTTTGGATTTACTGTGCTATTGCGTTGTCACTAAGCTTCGGCTTGTGGGCTACCATTTCAATTGGTGGTGCAGATATGCCGGTGGTTATTGCGCTTTTAAATAGCTACTCAGGTGTAGCAGCGTCGGCGGCAGGTCTTGCTACAGGCAACACAATATTGATTGTTACCGGTTTACTAGTAGGCGCGTCAGGCTTAATTCTTACCAATATTATGTGTAAGGCCATGAACCGTTCATTGATGAATGTGTTGTTGTCTGGCTTTGCCAAGCCAGTAGAAGCCGGCGAAAAAATAGAAGGCGAGATTAAAGTACTGTCGGCGCAAGATGCATTTTATGTATTAGAAGCAGCGCAAGCAGTACTGGTGGTGCCTGGTTATGGTATGGCGGTTGCGCAAGCGCAGCACGCGGTACGTGAACTTCAGTCGTTGCTAGAGGAAAATGGCTGTACGGTTGATTACGCCATTCACGCTGTAGCGGGGCGTATGCCGGGCCACATGAATGTGTTATTGGCAGAAGCTGACGTGCCTTATGACCAACTATACGAGATGGATGACGTTAACCCTCGTATGGAAAACTATGACGTGGTTATTGTTATCGGTGCAAACGATGTAGTTAACCCAGCAGCCAAAGAGATGAAAGGCAGCCCTATTTACGGAATGCCAGTTATCGAAGCACATCGTGCGAAAACGGTCTTTGTACTTAAGCGTTCTGCGAATGCCGGTTTTGCCGGTGTAGACAACCCGCTGTTTTTCAAAGACAACACGCGCATGGTTCTGGGTGACGCTAAAGACACCATTAACAGCATTATTCGCGAGTTCGGAGACGACTAATACAGCGTATCTCTTTGATACATCTTCTATAAAGGCCTGTTTAAACACAGGCCTTTTTATTGGGTATTAAACTTAATTACAAAGTACTCAACTATAGTTGTAGTTGATGCTTATCAGCTCTAGTATGTGAATGCTATAGATGTTGAGTTAGCTATTCATATAGTCGCATAGAGATGTACGAGTAAATGTCTACGACCCCTTTTCATATTGAGCCGTTTAGAAATTGTATTTTGGTCACGCTTCGCGGTAAGTGGGATATGTCCACGAACATTCAGTACCTTGCTAAGCTTTCTGATTGCTTGAAAACCCGTAAAGGCCGACCCTTTCACTTATTTGTAGACATGCGTAGTTGGCAAATCCCCAATTCTGATACCTTCAATCAAATAAAAGCGCCCATTAAGTTAGATAGGCGAAGTCAGCTCAGCGAGACATGGCTAGAAGATGAAGCAACCGATGCTGATCACATTGCAGAGAAGTTTTTTAGCGCGCCATCAATTAAACTGGGATTTGAACTTGAACGTACTCAAAACATCTCAGAGTTTATAACCCTTTGTGAAGAAAAAGCAGATAACGTTGTTATAGATTATGTTCGAACTTGGATAGGCTAAAAAAGCCCGCGTTCGATAAACAAAATTCGTCGAGACAATAGATATTTTATATCGCAACAACTATCGCGTTCAGTCTTACGTTGACTATAATACGCTGCTTATTTTCGCACTTTCTATGCTAGGTATTGGCCTAGCCCACTTACAAATAGGTGAATAAATTGTCAGATTGGAGCATCGAAGAAGCGGAGCGCGTCTATGGCGTGTCTCAATGGGGTGGCGGCTATTTTCAAATTGGTGAAAACGGCAACGTCCATATTACCCCTGTTCCTGAAGATCCTAGCATTCGAATCGACTTTAATTCGGTAATTGAAGATATCCGCAAAGAAGGCGTACAGTTTCCTGTTGTTGTGCGCTTCCACGATA
Source organism: Alteromonas marina (assembly GCF_000808575.1). Lineage (GTDB taxonomy): Bacteria > Pseudomonadota > Gammaproteobacteria > Enterobacterales > Alteromonadaceae > Alteromonas > Alteromonas marina_A. The sequence continues at coordinate 228,215 of NZ_JWLW01000023.1, forward strand.
TTCTGCGCTCGCAAGTTGCAGGCTTGAACAAAGCATTTAGAAGCTCCATCGAAGAAGCCGAATACCAAGGTCAATACCAAGGTGTGTATCCGGTAAAAGTAAACCAAATGCGCGAAGTCGTTGAGGAAATTGTCGATGCGGGCAAGTCATTTAACTATGGCTTAGAAGCGGGGTCAAAAGCCGAGCTTCTGACTGTGCTTGCCATGAATACTAACGAAGAGTCTCTGACTATCCTAAATGGTTATAAAGACGACGAAGTTATGCGTCTTGCGCTGTTAGGAAGAAAGCTGGGTCGCCGCGTTGTGGTAGTAGTTGAAAAATACACCGAGCTTCTTCTTCTGGTAAAAATAGCCAAAGAGCTGGATATCGATCCTATCATTGGTGTGCGCTCAAAAATGACGGTGAAAGGTCGTGGTAAGTGGGAAAGCTCTGGTGGTGAACGTGCGAAATTCGGTTTAACCATTACTGAGATCATTAACGCAGCCCGCTACCTTGAAGAGCAAGGCATGGCGCACTGCTTAAAGCTGCTGCATTTCCATATTGGTAGCCAATTAACAGACATTCGTGCGGTTAAAGAAGCGGTAACCGAAGGCGCGCGTATTTACGCAGACCTTCACAAAATGGGCTTCGAGCTAGATTATGTTGATGTAGGTGGTGGCCTTGGTATCGATTACGACGGCAGTAATTCAACTAATGAATCGTCGCGTAACTACAGCATGCAAGAGTATGTTGCTGACGTTGTCTATGGCATGAAGGAAATGTGCGACCTTGAAGGCGTACCGCATCCGCATCTGGTTAGTGAAAGTGGACGTGCAATCACTGCGCATCACAGCTGTGTTATCACGGAAATTGTGGGCGAAATTAAGTCGAATGCGTCGCAAATGGATACATCAGCAAAAGCGGGTGAACACTTCTTCCTTAAGAATATGCGCGAACTTGCAGACACGTTTGATGAACAAACGAACATGCATGAAATTTACAACGACGCGTCTCAGTATAAAGAACAGGCGCTAGATGCATTTAAATTACGCGTGTTGTCACTTGAAGAGCTGGGCAAAATCGAAACGCTGTACTGGCAAATTATGGGTCGCTTACAGCAGTGGTATCGCAACGAAGAATATGTTCCAGAAGAACTTCAAGAGCTAGATTACAGTTTGTCGTCTCAGTATCTTTGTAACTTCTCTGTATTCCAGTCGGCTGCTGATACATGGGCCATCGACCAGCTGCTGCCGGTAGTGCCTCTTATTCGTATGAATGAAGAGCCAACGGTTAATTGCTCGCTGGTAGATATCACCTGTGATAGCGACGGTAAAATTGATCAGTTCACTATTGGCCGTGAAATTACTGACGTACTGCCAATGCACCCACTTAAGAAAGATGAGCCGTACTACATTGGTTTGTTCTTAACGGGCGCTTATCAAGACGTTATGGGCGACATGCATAACTTGTTTGGTCGCTTAAATGAAGTGCATATTTACAGCTATGACGACGATCCTGAAGACTTTTACATTGAAGAAGTGGTGAAGGGCTCATCGGTAGAAGATGTACTTAACGTTATGCAGTATAACCCGCGCGCAATGGCATCAGATGTAAAACGCTTGATAGACAAGCAAGTGTGGGACGGAAAATTGAACCCTCGTGAAGGGGTTCGCTGGACTGACTTTTATGAAAACTGTTTAGCGGGTTACACTTACCTTAAACAGTAAGCCGCAATATAAAGCAACGGGCTTGTGGTTTATTGGTACAGGCCCAAAGAGCCGATTTAGCTATTACTTAGCTGCGTCGGCTTTTTTCAAAAAGCGCTTCCAAAGTTCGGCTGTTGTCGAATTAATCATATTCGACTCAGCGTTCATCAGCATCACATAGCCTACTTTTTTCTCAGGCATAAACGCTACGTCAGCACGGTAGCCTTTTACCCAACCCCCATGATAGTTAAGCTGTAATCCATTTAAGTCGTAAATACGCCAACCCAAACCATAGTGAGCATCGTCAATCATGCCGCGCCAACCTCTGCGGTAGGTTTCACGCTTCGTCTTCACGCGCTCTGTAGTAACATAGTCCACCATTTCATCGGATATGACCGTGGGGAACTCGCCTAGCAGCGCTTGCAGATAAATCGTCATATCTGAAATGCTAGCGTTAACGCCAGCAGCTGGAGAGAACCGGTAGTAGTTGCTTTCTACCTTTCCTTCGCGCCATTTATTTCTGGCGATAGCAATATGAGGTTGAGCCCATGATTCTGATGCAAGCAATCCGCCTTTTCCAACACTGGCTGTTTTCATACCTAGTGGTGCAAACAGGTTGGCCTGAAGCTGTCGTGAGTAAGAGGTATTATTGTTGCTGAAGTAGTATTCCAACGCGCCAAAAAGTGCATTTTGATAGGTATAGCATTCACCCGGCGCACACAGTGGTTCAAGCTCGCCCAGGGATTTAAGCACGCGCTCCAGCGAGTAGTCAGCTTCAATAAGGTTGTCGTAAGCGTTGGGCATAAAGCCACTAGATTGGCCAACGATATGTTGCAGTTGCAGCGCATTCATTCCTTTGCCTTTAAAAGGAATGTCGGGTAATAAGGTGGTTATCGGCGTTTCCCAGCTAAGCTGGTTTTTTTCTACAAGTTTAGCTGACAACAACGCAGTAAAGGTTTTTGAAACAGAAGCTAGCCTGAATACTGTGTTCTCTGTAACTTTCTCTCCGCCGCGTTTACGGGTACTTCCATATACGTAAACCCTTGGCGCTTTGCCCTGTTCATAAAACACAAACGCATAACCAGGCACGTTGTATTTTGAGGCTTCCTTTTGAACGTAACTAGCATAGTCATCAAGCCAATCCGCAAAAGCGCTTTGTGTAATGACCATTAGCATCGCTATCAGCCAAATTTTAGACAGGCGCAGCTTGAAGGTGCGCAAAGAGTTCAGCATACAGTCAGCTCGTTAAGCCTGTGGTTTTCTGATACATCCATCAGGCGCTCATTATTATTATCGCATTATTATGCGTTTAGCCGCTTCAATGATCAAATGTCGCTAATTTTACTCACTATCTTTTCAATGATGTGATTTATTCTAACGGTATGCGAACCGTTGTAAGAATATGCAAGAAGAGAAGAAACATTCGACTAGCAAGATTTGTAATTATTGAGTTCTGATTTTGTCGCACCAACAGGGCCAATGCACGATACACTAGATAAAGGTGATAAACGACAGGTGGGAAGCGCATTCTAATGCCAGACAATCTTTTTGTCTCAGACATGGGGGCTTCAGAAAACTCGACAACTGCTGAGTCAGTGCTTTCAAAAGCAAGACTTAGCAGAGATCCGCGCTTTGACGGACGATTTTTTGTGGCGGTAAAAACAACCGGTATTTTTTGTAGGCCAATCTGTCCAGCGCGACTTCCTAAAGAAGAGAATGTTACTTACTTTCAACACGCCACACAGGCAATGGCACATGGTTATCGTCCATGTTTTCGCTGCAGACCTGACAGTGCACCTCGTTCAGCGGCGTGGAAAGGCGTGGGCGCAACGATTAACCGAGCGTTGACGCTGCTATCTGTTATTCCCATTGAGCGGGTTGCAGATATTGCTATGCGGTTAGGTATTAGTGAGCGTTACCTAAATAAGTTGGTCGTCAATGCTGTGGGCATCCCGCCTAAGCAGTTTCAAAATATGCAGCGCACTTTGTTTGCAAAGCAGCTTATTCAACAAACTCATTTATCTATGACAGATATCGCAATTACGGCTGGCTATCAATCACTGAGACAACTGCAGCGGGCCATAGAGCAATATTGCGCTACGTCTCCTACCCAGCTTAGAAAAAAAGAGCCGGTTCAACAAAAGGCTATCTCTTTATTTCTTTCATATCGGCCGCCGTACAATTGGCCCTATGTACGAGATTTCTTGGCAACTCGCGCTATTGAAGGAATGGAACGAGTAACGGACGAGAGCTATGAGCGATACTTTTCATGCAATGAAAGTTTAGGCTTTTTTAAAGCCATTCACGACGAGGCGCGCCACGGATTCAAACTTGTCATCGACATGCCTGATTTAGGTCGTCTTCATACGATAATTGAGAACATAAAGCAGGTACTAGATCTTCACGCTGACCCGCTTTTAATTGAACAAAGCCTATTGCAATCTGGGTTACCGCCGAGCAAGTTAACGCCTGGGCTACGCCTTCCCAGTGCATGGAACGTATTTGAAAGCGGCTGCCGAGCTATTGTAGGCCAGCAAGTTAGTGTAAAAGCGGCTATTAGCCAGGTGACTTTACTGGTACATCAGCTGGGCGAAACGGTCTCTGATGCGCTCCCGTCAAACGGTCTTGAATCTAAAACGAGTGAACGCTACAGCTTTCCCTCGCCTGAAAGTGTGGCCGAAAACAGTCTTGAATTCTTACGTATGCCACAGGCGAGAAAAGAGGCCGTACGTCATTTTGCTCGTTTATTCATAAACGGCAACATGCCAAGCCACGAAGACATACTCGCCATTAAAGGCGTGGGCCCGTGGACGCTCGACTATTTAAAAATGCGGGGGGAGAGAAATCCTGACGTCTACCTTGGCGGTGATTTAATCGTTCGTAAAATGGCGCAGCAGTACCCCGTAGCGCCCGAAAAAGCGGCACCTTGGCGCAGTTATTTAACCCTTCAATTGTGGCAGTTAAGCAATCAGTAAAGAGAGTCGTAAGTATGAAATATACAGATTTCGTGAACAGCATACAGGGGCTTGTTAAAGTTGAAGCCTCTGATAAAGGCATAACGGCTATCGAGTTCGTGAGTGCCGCTGAATCAGGTAATACGGCCAACGCGAGGCAGGGTGGTATAGGCAGAGAAACTGCAGCGCAAGAACGCGTGCTAAGCAACGGCTTTCATTCGCAAAAAAACGCCATCACCGAAGCAGCGTGCAGTCAATTACAGGCATACTTTGACGGTACATTACGCGAGTTTGACCTACCGCTTTGCCCTAAAGGTACGGCGTTTCAGAACCAGGTGTGGGATGCCTTGCAGCAAGTTAAATACGGCGAAACGGCCAGCTATTTAGATATCGCAAAAGCCATTGGCAACCCAAAAGCTGTCCGCGCCGTGGGTATGGCAAATGGTCGTAACCCTATTGCTATTGTTGTACCTTGCCATCGTATAATCGGAAGTAATAAAACCCTAACGGGCTACGCAGGTGGTTTACCGCGTAAGCAGTATTTACTTAATTTAGAAGGAGCCCAGGGGGTGCTGGGGCTATAAAAGAATGGGTGATAAGAAAATGGTGATAAAAGAATGGCAATAAGAGACATTATCGCGCTGCTGGTGTTAGCCGGTATCTGGGGCGGTTCATTTATTTTCATGCGTGTTGCCGCACCAGAATTTGGCATCTATGTATTAGTAGCCATTCGTACCGTGCTTGCTACAGCGGTATTGCTACCATTGCTGTTAATACGAGGGTCGGTTAAAGACATAAAGCGACACTGGTTGGCCATTGCGCTAGTGGGCATGGCTAACACTGCGGTGCCTTTCGTCCTGTTTAATTACAGCAGCCTACATTTAGAGGCAGGGGTGAATGCCATTTTAAATGCCACGGCTCCTATGTTTGGCGCCATTGTCGCTTGGCTGTGGTTAGGTGACAAACTAACAAAGTCAGCAGTAGCGGGGCTTTTTGTAGGCTTTGTAGGCGTAACCGTTATTAGTCAGCAAAAGCTCGGCGAGGGCGATATTAGTTTTCTTCCTATTTTGACTGCATTATTGGCCACCACTGGCTACGGCATAGCGGCGTGTATGATGAAGAAATGGTTGCAGGGGGTTAAACCTCTGGTTGTCGCTACAGGTAGTCAGGCCATGGCAAGCGTAATGCTGGCACCTTTCGCCCTTGCAACTCTGCCCGCCACTATGCCAAGCGTAAATGCGTGGGTTAACGCGGTAGCGCTGGCTGTCGGTGGCACGGGCATAGCGTATATCTTGTATTTCAAACTCATAGCTGACATCGGCCCAGCCAAAGCCATTACCGTAGCTTACTTAGTACCACTATTTGGCATTATTTGGGGTGTACTGTTCTTGCAAGAGCACTTATCAATTCAAACCATTGTGGGTGGTTTAATGATTTTATTCGGTGTGGCGTTAACCACAGGCGTTCTCAAAAGAAAACGCCTCAAAATTAAACCTGCTTAGATTAGCTTGAACTAGGGCTAGTCTATCAGCTGCATTCTTACTAAATTGCTGCCGTCGCGCTTGGCTTGATAAAGCGCGTCTTCCGCGTGCGCTGTTACTTCGTGCATAGCGCGCGGTGACGCAGTGTAAGAAATACCAATAGAAGCGGTAATCACAATTTCCGGTAACTCTTGCAATGGTGAAAGTGTAGCTATGCCATGTCGAAGGTTTTGCGCCATATCAAAGGCTACATGGGGGCCCGTGTGTGGCAACAAGATTATAAACTCTGCGCTACTCCATCTACCCAATATATCCTGGTCGCGCATATGTTCAGCTAAGTAAGAGACCACTTTATCAAGAATGTCATCTCCCGCATTACGGCCGTGGGCATCTACAATATCTGAAAATTCGTCAACGCTTAGCAACATTACGCTGAGTGATTTGTGCTCGGCTAACAGCGTTTTATAAATAAGCTGCAAGTTATCTTTTTCAGGAAGTCGGTTGCTGTGACGTACCACCAAGTCTGGCTGCATATCTTTTCTGAAATAGTACAGTAGATTGTAGATAAGTAAGAACAGCGAGAAGACAACAACCAGCAGCGTTACCACGCTAAAAATAAACGCTTGAGAAATCTCTGCTTGGCGGTCTTCAAGCGGACTTAAAAGAAACACAGTCCAACCAAATTGATTCAGCTTAACTTCCGCAATCAGAAAGTCTTTTTGGTCAATAGTGACCAGCTTGTTATTCAGCGCCTGCTCGCTTTGAATTGTCACTGGCAAACTCGCGTACCAAGGCAACTCGGACAAGTTGGTGAATTCTGAGTAAGAGGCGATAAGACTTGGATCTGAAGACAACATAATATCGCCTTCACTATCCACGAATAAGAAGTCATAGCCGTATTCTTGTTTGTAGGTATCGAACACTTCGATAAAGCTGCGCAGGCTTTTTCCAACACCAAAGAATCCCAAGAAGCGGCCATCTTCATCGTGGATCTTTATATCAATATAGAAATGGGTGTCTTCCCATTTACCAATATCGGCAACGGCATCGATAGGGTAGTCCTTGTACTTGAAATACCAGCTTACTTCCCCTTCAATCAGGTTAATTATGCTGCCATCAGAATTATACTGTTTTCTGTCTGCCTCGCTGGCAATAAAGAAAGACAACCCAAACTCATTTTCAAGGCGATCCAATGTCTTAAAAACAGCATCTTGATCAATTGTTTCTCCATCCATCAAGTCTACCAACTCAGTGGAATGCCCTAATGCTTCAGAAATATGTAGAGGCTTAAGAAGTTGCTCGACGATAAGCGATATTGCAGGCGACAGTGACTGCTGCTGTGCGCGACTTTGTTCGGCAACGATTTTTGAAATACTGAAATGAACCAGTGTCACAATAGCGATAACCACTACCGCAAATAACACCAGAATACTTCTATGTAGTGTACGAAATGTGTTCACAGACTGCGCATGCTCCCTTGCCTGACTGAACCTAACCTAAGTGTTGAGTATACCTGTTGCAATAATGAACTACTAGGCGGTTTCTTTTAACTTAGACTAAATAACGAAGAGCAAAAGCGCAATGTGAAGTCGTCCGGTCAGACCTCGGGGTGAATCAATCGCTGACATCTTGTTGGGCCTTGGTTACACTATGCTCCGATTTTCATTCTCTTTGCGAAATAAAGGAATTATATGGCTTTCTCAGTGGTTGTATTAGCAGCGGGTAAAGGTACCCGTATGAAATCGTCGTTACCGAAGGTATTACACAAAGTAGCTGGTGTGCCTATGGTGCAGCGCATTATCAACACAGTAAAATCACTGGGTGCTGACAATATTCATTTGGTCTACGGCCATGGCGGCGACCAGCTAAAGGCAACGGTTGTTGAAGACAATCTAAACTGGTGCTTACAGGCCGAACAGTTAGGTACAGGCCACGCTGTTCAACAAGCTGCACCCCACATTAAAGATGATGAAGACGTGCTTGTACTTGTTGGCGACGCACCACTTATTCGCGAAGAAACACTAAGTGCATTAAAAGCAGCAAAGGAAAGCTGTGATTTAGCACTGCTCACTGTAAATTTAGACGACCCCACAGGTATGGGCCGCATTATTCGCGAAAATGACAATATTACCGCGATAGTCGAGCACAAAGACGCCACTGATGCTCAGCGTGAAATCAAAGAAATTAACACTGGCATGATGATGATGTCTGGCGCTGATCTTAAGCGCTGGTTGGGTGAGTTAAGCAATGATAACGCGCAAGGCGAGTATTATCTTACCGACGTTATTGCCATGGCAGCGGCCGAAGGCAAGCGAATTCAGTCTGCACAGCCACAGGCTGCGGTAGAAGTGGAAGGCGTTAATAATCGTTTGCAGCTAGCTAACCTAGAACGCGCGCTTCAGCGTCGCCAAGCCGAAGAGCTAATGACCAATGGCGTAACCTTGCTGGACCCCGCTCGCTTTGACCTACGTGGTCAGCTTGAAACCGGTAACGACGTCATTATCGACGTTAACGTTATTATTGAAGGTAAGGTTACGCTTGGTAGCAACGTCAACATTGGTGCAAACTGTATTCTGCGCAACTGTACTATTGCCGATAACGCTGTAATTGAAGCTAATTCTATTATTGAAGAAGCCAGTGTAGGTGAAGCTTGCACAGTTGGGCCTTACGCAAGGTTGCGCCCTGGTGCAGTAATGCAGAAAAATGCCAAAGTGGGTAACTTCGTTGAAATGAAGAAGGCTATTTTAGGTGAAGGCGCCAAAGCGAATCACTTAACCTACCTTGGCGACGCTGAAGTGGGTGCTAAAGCGAACATTGGCGCAGGCACAATTACCTGTAACTACGACGGTGTGAACAAGTCCAAAACCGTCATCGGCGAAAATGCCTTTATCGGCTCAAACTCGTCGCTTGTCGCGCCTGTAAACATTGGCAAAGGGGCTACGGTAGGTGCTGGTTCCGTGATCACGTCAACCGTAGACGAAGACGCGCTAGCCGTTGCCCGCGGTAAGCAGCGCAATATTCCAAATTGGCCGCGCCCGACCAAAAAATAAAGACGTACCCTAATTAAAGCTCGCTAACGGGTTATATGATGAGATAGGGCTGGCAAACACAAATAGTGATTAGCTAGCCCAGTTTCTTCTTTAGTCCTATCAAAATATCGCCCAGTCAGAAAGATGACAAAATCAGAGGGCTTGAATTAACGTCCACTGTGTCGCTGTAAACGCAACTCATTCAGCTATCTGTCTTCTAAATAATGAACCATCTGAGGTTTCCCCTATCTATCATTACTGATAGTGTGTGTTTACTTACCTCTTGATTCTTTTTAAATAAGGATATGCGATGATATCTACCCTTCTGGTTGGCTTTGGATTTTCCGCCACAACCTTTCATTTGCCATTTCTAAATTATCTACCGCAGTTCTCTGTCGATGTGGTTATCTCTTCAAAACCTGATGTGGTTAACGCAGTTTTACCCCATGCTGAAGTGTATGGCTCGTTGGAAGAAGCGCTTAAAATTCACGATGTAGACTTGGTGGTTATTACAACCCCAAATCACCTTCATGGGCCACAGGCGAAACTGGCATTAGAGCACAGTTGTCACGTATTGGTAGAAAAGCCATTTACATTAGATAGTGAAGAAGCAGAAGCTTTAGTAGAGCTTGCACATTCTCAAAATAAACAGCTTTGTGTTTATCACAACAGACGTTTTGATGGCGATTTTCTTACGATTAAGCAGCTAATTAACGATGGAAAACTTGGCGACATTAAACGTTTGGAAAGCCGCTTCGATCGATTTCGCCCGGTACCACGAGACAGGTGGCGTGAAAATGCAGGGCCAGGAAGCGGTATCTTCTGGGATTTGGGTCCCCACTTAATCGACCAAGCGCTACAGCTTTTCGGCGAGCCGGAAGAAGTGTCGGCAAACATACAGGCCTTGCGTGAAAATGGGCAGTCAGACGACACGTTCGATGTAACTCTTCACTATGTTGATAAAGTTGTAAAACTAGGTAGTTCAGCCTTTCAGGGAGGAGCAACATTGCGCTACGACTTGCAAGGCACAAAAGGCAGCTTTCGAAAGTTCTATTTAGATCCGCAAGAAGATCAATTGCGTGGAGAGCTATCCTTTGATGATGAACACTGGGCGATTACAAAAGATAACGAGCATGGCGTGCTAGCTGTGGTCAATGAAAGCGGCCAGCTAGTTGAAGAGACGGTGACAACATTGAAGGGTGAATATCTCACGTTTTTCAATCGCCTTGCTCACGCTATTGAAGACGGTAAATTCTCGCCGGCTGACGCAAGTACGGTCGTACCTGTTATCAAAGTCATTGAGCTAGCCATAAAAGCGAGTGCTCAAAAGAAATCGCTGGCGTTTAATTAAACAATTACCTTGATCGTCGTTTCAATTTAACTTACGATACTTTCACTTTAAAACTAATATCTTTCGTTTTGAAAGTTATGGTTGAATGTTGAAGATGTGTTTGCGGACTGTTTTGCAGACTTTTCATGGCTTGTTCTCAATTGGAACAAGGCGTACAGGAAGGTTTAGCGAGAAGGCAGCAAGAGCATGAGGTTATATTGAAAAGTAGTAAATCAGTTGAACAGCGCCGCCAGCAGATAGTGGCGTGGGTGAAAGAGCATGGTCAATCACAAGTTGAAGATTTGGCTGTGCGTTTTGCTACGTCTGAAGTCACCATTAGAAAAGATCTCGCAGCCCTTTCGCAGCAAGGTTTACTGATTCGACAGTTTGGTGGCGCAGTGCCTGTACCATCATCTACCAACTCAAATGCTGGGCCATCTCAATTTATTACCAATGACCCTTCCACGAATTCAACTACTAGCCCAGCAATTAACGCTATAGGCCAACTTGCAGCGAGCTTGGTTAAACCAGGCAATAAGCTCGTTATAGACTGCGGGTCTACCACCGCATCCATCTTGCCCCATTTATCCCATATCGATGATTTAGTGGTAATGACCAACACGTTATCAACCGCCAATTACCTTACTCAAAGTGAAAAAGAGCCGACGGTGTTAATGGTAGGGGGCACATGGGATGCCCAATCTCAGTCGTTTCAAGGCGCTATGGCTGAACAGTTGGTTAGTGCCTATAGTTTTGACATTGCGTTTATTGGTGCCGCGGGCATAGATGTCAACAGAGGCACCACCACCTTTAACGAGCTTATTGGTGTAACCCGCGCCATGGCTGTAGCGGCGAGCAAGGTGGTGATAGTAGCCAGCTCAAAGAAATTAACGCATAAAATGCCTAACTTAGAGCTAAGCTGGAAAAACATTTCTGTTTTGATCACTGATGAAGGCATTTGTGAACAAGACAAACTTAATATTGAAAATCAGGGCGTGACAGTACTTATTGCAGCGCCGAGTGGAGAATAGTTATGTGTGGAATAGTTGGCGCTGTAGCTGAGCGAAACGTAGTTGAAATCCTATTAGAAGGTTTAAAAAGGCTAGAGTATCGCGGCTATGATTCAGCTGGCGTAGCGCTACTGCAAGGCGACGGCACGCTTACACGTATTCGCCGTACAGGCAAAGTACAAGAGCTTGCTGATGCGGTTGCAGAAGGTGAAGCACTTGGCACAACTGGAATTGCTCATACCCGTTGGGCAACGCACGGTGGTGTGACTGAAGCGAATGCGCACCCACACTTTTCAACTGAACGTGTAGCTGTTGTTCACAACGGTATTATTGAAAACTATGTTAACTTAAAAGCACAGCTAAAAGAGCAGGGCTATACCTTTACCAGCGACACCGACACAGAAACTATTGCTCACACCGTACACGAAGAGCTTAAGTCAGGTAAGACTTTACTAGACGCTGTGCAAAGTGCCGTTAAAACCTTCCACGGTGCGTATGGCACCGTTATCATGGATAAAGAAGACCCAAGCCGCGTGGTCGTTGCACGTTCGGGCAGCCCGCTAGTCATTGGTTTAGGGCTTGGCGAGAACTTTATTGCTTCGGACCAAATGGCATTATTGCCAGTGACACGCCGATTTATCTTTTTAGAAGAAGGCGATGTGGCAGAGATTACTCGTCGCGACGTTAAAATCTTCGATAAAGACGGCAATGCTGTTGAACGAGAAGTGATTGAGTCGAATATCGAGCACGACGCGGGTGACAAAGCGGGTTACCGCCACTATATGCTTAAGGAAATTCACGAGCAGCCAACCGTTGTGCGTAATGCGCTTAAAGATCGTATTGACGAAAACGGACTTACCGCAGACATATTTGGTAAAGGTGCTGACGAGATATTCAAAAAAGTACAGCATGTACAAATTATTGCCTGTGGTACCAGCTACCATGCGGGTATGACGGCGCGCTACTGGCTAGAGCAATATGCAAATGTGTCGTGCAACGTAGAGATTGCATCAGAGTTCCGTTACCGCAAGTCAGTGGTGCATCCAAACAGCCTGCTTATTACTATCTCTCAATCAGGTGAGACAGCCGATACGTTAGCTGCCCTTCGCTTAGCCAAAGAGCTGGGCTATATGTCTAGTTTGACTATCTGTAACGTTCAGGGTTCGTCATTAGTACGCGAGTCAGACCTTGCATTTATGACCCGCGCTGGCGCGGAAATTGGCGTTGCGTCTACCAAAGCTTTCACTACTCAGCTCACTGCGTTCTTAATGCTTACCCTAGCACTGGGCAAAGAAAACTGCATGACAGACGCTGACAGCAAAGCTATTGTATCTGCGCTTCACAGTCTACCTGCAAAGCTTGAAGAGACCTTAGCGATAACTGGTGGCATTGAAGATTTAGCTGAAGAATTTGCAGATAAGAACCACAGCTTGTTCCTAGGTCGTGGCGATCAATACCCTATTGCCATGGAAGGAGCGCTTAAGCTTAAAGAGATTTCTTATATTCATGCGGAAGCGTATGCGTCTGGTGAATTGAAACACGGCCCACTTGCACTTATTGATGACGAAATGCCCGTTATTGTGGTTGCACCTAACAACGAACTCCTCGAGAAGCTAAAGTCGAACGTTGAAGAAGTACGTGCTCGTGGCGGTATTATGTATGTATTTGCGGATAAGGATGCGGCGTTTGAAGGTGATGAAACCATGCGTGTTATTGACGTACCGCACTGCGACGAGCCAATTGCACCTATCATCTATACCTTGCCGTTACAGTTATTGAGCTACTACGTAGCGCTAATTAAGGGCACCGACGTTGACCAGCCGCGTAACTTGGCGAAGTCGGTTACGGTGGAATAAAGTACACTGCTGAAGCGCTTTTTCGTGCTCACGAACAAAGCCTGCGACTGACAAAAGCGCAGGCTTTTTTGTTTTCAATAGGCGAGTATTGGCTGCTAATTAAGTGGCTTTCCTGCAAGCCCATGACTCACTATTATTTCACTTCTCTTTCCACCACTCTCACTTCATCGATAAACCTTCTCCATCCATCTTACTTTGTCAGGTAAGGCAGTTGTAAAACGAGGAGTAAGGTCATACCTAGAAGTCATACCAAGTTTCAACATTGCGAGGCAACATGGCTATCCCATACTCACTGCTAGATTTAGCGCCAATATCTGAAGGGTTTGGCGTAAAAGACGCGTTAAACAATTCAAAGTTAATGGCTGTGGAAGCTGAGCGCTGTGGCTATGAACGTGTATGGTTAGCCGAGCATCACGGCATGCGTGGTGTTGCCAGTTCTGCCACCTCAGTAGTGTTAACGCACATTGCTAACGCTACCTCGACTATTAAAGTGGGGGCTGGCGGTATTATGCTGCCAAACCATGCACCTTTAGTCATTGCTGAGCAGTTTGGCACCTTGGCTGAATTATTTCCCAATCGCATAGAGCTTGGACTTGGCCGTGCACCAGGCACTGATATGGCAACCGCACGCGCGCTTCGTCGTAATTTGCAAAGCGATGTAGACAGTTACCCAGAAGATATTCAAGAACTTCAGCACTACTTGGGTACACCGCAAGACGGGCAGCCAATTGTTGCAGTACCTGGGGCAAATACTCATGTCCCCCTGTGGTTGCTTGGCTCTAGCTTATACAGTGCCCAAGTGGCGGCAAAAATGGGGCTGCCATATTCGTTCGCCTCGCATTTTGCGCCCGATGCGCTGTTCGATGCGCTTCATGTGTACCGCAATATGTTCAAACCGTCGTCTCAGTTATCAGCGTCAAAAGCGATGGCTGGTGTAATGGTGGTGATTGCTGAAACCGATGAAGAGGCTGAACTCCTATTCACGTCAGTGAAGCAGCAATTTATGAACATGCGACGTGGTCTTAACAGGCCCTTCGCTAAGCCTATGCCTGACTTTGACGAATATTGTACGGCGACTGACGAAGCAATGTTAGCAAATGTATTGAGGTATGCGTTGGTAGGGTCGAAAGAAACGGTGCAAAACAAGCTGGCTCAGTTTGTTGAAACGACGGGTGTTGATGAAATTATCGTGTCGATGCCGATTTACGATATAGAAGCGCGCTTATTTAGCGTTAACGCATTTGCGGAAATCGCATCTTAGTTTTTAGAAAGCTATTCCCAGTATTGAATATTTGGTAATAACTGCCACTATGAATGACCTTCGAATAACTTTATGATACGCCTATATGTGCGTATTTTCAGTTAGTTGTGTTAGGTTCACAGTCATGACAAAGGTCTGGTTTTCTCTTCTTTTCGCCTTATCTTCTTTGATGTGGGGCGCTACTGCTGCCTCTGCGAACGAAACCCTGGACCTGATTATTCTTGAAACACTGCCTGCTCCAATTGTCGCTGATTCGCGGGCCGCGTTCGAAAAGGAACTTGCGCGGATAATGCCCGATCACGAGATTAACGTAACATCGTATAACGCCGAAGGCTCTGAAGTTCGTGCTAAGGAGATACTTACCGAGCTTGCACAAAACCCAGCGCCTGATCTTATTGTATCGGTGGCGACCCTTGCCACCAGAGCGCTGAATGCGTCTGAAGAGTTTGTTGATGTACCTAAGCTGTTTATGGCGGTCTCAGCACCGGTTGAAGAAGGAATAGTTTCTGCTATTGGTGCGGTTAGTGAACGCAACATGACGGGCGAGTCACACGTGCTTGACGCAAAGGTGAAACTAGACATGTTAGAGGGCGTGCTCAGAGCGTCTAAGCCCTCATCGCTTTTTACCATCGGTCTTGTCCATTCTACATACCCATCGTCAAGTAACTTGGTTAATCAACTTCTGGCACTGAATGGTGACTACGAGAACATAAATCTTGTTGCTGTTAGTACACCGTATATAGAAGGCGATGATGGACTGGTTGAAATGACTGACAGCATCATCAACAGCTTGCAGCAAAAAACAAACGAGCTGGATGGTTACTGGCTTTCATCTGGGCCGCTCGCTGAATCGAATGACTTAGTAACAAAGGTAAAAGAAGCTACGGGACTGCTTCCTTTATTCGCAGAAAGCATTTCCTCTGTGAAAGAAGGCGCGCTTCTTGGCGTAGTATCTGAGCCAGCGAGTATTGGTAAATCAGCTGCAAGAAAAGCCAAGCTAATTCTTGAGAAAAAATCGGCGAGGGACATTCCCGTTGGTAAAATGGATACGTACACTGTAGCGGTAAATGTGTCTACAGCAATCAAACTACAGTTGCCCATTCCTTCAAATTACTTGAAGCTGTCAAAAAAACATGTGTATCAATAAGGCCTAATTAGAAGTAAGTATGCGGATTAAATCGAAACTGCTGGTTATCTACATTCCAATTTTATTAATTGGTATGGCACTTACTGGGTATTGGGCTTATTTGACGGCGTACGATTCAGTACGCGAAAGAGAATATCAGCTCCTCACTCAGACGCTTACATTAAACGTCTTAGAGATCATCGACGAAAGACGTGAACTGCTTATTGAGTCGGGCCTAGAGAATGTGCCTGTGTTTCGCGAGGCCTATCAAAAGGAAGTGTTTGAAGAGCTAAAGTCGTTGCAGCAAGCCACCGACCGCCACTTTACTATCAGTGACAAGAGTGCCGATACCGTGGTGTTTAGTACGATGGAGCACACTGTGGTTCCTAATGTCGAAGATGCGACAATCGCAACCATTGCCAGTCGTAAGGTCGCCTTCGGTGAGTCGAATATTAACGATGCTGACGTGTTATTTGCGTGTGCGGAATTTGCGCCGTGGAATTGGAAAGTTACCGTATTGCAGCCTGCTGATGCACTGCAATCTTCCCTATCTACTATTGCGTGGCTAACGTCACTAGTAACGCTATTTGCTGTCGTTACTGTTAGTTTGCTTATGGGAAGAGTCACACAGGTGTTTGTTGTTGCTCCTATCGAAAAAATAAAATCAGCAGCAAGTCGCATTGCCCTTGACCATAAGAAGGTCAGTATAGACTTACAGCAGAACGACGAGTTAGGTAGTTTAGCGCGAGACGTTGAGGCAATGTCTGGTGAAATAGAGCAATACGTTGCTCAAGCTCAGCAAGCAAACCGCGCAAAAACCGATTTTCTTGCAGTGATGAGCCATGAGATTCGCACGCCGTTAAACGGTATCCAAGGACTGGCAACGCTGCTTTTAGATACACAACTTTCTGACAAGCAGCATCAGTATGCCAGCGATTTGAAATCATCGGCGTCTATTCTAGCTAACGTTATCAACGATGTTCTAGATCTCTCAAAGATTGAATCAGGTATGTCAGAGGTTGACGTTACAGAGTTCGATCTTGACGCAATGCTGAATGACCTTATTACGCTACTGGGTACCAATGCTAGCGCCAATAGTACGCGTTTGGTTTACAAAAGTAAGAACATGGAATCGGTGGCAGTAACCAGTGATATTACGAAGTTACGCCAGATAATCATTAACTTGGTGAGTAATGCAATTAAGTTTACTCATAAGGGCACTGTGACTATTTCCGCCAAACTCAAACAGCCTTCACGGGATACCGTGAGCGAGAACCATTTGGTAATTGCAGTTAAGGATACCGGTATTGGCATTGAGCCAGACAGACTCGGGCATATTTTCGATAAGTTTACGCAGTCCGATTCATCAATTACGCGTAAATACGGTGGCAGTGGGCTAGGTCTTGCTATTGCAAAGCAGCTTGCACAAATATTAGGTGGTGATATTAAGGTGGTGAGCAAAGTCGGTGAAGGTTCATGTTTCACCGTTACCGCCAACGTGCAGAGTCGTCGCATGGTGGAGACGTCGGCCGATTTAGATTCCGCGCGACAAGCAGAGCGCGCTAGCTTACCAGAAGGTATTAAAGTTCTGTTGGCTGAAGATAATGCCATTAATGCTGTGGTAGCACAGGCACTTTTAGAACAGCTAAAATGTGATGTTGAGCACGTTGATAATGGGCTGAAAGCCGCTGCACGAGTAGAAGAGGGCGGTATTGATGTTGTTTTCATGGATGTGCACATGCCAGTGATGGACGGCATTGAAGCGACAAAACGCATTCGAAAGCTTGATGGAGAGCTTAGCAAAATCCCAGTTATAGGGCTTACCGCCGAAGCATTCAAAGAGCGTCACGTGTCATTTAAAGAAGCAGGGATGGACGACATAGTGACAAAACCTGTCACCGTAGAAGCACTCCAAGAAAGTTTGTTAAAACTGGCGCTTAACCAAGAAGTCTCTGATAATAGTTAAAGTGATGCAGCTTCAGTAATTTGAAGTTGTAAGAGCCCGTGGGTGATTTCACCATGGGCTAATATATAGATGCTTTAACAGTAACTGATTGCTTAAGGTGGCGTGTGCAAATCAATAAACCCCGCGAGCTACTTCGGCTGAGAATTGCGCTGATCATTGGTGCTGTACTTGTGCTTGCCTTTATGGCTGCTGACTTGATGCTACTACCAAGCAGCATGTACGAGCTGTACATATTCGACCGCTTACTTCTTCAATTCCCTATAATACTCGTCGTTGTTGTACTCTCCTTCTGGCGCAGATTCATTCAGCATCGAGCCTACATTTTCGCTGGGTTACTTATTGCGCTTTCTTACAGCAACTACTGGTTAATATGGGTTTGCTGGGAAGAGCACAGCTTCATTTTCCCCTACGAGGGCACCATTTTATATGCTTTCTTCTGTGTGTTTGCGCTGGGTATTGCCTTTAAATTAGCGCTAGCAGCCAACGTCATCAACATTCTGGGTTTCTTGGGGTTAATGTGGGTTGCGCCGGTTTATGGTGACAGAGTTCCAATTTCAATGGCATTTGTATCTGGGTCTTTGTTTATTTGTGTCTATGCCCGTTATCGGTTAGATCGCAGCGTACGCATGTTAAAAGAAACCAATGACAGGCTACTTAAACTTAGCAAATTTGACCCCTTATCTGATTTATTGAATCGGCGTGCGTTACGAGAGCAGAGTGAAAAACTGTTGGCGTTGAGTAAGCGTCATAAAGTGTCGATGGCCGTGATGATGCTCGACTTAGACGACTTTAAAAAATATAACGACTGTTTTGGTCATCAGCAGGGTGATGAAGCCATAAAAATACAAGCCCGCATTATGAAGCAGGTCTTTAAGCGAGAGACAGATATATTAGGTCGGTACGGTGGCGAAGAGTTTATTGTTGTATTGAGCGACATTCAGAAAGAACAAGTTGAGAAGCACTGTGATGCGCTTTTGAACAAGTGGAAAGAAGCCGCATTAGAACATGCACAAGATGCAAAGCATCCTTTAATGAGTTGTTCCATTGGTGTGGTGTTTGCCAAGTCGGCCGAGAACATGTCAATTGATTGCCTTATTGACGAAGCAGATAAAGCACTTTACGAAGCAAAAGAAAAAGGTAAAGCCCAGTTTGTATTAAATCAGGCGCAGTACTTAGAATAACACTGCGCTTTTTTACGATTGGCTTACAGCTTCACAATCATCTTGCCGGTGTTCTTGCCTTCAAACAACATATTTAGGCCCTTCTCGGCGTTCTCTAAGCCTTCCACAGTGTGTGCACGGTACTTGATTTTACCTTGCTGAACATAAGGCGAAAGCTTTTGCAGTAGTTGTGGAATTTCACCCCAGTGATCAGGCATAGCAAAACCGCGAATGTTAATTCGTTTTTTAATCAGCGGGATCCAGTTCGGGCCCGGTGACGGCTTTTCAGACTGGTAATCGGCAATCATTCCACATACCACAATTCGGCCATGGGCATTCATTCTGTTAAAAATGTGCTGCTGAATAGGACCGCCCGTATTTTCAAAGAAGACGTCTATTTTATTTGGTGTTAGTTCGGCTAACTTTTCTTCTAAATTGTCAGTTTTGTAGTTTATAGCGCCATCAAACCCAAGCTCATTAACAATCCAATCGGCTTTGTCTTCGCTTCCTACTACGCCAATTACACGCAGCCCGTCTGCTTTAGCAAGCTGACCTACAATTGAGCCCACAGAACCTGCTGCACCCGTAACAATAAGTGTCTCACCTTCTTTGGGCTCGCCAAAGTTATATAAACCTGTTGTGGCCGTTAGGCCTGGTAGTGCAAAAACACAAAGAGCCATTTCCTCAGTAATGCCAGGCTGAAGTTTGTTAAAACCAGAACCGTCACTGAGCACATATTCACTCCAGCCAGTCATTCCCATAACTTTGTCGCCAACCGAAAAATTAGGGTTGTTAGACTCAACCACTTCGCCCACACCGCTTGAGCGCATTACATCGCCAAGCTCTACAGGTGGAATATAACTCTCTCTGTCTTCACTCATCCAACCTAACATCGCAGGGTCTAAAGACATATGAGTTTGCTTTATCAAAATTTGACCGTCTTTAGGCGTGGGAATTTCGAGCTCTTTGCTTTCAAATAAATGTGGCCCAATTTTTCTGTCATGGGGGCGATTAACGAGTGTAATTGCTTTGTATGTTGACATGGTGTCCTCCTGTTACAAGCACAAATGGTCGACGTCTAATCGAATGTAAAAGCGCGTCGCTAAACACGGTTGCATCTGCGCTGTTTAAAATAGGGTGGGGGGTTATAGACATAAACACAACCTATAACACAGCCTACTTATAAATTTGAGTGAAACCTTTTTGCATTTCCAATAGGTGTTAGTGATAGTTAATTAAAATGGTGTTAACAATATTGAGATCTTTCGTTAACGCTGTTTTATCAAAGTTGCTTATAAATGCGTCGAAATTGTAGCTATAATTGTAAAAAATGCGATAAAAGTGCGTAAATGGCGTTTACTTGCATTGAACAAAAGTACTCAGATCCGTAGAATGCCCGTGCAATTTTCCCCTTTTACAATGAGTATCTTATGAAGCAACAGTTTTCTTTACGTGCCTCAGTTTGCTTAGCGCTTGCTACCTTAGCCTCTTCTTCAGCGCTGGCAGCTGGTTTCCAAGTTAATGAACACAGTGCAAACGGTCTAGGCCGTGCCATGGCTGGTCAAGCGGCTAAGCCAGAGAATGCCTCCATTTTAGCAACTAACCCTGCAGCGATTGGTGTATTTAAAGAAGCTGAGTTCAGTGCATCAGTAAGCTTTATCGATCCGAATGTAGATATCGATGGTGATGTTAGCTATGCGTTAGGCGAAGCCCCAGTTGGCCAACCTAGGCCAGCAGCAGAAGACAACATTGCAGATACTGCTTTTGTTCCAGGATTCTTTTATGTAAGCCCAATTAATGAAAAGCTATCTGCTGGTGTAGGTGTATTCACAACCTACGGCCTTCGTTCAGATTACTCTGATGATTTTGGTGCGCTGCATTTTGCTGACACAGCTGAAGTAAAAACGGTAACCCTAAACCCTGCTGTATCTTACAAAGTAAATAAACAGCTTATGGTTGGTTTTGGCTTGAACATTACTTATGCAGAAGCTGAAATTGGCTCTGGTGTATCAAACACCCTTGCAGGCACGGTTGCTGCCCTAGCGCCAACAGCAGAAGCGTTAGGCATTACTTTGCCTACCCTTACTCCTGGCAACTCATTGTTTAGCATGGAAGGTGACGATTGGGGCTATGGTTGGAACGCCGGTATTTTCTGGCAGCCAACTGATATGACTAATGTTGCGCTTTCATATCGCGCGGAAACGAAACTAGAACTAGAAGGCGCGGTATCTTCAGAGACGCCAGTGTTTCCTATCAACTTAAACCAGCCTGGTAGTCTAGATTTGAACCTTGCTGCGATTACAGAGCTAGCGATTGATCAAAAAATTGACAATCAGTGGTCTGTACAAGCAAGTGTTACTTTCACTGACTGGAGTACGTTTGAGAAGCTTGAAGCTAACCTAGAAGACGGCATCGATTTCCTAATTAAAGAAGAGAATTTCGACGACTCATGGCGAGCAGCGCTTGGTGTAACTTACATCCTAAACGATGAAATTACCCTTCGTGCTGGCTATGCTTATGATGATGGTGTGGTATCGGTAGAAAATCGCTCACTAAGTATCCCAGATACAGATCGTCATTGGTTCTCTGGTGGTATGACTTACACGGTAAGCGAAGATACATCAATTGACGTGGCTTACGTATTCATTGATGGCCGTGAAGCGAATATCGACAAAGATAGAACGATTCTAAGCAATGTTCTTCCTGGTACTGACTTTACTACTAACTTCTCTGGCACACAGTCAGCTACTGCGCACATTCTAAGTGTTCAAATGAACACTCGCTTCTAATTTCTAAGAAGCCAAGTCAAATAAGAAAGGCAGCGTATTTACGCTGCCTTTTTGTTAATTACCTATGCACACTGGTATAACGTCGCATTTTTTATGTGCGATGGGGTCTTGCGTGCTGTTTAACGACTAAATTTGCGCAAATAAATCTTGAAGACATGTAATTGCTGCGCCGATTTTTGCAGGCATTAGCTCCCTTTTCGGTGTGACCGCATAAACCGTATAATCTGGTAACTCCCAGTCAGTGAAGAGCTGCTTCATTTCACCAGACTTCAATAGATGTCTCACTTCTGGTTCGGGAAGAACCGCATAGCCAACACTATCTTGAGTAAGTTTAATCAATGTCTGCATTGAGTTGACATCAATGCGTTGTGTATCCAATTCATACTCGCCTTCGCTTTCGTGCTTCATGACGTATTCTTCAATATGTCTGTGAGCAATGTATGTATGCGCGTTAAGCGCTTCAGGCGAAGTCAGAGTTTCGTTTGCAAGTGGATGGTCTGCAGAGACACACAAAATACGCTTCCAGGTCGCGAGTACCAAACTGCTGAAATTTGTATCTGAGACTGGGGCGAAGCAAAGCACAAGATCGGCACTGGAAGCGATAATGTCTTTAGGCTCGTCAGTTACGGTTAAAGAAATAGTTATTTTAGGAAATTCTTCACAAAGCTTTTTCAGTGGCTCGCTTAACAGTCCTCCGCCAAAACCCTCCGGCGCGATGATGTTTATTTTACCTGTGGGATCATCCTGCAGACTTTCAATTTTTTGCTGGGCAAGTTCTGCGGTTTGCAGCATTTGCTTACTGGTTTCGTAATAGATGCGCCCTGCTTCCGTTAGGCTCAAGCTTCGGGTATTTCGGTTAAAAAGGCTAAGGCCGATATCGTGTTCTAGCTTTCTTAACTGCTGACTAATAGCAGAGACAGTCATGTGCAGCTCTCTCGCAGCTACACTCATGCTACCGCTATCTGTTACTGCAACAAAAACCTGAAGAGAGCGAAGTAATTTAGTATTCATGGCGCTTAGTTAATCCTTTTTATTGGCCGCAGTATTTTGACTGTTAATATGTAGCAAATTAACGACGGAAATAGTCGAATTCTACCGTATTTTAACGTTGATGAACGCTTTTGAAGCAGGTCTTTACGCAATGCTTACATTGGAAAGTTATGCATAATCTTCGCATTTGTAGCTAAAGGTAATTTTGGAGCTCATCTTGCTTCTTTGCATATGAATGTTAGCTTCAAAACTAAGCCAATCGCGACAGCCTAAAAATAAGTAGACGGATAGAGAAGGTAAACATTACGCTCTATCCGCCTTTTTGGTGTATCGCTGATGGGATCAATTGAACGCCAGCGAGCAAGCCGTTGTCGATACGTGGTTAGCGGATGGTTCTGACCATATTTATGGTATTTGTCGCCAGTTTCACTTCAACCAGAAAAACAATAAGCGCACTAATTAGAAACATCATAGCCAGTATGAACAACACGATGACTGGCGTTTTTAAGTCGACAACCCAGAGCGACCCAGAAAATAGCGCCATAATGACGGTACACACCATCAGTCCAGCGGCAACACATAGCCCAATCGCCCAGTTAATTACCTTTACCCTGCGCCATAGCACCTTAATTTCTTTTTTAGAGCGATCGACAATATGCGGGTCTGAAAGGGTATGAATCTGTCTTTCTGCCACCCTCACCCTGTCGGATATTCGACCCAGCCGAGACGACATAACATTGAGGAAGCCAGCAATACCGGTAAGTAAAAATACGGGGGCAACAGCGAATTCGATAAGCTGTGAAAGACTAGGAATAAGTGTGTCCAATGGTTCCTCCAACGAACAAAGTTTGGTGTTCTTACTTCAGGCAAAGAGTGTTTAACCCGTTGCTGCAATCTACTAACGTACTGCCAGTCCATATTCGTTACAAACACGTAAGTTAGAAATAGTGATTGAAACTTAGACTTGCGTTGTGACAGTAAAGTCAGCGAACTGCAAAGTCTACGCCAACGCTTAAAACAGTGATATGACGCAATTGTCGAAAAGCCGCAATAGTTTAGCGGTTTTTAACCCATCCTTACCTAAATTAACGGTAAACTAATACCCATTGCTAAAAAAACATTTTGTCATCAAAAGGATAGATAATGCGCTTTGCCCCACGCTTTCCTCTGTCGTTGCTAACTGTGTCTCTGCTATCGCATGCAGCCATCGCTCGCCAAACCAATGAAATAGAAAGAATTGAAACCACGTCTTCTCGTATACAGGGAAATATGAATGCTTCCGGTTATGCAGTGTCGTCTATTTCAGAAGAAACGCTGTCGCTGCTTTCATTTCAACACATTCAAGAGTCGCTGAATTACATAGCGGGCGCCGGCGTACAGCGGGGCAACGGGCAGGAATATCTACCAGCCCTTCGTTCGCCAGTGTTAACCGGCGCTGGCGCGTGCGGCGGAATTTTAGCGGCAGAAGACGGTATTGCGTTGCGCGCAGCAGGTTTTTGCAATATTAACGAGCTATTTGAAGCTCACGGTGAAATTGCACAGCGTATTGACGTGATAAAAGGCCCTGCGTCAGCGCTTTATGGCTCTAATGCGATACATGGTGTGATTAATGTGATTACCCCTGACACAACCCAAGGCGGCGGAGAGCTTAGCGTTGATTACGGGTCTTATGGGTTTCATCGCGTAAAGCTTAAAGAAGGTAAAGACTTTGGTCGCAGCGGCGTGGGTATTGCTGCCAGCGTTACCAGAGATACAGGATATCGAAATGAAGAGAGTGTTGACCAAGAGAAAGTCTCGCTTCGCCACAGGCTAGAGTGGGACAGCACGGTTATCACGAGCGGCCTTACCTATACCCATTTAGACCAAGAAACTGCCGGCTACATAGAAGGGTTTGAAAGCTACAAAAATACACAAATAGCCAAGAGCAACCCGAATCCCGAAGCGTTTCGAAAAGCAGAAAGTTTTAGGCTATGGGGCAAGTTCGATACAAGCTTAAGCGGTGGTCATGCACTGTCGATTACACCTTACGTACGCAACCAGGATATGCGTTTTAGAATGCATTTTTTACCTGGCAAACCCCTTGAAACGAATGCTCAAAAAGGCGTTGGTGTGCTGTCTCAGTTCAATTACGTCATTAATGACAGCCTAAGTGCAGATATAGGATTAGACGTAGAATACACAGAAGGTGAATTAACCCAGTCACAAGATAGCGCTACAGAAGGGTCTGCCTTCTTGGTTGAAACCATACCTGTAGGAAAGCACTATGATTATGATGTAGATGTCACGCTATTTGCGCCTTTCTTTACCTTCAATTGGCATGCTGAGCGTTGGGCTATTTCTGTCGGCGGGCGCTTTGAGTCTATGCAATACGACTACACCAACAATATGAATGTTGGTCGTGTACGCGAAGATGGCACAGAGTGCGGTTTTGGCGGCTGCAGATATTCCAGACCAGCAGACAGTGAAAATGATTTTGATAACTTTAGTCCGAAGCTTTCACTTCGTTATCAACTTAATCCTCAAACCCAGTTATTTGGCGGCATCGCAAGAGGCTATCGCGCGCCTCAGGCAACAGAGCTGTATCGTTTGCAGCGTGCACAGACTGTTACTGATCTTGACTCGGTAACGGCCGATAATATTGAAGTGGGCGTAACAGGTACACTATTTGACGGCAGCTATACGCTTAGTCTTTACAGCCTACAAAAAGATAATGTTATTTACCGCGACAGCGACTTTTTCAACGTAAGCAATGGCGAAACCTGGCATAGAGGCGTAGAGCTTACTTTTGACCAACCGTTAAGCGATATACTGCGCTTAGATTTTGCTGGTACATACGCAAGGCATACCTACGAGCACAGTCAGCTCTCAGGTGAACAAGACATTAAAGGTAATGATATTGATACTGCGCCAAAGCTTCAGTTTAACGCTCGTTTAAGCTTTGAGATGTCGAGCAAAGTACAAACGCAGCTAGAGTGGCAGCATGTTTCGAGCTATTTCACCGACGCTGAAAATCTCAACGAGTACGAGGGGCATGACTTGGTACATGCGCGCGTACGCTTCAGCGTGAACGAAGACGTTACATTGTATGCGCGGGTTAACAATGTATTTGATACGGACTACGCTGAACGCGCTGATTTTACTAGCTTCACAGGCCCTCGCTACTTTCCGGGGCGGCCTCGCAACTACATGATAACGGCATCGTTTACCTTATAAGCTTAAATAGACATATGTAATAGATTACTATTAACCCCAGAAATACAGACTATTGCCGTGATTTGCTTGTACCCCAGCGGCATCAGGCGTAGTCTGTAGGCATCAGCATGGGTCTCAGTCACGCCATGTATAGCGCTTGGAAAGGTCAGGCGACATACGTGGAATGATTGTTAATAGGTATACCCATGCAAAAAATAGTAATTGTTGGTGGCGGTGCTGGTGGTCTTGAATTAGCCAGTCGCTTAAGCCGCACCCTCGGGAGAAAGAAACAAGCCGAAATTACCCTCGTCGACCGCAGTCGAACCCATATCTGGAAGCCGCTATTACACGAAGTGGCCGCCGGTGTAATTGATAAGCATTCAGACGGTGTGGACTACGCCATCCACGCTGTAGCTCACCACTACCGCTTTCAATTAGGTGAAATGTGCTCGCTTAACGCGCAAGCGCAAATCATAACCTTGTCGCCTTTAATCGATGAAGAAGGGACGCAGGTTTTGCCTGAACGCGAGATTCATTATGACCAGTTAGTGTTGGCGGTTGGCAGTGTGAGTAACGACTTTGGCACACTTGGCGTTGCTGAGCATTGCTACTTTCTTGACTCGTTAAAGCAAGCTGAACGTTTTCACAGAGCGCTTCTGAATCAACTAATCCGCATCAATCAGCAAGAAGATAAAGACGCCAGAATTGATGTCGCTATTGTCGGGGCAGGAGCAACAGGTACTGAGCTAGCCGCTCAACTTCACCATGTGGCGAATTTGTCCAAGGCTTACGGAATGCCAGACATGTCAGCTTCTCGTCTTAAGATTACGATCGTAGAAGCGGGAGAGCGTATATTGCCTGCGCTACCTGAGCGTATAGCAAACTCTGCAAGAAAAGCGCTGCATAAGTTGGGCGTAGACATTAAAGAGCAAACCATGGTGGCAGAAGCCGACGCGAAAGGGCTGATCACAAAAGACGGTGGTCGGATTGACGCTGATTTAATGGTGTGGGCTGCGGGGGTGAAAGCACCGGACTTCATAACAAAGCTTGCGCTTTTTGAAACGAACAGAGCCAATCAAATTCTTGTTGATAAGCAGCTTCGCAGTTCATCTCATAAGAATATTTGGGTGTTAGGCGATTGCTGTGGTTTCCAGCAGGAAAATGGGAAGTGGGTGCCGCCTCGAGCGCAGTCTGCCCACCAAATGGCGGATATTGTTGCGCATAATATAACGTCGTTATTTACTCAAAAAGACACGAAAGATTTTACTTACAAGGACTATGGATCCTTGGTTCACTTAAGTAAATACAGCACTGTTGGAAGTTTAATGGGCTCACTGTCAAACAGCAGTATGTTTATAGAAGGGCGTCTAGCCAAGTTGGTTTACGTTTCTTTGTATAATATGCACCAGTTTGCAGTACACGGAAAAATTAAAGGTGCTCTAAAGCTCCTTGTGAAGAAGTTAAGTCAGGCCATCAGCCCTAAGCTGAAGCTTCACTAACCACATATAAAAAAAGCCCCATGTTTGGGGCTTTCTCAAATCATAAATTTAGTTCGCTGGGACCAAACGTAAATAGCTATTGTTTCACGCCTTCAACGTGAAGCTCTAATTCTACCGTTTGCGACGCTGGGCCTAAATCATAGTCGATGCCATAATCTTTAAGTGCAATCGTCGTTGTGCCCATGAATCCTGCACGATAGCCACCCCATGGGTCTTTGCCTTCGCCAATCTTTTTGGCTTCTATAGTGATAGGCTTTGTCACACCGTGAAGCGTGAAGTCACCCATTACATCCATCATGCCATTGCCTTTATCGACAATTTTTGTGCTGACAAACTTCGCCTCTGGAAAGTCGTCAACGTTTAAGAAATCGTCGCTCTTAAGGTGCTTGTCACGCTCTGCGTGGTTTGAGTCGATACTGTCGGTATCGATAGTCACCATAATTTTTGCTGCACTAGGTGCTGCGTCGTCGTAACTAAAAGTACCTTTAAAATCGTTGAAGCGACCAGTGAGCCACGAGTAGCCCAAGTGTTGAATTTTAAAGTTGATAGACGCGTGGGCGCCTTTGCTATCAATCACATAATCTGCGGCGTTAGCGGTGCTTAAAGACAGCGCAGCGGCCAAGGCAAGTGTTAACTTCTTCATCATTTCTCCTTTTTCCTCAATATCATCGAAGCCGTAACATCTGCTTCAGTGTGTCATCGTTACGAATAAAGTGGTGTTTCAGCGCAGCCAGCGCGTGAATGATCGCCAATACAATCACTGACCACGCAATATAAAAATGGGCCTTTCCTGCAATGTCTTCTTGATTTTCAAAGAACTCGCCCATTGCAGGTACAGAAAACCAATTAAATACGTCGATGCTTCTTCCATCGGCCGTTGAAATTAAATAGCCGCTCGCGAATAGCATGATAATCAAGGTGTACAAAAGCCCATGACCTATGCGACTTAACCTTTTTTCTAACGGGGTGCCATGTGACGGCGGCCGTGAAGTAACAACGCGCGTGACTAAGCGAATAACAGTGATGGCAAGCAAAATTAATCCAACACTCTTGTGCCAATGCGGTGCCGTCTTATACCAGTCGCTGTAATATGTGAGGTCGACCATCCACAGCCCTGAAGCAAACATGCCGACAATGGCAATGGCAGATATCCAATGCAAAATAACTATAGGTCTGGACCATCTTGGTTTCATATCACTTCCGTTATTACTTACAATCAGGTTGGTTAGACCTTCAGTTAATCGCGTTATCTCAACCGCGAAATGACCGCTGAAAAAGCACCTCATGCATCAATTGAATCTAGTGTATTTCTAATTACATTGGCTAAACATTACATTTAATGGGAGTGTTCGTTCTTGTTTTTAGAACGGATGTACAGAAAACAACCCACCAAATCTGAATCGCGACACGGTTAGTTTTCGAAGGCGCGTCGTTTAATGGTCGATAAATTGCGCTAAACACCTCTATTAAACGCGCTAAATACTCTTATAGTTTAAATAGGCAGTAACAAAAGTGGCTGCTTTGCTTCAATGTTGTTTAGTTCAGTAGAGGTTGTACGCTTTGCGCGTTTCGTACGTTTTGTTGGCCGTTATTCTGCCAGCGTTATTTTCATCACTAGTATCCGTCTCCGCATTGGGAGAGGGAAGAAGTGTGCAAAATATTGCGGGGCAGTCGAACAGTGCAAATACGCTCTCACCCCTCATTAGCGACTGGGAAAGCTCCGCTTTTGAAGTGTCTGACGACGACATTGATGATGGCATTTCGCTTGTCGACATCACCAGCGGCTTGGAAAAATACCGGTTTTCGGCTGGTAAAACGATTGATGCAAAAGCCTTTACTAGGCAGCGCGATAACATCATTCGAGGGCCACCTTCTTTCACTTAATCATTAAAAAACTGAATTTTTTATTTTTGATTAGGAGAAAGGTATGCACGCCTTAAATCTATATAAAACCGAAGCTATCGATACATTGGCATGGCCGGTTGTTGAAAACACCATTACTGTAAAATCATCTGCTATGGCGGTCTTCACTGACTTTAAGCAGCACTTACCACACGTTATTGATGCTCGAACTCCAGCGACGAAAATAGAGTCGATTATGCGTCAGTCTCATGTTCGTATGATGCTGGTGGTAAACAGTGAGAACCGTTTCATTGGTATTGTGACCAGTCACGATGTCGGTGAACAGCAAATCATTCAGCGTGTGAGCGAGCTTAAGGTTAAGCGAGAAGAGCTCACTGTTCATGATTTCATGCGTCCTAAAACCTCGCTCATGTCGTTCGATTTCAGTGAGCTAATACGTTCATCAGTGGGGGACGTGATAGAAACACTCAAAGACTACGGGCAGCACCATTGCCTTGTCATGGACAGAGACAGCCATGAAATTCGTGGCGTAATCAGCGTGAGTGACATTGCTAGAGAGCTGCGTTTGCCGCTTGATATACAGGGCCGCCCTACGTTTGCTGAGCTGATCAACATTCTTGCCGCTTAGTCTTCCATTTCGTCAGTTATAGACCATACTTTACTGTGCGTTGTTGTTAAGCAACGCATAGTAAAAGCATCTAATCCTTAGCACTTTTTGGGTATTTGCTTACCAGAATATTAATAAAAACAATTAGGTGGTTGTATGAGGTACGCTCACGGTGAGTTTATTGTAACGAGATGTGGTGATGCGGTAGTTACACAAGCCTACGGGCCTTGGAATAACGAGTGTGTAAAAAGCTTTGCTAACGAATATCGCATTAACGCAGAAGCGTTGTTTGGGAAAGTATGGTGTAACATTGTTTGCGTTACTGGAGAGTCCCTTTTGATCCCTGATGCAGAGTTACAACTTCGTGAACGTACGGCGGCAATGCAACCATTGGGTTTAACTCACATAGCGGTTGTATTAGGTGATTCAACGGCTAAAGCAACGACCAAAGCTCAGCTCAAACGCACATACAAAGGGCTTAATATCGAATTCACATTTGTTGAGCTCATTGAAAATGCAGTCGAGTGGTTGGTAGGACACGGCTTTAATATTGACTTAGAAAGCATTTCATTACACGTAGAGAAAGTAGCATCGAAATGACCATCTCAAACTCGTAAGCTCGATAGACTTGGTATGTATTTCGCAATGTAATTTATGAAGAGTTAGAACATCTCGTCAAAACTGCTTGATAAAAAGAGGCGATATTATGAATAGATCACTATTTCCTACCAGCGTTGTTACGAAAGCCTTCACATGGGCATACCAAGAACTCGGTTTAAATATCAAGCAAGCTTCTGAAATATTGGGTATTTCTCCATCTTCTTTGGCGCAGACTACGCTACTTGGTTTTGAGAGTGGCACATCAGAGTACAGAAAGCAGCTCGCTTTTATTCGTATGTATCATTTACTCATTTCATTGTCAGATGGGGACAGTGAGCAAATGAAGGCGTGGTTTAGCAGTTACAATATAACGCTGGGCGCGACCCCTTTTGAAATGTGCAAAGCGTATGACGGCATTGAGAGAGTCGCCGATCAGCTTCGCAAACTAAAGCAGTCGACTTATGGTCGAGAGCGCACACTCGCCGTTGTTGAGTTTTCTCATAAAGAGCACGTTGAAAAGGCAGGTGCAAGGCTTCACTAAGTCACTTACTTAAGCACTTTCGTCAATCGATATTATAAAGTCGGCGCACGCTTGCACCTGAGTAACGGGGATCATGTGGCCAGCGCCAGAAATAATTTTGTGTACCGCACTTCCTATTGCCTTTGTTACCGCGGTGATGTGCTCATCGGGCCTCAAGATAGTATCTTTTTCACCATACAATACCCCAACAGGGCATTGAATCTCTTCATAACGAGTTTTCTGACGGTGCAGACTGCCCTGCGCAGATACTGTATCTCTGCTACCTTCATAAAAGCTTCGAGAGTGGAGCGCTAATAAACCACCGCCTTCAGTTGAAAAGGACGGGGGGACAGGTTCGGGGTGAAAAATTTGTGCGACTTGTTTTCTACCTAACTTTGCACGCAGTGGACTGGCAATGGTTTTTGCAACACTGCTGCGTACCCATTCATTGGGTATGTAAAGCACCGAAAGAGGCCCGGCACCTCCTTTTAGTGGTGTAGTTAACGGGCATAGAAGCGAAACCGATTTTATTTTGTCAGGTGCATCGATTGCCATCCTCAGTGCAATTCCTCCTCCCATTGAATGCCCAGCGATGCTCGCACTACCTATTCCCTCTTTTTGCATCCACTCGAGTATCATTTTACTTTGCTGTTCGAAGCTGGCGGATGTGCTTTTATAGCGGCTCGAAAATCCGCTGCCTGGACGATCAGCGGTATATACCGTGTAGCGGGAAGCGAGGGTTTTTGCTAATTCGCTAAAATTGTTACTATTGCCAAGTAAACCATGAATCAGCACAAGCGCCGGACCGTTTCCTTGCTTTTGCCAGTGAATAATTCCACCATCAACAGGCGTAAGTTTTCCTGATGGTGTGAATGAAGCTTCGATATTGCTGTCCATTTTGGCGGTAAACCAAATAAGCGCTACAACGATACAAATAATGATGAGCAATGCGATGATCATGTTTTATGTCCAAAATAAGGATAAAAAACAACCTATCGGTTAACGCAAAAATGGTCAAGTAAGCAGTAATGATAGTGACCTATAGATGTAGGGCCGCTAGTGCTGCAACGTTAACGTGGTTACGCCATGACGTATTAGGATTTGAGATGGAATTAATAATAACCCCTTCTATCGCGATAGATGAAAGCGAAGCTGAATTGCAAGCTATTCGAGCACAAGGTAGCGGTGGGCAGAATGTGAATAAAGTAAGTAGCGCCATACATTTACGCTTCGACATAAATGGATCATCGCTGCCTGAAAAGTTGAAAGAAAAGCTACTTCAGCTTAAAGATAGTCGCGTTACCAACGACGGTGTTTTTGTGCTTAAAGCGCAAAATTATCGAACGCAAGAGCAAAACAGAGAAGATGCGCTAGCGCGACTTGTTGCGTGGATAAAGGCTGCGACAATTGAACAAAAACCGCGCATAAAAACAAAGGTGAGCCGTGCGGCAAAAGCACGTCGTGTAGATGTAAAAAAACAACAAGGTGCTAAAAAATCCATGCGTAAGAAAGTGGAATTTTAATCAAAACTAATCTAAAGTATTAAGCCTTATAGATGTCATTTCGCAAGACAACGGAAAATTCTTACAATAATAAATGAATGTGTCTTGTGCTTATGCTAATTATTGGAACTTAGGGAAGCATACAAAGTGACTCGTTCGAACGTCATTCCTATGGTGCTATTTGCAGCCATAGTAGTTTCGCTTGGGATTAATACACCGCAAGCCGCAAACGAGATTATTGCTCGTTTGTTTAACAAGACTATTTCAAATTCTGAACTTCAGCCATCACAGGCTGACGTCGACCGCTTTCAATCTATTTTGACCGATAAATCAGAGAAAGAAGTTCGCGACATTTTGGCGCAACGTGCGCTTGGTAATAAAATCACTGAATCTGTACTTTCTGATTTTGCCGATAAAAACGCCATAGAGCCCAACGAAAGTGAGATTCAATCTGCGTATTCTGTAATAAAATTATGGACTGTTGATTTAGATGAAAATGGCGCCTATCAAGACGACGAGTTAGAGCGTTACCGTCTTGCGATGGCCGAAGGCATGGCTAAAAGTTGGAAAGTATCTAAAGCGCTTTATGAGGCCTATGGCGGCGATGTGGTTTTTCAACAGGATAACCCGTTAACACCTGTAGGTGCTTATCAAAAGTTATTTGAACAGTATCGCGAAAAGGGTGAGTTTGTTATTTACGACCCTGCTTTCAAAGCGGCGTTTTGGAGCTCGGTAAAAATGAAATACGCTAAAACTTACGACCCAGATAATATAGATTTCTCACTTCCTTGGTGGGAAAAGAGCATGACTGCCTCGGAAAAATAATAAAAAGGCCCTGTTTTTACGGGGCTTTTTTAATTATCTTCAAAAAAATCATTTTCAGCGGAATAAATCGTTTTCTCTAATCGTTATCTCAGTGTCCTTTATGAAAAACGGAGATAACCGGATGAAAAAGTTAAACACTGCAATTGCACTAGCGTTAGGTATCGCATCAACGTCGGCCTTTGCTCAAGAAGCCACGTTCTCTGCTAACACATCAGCTAATGCGTCGACTTCTGCATCGCTTTCACTAACAAGCGGGGCAACTACACAGTCTGCAAATCAGGTTAATACGCAGACTTCTGCCGAAGGCGAAGCATCTACGCAGAGCCAAATGTCCACCGAGAGCTCAGCCGATGAACAATTATCAGCAAACCAAACAAGTAACGATCTATCTGTCGATCAGGGAGTGAGTCAAGTTTCTGCAACATCAGATATGGCGAACTCGATAACTTCGCCAATGGCAGGCGCACTGACAAGTAGTGTGTCTGGGTCATTATCTGTACTGTCATCAGCGTCTGGAAATGCAGAACAAGTCGATGGAGCAGAAAGTGAAGCAGAAAGTACAGCGCAGACAGCGCCAAGCTTGGCATTGAAGCAAATCAGTTCACTAACAAACAATGGCGCGGAAAATACCGCAGAAGGTTCGCTAGCTGGCAGTGTAAGTGGTGCACTAAACAATACTGCAGAAACAGCAGTAGGCAGTACCTTATCGAACACGGCTGCAGGCACCATCGAAAGTGCGGTAAACGGCGGCGTAGCCAATACAGCAGCCAGCACCGTAGCAAGCTCAGTGACCAGCTCTGTAACCGGAACGGTTGGCACCGCTGTCGAAGGAACAATTACTGACACGGTAGGAAATACGGTAGAAGGAACGGTAGAAGGCACGGTAGCAAGTACGCTGAATAGCTCTGTAGAAGGTGCAGTTTCAAATACAGTCGAGCAAACTGTGTCAGCAACAGTCGCAAATACGGTAGGAAATACGGTAGAAGGTACGGTAGAAGGCACGGTAGCAAATACGGTGGATAGCACCGTAGCAAGCACCGTAAATAATACCGTGGCAAGTTCGGTTGAAAGCGCCGTAACAAGCACTGTAAACGACAACGTAGCTTCAAGTATTTCAGGTGCGCTTGGTCTTTAATATAAAGGCCTAAACCACTAGGTGGGCGTAGAGCAACCTTGAGCAAGCACGTTAAATAGCCACCTTAAAGTCTGAGTGCGGCTTGTCTAAATAGAAAGGCAAGCCGCTATTTAAGGCCTAGGCTGCAGGTGCGAACACATTGCCTCGCTAACGTGCATTCCTAAAAGCGAGCACCTCAAGTCAAATCTCACGTCTCTCCATCAAAAAAGAAATCGCAAAGTTTCACTTTCTCTGTGGTAGGTAACTATAATGAATACGCAAATACTTCAACACTCATCAACAACAAACAACCTTATTCGTGGCGGCCGCAAACGCCTATCGCTGTCCGTGGCAGCTGTTCTACTCGGTAGTAGCGCTGCATATGCGGACTCTGGCAGTCACTCGCACAATGATGAAGATGCGAATCATACGAACGCAAAACACCAAACGATTTCATTCTCAGGGTCTGGCTATTTAGGGTACCGCTCTGATAGCAATGTGAGCGTTAGCGAGCTCGATACGAATTCAGGTGTGGCCGACGGCGCGGTACAGTCAGAAGCTCAGCTAAAGGTGCTGGTGAAGCCCACAGCGAAATGGGAAAATGTACTGTCGGTAAGTCAAACGAATACCAACTATCAAACGCTAAGCGAGTTCGATCTTCGCCTTACCACACTGTCCGCTAGCACCAGCTATGCGTTTGAGTTCGCCAAACTAGGAGCGCACTACTATCACGCTAGCGCTGAGCTAGACGGACGTGACTTCCTCACCTATCAACAATCTGGATTATCTGTCGGAAAATTGTTGGGGCAGCGCACTTACTTGCGTGTTAGTAGCGACCTTATCGATAAACAGTTCGAGAACACGCCTGAAGGTGCACCAATTCGAGATAGTGAAGCAGCTGCTGTGCGCAGTGACCTATTTTACTTCTTCGAAGGGGAAGACTTCTTCCAAATCGCACTTAAGTATCAAAATGAAGATGCCCAAAATAATGTGTTCGATTACACCGGTATTGGGATGGATCTAGCGTACACCTATCCTCTAGCGGTATTTAGTAAACCCTTGAAGCTTACGGTTGCCTATCAATTAGATGTAAGAGATTACGCCTCAGAACAAGATGGCGGTATAGGCAGGGAAGACGACAGACACGTTGTTGAGATGAGTGCCGATTACGCCATTCACAACAATGTTGATATTAAACTGTCTACGCAATATGGAGACTTTGCTTCTAGTGTCGATGGCGCAAATTATCAAGAAACCATTGCTGAGTTAGGCATTAACGTTCATTTTTAGTGGGCGTTAATATAAATTCTATAATGAACAGCACGCTTAATTTAAGGCAGCACACCAAAACCGAATACGCTGTCTCGTCCGGGAGCCCCTGCATCTAAAGCTAGCTGCTGAAGTTTCAACAAGGCAGCGTTCCTTTCTTGTTTTTCGCGCAAAAAGCATGCATACAAAACGGTGGCGCGCGGTGAAGCCATAGAGGTTCCCGTTTGCCTGATCGTTTTTCCATCAGGATGTGCGGCATCTACCGACACGCCAAACGCAGCAAAATCAACGTAATCCCCTTGGTTTGCCCATCTGTAAATTGCATTAGATTTATCAACGGCCGTAATGCCTAATGTCTCAGGATAAGCCGCAGGGTACAAGGGTAAAGAGGCTGGTCCCTCGTTGCCCACCGCAGCAATGATTTGAATACCGCTCTTATCCAGTTGATTTATGACCCGTGCTAAAATAGGGTTGTCGGGACCTGCAAGGCTCATGTTTATGGCGTCTACCTGCTGTGATGCAAGATAGTTTAAACCTTCAATTAACGACATTAGCGTAGCGCCTTGGCTAACGCTATTACGCGAATAAAACACACTGGCGTTAAATACCTGGCTAGACTTAGGCAACGACGCCGCCAATAGGCTGGCTACTGCGGTACCGTGGTCTGACGAAAAGGCAACGTCAGTTTCGCTGCCCGCATTGCCATCTTGCTCCTGATTTCGATCTTGATTATGACCGACAATAAAAGACGCTTGCGTTAAATTAACGTGTGAGAGCAGTGGGTGATTGGACGCTACATGAGTATCAACCATTCCAATGCGCAGTGGGGTTGGACAGGTTTCCAGCTTTTCACTGCTTATCTCTTGAAAAGACCCGTTCGAAGTGGGCTTGGTCTGTGATAAATAAATATGATTTCGACCAATTTGAGACTGCAAATTATGGGGCAAACTGTTGCGAATAGACGACACATCATCCTCATCTCCTGTGACTTTAACTTTAAAAAGCCACTGAGAGAGCGCGGGTAAAAACTGAGCTTTTTGTATTTCAATATTGGCACCCTGAAAGTGTACTTTGTCGGCTTCTTCCCCTAGGAATAGCCACTCTTTTTCGACAGCCAGAAAGCCATTTTCAACCGTTACTTCATTAACAACTACCTGGCCTGAAGTCGATAAAATAGTGGTTGCTGCAGGAGCGATAAATTGGGGGGCAGGAATGTCGCTTAGTACGCTCGACGCCACTATTGATAAGTCTCTGGTGCCTTCGATAGATGATTGCGCTTTTCGTCTTGCTTCCTCGCGAATGGCCTTTAGGTCGGAGGAGGTTCGATCAATTATCGGACGCACAGGAGACACCACTTGATTCAATGTTCCTGCTAGTTGGGCTTGTGATATTGGTGCCGCAATCAAACTCAAAATAGCCACAATGAGTGTGTACTTCATTTTACTACCTTTACGTTAACGTTGGGGCAGATCGGTGCCTAAAGAAGGAATGGCATAAATTGTGCCATAGCCTCTATTAGAAGCCTGTGGTCCATTGTGCACAAACGTTGTTCTAAATGTGCGTTAAAGGCGAACAGGTATTTACCACTACCTTACAGTGTAGTGACGATTAGACAGAAGAAAAATTCCAATGCGACCTTTTAGACTGTTAAACATTCGCCTTGTCTAGATGGCTCACAGACCGCTGCTATGCAGTGCAGTAAAAAAATAGGTCTTAGTACGTGGAATAAAAACAAAAGTGGCTCGTTAACAGAGTAGAGATAACGGGAAACCTCACAAAGGTACATGAAAATGAAAGATGAGTTGACTGAACTCGTCCCGTCATTGCGAAAGTTTGCATATTCGTTGACGGGTAACATGCATGATGCTGATGATTTACTTCAGAACACGCTTGAACGGCTATTGAGTAAACCGCTTCCTGAGCAAGTTACATTAATGGCTTGGGCATTTAGAGTGTGCCGCAACTGTTGGATAGACGAATACAGAGCGAAGAAGGTCCGTGCTAATGCCTGCGATGTTCTTTCTCACGAAGCGCAGTCTGTACATCAATTAAATATGGATGAGGCGGTGACGCAAGCGATAACGTTAAAACAGGTTTCCAGTGCCATGGACGAACTACCATATGAGCAAAGAGAAACCCTTTCTTTAGTGGCGGTACAGGGAATGAGTTACGCAGATGCTTCTGAAGTTTTGCAGGTGCCAGCAGGGACCATCATGAGCCGCCTTGCCAGAGCAAGAGTGAAGATATCAAACTTATTAAACGGGCCAAAAGAGGTGCTATCGTGATCTTAACTGACGAGAAACTCTCTGCGTTTTTAGACGGAGAGTTAAACACAGCAGAGATGGACACAGTCCGTGAAGCGATAGCACAAGATGCATCCATTTCTGACCGACTCGCCGCACTTGCAGAAGTAGACAGAGTAGTAAAAGTGGCGGCAGAAAAGGCGACTGCAGTTGCGCTACCTAAAGAAATTGTAGCCCTTTTGAATGATGAAAAACCGCTGAGCCAAGAAAGCGAAGTACAGGCCTCTGGCGTGAGCTTAGTTAGCGAAAGCTCGTCAAATCAGAGTTTTGCGGAAAATGTTAAGCCGTTTCCAAAGAAGGTGGACGTAACTAATAGTGGGCTAGGTGGGCAAACAAAGTGGAAAGGACCTTTTGCAATAGCGGCGAGTGTAGCGGTATTAGCAAGCTTAGTATTTTTTAATCAACAAGGGACTGAAACAGTACAACCTTCTCATTGGGCTAACGTTTCGTCTGTGCTCGATGAAAACCTTTCGGGTGAAACTACCTCGTTTGTTTCCGGCGTGAAGGTAACGCCACAGTTGTCTTTTTTAAACACCGAATTCAATTACTGCCGACAAGCTGAAGTAGCATCACAAGATGAACTAAGCGTAATGATAGCTTGTAAAGACAAGCAAGGCACATGGCTTCTTGCCGCTAGCAAATTGGATGAGGTAGGCGAAATGGCAGGTGATTATCAAACGGCTACTAGCGCCAAATCACTGGAAGATGAGTTAGATAAAATGATGGCATCGGCGCCACTAAACCGAGAGCAAGAAAAAAGCGCAATAGAAGCAACTTGGCTATCTGATAAGGCCAAAGGAGTAAATGATGAAAACTAAGATTATGTTAGTAATTGCGGTAATAATTATGGCGGGCTGTGCAAGCCAACCTGACTATAGACAAGCAAAGCAAGGTGGTTTTGGCTATACCGAAAGCAAACTGAGTGACATACAATACCGTGTGCATTTTAAAGCTAAAGGAACAGATAAGGCTAAAGCTATGGACTACGCCATGCTGCGTGCCGCTGAGCTTACGCTTTTAGAAGGATACGACTGGTTTGTTGTTACCGATCGCGAAACGTTAGTCGATAAAGAGACGGTTCAAACCACACCTACCGCTGGGTTTAGCCAGCGGTACGCAAGAGTTACCGATTGTGGTGTGCTGACATGCCGTACTTCTTATCACCCTACTACTCAATTTGAGACCGGTGTGTTTGTGGGTGGTTCCCAAAAAAGTGAGATTGAGAGCATTCTAAACATTGAATTAGGTAAAGGTACGCGCCCTTCATCAGCGACTAGTTTTGATGCAAGGGAAGTACGTGAAAATCTTCAGCCGAATATAGAAGAGTAATGTATTTCTCAGGCCATTCCTTAAATTTGGGTGGCAATTAGGTGAAATCGGTCTTCTAAAGTATCAGCGTTTTGCATTTATAGGCTGAACAAACAAAAAGGACCGCAACGTAAAGTTGCGGTCCTTATTAATTTTGCATTAGCAAATCACTACGCTTGCTAACAAGCACTCTCTCGTTCGAGCATTGAAGAAAATCTAAGATATTAGTTGAAGTACTCGTCTACTTCTTTTTCAGCCTCATCACGGGTTTTGCCGTACTCTTGCTGAATTTTCCCTACTAATTCTTCGCGGCGACCGTCGATAACATCTAAGTCGTCATTGGTAAGTTTGCCCCACTTCTGCTGTACTTTACCTTTCATTTCTTTCCAATTACCTTCAATACGATCACTGTTCATAATTCGCTCTCCTTATCCAAACAATTGGTCGAAAAACTGGCGTTGATATTCGCCAGTCATTTTACTTAGAGCAAATGATGTTCCGCAGTTTATCTTCTTGAAAAAATTACTTTTATTGTATTTTTTTAATGGTAAACCCAAAACTTTTTATGCAGATCTTACAAACGCTTGAAAACACTACAGGCTCATTGAGGCTATGTCAGGCTAACGTTTTTGCAAAGGCTTCGCTGTCTTGCCGTTTTTCTATTTTATGCTGATCTTCACTACGACCTTTTTTCCAGTAGCTACTAATGTAAATGTTGTTATGCGCTATGGCTTTGTCATCTTTTAGCCATGTTCTTATAGTGCGCATATCAGAGAATTCACACGCTACCCAAACTGCGGGTGTACCCTCTAGCCAATTAAGCTGAGAAAGGCGATTAGATAAGGTGTCTTCAAACTCCCATATCACCTCAATATCCTCAGGTTTTTTTAACACCACTGCGTCTTTTTCGTCTTCGATACGGATCACGGCATAGCCTTTGGCATGAGAGGGAAGTGCCGCTAAGTGATTTCTAATGCTAGGAAGAGCGGTCATATCGCCTGCTAACAATACCCAGTCGTAATGTTCGCTTAATCCTTTGCTAGAGCCTGGGCCCGCCAATGTAATAACGTCGCCAGGTTTAGCACTGGTCGCCCACGCTGAAGCCGGCCCAGTTTTTCCGTTATCTGCGTGAATAACCATATCCAAAACCATTTCAGGTTTGTTCGCATCAAAGTGAGCAATCGTATAAGTGCGCATTGCCACTTGGCCCATATCTGTAGGTTCGTTAAGCGGGTTTCCGTTTTTATCGAACATCAGCTTTACATAAGCACCCGCAGTTACTGCTGGAAAAGAGCGAAGGTCTTCACCACCTAAAAAGACTCGCTGCATAGTAGGGGTTATACGAACAGATTGCGTAACAACCGCTTGGCGGGGTTGAGGCATTGGCTTCTCCTTAAAAATGTACTTAAAGTTTATTTAATAATGATTCTTATTACCATTTATTAAGGTGGAACGATGACGTTTGTTAAATTCTATTTTTTAGATTAAATGCAGGGTATTACGACAACTGACTACGATTGTTGAGCCGAATTGTTAGATAAGTGGATTGAAATGCCGTTGTTGAAAGGTACTAATGTGGAAAATAGCGGTAAAAGAAAAGGGGCTAAAAAGCCCCTTAAAAAACCACAACATAACTTGGAAAACACATTTACACACCACAAAGACGCACACTCAACGACTTTATGTATTAGGTAAGATAGCTGAATTCTTAAAAGGTTCCGCTTTTTTAAAAATAAATAGTAAAAAATTAAATACCTTTGAAAAGCATCGATAAAACGACAGGTGCACGCTTTTAGTATTGGTCTTTAAATCTTACTCGCGGCGGCTAGCTCTTTGCAGTGTTATGTAAACTACACAAGTGGTAAGGGCAATGAGTACTGACGCTACAGCGAAAGGCAAGGCAATGTTAACTTGGTATATCACTGCTGCGAGTGGAGGTCCTATAACATAGCCCATGGCGGTTGTGGCCGTAATTAACCCGGTAATAGTCGCTTGTTGAGAAGGCGCGCAATAGGTTGTTGCGGCTGCGGCTAATGATGGGTAAGCCATGCCCATACCTAGCCCCATCAATATCATCGCACCATAAAGTACAAACAAAGAATGTTGAAGGAAGAGCAACAAGTAAGCTAGGCTCAATATTGGAAGTGCCAGCGAAATCATAGTCTCTTTACTTACGCGTCCTCTTTGAACCCATCCAAATTGTGCAGTAAGAGACGCTCCGGCACTGACCATCATAGCAAACCCTACTTGTCGTGCGGCTTCAACGGGCGAGTAATGATAAAAATCGATAAAAAAGAAGCCTAGCGACTGCTGCATCATTGCCATAGCGCAGAACACGCAAATACACGCAGCAACAAACACATAAGGCACTTTGGTGGGAGCTTGGTTGTCTTCGCTTTTATGCACAGCTGTCTGTTGTTTAGATAAAGGGGGTAAAACTGGCAGCTTAAAATACACCAACGTCAGTGCTAACAAGGTTAATAAAACAATACTGTACAGCGGAGCTATTAGGCCAAACCCCACCAATAACCCTGCGTAAGCTGGACCGAAAATCTGACCTACATTACTCGCTGAAGTCACTTTACTAATGGCACTCACTCTGTTCTGGGGAGTACTTATAGCGACAGCGTAACCTACGGCAGAGGGCGGCGTTGCAGACATTATAGTGGATTGCAAACTGCGACTTATTAATAATGCCAGAAACAAATTAGTACCGCTAATTAAGCCCGAAAACCCTGCCATCCAAGTGCTAGCAAAGGCAAATGTTCCCAAGCTATAGCCAGTTAGTCCAACCATCAGAATTCGCTTAAACCCAGCGCGCTTTGCTACTTTGCTCCACACATTGGTGCCAAATGCAAAAATTAGCGCTGAACTCGACATAATTGTGGCGATGTGAAACTCAGACAGGTCAGCCTGACGTCCCATAGAAGGTAAGGTGGTTAACATAACACTCTGACCAACAGACGTAGCGAGCAGCGCACAAAAAAGCACTTTAAAGACAGTAGAAGATGCTGGAGGCGATATCACGCAGGTAGCTCTTTAGGTAGGTGGCGAAGGTCGATAATATTTTATCACAAGTGAGGATAAAAAAATGCCCGCCAAAGGCGGGCCAAAATCAGAGGTATGTAAAGGCCGGGATGGGCCTTTGAGGGGAGAGGAATGTCGTCGGGTGACAACTCACTAATAACATCGACGATATTACCAGTGTCCTCACAATGGTCTCGCTGAAGCAACACACACGTACGTTCAACGAATCCAAATTGGGTCAACAGTCCCTTGCTGCACGAGACATCACTGTCAGTGCTTGCGATGTAGGTACTCAGAGCTTGTTTGCAATCCTTATGAAACTAAAGCCATGCTTCCTGCGAGTTTAATTAGGTTTTCATTTACCTAACCTCATCATCGACCAGCAGTTTAACGAATCTTCTACAGTCATCCCTTAACTCCAAATACCGACGTTTCCGTTTGTC
Organism: Alteromonas marina; assembly: GCF_000808575.1. GTDB lineage: Bacteria > Pseudomonadota > Gammaproteobacteria > Enterobacterales > Alteromonadaceae > Alteromonas > Alteromonas marina_A. The sequence goes on from NZ_JWLW01000023.1 coordinate 270,924, forward strand.
CTTGGCGACCTCTCCATTTACTTCCAATGTCGTCGCCTTCAGTATTTGTCATCTACGTAATTTGGCCTCTCCGTCGCTAAAGCTTTCCTAGCTACAAACTACGTTCTGTGTTTATCCGTTAGTCTAATGTATGCGTAATCTGTGCCATATTGTGATCTCTCGCTTTTTGTTTTTTTAAGCTATTGAATTTAAGAGGTAATTTTGTTTTGTCGAAAAAGCTGAAAATATATTGAAAGGTGCAATGAGAAAAGATGTGTATATTTTTCCTAGTGACGTGTCTCAAATTACAAACAATTAAATATTACGGTTTTGCCTCTACCATACTCTTTGGCTTGGTAGAGTGCTATGTCTGTATTTTCCAAAACAGAGGTGACGCTTTGCGAGGTTGATATAGCCATTAAACCTGCTGAAAAGGTGAGTTTAATTTCATTAGATAGTTTATCTTGAGAGGTTTCTTTTAATGAGCAGCGAAACACGTCGAGGGATGCAAGTGCCTCTTTTAACGAAACGTTATCGAAAATAAATAAAAACTCTTCTCCGCCTAAGCGCCCCATTAATACATTGTCAAGGCTATATCGATATCTCCATTGGAAAGCGCCAACTTCGAGAGAGCAAGCAGTGCGTCAAAATAAAGGGCCTTGTTATCTAAGTTGCTGGCGAGTAAAAGGGCCGTTTCGTAATAAGAGCGCACAACCTCAATACTTTTTTCTTTGTCTGCTAGGCGTAGCAACATTTTTCCTTTTCCTAGCAGTGAGCGGGCTAGTAAAGGTGTGTCTTTACTACGTTGGGCAATTTCTATGGCTTGGTCGAAATACTTTTCTGAGCTATCGGCGTTTAATAATTCGTATTCTACTAGCGCAATTTTTTCGGCGAAGCGCCCTTGGATCAGTGCATTGTTTTTCTTTTTCGAAAAGTCATAAGCTTCTAGTAAATAGTTTCTTGCGTCTTCATATCTAGTTAGTTCTAAATAAACGATCCCAATTAACCCGGCAATATGAGGTGCTGAAATTTGCGTTTTAAACTGTATGGCCATTTCATAGGCCACCAAGTAGTTATCCAGTGCTAATTGGTGCTCTTGTATGCTTTCAAAGACTGTGCCGGTAACTTATACCCGTAAAGTTAAAATTTTAGAAAGTTAAAAGCTAGGATAATGTATGAAGCGCGCCACGTATGGTTTACTGGCTTCTCTTGTTGCTTTCACTGCATTGGGCGCGCTGGTGGGGCTTGGCCTGAGCGGAAAATTAAGCGGTAAGCTTGTTAGCGTAATTGAGCGTTTTTTTGAAAATAACACGGCGATTTATCAAGACAGCCACAGGTTAACTACCGTTCAACAGTTCCAACCCTTATCGTGGGACGCGCTGTTACCTGACGCCGAAAAGGCGCTGTTGGGCAAGACTCGAACGACTCAAAATCCTCAGCAGAATTTACCCCTTCATGAACAGGTATTTCAGTCTATTCGACGCACGTTTGACGATGAATACCAGCAAGCGCTTATCTCAGTGAATACGGTTGATACATTTAACGGCAAGTACGTCGAACTCAGCGGGTTTATTGTGCCTGTAGAGGCCAATGCACAGCGAGAAATAACGGCGTTCTTCATTGTGCCTTATTTCGGCGCGTGCATTCATTACCCACCCCCGCCACCGAATCAAATTGTGTTTGTTTCGTTGAATAATACCCACGAGCAAGGCGGTATTAGAGGAATAGACATCCAGCAGGCGTATACGTTCTCGGGTGAGTTTTCTACCGGGTTGTATGAAGACCCTCAGGGCACATCCGCTTACTTTCTGGACGTGGTAGAAATAAAGCTCTATTCAGGGCTGGGAAATGGCATTAACGGTGACAACGCTAATTTAACGAACGGCGCTTTCCATATAGAAAGCGACATTCGTTGATTTTACTTTATCAATGGTTTACCAAGAACCGTACATGGGGTTTGGCAGAATAAAAATCTCTGTGCCCACTCGTGGCATGAGCAACTCAACGTTGGCAGATTCTTGGGTTACGCCGCCCACATCTTCGATGTTGTCGCCAATTTGCATGATAATAGTGTGAGGCACAGCCCACGTAGACGTCGCGTCTTTAGACGTATTCGAACATGCGATCTTGCCCTGGGTAAGCTGCATTCTGCGCAAGTCTTTATCATTAACTATACCTTCTTGGCCTACCGCTTCTTTGTCTTCAGCAGTGCGACCAACAACACAGGTATTACTCGTGGTAAGCGGCAAACCTTGCGCCAAAAGGTTATTCCAGGTGTGACTATCAAGCGCTTTATTGCGATTCGTAATAAGCGCCACCTTTCCATTTCGTGCAACTACTTCATCGATGAAAGCGGCTACACCAGGCACCAGTGTGGCTTCTTCACGTTTTACCCATTCGGCCCAGCTTTGTGAAGAATATTCCAAGCCAGCACTTTCTCGTTCTTTTTGATAGGTGCTATTGTCTAGCACGGTTTCATCAACATCCATCACCACAACATCGCCATTAGCAAAACGCGTAGGTAGCGCTGAAATAGCTTGGCCATACACAAAACTTGAAAGAACAGGGTACTCTTTGCTGCTGGTTTGGTATATCACGGCATTTGACAAAGTGTGTGATTTTACGCCAGCAAGCGGGGTTGATGGCGTAGACGAGCACGCCGCAATAGCTGATACTGCAGCGCCTATGCACGCTGCTTTGCTGATGTAAGAGAGCTTGTTAAGAGATAACAATGTTATTTTCCTTTTATTGTTTCTTCTGCCTACCGGTTTCAACACCCAAATTATGTCTGAATTTATCGATGAACTGGGCCTGATAATTCAGCAATGGCGTCGTGTGCATGCAGACTTTCTTGATGTTCTACTTTTACACGAAAATAGGTAGCTTGGTAATACGTACTTAACGCTTCATGCAGTCGCCTTACCGAATCTTCTACAAACATTAGGTTTTCAGCATTACGCTTGGCAAACGCCTGTTCATCTTCACGCTTAACTGCGGTTTGAAGCGGTGTGCCTAACGCGTTTTCTACCAAGTCTATGATGCCAATAAAATCGGGGATCTCGTTGTCGCTTAAATCTAGGGTTATATCGGCAAAGGAACGCTGTGCATGCGCCGTGGCTATGCTGGCTTGTTTGGAAGCCAGCCAAGCCCCCATTTCTACTAAGGATAAATCTTTTCCTTCGAATTGCTGTATAAATGCATCTGACAACGCCTGGCGGGAAAGTGAGGCGGAACAAGGACAAGTACTAGAGTACGGTACTGTTAGCTTTAACTGTGCCTTATAACCGGTTGGTGAACGCCTTACGCAAAGTGAAGCAGGGTACGATTGATATCCTGACATCTTACTTATAAGCGCCGGGCGTGACACGGTGAGGTCAAAGTGTAAATTAAGCTGGGCGCTGTTGCTCAGCCCACCTTGAGACTCGATAAGCGAGTTCATTAACGATACAAGCGCCGACTTATGCAAGTCTTGGTTGCTCAAATACCGCTGCAGCAGATTGTACAAACGAGACATGTGAATGCCTTTAGCATTGGGGTGATCTAAACTTACTGTTACATCAACCGTAGCCTTACTGGCTAAGCGCTCACCGCGTTTACCTAAGATGTGTAGGGGTATGGCAATGCCCTGCATACCAACTTTATCAATAACCGGAACTTGCGCAGTAGATTGCTCGGTGGTGACATCGGGAAGTACCGTATTGTGAGAATTGAAACTGGCCAAAATTACCTCTGAATGAGACCTTAACAACGTCTTACATCACTATCTTTTAAAAAGCAGCTCGCTTTTGATGAAGTAATGAAACAATAGGTGATGGGGTTGTGCTGAGCTTTGCGCAAATAGCAATTCGCACTTTTGATGCTACAAAGCATTTGTTAGCTATTTAATTCACAGCGCTACAGACCCTGCCACACGCTTTGAGTGTTATAATATAACACACAAAGGGTTTTATTGATACATTATCACATTTAAGGTTTACAAAGAGCCTGATAATAGCGCTGTTTTAAAGCGCCATTGGCGTAATGACGTTAATCGCCGGATAAGCTGAAGCTCAGATTATTTAATGGGCATCAGGCTCAACTTTTAAAGCTACGCAAAATCCAGTAAGTCAGTACCAAAAAAGTTATCAATAACACAGCGCCATTCACCACTTGCATCCCTTTGTAGAACGTAAACGGCGCGCTTACCCTCGCAGGGTAGGGCGTTGGGTGTTGCTTTAGGAACAAGGTAAAGCTTCGCGACGACTAGCGCTACGTCGCCGGCTTGTATAACCCGTTCATCTCCGGTTGTAACAAAATGATCGGGCATGAATTTCTTTTGAAATTTAAGCAGGGCATCAACGCAGTCGCGCTGCGTGGCATTTTCTTCAGCGGCTTGGTTTTGCGTTGAATTAGACATGGGGGTAGCAACCACAGTTGCATCGCTCGCATAACATTGGGATAAGGCGTCTTGATCGCCGCGGTTTACTGCGTCATGCAACTGTTGTAACACGTTAGATATTGGATTGTTCATGGCTGTCGTTCCGTTATTTTTACCGCAAGACGAGCCAATAAAAAACCCGCCTTTGCGGCGGGTTTAGTGAATTCTATTTAAGCACTAGCTAACCCGCCCATTCCTTAGAATAGCGAGAATAATAATCAGCGCAGACGCTGAATAAGCAGTATGTGTATTCGTGTTTTTAGGCATAGTGATTAAAAACAGTGTGCTGCTAGTGAGTATTTAATGACCTGAGTATCCTGTGCACAATGAAGAAAGTCAATGGGTTTTTAGGTGTAGAAATTAGACCCATGCGGATGGGGGGCATGCGGTAAATGTAAGGTATAAGATGTAATGTGTAACGCTACCCTAGGCTTCAAATATGGTAATGCGAATAATCGAGCCCTGCTTTAAACCTTCATAAATATCTTTATCAGTGAACCCGCTATTGCGGAGAAGTTGCCTGGCAACAAGCTTAGCGCCTTTTGTACATTGCTTGTCGTGTATTATCCGAAGTGCTTTGTTTAAATAACTAATAGACGGCATGATAAATAACCTTACGCGCTAGGCGTGACTCTTGTATGATATTTAAACGATGTGTTTCGGTGTAATGATCACCAAAACCACGCAAACTGTGTTACGAATTAAAGTGGAATTTGACCCTTGGAGTTATTTTATAGCTGGTTAACGGCCAATGATGCGCTGTCGATATCATCTTCAGTAGTACTTGTTGTTACATCCTTCTTTACGTCGATGATGACAGCAACGCTGCGTATTGGTGGCGGGGTCTTATTACTGGCAGTAATGGCCGGTATTATGCCGATTAGTGCGCTAATTCCAGTTCACGGGTTAGTTCAGCTTGGTTCAAATGGAAATCGTGCACTGATGACGGCAAGGCATATCGACTGGAATATGCTGAAGTATTTTTCTTTAGGCGCAATCGTTGGCGCTTTTTTGGCCTCGTTTGTTGTGGTTCAGCTGCCGTTGGTTATTATTCAATTTGCGGTTGCCGCATTTATTTTATTTCTGGTGTGGGGGAGTAAACCCAAAGCACAAGAAATGAACCCCGCGGGTAGAACATTGGCAGGGTTAGTAACCACGTTGGTTTCAATGTTTGTAGGTGCTACAGGGCCTTTGGTTGCGGCATTTGTCCATCGAAACAATTACAGCAAAATGCAGATAACCGGCACGTTTGCCAGCTGTATGACACTGCAACACGGCCTTAAAGCGTTTGTTTTTACCTTTGTAGGATTTTCTTTTGGCCAGTGGGCGGGGCTTATCATTATTATGATTGCCAGTGGTGCGCTCGGCACATTCATCGGCTTGAAAGTATTAAAGCGTGTCCCAGCTGAAAAATTTATGCTGGCGTTCAAGATAGTGGTGACACTGTTGGCCCTGCGGCTCTTGTGGCAGGCATTCTCAACCTTATTTCCCGCTGTAATCTGACACAGTTCTTTACCTTCAAAATACTTACGTTAGAGCACAAGTTTTCATTTCTAGCGTTTAAGCTCTGCGGCTTTACGGCATGTGTATCAAACATTAAGAGAAGATAAACCAGCGGAGGCAGACCACTGGTTTATCTTTTGCCTTTAGCTTTTACTCAGGGCTGAACCCACATATTGCGTTTGGCTTTTGGGGTTTGAGTTTTAAACGGTTAGAACCTGTAGCTCAGCGATAAATGCCACTCTCGCCCCGCAGCGGGTACTCGCTCACCTACTGCAACGTCAGTATTCATCACGCGGTTAATTCCGGCTGTGTGTGTGGCGTAATGTTTATCAAACAGGTTATGAACGGTTGCCGTTACCTGAAGGTTTGAATGTGCGTTATCTACAAAGGTGAAAAGCCCCGTAATATGCACCAATCCATATCCAGCGGTAGTGTTTTCACTTTGTAGCGCTGAAACGTGGTTTTGTGCTCCTGCCAATTCTGACGTTAGTTGCAGCGCCATTGGCGCATTAAGTAGCTGTGTATCCCACTGAATGGTGGTGATTAGCTGTTCGGGGGCAATACGAAACAACGCATCGTCGATATCGTCGCGATTACCGTGCTGAACACTTGCTACTGCGTTAAGCCTCACGTTATCAAGCAGGTTACCCGAAACAGTCAAATCTGCTCCTTTGATTACGGCGTCTGTATTAGTCCATTGAAATGGTATTGTGCCTGCCATCATGGTAGAGACCATATTGGCCGCCATATTCGTGCTGGGAGAGCCTGTAATATAGTCTTGAATGTCCTGATAAAAGAGGCGAGGAGAAACTGACCAGCTTTTGAAACGGTAATCAATACCCACATCTATCTGGCGTGCGGTTTCGTTGTCTAAAGTCAGGTTACCGATGTAGTTAAACCCGTCTGCCATGCCCCCAGAAATGCCAAGAGGTAGCCACGTATAGCGTTCGTAGTAAGTAGGAGCACGGTTTTTCTGCGATACCCCAAGGATAATATCGACATTGTCGCTGGCGTGATATCGCGTGCTGGCGGCAACGTCCAACATGCTGTAGCTTTTATCGCGCTCAGCGGCGTTAAAATCATCAACGAGTTTGGCAATGGCAGGGTTCATCATAACCATATTAGAACCAGCTAGCCCGGCATCCATGTCAACACGTGTATATCGGGTACCAATTGTTGTTGAAAAAGATGCTTTATCTTGCTGCCATTCGGTGTACACACTGGCCGTGTCTTTTTCTGCATTGGTAAAGTTATCAACGAAGAACATGCCGTTATTAGGGTTGGTGATGGTTGAGTTATTCCTGCTGTGGTGCAGATAGGCACCCAGTTTGAGGTCACCTTCATAAAATGGCATTACATAGGTGGCATCTACACCTTGAGCAATAGCATCAGCATTATTCTTTCTCGCCATGTCGGCAGACATCACCATGCGCTGTGAGAAATTGTCCATGGCATGTTGGTTACTGTTGCCAAACCAGCTTAACGTGAAGAACTCCCTATCGTTTGCGTTATAGCGATAGCCCAGTCGATACCAAGCAGCATCAATAAAACCAATGTCCATGGCTAAAGCAGGCGTGCCGCTTTCGTTAGTATTAAGTTGCTGATAACTCACATCGACTTGGTGATTGCCCCACTCGACGCCCGCCCTAAACTTACCGCCATTTCTTTGGTAATGGCTGTTTGGTATAACGCTGTTATCTCCCGACTCTTGTTCGTCGCGCTGCTGATGAGTGAAGGCGCCGCTAACAAATGCCTGCTCACTCTTATAAAACACATTGCCTTGGTATTGCTGACCGCTCCCCGGAGATATTGCGTTGGCACTTACGCTACCGCTAAAGCCTGTGTTTAAGTCAAAAAGTGCTGAGGCATCAGAGTGAATGCGAAGCTTTCCGCCTAACGTTTGCACACCTGCACTTACAGGTACAATTCCTCGGTAAAGGGTGGCAGTCAGCCCTGGTTCTGGCAGTACATGAGAAAGGGGCGAGTCCATGGCGTTTGGCCCGGCACCAGTTATATCGACGCCATCAATGCTTACGCCAACTCTGTCACCATAAAGTCCTCTATACTGAATAAGCCCTGTCACCGGGCCGTTTCGAGATATCGACACGCCAGGTAATGTGGCAAGCTGATCGCCGAAGTCAGCGTCAATATTGCTGGTAGCACTAACAGACTCTTGCTCGATATTTTGCGTGCTAAGGGAAAGCGGTGTGCCAATAACGGTGACCACTTCTGTCGAAGTGTTATCGGCCAAGTCGATGGTGTTTGCGTAAATGTGTACGGGCGCGCACGCAGTGAATACGGCAAGCGCAATGATAGATTGCTTCATAACAATTCCATTTTAAAAAACGAGTGTTGTGCATGGTGAAGGCATGCATGTTCAGTGTGTTTTGGAGTTTGTTATGCGTGTGGTGGGGCACGACTTAGCGGCGCCGCGTAAGCAAAATCTGTAAAGGGCTTAGCCGCTAAACGCGCGACTAAAGCGCGATAGCGAACCAGCGATAGTAAAGGTAATGTGGCATGTAATGGCTCGTCAACCTGAGGTAAGTCGGCTAACGTGCCATTGGTACAGTCAACGTGCTCGGCGGGTGCTTTGAGCAGTTCGGGGCTAACAAAAACGAACTCACCTTCAAACTCAGTGGCGCTAATTGAAATGTAGCGCATGGTCTTGCCAGTACAAATAAGTTCAATATCTTCACCTACAAACGCACGTGCTTGCTGCATAGTATGGGCAGCAAGGCCAAGTGCTAATGCATTTTGCAAAAGCATACAAAGGCAAAGTGTTAGTGTAAGTAGGCGTCTTAAAGTCATTTTTCTTTATCTGGTTAGCGCCTTTTATCATAGCCTGCGTTTTGGTAATTTTTCTACCTATTATTTTTTAAGTATCTCCAACCCCCGCTTTTTTCAGCTTTCTGTAAAGTGTACGGGTACTCACTCCCAGCGCTTGTGCAAGTTGCTGGGTATCGCCTTCAAAAGACGTGTAAACCTGACGTAAGTATTGGCGTTCCATTTCGTCTAAGGTCACAACGTTACCGTGAGATGACAAGGCATCATTGATAGCATCAGAGCTAATGTTATCGAGCTCGGGTAAGTCTGTATCGTAAATAACGCTTTCATCAGCCAGTAAAATAGCTTGGTCTACAATGTTTTTGAGTTCGCGAATATTGCCTGGGAACGGGTAGTTGGTTAGTTTTTCTAGCGCGTTTTTATGAAACCGTTTTTTCTCTTTAGACATTGCCAAAAAGTGGGCTGCTATCAGCGCTATATCTGACTTTCTTTGTCTTAAAGAAGGCAGATTGATAGGAAAGCCGGCAATACGGTAGTACAGGTCCTGTCTGAATTCGCCCGTTTCCACCATATGCTTTAGATTTTTGTGTGTTGCACACACTAAACGAAAGTTAGCCTTTTTAGAGTCTACACTTCCTACTGGACGATAAGTTTGCGACTCGAACAACCTCAGTAGCTTTACCTGTGTTGAAAGTGGAATATCACCCACTTCATCAAAAAATAATGTGCCGCCTTCCGCTGTTTCTATGAGTCCTTTCTTGTTTGTGGTTGCGCCAGTAAACGCACCTTTTTCATAACCGAATAGCTCGCTCTCAAGTAGGGTGTCAGACATGCCGGTACACTCGATGATAACAAATGGTTTGCCAGCACGGTGACTACTCGAGTGAAGTGCTTGGGATACCAGCTCTTTACCCGTGCCGGTTTCGCCAAACAGTAGTACTGAAATATCTGAGTTAGCGGCGCGATTTATTTTGTTGAGCATTGCTTTGAATACTTCTGATTCACCCACCATTTTCCCTGCTGAAGGTTGGTTTGAGGCAAACGACAGCTTATCAAGTATTTCCAAGTAGCCTAATAACTCTCCGCTACCGTCGAAGATCGGGCGCATGAGAATGTCGCAGTAGCTTTGACCCTCACTGGTGGTATGAACGTGTACTACGCTAGCCGCTCGTCCTGTGGCTTTACTCTCTTGCATGGGGCAATGCTCGCCGCACTTATCGCAAGGTTTGCTGTTGCGGTGAGAGACTTGATAGCAGGTACTGAAGCCAAGCTTTATATCTACAGGGTAGGTGTCTCTGTATGGCTGGTTAACAGCTTCAATAGCGTAGCTTGGGTTAATGAAGATTGCGGGTTTATCTATCGCATCTATCATCGCTTGTACTATGGATATATTCATGGGTGGCTGAACATTAGTTTGTTCTAATTTGATTTTGGCAATTTATCATATTGGCATAGAGCTTGTTCACTGTTTGAGACAAACGGCAATACTTCGGTAGCAACTCATTCAATTCCAAAGAGAGTTTTATAATGAAAAATAGCGTAATGCTGGTGGCGATAAGCTTATTGGCAAGTAGTGCTCATTCATTGGCAGATACAGTGACTGCCAATGAGCAACAAAGTGAAAACAGTGTACAGGAAAAAGTCAAAGAAGCGCGATTACACGCAAAAGCACTGGGAGGCGCGCTAAAGTCACGACTACAGCAAGCAATTCAATCCGGAGGGCTAGAGGCTGGCGTTAACGAATGCCAGATTGCAGCGGCTCCTATTGCTCTGGCGCTTAGTCAAAATGGTTGGGAGGTCGGGCGTACCGCGCTAAAAGTAAGAAACCCAAACAATGCGGCAGATCGTTGGGAGCGTGAGCAGCTAGCGTGGTTTTCACAATTACTGACCAAAGCTAAGCAAGACAATTTGACCCCTAAAAGACCTATTGAAACTTATCAATACGATAGCGAAAGCGGTGAGTTTAGGTACATGATGGCGATTGAACAAGGGCAAGTATGTATGGCATGCCACGGAGCCAATCTGGCACCGTCAGTAAAGCACGCCATTTTAGAACACTATCCCAATGATCAAGCTACAGGGTTTGAATTGGGTGATTTACGAGGTGCATTCACAATCACATATACACCCTAACGCGCCCTATTCTCTACCTCTCAATGTTCACCTACGTGACCTTTCTTTTGTGCCATATTTGTCATTTGAGTGACAAATATGGCGCATTGTTCACCATTAATTGTTGCGTTGGATCAATAAGCCAAACTCCCGGTCGTGGAATAATTTATCCGCACAGTACGAAAATACCGCCGTTCATCGGTAATTGGGCTTGAGCAGCCAAATCACAGATGTATGGCATAAACCGTGCTCTTGCCATGCGGCATATTCATGTGTTCATCACTGAATTTTAAACCACTTTTTCTGCTAAGCGCTTAACGCGCACACGAAATACAAGGGAGATAACCCATGAGCGATACGTTAATAGAACTATCGCGGTGGCAATTTGCATTAACTGCAATGTTCCACTTTATATTTGTACCCTTAACTTTGGGGCTTAGTTTCTTACTTGCCATTATGGAATCGGTATACGTAATGACGGGTAAAGAAATTTATAAGCAGATGACCCAGTTCTGGGGAAAGCTGTTTGGAATTAACTTTGCCATTGGTGTAGCCACAGGCTTAACCATGGAATTCCAGTTTGGAATGAACTGGTCGTATTATTCTCACTACGTAGGCGATATCTTCGGCGCGCCACTTGCCATCGAAGGTCTAATGGCCTTTTTCCTGGAATCTACCTTTGTGGGGTTGTTCTTCTTTGGCTGGGACAAAATGTCAAAGGTGAAGCATCTTATGGCGACTTGGCTGGTGGCCATTGGTTCAAACTTCTCTGCACTGTGGATCTTGATTGCTAACGGATGGATGCAATACCCAGTAGGCGCTGAATTTAATTTTGAAGCCATGCGTATGGAAATGACCAGCTTTGCTGAGGTCATTTTTAACCCCGTAGCACAGGTCAAATTTGTTCACACTGTATCAGCAGGCTATGTTACCGGCGCAATGTTTGTGTTGGCAATTTCAAGTTACTACCTGCTTAATCATAAGCATATCGCCTTTGCGCGCCGTTCGTTCGCCATAGCTGCTAGCTTTGGCCTAGCCTCAACGCTTTCTGTGATCGTGCTAGGTGATGAAAGTGGTTATGAGCTTGGTGATGTACAAAAAGTGAAGCTGGCAGCAGTTGAAGCTGAGTACGAAACCCATCCTGCACCTGCGCCGTTTACTGTGTTTGGTATTCCAAACGACGAGAAGCAGGAAACCGAGTACGCCCTTCAAATTCCTTGGGCAATGGGCATTATTGCTACCCGTTCGTTAACCGAAGAAGTAAAAGGTATTAAGGATCTTAAAGAAGAGAATCGCGAGCGTATTTTAAGCGGAATTAAAGCCTATGAAGTGCTTGATGATGTAAGAAACGGCACCGCGACAGCTGAGCAACGTACTGCCTTCGACCAAAATAAAGACAGTTTGGGCTACGCTATGTTGCTAGAGCCTTTCACTGAGAACGTTTCAAATCCTTCTGATGCAGCGCTTCAACAGGCAGTAGATTACAGCATTCCGCCGGTTGCCCCATTGTTTTGGAGTTTCCGCCTTATGGTTGTGGCTGGCTTTATTATGCTTGCGCTATTTATGTGCGCCTTTTACTACAGCACTAAACACAAGATTACGAAGCCACGCTGGTTATTAAAAAGCGCGCTCTACGGCTTACCGCTTCCTTGGATTGCTTGTGAGGCTGGCTGGTTTGTCGCTGAATATGGCCGCCAGCCATGGTCAATTGCAGAGGTGCTTCCGGTGCATACGTCGGTATCTAACCTCGCGGTAAGCGATGTGGTAATAACCCTAGTAGCCTACAGTGCTTTCTACACCGGCATGTTCATTATTGGTTTTTACTTAATGAAGAAGTTTGCCAAAAAAGGGCCAGTTCCACCTGAAGATAAGCAGTCTGACACTGAATTAGATCTTATTGACCTTGATGAGCAAGGAGCAAAAGCATGATTGATTATGAACTACTGAGAGTCATTTGGTGGTGCTTGGTTGGCGTTCTGCTAATTGGCTTCGCGGTTACTGATGGCTTCGATTTGGGCGTTGGAGCACTGCTCACGCTTATTGGTAAAAATGACAAAGAACGTCGCGTAATGATAAACACGGTAGGCCCGCATTGGGATGGCAACCAAGTTTGGTTTATCACCGCAGGTGGCGCTATTTTCGCTGCGTGGCCGATGATTTACGCCACTGCGTTTTCTGGTTTTTACTTAGCGCTGGCCCTTACCTTAATTGCCCTTTGGATGCGCCCGATAGGCTTTGATTACCGCAGTAAATTACCTAACCCGCAGTGGCGTAAAGCGTGGGATTGGGCGTTATTTGCTGGCGGTATTATCCCAGCCCTTATCTTTGGTGTGGCGTTTGGTAACCTGCTGTTGGGCGTACCGTTTGAAATGGACAGCACGCTTAAATCAACCTACACAGGCTCGTTCTTTGGCCTTTTAACACCGTTTGCGCTGGTGGCAGGACTGCTTTCAGTGGCTATGTTGCTGAACCACGGTGCAACCTGGCTACAAATGAAAACCGATGGCTTTATTGAAGTTCGCGCACGTGCAGTATCGGTTGTGTTAAGCCTGACTGGTGTAACGCTATTTGTACTTGCAGGTCTGTGGGTAGCATTTGGATTAGATGGCTTCGTGATTACCTCGTCAATTGACACCATTGCTACGTCAAATCCACTTAAGAAAGAGGTTGCTATTGAAGCTGGGGCTTGGATGAGCAACTACAGCAAATACCCCCTTATGATGGCAGCACCTGTGTTGGGCATTATTGCGGGTTTGGCCTGTGCGCTTTTCTCTAAGAAGGGTAATGCAGGTATGGCGTTTGTATCGAGTGCGTTATTTATAGCAGGCGTTATCTTAACGGCTGGCTTCTCTATGTTCCCATTTCTAATGCCAAGCATCACTATGCCAGAGGCGAGCTTAACGGTTTGGGACGCAACGTCTAGCCATATGACGCTCAACGTAATGTTTATCGTTGCCTGTATCTTTGTGCCTATTGTACTTAGCTACACGGCCTATAGCTTTTACGTAATGCGCGGGCGTATTAAAAATGAAGACCTTGACCAGTCTCACACCATTTATTAAGGAGAACGCTATGTGGTATTTCGCTTGGATTTTAGGAGTTTTACTGGCGTGCTCTTTTGGCATTATCAACGCCATGTGGTTGGAGTCGACGGAAAATATGGATAGGCCCGAAGACCAAGAGTAGAAGCGGAGGTAGGCTGGCCGAAGAACACGCCGTGAACCCGTCCTTGGGGGCTTTTCAGCAGCGTCCCTGCTGCTGAAGGTTTGAAAACGGGTGAACACCGAGTCATCAGTTTAGTTGGCAGGTGTTGGAGCGTTCTTGCAGCCAGCCCACCACGACTTCGAAAAGAATGAAAAAAAATGCGAGATTTGCTCTCGTTACTAAGTAACGAAAAAGATGAGTCAAAACCACAGTGATCAAAGAAAAAGTTCCCAACCGGCAAACGCTCAACGCGTGGTCCAATAAGATAGATAAGGCGCAGTCGCTTGGCTTGCGTACCTCTCTTATGGCCCTAGTAATGGTTAAGTGTTTGTCGCTTTTTTCTTTGATTATTGGGTTCTATTGTTTTTCACATATTGCTCATGACTGGGTAGTAAACCAGACTCCTGCAACAGCGAGTGATGTCACAGGACTTGCCGTTTCTCTGGGGCTTAGCTGGCTGCTACAAGGCGCATTCAATGCCTTATCTAGTAGTGCAAGAATGCAGGTGTTAAACAAGCTCGAACAGCACCTACAACACGTATTCATTGAGCGTCAACATGCGCTTATTCGACTGCACTCGGTTTACTATTGGCAAACGTTGTGGCTACAGCACTTACAGGCTTTTGCCGACTGGGCACTTGAATATCGAGTGCAGCAATTGATTGCAGTTGTTGTCCCATTATTTGCTTTAGCCGTTATCTTTTATGTGAACCCCGTTATAGGGATTGGCCTACTGCTTACATTGCCAGTAGTGCCACTTTTTATGATTATTGTGGGTAAAGGGGCGGCAGCCCTTCATCGAAAGCACTTTATCGCCCTTGAACGTTTGGGAAGTTTATTTACTGATAGGTTAGCTGCATTGCCTATGCTGACTAGCTATCAGGCGCATCAAAAGCAAACTGCCCTGCTAAAAGATGCCAGTGAAAACTTGAATGCGCGTACTATGAAAGTAGTGAGCGTAGCCTTTTTGTCCAACAGCGTGCTCGACTTCTTCGCAACACTCGCGGTTGCACTTACGGCAGTATTTATTGGTTTTTCACTGTTAGGTGAATTGAGTCTAGGGCCGGAAATAACGCTCCAGCAAGGCTTATGGATATTGCTGACCGTACCTTTGTTGCTAAGTGAAATGAAAAAGTTGGGGCAGGTATACCATCAGAAGGCGCAAGCAGAAGCAGCCAAAACTGAGCTCGCGCCGTTATTCTCGTGCTTCACGCAAAATCTTGATGATAGTGCTGTGAACGCGGTTAACACTGCCACAACCCACTATCATTTATCAGAACCCAGTGTATTGCTAACGGCTAACAATCTTAAGGTCTATGACATTAACGCCGGGCAAACTCACTCACAAAGCTCTCACGCTACAACGGCTGTTGATGAGCCGTCTGTGCTTTTGCACGCTGAATCTCTAGAAGTATCAAAGGGCGACAAAATACTTATTAGCGGGCGCTCAGGTTCGGGTAAAACACTGTTATTAGAAGCCCTAGGTGGTCAAAGACCTAGCACACATACATTCAGTGAACCTGTAATTTGGATAACCCAGCACCCCGTGATTACGCCAGGTACCGTGCGTGAGAACTTGTGTTTAAACGACAGCTATACAGACGACGCGCTTATGAAAGCGCTAGAAGCAGTAGAGCTTGACGCGTGGCTGTCGTTGTTGCCTTTGGGGCTTGATACGGTAATGACTGATTATCCGCTGCTTTCAGGTGGAGAAGCGCAACGGCTGTCGCTAGCGAGAGCGCTGTTGCGCAAAGACAATATATGGTTGCTCGATGAACCCACGGCCCATTTACCTGATGCTCAGCACACAAGATTGGCACAGCTAATTGAACGTTTGGGTAAAGATAAAACACTAATTTGGGCTTCTCACAAAGCACTCCCTGCAAACTGGTTTAACCGCTTTTGGACGGTATCGAGAAGCACGCCCGAACAAGACGCCATTTCCAACTCAAAGTCAAAATCAGAGGCAGGGCTTAAAAGCAAACTAGGCGCATTACAAGACGAGCACCTACAAGGCTGTAGCAGTGTGACGGCAACGAGCTCTAAGGCGAATGCCAATCAAAAGGAGTGTGGCCTTGATGAAAAGTAAACCGGCTTACCTCACGCTGCTGCTTGCTCTTTTACACGGTGTGGCAGGAATAACCATTCTCGTTATTTCTTCGTGGTTCATCGCTATCAGTGCTATTGCACCTGTAGGTTTTAACTACGTTATTCCGGCGGTGGTCATTCGCGCGCTAGCGCTACTTCGCATAGCATCTGGGTATGCCAGTATGTGGGTGGGGCACAACGATTTACTTGCGCGTATCGCAGGTGTGCG
The DNA here is from genome assembly GCF_000808575.1 of Alteromonas marina. Classification (GTDB taxonomy): domain Bacteria; phylum Pseudomonadota; class Gammaproteobacteria; order Enterobacterales; family Alteromonadaceae; genus Alteromonas; species Alteromonas marina_A. The sequence continues at coordinate 287,240 of NZ_JWLW01000023.1, forward strand.
ACTACGTGTTTTTAGGCAACTTGAAAACAGTAAAATTACCGACAAAGCCTTCACCACAGAAGCGTTAGCACAGCACACCGAAGAGCTTGCCAGCCGTTGGATTGCATGGATAGCTCCGCTTTCTAACATTACATTTATATTCACAAATCTTTGCGTTGTTGCAGTATGGTTTAACCTTCCCAGTACCTCATTTTTAATTACGCTTTTTGCTATTTGGTTAGTGGCAGTGGTGGTACAAGGCTTAGGTGCACTCAATATTGCCAAACGAGTAACGACAGAAAATAAGGCATTTCGCCAGCAATCAGCCGACTTTCTTAATTGCAGCGCTATATGGCACTTAAATAAAGCAATGAACAACATGCCAAAGGAAGAGGGAAGGCATGTGATCAATAGTGTGCCGAGTGCTGACAGGGTGTGGCGACAACAAACTACGCAGAAAGACAAAGCTTTACGCGCGAGCTGGTGGTTTCAAGGCGCGGCATTTTTTGCGGTAGTGTTAGTTATGTCGGGCGCAGTTAGTCCAATATCTGACTTTTCGTATATGCCTATTGCTATTGTTGTGCCCATGATATTGATGGCTGCGCCTGATTGGGCTGGTGCAGCTTTTCACAGCATTACCAAGTTTGCACAGCACAAACAAAGCGCGAAGGCCCTTAAAAATCTCAAAACCTCACCCATTAAACTACTTGAACGCACCGAACTGCACCATTCACTCACGTTATCTGGCTATACTGCTAAAAATAGACGCTTACCTTTGGTTAGCGCTACATTTCCAGCCACTGGCATCGTATGCATATCCGGGCCGTCAGGCTGTGGTAAGTCATCCTTGCTTCAGTCAATTGCTGGAGTGCTGCCATCTACAGGCATTAAAGAGGTAGATGGCATGCGTATACCCGATGGCTTAATTACAAACTGGCGCTATGTGGAACAAGAGCCAATAGTACTTTCTGGCAGTGTCTCTTCAAATTTAGACCCTGCCGGAATGGGTATTCCCCTTGATGACATGACTAACCTGTTAGCTCAATTAGGGCTAGAGGCACTGTTGCCGTTGTCTATGTGGGTTGGCAAGGCGGGTAGGACGCTCTCTGGGGGAGAGCGTAAGCGACTAGCCTTAGCGCGCGCTATTTTATCTCACGCAAAAGTGTTGCTTGTTGATGAACCCTTCGAGGGCTTGGATGTGACTACTCAGCATAAAGTGTGTGAGGTATTAAATCGCTACGCTGCCAACCATCTCATCCTAGTTGCTTCTCACGTTACGCCAAGCGCGTTAAATGTATCATCAACACTACTATTAGAAGAGGCGAGAATGGATAACCTTTGTGCAGGTCAGCATGCTATCAGGTTGCCTTAATATACAGGATTGACCTCAGCTAAGCGGATCGCTCAAATTCTTCCGTGATTTCTTCCAACGTTCTTCCTTTTGTTTCTGGGAAGAACTTAGCAACTAATATCAGGCTGACTAAGGCAAACACGCCGTAAATTGCAAACGTGGCCGCGGCTCCCAAGTTGGCCAACTCCCAAGGGAAAACAACTTGAACTAGAAAACTGGTGAGTGAATTCACCATGCCCACTAATGAAATAGCCAAAGCGCGGGTTTGATTCGGAAAAATTTCAGCAAGCATTGCCCACATCACAGGGCCAAGGGACATCGCGAACGAAGCAACAAACGCAATGATGCCAAACAACACTAAAGGTGCATTCATATTAATACTGCTAGTTAGCAATGGTTGCTGATATGCATCGTATTCGTCGCTGGTAAGTGTGGTCTTTAGCGTGCGCTTAAACTCGACGTCTGAATAATAAGTATCGTTGGTTAATGATGTTAGCTTTATTGCCACACTCGGCGCGTCTAGCTGTATTTCGCTTATGGCCGTTTGCTGTACTTGATATGTCGCCTGTTTAAAGCCATAGGTACAAATAGACATGCTGATCACTACGCCAGTTAAGCCAATCAGCAGCAGCGGTTTTCTTCCCCATCTATCAATGGTCAGCATAGCGACTACGGTAAATGCTACGTTAACCAAGCCAATCCATACAGCCTGCATAAATGCCGCATTGGTACCTACACCGCTTTGTTCAAAAATCGTGGGCGCGTAAAAAAAGATAACGTTAATGCCGGTAATTTGCTGAGCAATGGCAATAATAATGCCGACCATTAACGGAAATCGCATGGCCTTTGCTTTTAGAAAGCCCAGGCGTTCACGAAAAGGCCACGACTTTTCTTTAAGTGAAGACGCTATATCTTCAACAAGAGCGCTGGCTTGGGCTTTGTCAAATAAGCGGTTTATAACCTGTTCGGCTTCCTCGTGTTGGCATTTTAGTACCAGCCACCTGGGGCTACGCGGAATAGTAAACAGTAAACCAAACCATAGTGCAGCGGGAATAACCTCCAAGCCCAGCATGTAGCGCCACAAATGCGTATCTATACCCCATTCAGTAACCCAACCTGCACCGCTATTGCTGAGCTGCAACAGGTAATAGTTGGTGAAATAGGATAGGGCGAAGCCAAATACAATATTTAGCTGGTTCACCGACACCATTTTGCCTCGGTTTTCTGGAGCGCTTATTTCCGAAATATACAGTGGGGCAATGATCAGCGAACAAAACGCAATGCCGCCGATAAAGCGAGAAAGCACTAATAGTTCGAAATTAGGGGCTAAGGCTGAGCCGACAGAAGAAAGCAGGTAAAGGAAAGCGACAAGAATGAGGGCTTTGCGCCTGCCAATAGCGTCGCTAACGCCGCCGGCAAATAGCATGGCTATTAGCGCGCCTAGTGTCGGTGAGCTTACGACGAAGCCTTGCTGCCAATCGCTTAGGTTAAATTCGGCATCGATAAAGCCATTGGCTCCTGCTATTACACTGGCATCGAAGCCAAAAATAAACCCTCCAAGAGAGACAATGAGTGTGTAATACAGCGACGGAGACAGGGCTTTATTCATTTTATAATTTGCCTAATGTGTCCCTATTTACTACTTCGGGTTCAAATAAGTGCTCAATAGGAATAGGGCTTTTTATGTCATAAACATGTTGTAGCACCCAATAAGCAGCCATTTCTCCCATAGCGTGAATAGGGTTATTAATGGTAGTGAGTTTTGGATAAAGGTAGCGCGAAAACAGTACGTTATCGAAGCCAATGATAGAAAGCTGTGACGGTATATCAAAACCCGCTTCTCTTGCGGCGGTCATTGCGCCAGAGGCCATTTCGTCGTTAGCACATACCAATGCGGTAAAGTCAGAGAATGTTTTCTGAAGATGCTGCATACCTTCTTGGCCTGATGACTCGTGGAAATCGCCTTCAAAGACGCTCGTTTCATCAAAAGTTAGCCCTGCTTCTTGTAGCGCTCTTTTGTGACCTGCCAGACGATCGCTCGCATCCTTTTTAAATAGCGGGCCGCTAATGTACGCAATCTTTTTATGGCCAGCATCAATAGCGGCTTTCGTTGCCATGTAACCGCCTCTTTCGTTGTCCACAACAAAGCAGTTCTCGTCGAGAGCGTCCACTTTTCGGTTTATCACAACAACGGGGATCTTACTGTCTACTAGTGTTTTTAAGTAGTCATCGGAGACGGCTTCAGCGTGAAGAATCAAGGCATCGCAACGGCGGCTTTTTAAAAACTCAATAGCTTCGTGCTCGCGCTTTTCATCCACATGACCGGCGGTAATAATAACGTGCTTACCATTTTGTTTTAGCACATGTTCTACCGTACTCATCAGGTCGCCAAAGTAAGAGCCGTGCAGTTCTGATACGAGCAAACCGACGCTGTTAGTGCGGTTTGATGCAAGAGATTGCGCAATAGCATTGGGCTGGTATCCCAACGATGCCATAGCATCCTCTACTTTTTTGCGGGTGCGCTCGCTTACCTTCGCGTTGCCATTCATAACGCGAGAAACGGTAGCTAACGAAACACCTGCGGCCTCTGATACTTGGTAAATTGTTGCCATACGGTTTGGTACTTGTCCTTATTTGATACCGCTAATGTACCCATTTATCCGGCTCTTAACCAGTTTTGAATAAGCCAAAGCGCTTTGTTTTGGCGTACGTTTTTGGGTTGCGTAGTCGACATAAACTATGCCGAAACGCTTTGAATAGCCCAGTGCCCACTCAAAGTTGTCCATTAGGCTCCATGCAAAATATCCGCGTATGTCTACGCCTTTTTCTATTGCTTCATTTACCGCATTTAAATGGGTGTGGAAGTAGGCGGTACGCCCATTGTCCAACACTTCCCCATCTATGAGCTCATCATCCATTGCTGCTCCGTTTTCAGTGATATAGATAGGCGGTAAATCGTAGCGTTGGTGCAAATCAACAAGCAGCTCGGTAAAGGCATCAGGAGTGATTTCCCAGCCCATTGCGGTTAATTCGGTTGTGGCTGGAGGCACAATTTCAAACCAACCATTGCCATCACTTTGATACACAGTGCGGGTGTAATAATTAATGCCTAAGTAATCGATTGGTTGGCAAATTATAGCCATATCACCTTCCGCAATGTCGGGCCTAACGTCGGGAGCGAGCTTATCGATAATGTCTGGATATTTGCCTTCAATAATAGGTTTTAAATACCATTGGTTTTGGTAATCATCGGCGAGTTTGGCGGCGTGTATGTCTTCCGGTGAATCACTTTTTGTATGGCAATTGCTAAAGTTAAGTACGATACCGTTTTGGCTTTTTGGGCAAACTCGGTTAAGCACTTTCAACGCTAAACCGTGAGCAAGCAATAAGTGATGCGCGGCCTTTCGGCCATTTGCCATGCCTGTCTTTCCAGGTGCATGAATGCCTGTCTCATAACCCAAATAGGCTGAACAAAATGGCTCGTTTAATGTCGCGTAGGAGTGGACTTTTTCGCCCAACGCGTTTGCTACGGCTTCAGCATATTTTTCGAATGCATAGGCTGTATTGCGATTAAGCCAGCCACCGTTGTCTTCAAGGTGTTGCGGTAAATCCCAGTGATAAAGCGTCACGAACACTTTCATGCCGCGCTTGATAACTTCATTGACTAAGTTTATGTAAAAGCGCATGCCCACTTCGTTTACGCTACCGTCCTGTTTCATCACTCGCGGCCACGAGATAGACAGTCTATAAGCATCAACACCGAGAGAATCAATTAGCTCTACATCTTGTTTCCACAAATCTACGTGGTTACAGGCAATGTCACCATTAGTGGCATCAGTAATGGCATTTTTCTTTTCGCAGAACGTGTCCCAAATACAATCTAATCTTCCTTTTCTGTCTCCCTCTATTTGGAAGCTTGATGTAGCCACACCAAACAAAAAGTCTTTCGACAACATCATTGAGTTGGATGGAAGGTTAATTTCTTGCATCGTGGAAATGTCCTGACTATAACAATTTCTTCATATTAACCCTGCGTTAGACAGAGCAAATAACATCATATTTACATTGAATTCGATTACGCTTCGTGTAATTATCTCTCAAATGTAAGCGCTTACAAAATTATTTGCAGTTATATGTAAGCGCTTTCAAATGTAAATTTATCATTAAATAGAAAAATAGCAACAGAGGTTATTCGTGGACACACCAGTGCAGCCTAATATTTCAAGCGCCCAAGAGGCAGAGGCAAACGGTGGATACCGTTTTGCGCTTATCTCACTCACTACGCTGTTCTTCATGTGGGGGTTTATTACCTGTTTGAATGACATCCTTATTCCTTACTTAAAAGGTGCATTCAACCTTAGCTTCACACAAGCAATGCTGATTCAGTTTTGCTTTTTTAGTGCCTATTTCATTGTGTCACTGCCTGCAGGCATGGTGGTGTCGCGCATTGGTTACCAGAAAGGTATTGTACTTGGGCTCGCTATAGCCTGCGTGGGGTGCTTGCTTTTCTTCCCCGCTGCATCAAGTCAAATATACGGTATTTTTCTGTTAGCTCTTTTTGTATTAGCGTCTGGTATAACCGTACTTCAGGTGTCTGCCAACCCTTATGTAACGGCACTCGGCGACCCTAAAACTGCCTCGTCACGACTCACCATGACCCAAGCATTTAACGCTTTTGGTACAACCGTGGCTCCCTTCTTCGGTTCTTATCTTATATATGGCGCTACAGGAGAGCACGGAGGCGGTACGCCAAGCGCTTCAGACGTGCAAGTGCCTTACCTAATTCTTGCTGCATCACTGCTTCTTCTGGCTCTTATTTTCATGTACTTAAAGCTGCCGAAGCTAAATCACACCAGCGCAAGCACTGGAGTATTTAAAGGAGGTGCATGGCATCACAAGCACCTTGTTTTAGGCGCTGTCGGCATTTTTATGTATGTCGGCGCGGAAGTGGCTATTGGCAGCATGCTGGTGAATTATCTAGCGAGTCCGGCGGTTGGCGGATTAAGCGAGGCAGGGGCTGCCAAGCTACTTGCTTACTACTGGGGAGGCGCGATGGTAGGGCGCTTTATCGGTGCTGTGGTCATGCAAAAAATCTCGGGTGGCTACGTGCTGGCGTTTAACGCTTGTATGGCTATTGCGCTTATTTTGCTATCACTTTCAAGCACAGGAGACATAGCGCTATGGAGCATTTTGGGAGTAGGTTTGTTTAACTCAATCATGTTCCCTACCATTTTTAGTCTTGCACTTCACCAGCTAGGAAAAGACACCCCACAAGGTTCAGGCATCCTTTGTTTAGCCATAGTTGGCGGTGCCATTATTCCACTGCTTCAAGGCATGCTTGCAGACACCGTCGGCGTTACGCTGTCATTTTTACTACCCGCTTCTTGCTACCTTTACATTGCCTACTATGGCCTTGTAGGAAGTCGCGTATCTCACATTAATACCACTGAAAAGTAACGAGGATAAATAATGCGAAAAAGTATAATCGCGAAAGTTGTTACCGGTGCATTGGTTGGCGTTATAGTTAGTGCATGTTCAGCTGAAAAAAACACGTCTTCAGTCGATGACGTTGAGCCACAGCCAAACAAAGCGGGCGAGGTATGGCCTAAACTAGATATTGAAGTTAAAACAAACGCTACTGTCGAAACCAAGGTTGAAGAAATTCTGTCTACCATGACTATCGAGCAAAAAATTGCGCAGATGATCCAGCCTGAAATTCGCAATATCACGGTAGAAGATATGCGCAAATATGGATTTGGTTCTTATCTTAACGGCGGTGGTGCATTCCCTAATAACGACAAACACGCCACACCAGAAGACTGGGTAGCACTTGCAGAAAAGCTTTATCAGGCTTCCATCGATGACAGTTTGGACGGCTCGACAATTCCTACAATGTGGGGGACAGACGCTGTTCACGGTCATAACAATGTTATAGGCGCAACCTTGTTTCCTCACAACATTGGATTAGGCGCTGCAAATAACCCTGAACTGGTAGAGAAGATTGCGCACATTACAGCTAAAGAGGTCATGGCGACAGGTATCGATTGGGTATTTGCGCCTACCGTTGCTGTGGTACGTGACGATCGCTGGGGCAGAACCTACGAGAGCTATTCTGAAGACCCAGCCATTGTTAGAGAGTATGCTGCTTCAGTGGTTAAAGGTCTTCAAGGGGCAGCTGACAAAGATTTCTTAAGCGACCAGCGTGTAATTAGTACGGTAAAGCACTTTGTAGGTGACGGCGGTACGGTTGGCGGTGATGACCAAGGTGACAATGTTGCCAGCGAACAAGAGTTATTTGATATTCACGCCCAAGGCTATGTGGGCGGATTAACGGCGGGCGCGCAGTCTGTTATGGCGTCGTTCAATAGCTGGAATGGCGAGAAGCTTCACGGTCATAAATACTTGCTAACCGACGTACTTAAAGAGCAAATGGGCTTTGACGGGTTTGTTGTCGGTGATTGGAACGGTCATGGGCAAGTTAAAGGTTGCAACAACGAAGATTGTGCGCAGGCCATTAACGCAGGCTTAGATATCTTCATGGTGCCAAACGATTGGAAGGTGCTGTATGACAATACCCTAGCTCAAGTAAACGACGGCATCATCCCTATGTCGCGTATTGATGATGCGGTACGCCGAATTCTTCGTGTGAAAGTACGCGCTGGACTTTTCGAAAAGCCAAGCCCGGCAAACCGCCCGTTATCTGGCGACCGTTCGCTTATTGGTAAGGCAGAGCATAGAGAAGTGGCGGCGCAAGCGGTGCGCGAGTCTCTGGTACTGCTGAAAAATAAAAATAAAACCCTCCCGATTTCTGCAAGCAAACGCATATTGGTAGCGGGCGATGGTGCGGATAACATCGGCAAGCAATCAGGTGGTTGGAGTATTACGTGGCAAGGCACAAATAATACCAACGATGACTTCCCTGGCGGCAGCTCTATTTATGACGGTATTAAAGCACATGTAGAAAATGCAGGTGGTAACGTACAGCTATCGGTTGACGGTAGCTTTGAAACTAAACCTGATGTCGCCATAGTGGTGTTCGGTGAAGAGCCTTATGCAGAAGGTCATGGCGATAGAGAAACCTTAATTTATCAACACGGTAGCAAGACGGATCTAGCATTGCTCGAAAACTTGAAATCTCAGGGAATTCCCGTGGTGTCGGTGTTTATCAGCGGCCGTCCGATGTGGGTTAACGCAGAGCTAAATGCATCTGATGCATTTGTTGCAGCTTGGCTTCCTGGCTCTGAAGGTGCAGCGGTGGCAGACGTTTTGTTTGGTGAGCAGGACTTTAAAGGCAAGCTGTCTTTCTCTTGGCCGTCAGAACCTCAGCAGATCGTTAACAAAGGGGATGAAACCTATGAACCTTTGCTGCCTTATGGCTTCGGCTTAACGTACAGCGATGACAACGTTCTAAGCGATACGCTAAACACTGAAATTAGAGTCAGTACTGACAGCAACAAGCCGATGGAAATTCTAAAGGGCTCGGTTGAGGCACCTTGGGTATTATGGCTTTACTCTGGTGATGTTTCTCTGGCAGTGAACGCTAGCACGCATACTGTTGGAGCAATTACTTATCGTACGGTTGATAAGGAAGTGCAGGAAGATGCGCGTAAAATCACTTTCGATGGCACTGAGTTCGCCGCTATGCGTTTTGCAAGCAAGAGCTTTTTCCGTGAAGATTTAAGTGCGCAACTACTTACGCATGGTGCCTTAAGCTTTAACGTTAGTCGTCACTCAGACATAAATGCACCTGTAACGGTAGGCATGAACTGTGAAGGCGAGGGAGACGCAGCAGGCAGTTGCTCAACTCAAATTGATATTAGCGAGCAGCTAAAGGCGATGCCAGCTGACACATGGACAAACATAAGTATTGACCTACAGTGCTTTGTTGATGAAGGTATCGATTTTACCGGCCTTGTTGTGCCGTTTGAGCTAGGCAGTTCAGGTAAGGCAAGTTTGAGCGTAGCGGATATTCAGTTTACGCCAAATGCAGCAGAATCAGCGAGTATAAGCTGCCAAGAGTAAGTTAAAGCTCTATCGCTAGACCTTAAACAACGTCGCTGGGGCAAAAGCCTTGGCGACGTTTTTGTTTGTAAAAAGCTCAACCCCCACTCATCTGCTTCACCGATCTTTTCCCCATGTTACCTCGTAGCAATGTTCATTAAACCTTCAAATCAGTAGCTGGTTTAAAACTGATTCAAGCAAGGTATTTTGCTAAGTCCTCGTTCACTTCACATGTTTATTTACAGGGTAGTAATATGACAAATGAAAAAACGCCAACACCTCATCTTTATCTTGCTTTGACGCCAGTTATCTTAACCCTCTTAATATTGGGTATGCAGATCTTCTACTTCGGCGTGTTTGAACCTCATATACCGCTTGCTATTGGCATAGCATTGACCGGCTTCGTGGGGACTTATCTCGGTCTTACATGGGAAGAAGTACGGGCAGGTATTTTTAAAGTCATCCATGTGGCCTTACCTTCGGTAAGTGTTCTTATTGTTGTTGGAATGATAATAGGTATTTGGATAGCAAGCGGTACTGTACCTACCATTATTTACTTTGGGCTGAAGACCCTTTCTCCTCAAATCTTTCTGGCTGCCGGTATGGTTATCTGTGCAGTCGTTTCCGTTTCGTTAGGTACAAGTTGGGGGAGCGTAGGCACCGTTGGTTTAGCATTAATGGGCATTGGCGAGGGCTTCGATATACCCATGTACTGGACAGCGGGAGCTGTGGTTTCTGGTGCTTTCTTTGGTGATAAAGTTTCACCACTGTCAGATACCACAAACCTTGCTCCAGCCGTTACGGGTACGGATGTGTTTTCACATATAAAGAATATGATGGCAACAACAATCCCCGCCATGGTAATAGCATTTCTAATCTATCTAGGTATAGGCTTCCTTGTAATCGATGCTCAAAGCGTTTCATTCGCAAAGATTGCGGGTATCACCACAGCGCTAGAAGATAATTTCACCATATCTGGCTGGGCACTATTGCCTGCGCTGATTGTTATGGGGTTGGCGCTTAAGAAAATTCCGCCACTTCCTGCATTATTTGCTGGTGCCGTAGTAGGAGGTGTATTTGCCATGTTTATGCAGGGGCAAAGCCTGCAGGCCATATTCGACTATGCAAATAACGGCTATTCAATTAATACCAATATCATTGAAATAGATAGTCTGCTCAATCGTGGTGGTGTTCAGTCTATGATGTGGACCATCTCCTTGGTGCTTATTGCCCTCGGTTTCGGTGGCGCGTTAGAAACTACAGGCTGCTTACGAAGCATCATTAACGCAATTAAAAGCAAAGCGAAGACCTTTGCCGGTACACAGGTTGCGGCAGTTGGCACTGCCTTTTCTACTAACTTAGTGGCAGGCGACCCATATCTATCGGTTGCTTTACCTGGCAGGATGTATTCTCCTGTTTATCGTGGCATGGGCTACTCCACCCTTAATCTGTCACGCGGTATCGAAGAGGGAGGAACGCTAATGTCTCCGCTTATACCTTGGAATGCCGGAGGCGCGTTTGTGATATCTGCTCTTGGTCTTGGTATTTCTGGCGCTAACTTGCAAAACTTGCTGTATATCCCTCTTGCATTTGCCTGCTGGACGGCTCCTCTAATAGGGATTTTGTACGCCTATGTTGGCTGGTTCTCGCCAAAAGCCACAGACGCCGAACGTGAACAATGGAAGGCGTCCGGCGCGGCAATTGCGAAGTTTAACAAAGATGGCACACCCATGACTGATTAATCGAAGCTTTGTCGTTGTTTCGTGAGCTACTTGGATCGATGACAGCAATGATGATCAAAAAAAGGGCCTTAAAAAGGCCCTTGTCTTTAGTGCTTATAAAACTTAGAAGCTGTATCTAGCACCTAGTGTATAGCGAGGTCCGTATTGACGAGCAAATAAGAATTGCTCTTCAAATCGACCGTAACCACGCTCGGTTTCGTCGTTGATGTTTACACCTTCTAGGAAGACTGTTAGATGTTCATTTACATCGTAGTTGATGCTGGCATCAACCTGCCCAAACGTGTCGAACTGAGTTGCTGGGTTATCTGATGACCCTTGCGCTTGGCCAATACCAACAACATAGTCAGAACGCCATGCATAGGTCACTTTTACCGACAAACCTTCTTTTTCGTAAAACACTTGGAAGTTAGCTGAGTCACTGATACCAACCAGTGGATCAACCTCTTCATCACCGAAATAATAAGGGTCGTAGGTTACATCGCCGTCTACTAACGTTGCGTTTGCACCAAAGCCGAAGCCTGAATCACCAAACGTATGTTGAATTGCAATTTCTACACCTTCTACGGTTCTTGGCGTACTTGAATTGTCAGGTTGTCTTGTGCGCCACGTGATTAAAGGGTCGTCTGCGTTAGGTTCAACCACGCCATTCTCGTCAGCATAGCCATTTTCAACGAAATAGTCATAAATTGCGCTATCTGTTGCTTGAACACCGTCACTTTCTAAAGCCGCTACAGCTTCATTCCAACGGGGGCCCTGGTAAATATCACGAAGACCTTCAAACTGTCTGTCGCGCGCAGAAGTTATAATGTAGTTTTCAACTGATTTCCTGAACAAACCAATAGAAGCATAACTTGCCTCATCGTAATACCACTCAAAAGACAGGTCTAAGTTAGATGACTCAAAAGGTAGTAGGCTTGTATTACCCGCTGTTGCTGTACGTGCGCCAATTTTAGGGCTGCCAGTAAAAGAAAGCCCTCCTTGGAGCAAACCGATAGGGGCACGAGTAATAGACTTACCCCACGAGAACCGAGCTACAATGTCATCAGTCACATCAACTTTGATATCGAGCATGGGAAGTAAGACATCGTATTCGCCAGTAAAGTCTTGTAGCTGAGGGTCGGCTTCGAAGTCAGTGATCCACTCTGAAGCTGCTACCCAGTTGACTTGAACAGGGACGAGAACTTCTGCAGAGCTAGGCACTTCCGTTTCTTCATAGCGCAGGCCTGCGTTGACTTGTACAAAATAGTCACCAAGCTCAAAATCCCATTCAGACTGGATATAAATTGAATCGGTAACCTCTTCTACGTTACTTACCGATGGCGCGCCCATAAAGTACGGATCGATAGAGTAAGCATTAGCTTCACCGACCACGTCGGCAGTAATAAACTGTAACTGCCTCGCAAGAGCTTCGTCAAAGTCAAAGGTGTAGTAATAGCCAGGGTTCATGTTTGCACCGCCGCCACTAAATGCATTAAGGAATCCTGATGTGTCGTTGCGAACAAACATGCTGTCTGGGAATATTTGGGTAAACGATGGGCTAAAGCCTGGGCCGCCTCGTAGTCCGCTCCATGCAGTAAAGCCCGAAAGCGACTGCTCTGTACGCGCGTAGCCAAAGTCTATTTTAGCCAAGGGGATGTCAAATGCAGAGTTATACCAAGTACCGTCTAACTGCAGCTGTTCAATGTCAGAGCGTCCTGGGGAGTAGATGAACTGACTGAAGTTAGAGTCAATTTCACCCGGCAAAATTTCATTACTGCCGTTATTCCAATTAACGAAAACCTGAGGGATTTCTCCTTCACGGTAGTCATAAACTTTAGATTCTAACTGGTTTGAGCCAAGAATGATCTGTCCGGCGCTTCCTAACCCTTCGTCATAACCATTGTCGGTTTTGTTGTAAGAATCATGATAATCCAAACGTAAATGCCAATCGTCATTCACCATCCAGTCTAAGTTTACACCAAGTGAGCGTGCGTCAACGCGTGTAGTATTGCGGCTTGCGGTAAACGAGCCGTCATCGCCACTGATATCTGCGTAAACAGCTGTGCCGTTCGCATCAAGTTCATAGGCATTAATATTGGCGCCAAAGTTGTTCCAAATTCCCCAGCCAACTGAATTGGTGCCCGTGGTTGCTCTACTTGCTGTATAGTCGATAGTTGCTGTGAAAGCGTCGATAGGGCGGAATTGAAAAGTGACTTGACCATTCTGACGCTCCCGTTGAACATCGCTAATGCCGTAGTTCATGTCTTTGGGAAAGAATGCGGCATCTGTAATATTGGTACGATTATCAACTACTTGCGACGGATCAAGATCGGGAAGTGCATCGTTCAGCTGTCGCTGCCACCCTTGAATGTTTGCGGATTGTTGCTGAAAATCACGCTCTTGGTGCGAGAATGAAACACCGAATCCAAACATGTCGTCAGCGAAGGTATTGGTGTAAACCCCTGCAATTTCTGGCGTTACATCGTCACCTGCTTCATTAGACGTATCGTAAATACCTTTTACTGAAATAGTGGCGTTTTGCCCTGACTGGGCCAGCGGCTTCATGGTAATAATATTTACCGTAGCACCTAAGCCACCACTAGGGTTTTCAGCGCGAGCGGTTTTTTGAAGCTCTAAAGTGCTTACGCCTTCAGATGAAAGGTTGGCAAGATCAAACGAACGGGTAAAACCGGTCCCCGGCATCTGGCGACCGTTTAGGGTTATCAGGTTGAATTCTGGACCGAAGCCACGAACGGTAATTTGGCTACCCTCGCCGTTATTACGGCTAATGGTTACACCCGTAATACGCTGGAGTGCTTCAGCCAAGTTGGTATCAGGAAATTTACCTAGTTCTTCAGCTGATATGGCGTCTACCACGCCGCTTGAGCTGCGCTTTAAGTCCATAGAGCGGATCATACTGCCGCGAATACCGCTAACTTGAATAACTTCTACTTCGCCTTCTGCGGGCGTTGCCGTATCTGCTTCTTGAGCGTATGCGGGTAGCACAAAAGAAGAGCCCATCAACAAAGCCATTGATGTGGCAAGCTGGGTCTTTTTAAAAGGTGTGTTTTTCATAATTGCCCTACTAATTCTTATCAATTTTGTATGCCCCCTAAGCACAGCCTAGGCGGCACATGCTTTGCTATTGAGCTGCAATTTCAACATTATCAATGCGGTATACTGCGCCCTCACCAGAGCCCCATGCAGGGAACATCATGATGACGTTGATTGCACTGATATCCAGACCTAAGTCATAAAGCGTTTGAAGAGGGAATGTATAGGTTTGCCATTCGCCTTCAACAGGGTCTACACCTTCAAGGCTAGCTGAAATAGGAAGTTCTACGGCTGATGACACGTTGATTGATTCAATTTTGAACAACCAAGGCGCTGATGTATCGTTAGGCATAGAGCTTACTTTCATTTCAAATCGCACAGCACCATCAGTTAGTAGTGCTGACGCGTCATAAGAGTGGCCGTCATCAGCAATGATGCCCATAACCGTTGGCGTCGCGCCAATTCGGAACTCGGCTACAGTGCCGTGGTCCGCATCATCTACTTCTTCTGTTGGGGTTGAGCCACCGCAGCAGTCCCAGATACGCCACTGGTCTGCCGCAGTGTCTGCGAACAAGGTAATCCCAGACGCTGAAGGCGCGTCTTGACCACTGTCCGGGTGATATATTTTCACGTTGTCTAGGCGATACACGGCGCCTTCACCAGTACTCCAAGCAGGGAACACCATGATGACGTCTATTGCGCTAACGTCTAAGCCGCGAGCTTGTAGGTCAGAAATAGGGAAAGTGTAGGTTTGCCACTCACCTTCAACAGGCGCTTGGCCTTCAACGCTATCCGCTAAAGGAAGCTCGACTGCGGTTGATGCACCGTTTGACTCAACTTTAAATAGCCATGTTGAATCTGGGTTGTTTGGAGTGCTTAACACACGCATTTCAAACTGTAGTAAACCACCGTCAGTTAGGGCTGTGGCATCAAATGGAGTATCACCACCACCGGCAGCAGAGCGAGTAATAAAGCCCATTACGGTAGGTTCTGCGCCAATGCGGAATTCTGCCGTTAAGCCGTGCTCTTCGTCATCCATTTCTTCAGTTGGGGTAGAGCCACCACAGCAATCCCACATGGGCCAATCAGGGTTTTGGCCATCTTCGAAGATAGTTAGTTCAGGATAAGAAACACCGCCTTCTTGTGAAATTTCAACGTTTGTCATGCGATAAACTGCGCCATTTCCAGTATCCCAGGCAGGAAACACCATAATGACATCAATAGCGCTGGTATCTAAGCCTGCTTCAGCAAGCGCACTTAGTGGAAATTCATAAGACTCCCATACACCTTGCTCTGGCGTGTCACCTGCAGTATCTGCTGGACCCACGTAACCACTCATTAAGGGCAGTTCTACCGCAGTGGAGCCTTCAGAACTTTCAATTTTAAATAGCCAGTTTGTGGTAGCGTTGTTGGGTAGAGAAGTTACTTTTAGATCAAACTTAACACTGCCTGTTTCTTCTATTGGCGAGGCATCAAAAGGAGAAGCCTCACCTTCTGGGTCTGTTATAAATTGTCCTCGACTAATAAAGCCCATTACGGTAGGTGCTTCGTTGATCGTAAATTCGTAAACTTGACCTTGCTCAGTGTCCTCAACTAAAGCTGGGGTAGTGCCGCCACAGCAATCCCATGCTGGCCAGTTCGGGTTAGGCGCACCATCAAAAATCGTTAAGTTTTGAGGAATGCCAGTAGAAGGCGGAGAAGGGATAGGGGCTGCACCTTCAACCAGTGCGTCCTCAAACGAGTCGTAGCCAGGGCGCACAGTTTCACAGCCTTTACCAGTGTCTGGATCAGAGGCACATTCATAAACGCGAACGTAATCGATTTCAAAAGTTTGGCCGTTTGCAAATGCTTCGGCATCAATACCCGTTTCATTAACTGCTTCGGGCCAATTTCCGCCCACCGCAAAATTAAGGATCATGTAAAACTCTTGGTCGTAAGGCGCATTATTCCATTGGGTTTCAAGTTCCCCGGTGACTTGGTCGAAGTACTCGGTATACCATCCGCGATGAGAAAGCCCCGTTGCATCACCATTTGCGTTATAGCGAACTTCAGAACGACGCTGAGTTGCGTACAAATAGCCGTCCATATACCAGCGAATTTCACCTTCTTGCCATTCTATAGCGTAGGTATGGAAGTCATCAGCTGGGTTCGCGCCATCAGGAAGAGAATAAGCTTGACCAGAGCTGTCATTGTTTGGCCATTCTTGACCATAGTGAAGGGTGCCGTAGATGTGGTTTTCAGGGGTACCTTCTGCGTCTGCTGCTTTCAGGTTTACCGCTTCCATAATGTCGATTTCACCAGAGCGAGGCCAGCCGCCATATACAGAATCAGTAGGCATCATCCAAAACGCTGGCCAACTACCTTGCCCTTCCGGAAGTTTCGCGCGCATTTCAAAACGGCCATATTTAAAATCGGCTTTGTATTGAGTAATTAATCGGGCTGACGTGTAGGGCTTTGGTGCACCTTCTTCGGCAGGAAGCGCAACAATTTTTAGACTACCATCAGACACAAATGAATTGTCTTCACTGTCTGTGTAGCACTGGGCTTCATTGTTACCGCCACCGTCGCAGTTTACTTCATGGGTCCAGTTATCATCGTTAATACTGGTTCCATCGAACTCGTCGCTCCAAACAAGCTCCCAGTCAGTAACGGGAACCGTTGCGTCAACAACGTCGATATCCGTAGAGGTTGTTGCTCCACCTCCACAGCCAAATAGGGTTGTGACTGAGATCGCGGCTGCTATCCGCGAGAGTTGAGATGCTTTTTTCGTCATTGTTTTCAGCCCTGATCAAAAGAAATTGGGTTTTTATGTTGTGGCAAATGCCACGTAAAAAGCTTGTGTAAGCGCTTACAAAATGAGTTAAATAAAAATGGCTGTTTGAAAGCGCTTACATTACATTAAGCCACTGACACGTAAAGATCAATACTGTTCTCAAAAATTTAACATTTGGCTGTCGGTCTTATTTTTGTTGTTTTTGGTTTATTTTCAAATAAAACAATAATATAAGGTTGTATTAGGAGGTTGGTTAAAATTTAAAGGTGCTTGTTTCACTCACTATTTACAAATTATCTCAGGGACTTGTTAATGATCTGTGCTCGATATTTTGTTCGCACCTGTGCACACATCACGTTAAGCTCAACGTACGATCTCATGTGAGTTGTTATTATGCATCACCACAATCACAGCACTACCGCCTCTAATCATCATAAAGGTCAGCATCACGGCCATCACCACGGTGCGCATGCTGAAGGGCTAGGCACAGATTCCACACGCATTGGATGGGCGTTCTGGCTAAATTTCATCTTTACTATTATTGAATTCATCGGTGGTTGGCTTACTAACAGTGTCGCCATAATGGCAGATGCTGTTCACGATTTAGGAGACTCTCTATCCATAGGTCTGGCGTGGTATTTAAGTAAGCTCGGGAATAAAGCATCTACCGAAAAGTATACGTATGGCTTCAAACGGCTAAGCCTGATGGGCGCCATGATCAATGGCGTTATATTGGTCATTGGCTCAATTTGGGTGTTGTCTGAGGCCATCCCTCGTTTATCTAACCCCGAAATGCCCGTTACAGAGGGTATGATTGGATTAGCGATCCTCGGTATTGTCGTGAATGGATTTGCAGCTTATAAACTCCACGGCGGTCATTCGATGAATGAAAAGGTGCTTAACTGGCACTTAATTGAAGACACGATGGGGTGGGTAGCGGTACTGGTAGTAGCCATTGTGCTCCATTTTGTTGAATGGCCTATACTTGACCCAATTTTATCTATTGGTTTTACGCTATTTATTTTGGTCAATGTTGTTCGGTATGTTGTGCAGACCATGTCTTTGTTTCTACAGGGCGTACCTGACTTGGCTACAAGGAATGCTATTAGCAACGCGCTTTTGAAAATCGAGCACGTTGAAGAAATTCACCATGTACATTTTTGGTCGCTTGACGGAGAACAGCACGTGCTTACTGCACACGTGGTAATAAACTGTGCAATAGAGAATGACAAACTGAGAGCACTCAAAAGGGAAGTTCACGAGCGTTTAGCCCCCTTTGAACTTGCTCATACCACGATAGAGTTCGAGTTGCCGGGTGAGCCATGTCGTGACGATAATGATCATTTACACGCTCACTCTCACGAACATCAGCATGAAGAACTATAAGTTGCGTTAAACTCTGGCGAGAGTAGGGATTCGTTGTCTAAAGGCCAACGAAAATCAAGCTTTTGTAGTGATAGGCCTTTTTAGCAATAACTATAATTAATAAATAAAAGTATGAATATCAGATATCAAGCGATTCTCCCGGGAGTAAGCGTTTCGGTCATAACCGGCTTGGCGGCTCTTTTTCTCAGTGATCACTACGGTTCCCCTGCCATGCTGTTTGCTCTTCTGATAGGAATGGCTGTTTCTTTCCTCTATCGAGCCGATTCACCAAGTACCGAAGGTATTGATTTCTGTGCCAGTACTCTATTACGTACAGGTGTTGTACTCCTTGGTTTAAGGCTCGCACTTGAAGATTTAACGGCACTGGGTTGGGATACGCTGGGCTTATTGTGCTTTGCCGTTTTAACGACTATTTTGCTTGGTATTGGCCTCGCTAAAATTTTGGGGTTGAAAGGGCAGCTAGGTGCCTTAACAGGAGGCGCAGTTGCCATCTGTGGCGCATCCGCTGCATTAGCTATATCTACCATTCTACCCAAAGACCAGCACCATGAGCGAGATACACTAGTTACCGTTATTGGCGTTACCGCTATGTCTACAATCGCAATGGTACTTTATCCTATTATCGCTGTTCAGCTAAACCTGTCAGACAGTGAAGCTGGCATATTTCTAGGTGGCACTATTCATGATGTTGCGCAAGTTGTAGGGGCAGGCTACTCGATTTCTCAGGAAGTAGGCGACATGGCAACGCTAACGAAACTTGTTAGGGTAGCCATGCTAGTTCCAGTAGTTATGATTATGGTGTTAGTCGTAGCAAAAACCTTATCTGTTGGTATCAAAAGCCGTCGAACAAACAGTCCTAAGATACCACTCTTCTTAGTCGGCTTCGTGATGATGATGCTACTGAACAGTTTCTTTGTTTTACCTGAAAGCGTTGTAGAGATGGGGAGTCAAATCTCACGCTTTTTCCTCATCGTCTCCATAGCCGCGATTGGAATGAAATCAAACTTGGGTCAACTCATCAATGTTGGTGTGCGACCAATAATTATGATTTTCGCAGAAACCCTATGGTTAGCACTCATCATTTTAGGATACTTACATTTTTCGTAACGTTAGATAAGAAACTGGACGCGGCGTTTTAAATGTATCGAATTTAGAAAATCTGCCGATACTCATAGCATAACGCTACTTCAGACTAATAGTTAATGAGTCTAAATATCTGTTAATCTGAACAAAATAAATCTATAAAAAATAAATCGGTAACCACAAATGTTTGTATCTCGCAGTAAATACGAAGAAAAAGAAGCGCTAGTACGTAAACTCGAAGCAAGAGTGCGAGAAGCCTTAGACAAAATTGATGTTTTAGAGGCAGAAAATACGGAACTCGTTAACGCCATCGAGGCAGCAAAAGGCCAGCACGCATCGTCAAACAACTCCGTCGTTATGAAATGTATTGTGGACGCTATGCGCCAGTTAGAAGGTATACGCGAAACAGTATTAGCTACTTATCAGCGCATTGATGCAGAGAATCAGTCGCTGGCGAATATTAATGAGTTGTTTAGTGACTCAGCCACAACGTTACGCAAAATTGTTACCGACATGAGTGGGCTCAACCTTCAAATGGGCAGTATGAGCGAACGTATTTCGGGACTATCGACAACAGCAGATAACATTAATAAATTTGTTACCACTATTACGAGTATTTCCGACCAGACCAACTTGCTCGCGCTAAACGCCGCGATTGAAGCGGCTCGAGCGGGCGATGCAGGACGAGGGTTTAGTGTTGTTGCTGATGAAGTACGTGCACTGGCAACAGAAACCAATAAATCTGCAACAGAAGTTTCAGAGTTGGTTAATGGCATTATTCAATCAACATCCAAAGCGGTGTCGGGAGTGAATGAGCTGCGTGGAAATAACGAACAGCTTGAGACAGGCATTAATCAACTTAATGATAGCTATGAAGTCATGGTGAAGCACTGTGACAGCATGAAATCCACTATTAGTGAAGGCGCCATTGCTACATTTATCCAAACAGTAAAGCTGGATCATGTAGTGTGGAAAGCAGAGGTTTATGCGGTGCTATGTGGTTATAGTAACAAATCGGTGACAGACTTTGGCGATCATAAAAACTGTCGCCTAGGGCAATGGTATAGTGATAATGCTAATAAAGCGATAGGCCAAACTACGGCATTCAGAGAGATTGAAGCGCCGCATGCAAGAGTACATAGCAGCGGAATAGCCGCAGTGCTAGCTAAACAAAATGGCGACAACGCTGAAGCTGATGCTAAGCTTATAGAAATGGAACAAGCCAGTGAGAGAGTAACAACACTCCTTGATAGGCTAGTTAGCTAGCGGCCGCAGAACTCTATGGTTCGATAGGCCCTATTGAGACGCATGGCGCTCTGAGATTTTATCGGCGATTTAAATGGAGGGCTTCTTGGTGAGTGAAACATCGTATTCCACCGAACACGAGCGTATTCTTGCGCTGGAAGCCCGCGTTAACTCGTTAGAGCGACAACTTAAGCGTCAAAAAATTGCGCGTAAAAACGCAGAATCTTTCTTAGAAACCTATTCTCAAGATGCTTATCTAGCAAACCAAGCACTTAGAAAAGCACTAAATGATTCGAAGCAGCGAGAGCGAGAGCTGCTCTACCTCAACAGAGCTGCATCACAGCTTTCCAATGCCCAGCCAGGTAAAAGTTTTATATTCTCTGCCTTAGAATCGGCGGTGGAATTTAGTAACGCCCATTGTGGAAAAGCATTCATTGTGAAAAATGATGAACTAGTAGTGGGTGAAGATAACCAAGTACTTACTTATGAAGAGGGTTGGCGTAGCTCCCCAGAGCTTGCCGAATTGATTAAGTTTGAAACACCACTTTCCTTAAGGGACAGTTACTCCCATTGGTGTGTTACTGCAGTTCAGCGACCCGACACTCAAAAAGAAGCGCGCTTACTTCACTTCATGCATGAGATGGCAGACGGCGAATTCGCTTGGCTCGTGTTACTTACCAAAGACGATCACTTAGAAGAAGAAACGCTTCACGTTCTTGATACCTCCAAACATTATCTAAACATTACGTCTCGTTACCAGAACAAAAAAACTGAGCTCACCAGTCGGCAAATAGAATTGAGTTCGGTTAAAAAAGACAGAGACTTTCTAGAAGAAAGGCTGGTTAGTGCAGACAAGATGGCGATGTTGGGGCAACTTGCGGCGGGCATAGCCCATGAAATTAATAACCCAATCGGTTATGTTCGAAGTAATACTGTTGTCGCCAAAGAAATCTTTAATGACTATCAACACGCGTTAGATGAAATAGGGCTACTGTGTCGTACTGCTGGTGGAAAGATTGAAGCGCAATTCGAAGCGCTGGAGAAGCGTTTTTCTCTGCGAGAAAGTGCAAGCGAGATTTTAGAAATGTTCAACGAATCTCATGAGGGCATTGAACGCATTATTGAGATAGTAAAAGCGTTGCGAAGTTTTTCGTATCCAAGCTCAGGAAAGCACACGCAAATAAGCGCTGTAGAAGCTATGAATACGGTAATCAAGCTAACGAACAACCTGCACAGGTACAAAAACAAAGTTAATTTAGAAGTACCGGATAAAGACGTTTATTTCCTTGGTAACGCAGGGCAAATTCAGCAGGTATTGGTTAATTTCGTAACCAACGCTATCTATGCTACCCCAGAAGGAAAGTCTATCACCCTAAAAGTACAAAAAGATGAAAAGAACGCCATGCTTATCGTAGAAGACGAAGGTATCGGTATGTCGAAAGAAACACTGGATAGAATATTCACGCCCTTCTTTACCACTAAACCACCCGGTGAAGGAACAGGGTTAGGCATGTCTATTTCCATGACTATTGTTGAAGAGCACAACGGAACGATAAATATCACTAGCGAAGAAGGAAAGGGTACGCGCGTTACCGTTTTGCTACCTCTAGCCTAAAGTATAAAGTGCTTCCCTAAATAGCTGATAGATTATAGAGTTTCGTTAATCTTTGCTTCCTGCTAGACAGAATTATTTTATGTTCTAGTCTTAGGAGATAAGCAACATCTTATACGATTATCGGATGGTTGCTTTGCTACATGGAGAAAGCACCGGATGAGAAACAATCAGCCAGTTACCCAAAAAGAATATAAGTTTCCAGCACATCATCGCCTTATCTCATCAACTGATAAGCGTGGCGTTATACAGCACTGTAACAATGAATTCGTGGAAGCAAGTGGTTTTACGCGGGACGAGTTAATAGGAAAGAACCACAACCTGATTCGTCACCCTGATATGCCTGCGCCTGTATTTAAAGAAATGTGGCGTACCTTGGAATCTGGTCAAAGTTGGCTAGGATTGGTGAAAAATAGAAGGAAAAATGGTGACCACTATTGGGTGTCGGCATTCGTAACGCCTGTGTACGAGGGGAAAACCGTTGTCGGCTATGAGTCCGTTCGAGTTCCAGCGTTGAATGATGAAATAACGCGTGCTTCCGGTGTTTATGCAAGAATGCAGCAAGGAAAGTCAGCGGTATCACCGATGTCGCGCTTAGCTCAAAACCTAATGCATCTGGCGCCTACGTTGCTGATAAGTGCTGTCTTAGTAATAGCTCTTGCATTTACCCACGGCGCCGCTGCGGCTGGTATTGCGCTAGCAGGGGCAATTATTTTAATGATTGCTCAAGAAGCCAAGACAAGAAAAGACTGGGGCGCGCTGCTCTCTCTCAGCCCAGAAAGCTACGCTAATGAAACGGTGGCACAAACCTACTTCCCAGACCCGTCCCATATCAGCCAAGCCAAGCTTGTCCTAGGGTGTGAGCTTGCCAGAAACCGTACGGCGTTAACTCGAATTAAAGATGCATCAGCGGGGCTCGAATCAATAGCTAACACCACGCATCAACAAGCGGAAAGCACCAGTTCGGCGGTTGTACAGCAAAATCAAGCTACACAGCAAATCGCGTCTGCGGTCACGCAAATGAGTCAGGCTATTCAAGAAGTCGCTGAGCGGGTTGAGGGTAATGCCAAAAGCGCAAAAACTGCAGCAGCTAACGTAGAAACAGGAAACCGTAAAGCTGAAGAAGCCATGCAGGCGATTGTTGCGTTGCGCGAGGCGGTAGAGTCTATATCTACCACAGTGACAGAGTTGGCTCAGTCAACCAGCGATATTGGCGAAGCGGCCAATATCATCTCGACCATTGCTGAGCAAACTAACCTGTTAGCGCTTAACGCCGCGATCGAGGCAGCAAGAGCAGGTGAACAAGGAAGAGGTTTTGCGGTTGTAGCTGATGAGGTGCGTACGTTAGCTTCGAAAACTCGCGAATCGACCGATAAAATTCACAACATCATTAATGAATTGGCTGAGCGTTCTGACCGCGCTGTAAGGGTATCGACGGAAGGGCTAGCTTCAGCAGAGCACGGCAGCGCTATAGTAGAAGAAACCCGAGGTGCATTGTTTGAAATAAACAATGCAGTGAAAGGTATCGCTGATGCCACAGTAGAGATGTCTTCAGCGGTAGAAGAACAAAGCACAGTGGCTGAGCATATTAACCAGCAGTTAGTAGAGGTTGCTGACGGCGCGTCTGAAACCCAGCGTTCATCTGAAGCATCGCTTGCAGCAAGTCACGATTTGCGCGCAACGGTTAATCAGGTCCACGAACTAATATTGCGTTTCAGTACAGATAAGCGAGTGGGAGAGTAATACTCTCTCCAGCTCTCTTAAGCTTACTCCACTAAAAGGCCTATTGCCTATTGGCGTAAAGATGTGGCGCTAAGTAAAAGCCTACAAAACTCGAAACAACGTTGTAGGCATAGGTATTTATTAATTCGCATTAAGCCCTGCATGTAGACAGCGTCTGTAGGCCGCCACAGCGGGGAACAGCGATACCAAATATGTGCACCCCAGTATCAGTAAAATGATAATAATACTGCTTTGACCAAACAGCGGGCTGCTTAAAAACAACCCATAGGTACTGCTTAACCAAGGCTTTAGTGCGCTCATAAGCCCAGCAACCAAGCCTAAACTCAGTGCGGCACTTACAATCGTAAGCAGCATCGCTTCAATCTGTATGAGTAGCAGTAAGGTAAACGGTCCTGCGCCTATAGTTCGTAAAACCGCGATTTCTTGATAACGTTCTCGCATCGTGGCCAGTAGCATAGTCGCAAGCCCAATTAGCGCGCAGATGACGATAAGACCGGAAAGGCCAAGCAAAAGCGATTCTACATTTCCCATAATTTGCCAAAGTTCTGCGAGTGCCATCCCGGGTAGAATTGCCATTAGCGGCTCTTTTTTACTTTGATTAATTTGATACTGAAGCTGCAGTGCCGTTACCCGATGTTTTAGCCCCAGCATCACCACGGATACTGACTCAGGCGTAAACGCTTCGCTATTGTAAGCTGCACGTTCTTTTGTATGCTCGTCATGCTCATGCTCATGCTCATGCTCATGCTCTTTCGCCTTGTCAGCAGGTTTACGGCCTAAAATTGAGGTGGGCGAATGTTTAGACCCTGTGTGGGCTTCTTCAAGTCCCTGTAGGGTAACGTATACGGCTTTATCTACGGGCGTACCGGTTTTCTTAACTATGCCTGAGATAGTGAAAGGGTGATCGTCATGGTTGTTGAACGATACGCTACCCAGACCATGGGAAATAATAATCTTATCCCCTACCTTGTACCCCAATGATTTGGCGATGTCTGCGCCAACAACGGTAGACAGTGGCTGCGTAAATGCCGAGCCTGCTGCCATTTCAAGTGACTGCATATCACCATATTTAAAGTGGTCGAAAAAGCTGTTGGTCGTACCTACTACTCTAAAACCTCTGTGTGTATCACCCAAAGATAGTGGGATAAGCCACGATACCTGCTTGTTAGATTGAAGCGCAGCAATACTTTTAAATTCAATACCTTTGGTGGGCGTGCCTATATTAAATACTGACGACAGGAGTAAATTAAGCTGCCCACTTGGTGCGCCAACAATAAGATCAACACCAGAAACGGTGCGTGTAAAACTGGTTTTAACTTGGGTGCGAATAATGTCCACGCACAAAAGTAAACTAATGCTGATGGTAATGCTTAACAGTGTGAGGATTGCCGTTGTTTTCCTGCGCTTTAAGCTTTCAATAGCAATGGTACTTAGCATTACGCACGCTCCTGTGCTTTTGGGGCCTCATCGCCTCGCGTTTTTATGTGATTTTTACTTGGGCTTAATTCACTCATGCTGCAGTGGCGGTCAAAATAACTCTCCATGGCTTTATCGTGACTAACAAAAATCATGGTGCTTTCACCTGCCACATCTTTTAGCAGCGACATAAAACTATCTCTGGCATCGGTATCTAGGGCAGAGGTAGGTTCATCGACAATTAATAATTGTGGGTCGTTAATCAGTGCTCTGGCAATGGCAACGCGCTGCTGCTGACCAATACTCAATGCGTCAGCTTTCGCATGTAGCACGTGCGAAGACAGTTGTAGCTTGTCCAGTAAATGACGAAGCTTTGCGTCTGAAGCTGTTTTGCTAACGTTTGTACTTGCAAAATACACCGCCGCATTAATGTTCTGTGCCACAGAAAGGTAGGGAATAAGATTAAATTGTTGAAAAACAACGCCGATATTGCGTGCTCTAAACTTGTCCCGCTGTCGGTTCGACAATGCGGAGAAAGGCTGCGCTAATAAGGCGATGTCGCCCTGAGTTGGAGTTAATGTTCCGCACAGCAAATTGAGCAATGTGCTCTTTCCGCTACCCGAAGGCCCTGAGAGAAAAACGTGCTCACCTTGCGAAACTTGCCACGCTTTAATGTCAATGATGGGGGGACTTTCTTTGGTGTACCAAAACTGTAAATTGCTAACTTCAATCGCTGTGTTGCGCTCTTTTATCGCTGCGCTGTGATCTCCAGACACTGCGTTGTGTTGGGAGTGAGTGCTATTGTTTTTATTGATGGTATTCACGCTAAGCCCGACCTGTATTTACGTCTTATGTTCACATTAGCAAAAGCGACACGTCTGTTCACCCAGTTGAAAACCAGAGAAAACACATTGCCGCATTGAGGTAATGTTATCAAATAACATTTTTGCGTATAGCTATGCTATCAGATCTCATCAGCCTAAAGCGGCAATTGCTCTTATTAATTGTTCATCATAACGACGCAAAAGAGAGGCGCGCCTAAATTATCAACCATTAGCTTGTAGCTTTACCACTTCTGCGCTTTCGTCTTCTAATACGCTTTCTGCGGTAGCGCCTTTGAAAATCTTACTGATTTTATCTTTGTTTTTAGACAGCATAATGGTGAGTTCTTCCACTACGCTATCGTCTAGCTTGATGCCCTTCGCATGAATGTAGTCAGCAAGGTTATCTGCTGCATCGAGCATTTTGTCATACTGATCGGCTTCTTTTTTGTCGGTAGTTACCAATTTTTCTACCCCTTTGTGCGTAACAACATACTGTGTGGTAATGGCCATGGTAGGTCCCCTGTTTATTAAAGACACAAAAACTGTACAGTATTTTACTGTATAAATAAACAGTATTTTAGTTAAATGTCTGAGCGTAGTGTTTGGGGAAAGGACAAATGGTTGTTCTTAAGGTGATTAATGCTTGTGCAATTAGTAACTGCTGCGTATAATGCGCGCCCTTACAGCCATCCCAATTCGTTCCTTGTCTCCATACAGTCGGCTGTACTGTCGAGGCTACAACCGTAAGGAGCTATAATGCGTCATTACGAAATCGTATTTATGGTTCACCCTGATCAGAGTGAACAAGTACCTGGTATGATCGAGCGTTATACCACAATCCTAAAGCAAGACGGTGGTCAGATTCATCGTTTAGAAGATTGGGGTCGTCGTCAACTGGCTTACCCAATTGAAAAGCTGCACAAAGCCCACTACGTACTAATCAATGCTGAAGCGTCTGCAGAAGCTGTTGATGAATTGGAAAATGCTTTCCGTTTCAACGACGTGATCCTACGTAACATGGTTATGCGCACTAAGACTGCTGTGACTGAGCCTTCTCCAATGATGAAAGAAGAGCCTCGTCGTGAGCGTCGTGACGATTCTGCTCCTCGCCAAGATCGCGCGGAAAAGAAAACTGAAACCACTGAAGACAACGCTTAAGGAGATCACCCATGGCTCGTTTTTTCAGACGTCGTAAGTTCTGCCGTTTCACTGCAGAAGGTGTGACTGAGATTGATTACAAAGATATCGCTACTCTTAAGAACTACATCACTGAGAGCGGTAAAATTGTCCCTAGCCGTATTACTGGTACAAGCGCAAAATATCAGCGTCAGCTGTCTTCTGCGATCAAGCGCGCACGTTTCCTTGCGTTGCTTCCGTACACTGATTCACACAAGTAATTTGGCGAATATAAGGGTTAGCTAAGATGAATATCATCCTACTAGATAAAATCGCCAACCTTGGCGGCCTGGGCGACCAAGTGACTGTTAAGTCTGGTTACGCTCGTAACTTCCTTTTCCCACAGGGTAAAGCGGTTCCTGCAACTAAAGACAACGTTGAAAAGTTCGAAGCACGCCGTGCTGAACTTGAAGCGAAAATTGCTGAGCAACTAGCTGCTGCTAACGCACGCGCTGAAAAAGTTGCTGAGCTTGCTGAAGTTACAATCGCAGCTCCTGCTGGTGACGAAGGTAAACTATTTGGCTCTGTTGGTACTCGTGACATCGCTGATGCAATCACTGCAGCTGGCGTTGAAGTACAAAAAGCAGAAGTTAAAC
This sequence comes from Alteromonas marina, assembly GCF_000808575.1. Taxonomy (GTDB): domain Bacteria; phylum Pseudomonadota; class Gammaproteobacteria; order Enterobacterales; family Alteromonadaceae; genus Alteromonas; species Alteromonas marina_A. Next base: position 315,200 of record NZ_JWLW01000023.1, read on the forward strand.
TACCTACTGGTACTCTTCGTGAGACTGGTGAGTATGACATCGACTTACAACTTCACTCTGACGTTATCACTTCAATCAAAGTGATCATCATTGCTGAAGCGTAATCGCTGACGTATTTGAAAAAAGCCGCTCTTAGAGCGGCTTTTTTTTTGCGTATTTACTGTGGTGCTGATGGTTTCTCGCTTTACAATAACGGTTAACCGCTATCTTAGTACTTGCGCTAAACTGCGGTTCTCTTGATATCTGCACAATTGAGTAAATAAAACATAGACGCGGCAGTCAACTAAGCGCTTTGCCTACAAGGATGCAATGTTAAAAATGGTAATGAGTTTAAAGAAGTTAACGATGTTGTCGGCGTCGCTAGTAGTAGCAGGAAGTGTCGTGACTGGTTGCGCCAGCTCTAATCATGTTACTCAGATAGAAGGTGAAAATGCTGTAATCAAGCACACCAATGAGCCTGGGTATGAGGACAGATTCAGCAATATTTACGACGGTTTTAAAGCATACCCTGTCACGTGCACTAATGATTGCTACCCGGCGTCTGCCGATATTGAATGTGAAAGTGACATGCAAAATTGTCAGTTCGTTGGCAACAACCCGACAGTGAACTTAAACACCCCCTTTACCGTTACCTGGTTAGGGCACGCAAGTTTTATACTTAACACCGCAAGTGGTGAACAAATACTTATCGATCCTGTGTTTGGTCAGTTTGATTGGCCTGTTAACTGGGCTTTTCGATTGGCGGAAGGATTCAGCCGCAACGAACCCGCTGAGGTAGGTGAAGACAAACTCGCACAAACCGATGCTGTAGTTTATTCCCATATTCATTATGACCATTTTAATAAGGCCGATATTGCCGAATTAGGCACGAAGCCCGAATATCTTGTTCCGTTAGGTTTCGCAGAGCACTTCCCTAATAGAGGCTACACCATTAAAGAGATGGCGTGGTACACCAGCAAAAACGTAGGCAAAACCTCTATCCACTTCGTGCCTGCCCATCATTTCAGTAACCGAATTTGGGTGCCGTATTTGTACGAGGACGACAATGCGACACTGTGGGGTGGTTGGGTATTTGAGAGTGAAGGTAATACTTTGTTCTTTGCGGGGGATACGGGATATTCACCGCACTTCAAGGATATTAAAGCCCGCTTTGGCGAAATAGATGTTTGCCTGATACCTATAGCCTCTTATTTCAGCGAAACCTCACCTAAATGGTATCGCAAAGTACATACTACGCCAGAAGATGCCATTGTTGCGGCCCAAGACCTAGGCTGTAAAGCCGTGGTGCCTTGGGGCTATGGAAATGCCAGCTGGATGATGGGTGACAAAACGTCACATTCTGCGCTATTTCGTCTTATGAAAATGAAGAAGCAGCTAAACCCTGCAATGCCTTGGATTATTTTGAATGAAGGTGAGCAGGCGTCTTTTTAATTTAAGCTAGGGATAAATGGCCTATTTATCCGCAATTTTTTGGCATTTTCCGCGCCATTCGTCATCAAGCGCCTCAAGTTTCGCTAGCTTTTGTGCCAGGGCTTTGTCTGCTTTGGTATGGGCGCATTGCATTAGGGTGTGAACATTAACGGTATCGTCCTCACGGTGCAGTAGTGTTACTTCGTTGCCTACGTAAATAGTACCGGTTTTAACAACCCGGTAGTACCAGCCAGTAATGCCTCGCTCTCCAACAAATCTATCTAGGTTAGGGATGCCAAAACGTTGAGAGATTTTATTGCAAGGGGCACGGGGTGCACTTACTTGCAGTTCTACCTCGCCGAACTTCCATATATCGCCGATATAAACGGTAGCATCGTCCATGCCCTCTACACTGATGTTTTCGCCAATACTGCCCAGCGAAAATTCGCCTTCAGGAAAATGCTTTCTTAATGTCAGATAGTTGGTCGGGTTGAACTGATGCAGCACTTTCTCCGGTCCACCGTGAAGACGTTTGTTGGCCTGTTCATCTTCATCGGTTCTGTCCATATGTACCGTTAACGCGTCGACTGGGGCTTTAACAATACTGCTTGGTGCCCCACGAGGGCCTAACGGCTGAGGTTTTCCAGCAAACAGAGCGTTAACAGAAAATGAGGTAGACATGGCATCTCCAAAAAATATTTTTGTGCATTTAAACCTTTCTACTATAGGGTACGACTAACCTTATAACACTAATAATGCTAATCAGCACCACAAATAACAAAGAGAAAAGAATGGAACACACACAACAACGTGTTGTACACGCCAATGTGGTGTTTGGTAATAAAAGCGAAAATGAGCTGATATCTAAAGCGAAAAAGGGCGATAAGCAGGCATTTCGTTCCCTTTACGATGAACATATTGGGCGAGTCTACGCGCTTTGTTACCGGCTTACAGGTGAAAAGGGAATGGCAGAAGATGCTTCGCAAGAAGTCTTTATTCAGCTATGGAAAAAATTGGGTAATTTTGACGGTCAAAGCCAATTTTCCACGTGGTTACACAGCGTAACGGCAAACATTACCATCTCTTATATGCGTAAGCAGAAAGGGTGGGTACAGCGGATGTTTAACTTGGAAAATAGCGGTATTAACGAGATGCCGGCTGAAGAAAACAGCACCGATGTGGATTTAGAGGCATTAGTTATTCGCTTACCCGAGCGAGCCAGAATGGTTTTCGTGCTCCATGCGTTAGAGGGTTACCGACACGAAGACATTGCCAGCATGTTGAACATGGCAGTGGGCTCAAGCAAAGCACAATTTTTCCGTGCTAAGCAATTATTGAAAGATTTTATGGGAGTCGATGATGAGTAATTTTGACGACAAGCTTGCTCAGCATATTTCTGGGATATCAAAAGAGAAGCAACCAGAACGAGATTTGTGGCGAGGTATTGAACTCGGTATAACATCGCAGCAAGGCGACGCTTCACAAGACGACGCTTCATCATCTACGGTTACATCAAAACAGTGGATGGCGATAGCCGCAAGTGTTTGTTTAGTTATTGTATTGTGGTTCGCTGCTCCTTTTGCGTTTAAAGCTGAAGAAAGCCGAAGTGATGGCTATGCCCTGATTGACGCAATGAGTATGCAGCAGCAACAACAAGTAAATAGTCTTCTTGCTAGTTATGAAAGTACAACAGCGCTAACTGAAGATTGGCAAGAACAATTAAAAGAATTAGACGATGCTGCTGATGTTATCAAAGCAGCGTTAAAGGACGATCCTGACAACTCAGCATTAATCAAAATGCTGCATCACGTATATCAACAGCAAATTGCCTTAATTGAGCGAGTGCACGCGCCAAAGTGGCAGCAAATTTAATAAGGGTTTAAAGATGAATATGAATACGAAAAGCACATTTTTGCACACGTTCATGGCACCTTTGGGGGCCAAGGTATTACTTACTACTGCGCTGCTAAGTATCGCTACTACAGCGTTTGCAGGAGAAAAAGTAGATAAGACCATCGACACATCTTCTTCGCCGAAAGTGGACATTGAACACATCAACGGAAAAGCAGATATTCGAGTTTGGGATAAGTCTCAGGTTCGTGTCACCGGTGAACTGGGCGATCAAACTGAAGAGTTCATCTTTGAAAGACGCGGAGATGTTGTGGTTATACACGTTGAAGTCGAGCGCCACTCAAAGAGCTGGTTTAATAAAGGGAAAGATGGCGACGACCTTGTTATCTATATACCTTCAGCAAGCGACCTTCACTACACCGCTGTCAATGCTGATCTTATTGCAGAAGGTATAACAAAAGCAGTAGATGTTGAGGTGGTAAACGGCGACGTAACCCTTAAAAACATAGGTGAGCGGGTTGAAGTTGAGTCGGTTAATGGCGATATCGTGCTTGAGAATGTGAGAGGCCGTTTAGAGGCGGAAACAGTGAATGGTGAAATTGAAGCGTCACACTCAGGAAACACCCCAATAGGCTTTGCGTCAGTTAATGGCAAGCTCGACATCACTTCCGATAGCCCAGACGTATCAGTAGAAACCGTCAACGGTCGAATCGATGTGTCACTTCAAGCGGTGGACGTACTGCAAATCAATACGGTTAATGGAAGGACTTACGCAAGTTTAGGTCTTAATAAGAACGGTAGCGTAAAAGCGAATTCTGTAGGCGGTGCGATGGAATTTGTCTTTCAAGATGGCGTATCGGCACAGTTTGATATTGAGACGCACGCTGGCGGCAACATTGTAAACAATATCAGTGATGAAAAGTCGCAAAAGCCTAAGTATGGCCCAGGTAGCTGGCTACGCTTTATCCACAACGGTGGGGCTGCAAATGTAGACATCTCTACGGTTCATGGGCGAATTGAAATAGACCAAAAGTGAATAAGCTATAGACAACACAATTGAAACTTTAGGTTGAAAAAATGAATTTAGTCCACATTTATTAATCAGACATGTGGTGATTAATGAAAAGCTGCGAGTGATCGCAGCTTTTTTTGTTTGGTCGCTAAAAATGTGTAGCTGAGCGTTTGTAAGTAACAAAAGTGCGTTTTAATGGCTCTTAGTTACAAGTTAGCCGACCTGCATGCATCACCCACATCATCACATGGTTTGTTATTTTTTGATTGGAGGTTAAATTGAGTATTGTTGGACACGTCAAAAGGTTTTGGCGATTTCATAGTCTAATTATTGGTGCGTTTGGAATATGCGCATTTACGCTAGGCTGTGCTGTTCAGGAACCCGCTTATTACGAAGGTACTTGGGTTGTGACTAAGGCCTATAATGTAGGTGTTTCAGCTCACTCATCAATAGAGTCAGAAAAGTTTTTGGGTCGCTCGGTAACCTATGCTTCAGACTCGGCTAAACTCGATCAGGCATTTTGTGAGTCACCGGTGTATTCAACGAAAAATATCAGTAATCAAGATTTTTATGCTGCTTTTAAAGCCTCTCCATCATCGCTTGGCTTTAGCGACGACAAGATTACTGAAGTAAGTTTGTCGTGCCTTGATAATTCAGCAATCATGGGTTCTACACTCATTTTTCAGGAAGGTGGCAGCGCCTACACCTTGGTTGATGGTACGTTTTTAAAGCTGGAGAAAACGCTTTAAACGATGTTGTCTTTTTGCGCTTTCGCAACAAAATGACGACTTCCTTTGTTGAGTGATGGACGTTAAAAGCGCATAATATCCAACTGACTTTTGTGCATTGGAATAGGTTTCACTCGTGGCGTCTGCGTCTAAAAACGATAAGAATGTTGAAAAATTGAAGGTTCCACCTCATAGCATTGAGGCTGAGCAATCTGTTTTGGGCAGCATGCTTATTGACCCTGAAAGCTGGGACAAAGTCGCGGAGCTTGTTACCGATAACGATTTCTACAATCGTTCACATCAAATTATCTTTCGTGCTATCACTCGATTACTAAACAGTAGTCAGCCAATAGATCTTATAACAGTATCAGAAGAGCTGGAAAAGCACGATGAACTGGAAGACGCCGGTGGTTTTGCCTACTTAGGTGAACTTGCCAAAAACACGCCAAGTTCTGCGAACGTTGTGTCTTACGCGCAGATTATCAGTGAGCGCGCTATAACGCGGGAACTTATCGGCGTTGCACACGAAATCGCTGAAGTAGGGTACAACCCTGAAGGCCGCGACAGCGCAGACATTCTTGATCTTGCGGAAAGTAAAGTATTCGAAATCGCCGAGCGAAGAACCGGTGAAAACGAAGGGCCTCGCGATGTCGAATCTATTCTAGGCAAGACCATCGACCGTTTAGAAGAGTTGGTAAAAACCAATAAAGAGGTGACCGGTGTTACAACGGGCTTCACCGATTTAGACAAAATGACCAGCGGTATGCAGCCCTCGGACCTTATCATTGTGGCGGCCCGTCCTTCGATGGGTAAAACGACCTTTGCCATGAACTTGATTGAAAATGCTATGATGGCAGAGGAAAAGCCTGTATTGGTTTTCAGTCTTGAGATGCCTTCAGAACAAATCATGATGCGTATGTTGGCGTCATTAAGCCGTGTTGATCAAACGAAAATTCGTACCGCGCAGCTAGACGATGAAGACTGGGCCCGTATATCTAACACTATGGCTATGCTTAAAGACAAAGACAGCTTGTTTGTTGATGACTCTTCAGGCTTAACACCCATGGACGTGCGTAGCCGTGCCCGAAAGCTAGCGCGAGAGCGCGGCGGGATTAGCCTTATCATGGTGGATTATCTTCAGTTGATGCGCGTACCTTCTCTTAGCGATAACCGAACATTGGAAATTGCAGAGATCTCTCGCTCACTGAAAGCATTGGCTAAAGAGCTTGAAGTGCCGGTAGTTGCCCTTTCACAGCTTAACCGTACGCTAGAACAACGCGCCGATAAACGTCCTGTAAACTCTGACCTTCGTGAGTCTGGCTCAATCGAGCAGGATGCCGACCTTATTATGTTTATTTATCGTGATGAGGTTTATCACGAAAACAGTGAGTATAAGGGAATTGCAGAGATTATCATTGGTAAACAGCGTAACGGCCCAATTGGTACCTGCCGACTTACGTTCCAAGGTCAGTTCTCACGATTTGACAACTATGCAGGCCCTGCCATAGCCGACGAATATTAGCCCTCTTTTAGCGACTAAAGGCTTCGACCACGGCCACGGTCTACATATTAAGGGTTAACAAGTCAAAGTATTCCAGACACAAAAAAGGCGCAGTAGGGCGCCTTTTTCAATTCATATACAATGAATTACTTTTCTTCAGCTACTTTCACTGTGTCTTTAACTGTCACTGAAATGCGACGGTTAACACGGTGTGCTTCGGCATTCTTACCGTTGTCTAGAAGCTGAGTTTCGCCGTAACCGATAGTCTCTAGACGAGAGCCTTCGATACCGTACATGTCTACCATTACTTCTTTGAAGTTAGCAGCACGACGCTTCGAAAGGTCCATGTTGTATGCTTCAGAACCTGGTGCAGAAGTGTGACCTTCGATTACCGCAGTTGTTGAAGGATACTGCTTCATGAACTCAGCGAATTCAGAGATCTCTGGATCTTTTGGCATTTTAACAACAGCACTTTCGTTGTCGAATAGAACGCGTAGTGTGATTTCTACTGTCTCTTCATCAAATACTGTACAGCCTTTCGCATCAACTTTAACGCCTGCTGGTGTATCAGGGCACATGTCTTTGCTGTCTACAACACCATCGTTATCAGCGTCTTTAAGTGCACAGCCAGTTGCATCTACTTTAGTGCCAGCTGGCGTGTTAGGACACTGGTCAACACTGTTTAGAACGCCATCGTTGTCGTTATCAACGCTACAGCCAGTCGCATCAACGCGAACGCCAGCTGGAGTCATTGGGCACTGATCTTTGCCATCTACAACGCCGTCGTTGTCGCTGTCTTTAGGTGCTGAAGGAGTCGCTTTACCAAATGGCACGGCTAAGCCTAGCTTAACACTATAATCGTTGTAATCTTCGCCGAAATCATGGTAAGCGGCAATTTCAGTAATTATCTTAACATTCTCATGAACATCCCAGTGCTTACCAATACCGATGTTACCAAGAGTTGTAGATTCAAGAACAGCTTGGCGCTTTACACCGCCGAATAGGAACCACTGGTCATTAGGCATAAAGTACATTACGTCAACGCCAGTCATTTCACCGTCGTCTTCAGCTGAATTTCCTGCATTATCAGTATACTCTAACTCCAATGCAGTAAATTCAACTCTTGCAGCCCAACTTTGAGTGAAACGGAAACCGTATTCAACTGTTAGGCCTAGGCCGTTGTCGTCTGCAACGCCGTCACTGAAAGGTCTAGACTCGTCAGTGTTGTAATACATCGCTGAGCCACCAAACCAACTTTTATACGCTGGCTCAGAAGAGTCTTGTGCAAATGCATTAGTCGAAGAAATTACAGCAAGAGATAGCGCTGCCATTTTAAAGTGTTGTTTCATAGTCACATCCTGTTTAACGTTGAGTGATTATCAATTTTTGATAATTTTGTGTTGTGCTTAGCAAACAATGCAAGCACAAATTGTGCCATTTATAATGTGGGTTGTTCTGCTATCCCTTGTAATGTGGCAATAATTGTTCGTCTTCCACCATGATCTCGATGTTCACCGAGCATGATACCCTGCCATGTGCCAAGTGCAAGTTTGCCTTGTTGGACAGGAATTGTAAGTTGACAGCCTAGTATACTCGATTTTAAGTGAGCAGGCATATCATCTTTACCTTCATAAGTATGCCTGAAAAAAGAAAGCTCTTCTTTTACACTATGGTTGAAGAAAGCCTCCATATCGTGCCTCACCGTCGGGTCAGCATTTTCGTTTATTGTCAAACTTGCACTAGTATGCTGAAGCCATAAATGTAGAAGGCCAACTTCAACATGACGAATACTGGGGAGGGCAGATTCCACCTGTTGTGTTATCAGGTGAAATCCTCTCGGGTAGCTGTCTAGTGTAATTTTTTCAGAGTGCCAGAAATTATTTGTCAAAGCAGATTTCCAAATGCGCTAATCCTTCGTCGCACATGAAAGGAAGAATAATTTTAGCGCCATCCACCTGATGGCTGATTGTGTGTTGCTTTCCTGATACAACGATTGGCGTTGCCATGCCAAACTCATATCCACGTTCTGCAAGGTCTCGTTTAGCATTGCCGCAAATCATATTGGTAACCTCGCCAACCATGTCACCCACTTCAGCGTCGAGTTTCTCCGGACGCTCCCCTACCATTCTTTCCATGATAGTAAGCGCAAGCGACTCATCGAACGTGATAGACATAGAGCCTCGAACATCAGGACCAACCATACCTATCAAACCAGACACGTCACCTTTTGCGATATCGCTTTGTTTGCGCTTGGGCTTGCCCGGGGTCAATTTAGTTTGAGCCATGGTTTCAAGCACGTTCAAAAGACCAGCAATAAACGGGTTCACAAAATCAGCATTCATGTACACTCTCCTGGGCAGCGTGATCTTCCGTTTGTTGACAATCGGCACATAATCCATGGGCCTCTATAGTTTGTTTCGATACTTTAAATCCGTGTTGCTTTGCTTGGCTATCAAGGGTTTCTTGAAGACCTTCAGATTGAATTTCAGCAACATCACCACAGCTGTCACAAATTAGAAACTGAACAGGGTGGTTACAGCCAAAATGATAGCAGGCTACAAACGCATTGGTAGACTCTAAACGGTGAATGAACCCAAAATCGAGAAGAAAATCAAGGGCGCGATAGACTGTCGCTGGTTTGGCACTAGACTCTGTTTCTTTCAGTGAGTCGAGTAGTTCATAAGCACCCATAGGGCCGTGCTTTGAAACAAGAATTTCGTACACCTTTTCTCTAAGCGGTGTGAATCTGGCGCCGCGTTGCTCGCAATAAGCCCGTGCCTTATGAATAAGTGTGGTTTTGTTCATTGATGATAACCGTAAACTCGACTTTCATTGTTATATTAAAGCGTCACTTCTGGATCACGTTTTTTAGTGTGTACATGAGCTATTAACTCATCTTCCAAGGCAAAACGCTCTTCTAATGTCTCACCAAGCTTGGCTAGCGCTGAGTCAAATTCAGCTGCCTGCTCGGGCGTTACTGCTTGTGCAAACGTATCATTAAATGCGAGTGCTGCGTCAGTGGTTTTTGTCAATCTGGGGTAAAGTTTATCTCGTAGTGCAAGGCCTTCATTGTCGTTTTCAACCAACATATCGAAAACCTCAAAGTGTCCTACCGACAAATAATCGAGTAATGCGCTGCAAAAGTTGTCTATTTCATCTGGGTCAGGTAAACACTCGCTTCGCTTGTTAATACCTGCTAGTTCACAGAAAGAAACTAACAGTGCCTGTCTGTCCATTAACCAGCGGTCAATAACCTGGCTTTTCCCGCCCCATTTTGATTTAACGCTTTCTAACTGTTGCAACATTTTGATGTGTTACCCGTTTAGCGACAATAAGTTTCAGTATAACACTGTGCACTAGCGACACAAATTTTGCGCGAAAAAGTTCGTTTCAAAATGTATGGTGGCGATCTATACGCTCAGTATTTAGTGTAGTATGAAGCATTAAAGAACAGGAGTGATGTGCAATGATGATAAAGTTGGATGAGGCGAAACTAGCTGCTCAGCAAGCCCTGTGGGTAGTTTTTAGTCGCGGCAAAATTGTAGTACAAGAATCGTCTGAGTCTATCCCCGTTGCTTACCTGAGTGATATTCCATTTTTAGCATCTTATGTCGATGAAATTCATCAACTTCCGCCGCTCAATGAGACGGCGCATAGAGATCTGCCCGTATATGTTGTTGATTTGGGCGCTGAGCATGTTGACGAACCCGGTTGGGAACGGGTATCGCTTAGACAGCTTCTTTTTGCCGAATACGATATTGCCTTTTCCGTTATTGGGCGAGCCTGGCAATACATCCATTTCTTGCGTACTCATCAATTTTGCGGGCAATGCGGCGCGAAAACCGAACGTGTTGATTGGGAAATGGCAATGCATTGTCACCGCTGCAATCATCGCACCTACCCAAGAGTTTCGCCTTGTATCATTGTCTCTATTCATAACACCGAGAAAATTCTTCTTGCGAAAGGCGTTCGCCACCGAGAATCCAATATGTATTCAACCCTTGCAGGCTTTGTAGAAAGTGGTGAAAGTCTGGAGCAAGCGGTACACAGAGAAGTTTTCGAAGAAGTTGGCGTTAAGGTTAAAAACTTGCGCTATTACAATAGTCAGCCATGGCCATTTCCACATTCCTTAATGGTCGGGTTTATTGCCGAGTATGACGAAGGGGAAATTCGTTGTCAGGAAAACGAGATAGATGATGCGCAATGGTTTGATATAGATGCGCTGCCGACTATTCCACCGAAAGTGTCTATTGCGGGACAATTAATTGCTGAAACGGTGTCTCTAATTGGCGACAAATAAAAAACCCTGCCGAAGCAGGGTTTCAATAAGTTTAGCACGGTCCCATGTAGGGCTTCTTTTCTTTAACGATTATAGTATTAGCAAACACTCACTTTAAGTGCAAGCGTCTTTTTGACCTAATGTTCAAGTATTGTTTGTCTTCAATAATCGACACTGCACCGATTTGTCGTTAAAACGTTGATTTTTTAATACAGGTTTTAGCACACCTTGGGTAAGAATGCTGGTATACTTTCGCGCTCAAATATCTTCAGTTATTTAGGTGAGTTATATGTCGCAAAATTTCCCCAGTGTTGATAAGCCCGCGTTAAAGAACGATCGTTACTTACGTGCGTTACTTAAGCAGCCGGTTGATGTCACACCTGTATGGATGATGCGACAAGCCGGGCGCTACCTCCCAGAGTACAAAGCGACGCGTGCAGTAGCAGGCGATTTTATGTCGTTGTGCAAGAATGCAGAACTTGCATGTGAGGTGACGCTACAACCTTTACGTCGTTTTCCTCTCGACGCTGCAATTCTCTTTTCGGATATTTTAACCATTCCAGATGCGATGGGCCTCGGTCTTTACTTTGAAACAGGTGAAGGCCCTCGCTTTAAAAATCCAATCACGTGTAAAGCGGATGTGGATAAAATCGGCCTTCCTGATCCAGAAGGTGAATTACAGTACGTAATGAATGCCGTTCGCACCATTCGGCGCGAGCTTAAAGGTGAAGTACCGCTCATTGGTTTTTCTGGAAGCCCTTGGACTCTCGCGACTTACATGGTTGAAGGTGGTTCAAGTAAAGCCTTTACCAAAATCAAAAAAATGGCATTTGCTGAGCCAGCAACGCTTCATGCGTTACTAGCAAAACTGGCTGATTCTGTTACTGAGTATTTAAATGCTCAAATCGCTGCGGGCGCGCAGTCAGTCATGGTATTTGATACTTGGGGTGGCGTGTTATCTCCTCGTGACTACAAAGAATTCTCGCTTCAGTACATGGAGCGCATTGTAAGTGGGCTGACCCGTGAAAATGAAGGTCGTAAAGTACCTGTTACCTTGTTCACCAAAAACGGTGGCATGTGGCTAGAATCGATTGCGGCGACAGGCTGCGACGCAGTAGGTTTAGACTGGACTATCGACATTAAAGAAGCGCGTGCGCGCATTGGCGATAAAGTTGCACTTCAAGGTAATATGGATCCATCAATGCTGTATGCTCAACCGAAAAGAATTGAGCAAGAAGTGGCGTCCATTCTAGAAGGTTACGGTGAAGGTAGCGGTCACGTATTTAATTTAGGTCACGGTATCCATCTAGACGTACCACCTGAGAATGCAGGTGTGTTCGTTAATGCGGTACATGAACTTAGTAAGCAATATCACAAGTAAGCGACTTCGATAAAGGAAGTAAAATGAAAACGTGGCTTGTGTTGTTGCTGATAGCGTTTGCATTGATAGCAGGGTATAAATTTTCTGGCTATCAACACCAACTCAGTGAATCAAATGCAGAAAAAGAGCGACTAACCAATGTGTTAGCGCGCTCTCGTGCCACGGAAACGAGTGAGCTGAAAGTTATTAAGCCCGCTGCCAAGTTGGTATCAAATGACGCAGGTGCGGTGCTCTTGGATACAAGCGTTACGAAAAACGGCGTGATGAATGCTGCCCCCGTTACTGAGAATGCCCAAATCATGGCGCCAGAGGTTTTCTACACGAAAACCGAAGGCTCACTCAATACGTTTTTTGCGCTGCCGCCTAACAACGAGCGCTTTGTTTTAGACTCGGTAAAATGTGAGAACGGACATTGTGAAATAACGGGTGAGTATGACGGTTCTGAAACTGAGCTGTCGCGAGTTATTGAAGCATTGGAACAGGAGCCGTGGTGGGAATTCGGCTCGCCCATCATAACCACGCAAGTGGCACAACGAGGCCTGAAACTTAACGTTTCTTTCGCCGCATCCCATTCGCCAAATGCTCGTATGCGTTATCGGAATAGCACTCAGGCCGATTTAAACAGTCAGTTTGCTTCGGCGGGTTAACCCTAAAAACCTATATAGCTAAACTAAATGAATTCTCGGTATGCCTTATTCAAGCGTGTACTGCGTTAAGCGTCTCTTGGTAAGCCTTTCTCAATTACGCGAATGAGCCGCGCTTGCTGCCTGTTTTTTGCATCAGACGCTTGTTGCTTCTCTTGCTGCCGCTTAAGGGCCCAATCAATATGTCTGTCCACCAAGTCACTCACGCTCCCTCGTCTTTCTTTCAAAAGCAGAATGCTTTGTTCATCATACGGAGCGTTTCCTAACGCAACGGCAATATTACGCTGCCACTTCTCAAAGCCAATCCGCCTGATGGGAGAGCCTTCCGTATTGCGTAAAAAGGTTTCTTCAGACCAGCCGAAAAGCGCATTGAGACTTTGGCCGTGAAGCACTTGTCGTGGGTGGAAATCTTCTTCACTGGTGACATCGGCAAAGCGATTCCAAGGGCAAACAAGTTGGCAATCGTCACAGCCATAAATGCGATTGCCCATCATGGGGCGTAAACCCTCGGGAATATCTTTGTCTGATTCAATGGTGAGATAGGAAATACAGCGACGGGCATCTACTTTATAAGGCGCAACAATTGCATTGGTCGGGCAGATGGTTAGACACGCCGTGCAGGTGCCGCAACCCTCTTCAATTGGTGAGTCAGTGGGTAATGGCAAATTGATGAACAGCTCACCTAAGAAGAACCAAGAGCCGGCTTCTTTGTTGAGTGTCAGGCTGTGTTTCCCCGTCCAGCCAATACCCGCTTTTTCAGCAATAGCGTGTTCCAATACGGGGGCTGAGTCTACAAACGGGCGATATTGGGTATGTGCCAGGGATGCGGTGATTTTCTCACCTAATTGCTTCAGACGTTTGCGCAGCACTTTGTGGTAGTCACGGCCCAATGCATAGCGGCTGATGTATCCTATTTCTGGCTTTTTTAAATGCTTAGCAAACGAGGCGTCAGGAGGTAAGTAGTTCATGCGAACGCTGATAACCCGTAATGTCCCTGGGACCAACTCATCAGGCCGGGCACGCTTCATCCCATGACTTTCCATAAAGGCCATGTCACCGTGATACCCATTGTCTAACCATTCCTGAAGGTGTGCCTCGTGCTGATGTAGATCAATATCGCTGATGCCAACCTGCTGAAAGCCTAGCGCTGTACCCCAAGCCTTGATATTGTTGGTTAATTCAACAAGGTCGATAGAACTAAATTCGGACATGTGCTCATGCTAGATACTCAATTAACGTCAAGTTTATCATACAAATTATTTCGGGCCGATCAGGTTAGGGAAAATGAGGGACAAGCCGCCGCGGACTCGGGCTGCGATATGTTCACCTTGATGCAACGAGCCGGCGACGTGGTATTTAAGCAGTGTCTTGAGCTTATGCCAAACTCTGACGTTTACTTAGTGCTGGTGGGGCAAGGTAACAACGCGGGTGACGGCTACATTGCAGCAATAAACGCAAAACTTGCGGGTAAACAAGTGCATTTATGTGCGGTTGAGCCTGAACGTACGCTGGAAGGTGATGCTGGCAAAGCACAGCAGCGCTGGCTCGATTCAGGTGGCAGTATCAATGGGTTTGACGCTGCGCTCCTCGAGAAGTCTGATGTAGTGATTGATGCGCTTCTTGGTACAGGTATTAATAGCTATATTCGCAATGAGTTTGCAGACATCATTGATGCGGTGAATACGTCATCAACACCGGTGGTAAGCGTTGATGTGCCGTCAGGGCTTGATGCAAATACAGGACAGAGCCTGGGGCGATGTGTTCAGGCTGATATCACCGTTACTTTTGTGGGCATTAAGCCGGGGCTTGTTACTGGTGCGGGTAAACAATCTTGCGGTAAGTTAGTGTATGCGGACTTGGGTATCGGCAAAGCGTTCCAAGCATTAGCTAAAGCGAGCGCGACCATGCTAAATATCGACCACTTTAAAGGTATGGGGCCACGGGAGATTAACAGTCATAAAGGGACTTACGGTCGACTGTTGTGCATTGGTGGTAACCGCGGAACCGCAGGTGCCATTCGACTCGCCAGTGAAGCCGCACTGAGAAGTGGTGCGGGCATGGTACGCGTGTATACTCATGAGTCGTCGGTCGTTCAGGTCAGTGCAGGCAGACCTGAACTCATGGTTACCGACTTTAATTTGGAAGATGCATTAGCTTGGGCAACCTGTGTAGTTATTGGACCGGGTCTAGGGCAAGATGAATGGGCAGAAAGCGCATTTGAAACCACCATGAAGCACTGTCAAAGCCAAAATAAGCCTGTGGTCATTGATGCTGACGCGCTAAATCTGTTGTGTCAGCAGTCAACCGCGTACACCTTGTCTGACAGTATTTTAACCCCTCACGCTGGCGAAGCTGCCCGTTTACTCGGTGTTTCTATTGATGATGTAGAAAGCGACCGTTTTAACTACGCAAGGCAGTGCTCACAGCGATACCATGCGGTCTGTGTGTTAAAAGGGGCGGGCACGCTTATCGACAATGAAAAGAAAACCTGGGTTTGCCGTCACGGTAATCCCGGTATGGCTACAGCAGGAAGTGGTGATGTATTAAGCGGAATATTGGGTGCGTTGCTCGCGCAAGGTGTAGAAACAGATATTGCAGCGAAATATGGTGTAGTGCTTCATGCTAAGGCTGGCGATGATATTGCCCAACTGTATGGTCAACGTGGTATGATAGCGAGCGATTTGTTTGACGCAGTACGTGCGCTTATAAACCACTAGTTAGCGTGGTTTTGTCTTGAACGGGCAGGCATCTACTGTGTTACACCAGTCCGCATAGAACCTAACTCACCCAGCGCCTTCTGAGTGGGCCATTATCTATGTGGATTGGTATTATTCGGCTTTCTATTACTGTGGAATATTGTTGATGTCTTACCCGCATACCTCTTTTTTTGCTAATGAAGTAGATGATACAGCGCAGCTTGCCAGAGATTTAGCGCAGGCCGTTTCGAGTCAACTCCCTACCGATGCTGTTATTTATTTAAACGGTGACTTAGGTGCAGGGAAAACGACATTTAGCCGATATTTCATTCAATCTTTAGGTCATTCAGGTAGCGTTAAAAGTCCAACCTATACATTGGTTGAACCTTATGAGTTGGACGGCGTCAATATCTATCACTTCGACCTGTATCGCTTAGCCGACCCAGAAGAGTTAGAGTTCATGGGAATTCGCGACTATTTTGGTTCGGGGGCTGTTGCGCTTATTGAATGGTCGGAAAAAGGGGGCGAATACTTGGCATCCCCAGACTTAGTGATTAGTATAAATATTACGCCATCAGGTAGGCAGTTTAATTTGGAAGCAAAAAGTGCCCACGGTGCTAAGCTGCTTCAGCAATGCAAGCGCGTTTAGCGCAAATGCGAAATGAAAGAAAAACTGAATAAATAGCCGCTCCGGAGTTGACGAGAGCAGCATAACAATAACAGAAAGGCTAATTATGGTGCGCAGTATAGTTTCGGTATTATTATTGTGTTTCGTCGTGCATTTCGCACACGGTGCGCAAAATAACATCGACGGGGTTAGGATATGGCCGTCGCCGGACAATACGCGCGTTGTTTTCGATATGAAATCAGCGCCAGAGTTCACCTATTTTACGCTCAAAAATCCGCTTCGGCTTGTCATCGATCTTAATAACACCAGCGACACCGCTAAGCTTTCTGGCATTGAAGACAGCGGTGATTTGATTAAAAAGCTGCGCTACTCCACACCGAAAAACAAATCATCTGCCAGAGTGGTTGTTGAGCTCAATAGAAATACAAAGCCTTCGTTATTTGCAGTAACCCCCGATGGTGCTTACGGACACAGGCTGGTTGTCGATTTACCAGATAGCGCGCCGAAGCCGTCGCCAACGTTATCAGCGTCAGCATTAACTGGCTCTGTCGTTATTGATGATTCTACCAGCGCCCGAGACCGAGACATTATCGTCGCCATCGACGCCGGGCATGGTGGACATGACCCAGGTTCAATCGGTCCGGCTGGTACCTATGAAAAGCACATCACCCTGAGTATCGCCAAAAAGTTGGAAGACATGATAAACCGGGAGCGAGGTATGCGCGCCATCATGACTCGTGGCGATGATTATTATGTCTCTCCGAATCGACGTCCTGAAATTGCGCGCGAGAAAAAAGCCGATTTGCTTATATCCATCCACGCCGATGCGTTTAGCCAGCCTCAACCGCGAGGTGGTTCGGTGTGGGTACTATCAATGCGAAGAGCAGACACTGAATTAGGCCGCTGGCTAGAGAAATCTGAACGTCACTCTGAATTACTCGGTGGGGCAGCTGAAGTGATCAATGATAAATCAAGCGAGCGATATCTTACTGAAACCATACTGGGTTTATCGATGGATCACAGCATGGCGACCAGCCACGATTTAGGTAATAAGGTGGTTGAAGAGCTAAAGCAGGTGACCAGTCTGCATAAAAGAAAACCACAAGCCGCCAGTTTTGCAGTTTTGACCGCGCCTGACATCCCCTCTATTTTGGTCGAAGTTGGTTTCATTTCTAATCCGCAAGAAGAGAAGAATCTGAACTGGTCTAAACATCGCGAACGCTTAGCGAATGCCATGTTTAATGCGACTAAGCGTTACTTCAAGCAAGTTCCGCCTGATGGTACACTGTGGGCACAAGAAAGGGCGAACAACCGAACGCACAAAGTAAGAAGCGGCGAGTCGCTCTCGTTATTAGCACAGCGTTACAATGTAAAAGTAAGCAGCATCAAAGCAGCGAATGATCTTTCAAGTGATGTTGTACGCGTAGGGCAGGTACTAAATATTCCGAGAACCTAAACCTAGGTTTTGTTTCATCGGCTTTTTCAGCACTCATTGCACTTACATGTCGTATCGCCACGAATCCATATAGTTAATATCATAGGGTAGTCCTTTGCCTATACAGCTTTTATCTCCCCAACTTGCAAACCAGATTGCCGCTGGTGAAGTGGTTGAGCGCCCCGCGTCTGTGGTTAAAGAATTACTAGAAAACAGCCTTGATGCTGGTGCCACCAAAATAGAAGTCGATATTGAAAAAGGTGGCCACAAACGCATTCGAATAAAAGACAATGGGTCAGGCATTGTCAAAAGTGAACTGCAGCTGGCATTAAGTCGCCATGCAACCAGCAAAATCACCACCCTTGATGACCTAGAACATATTTTATCCCTTGGCTTTCGTGGAGAAGCGCTGGCCAGTATTAGCTCGGTAAGTCGATTAACATTGACCTCGCGCACTCAGTCTCAAGGTGAGGCGTGGCAGGCCTATTGTGAGGGCAGGGAGATGGCGGTAAATATCCAGCCAGCGGCCCACCCTGTTGGCACCACAATTGACGTGGCAGATCTGTTTTACAACACGCCAGCAAGACGTAAGTTTTTACGCACCGAAAAAACCGAATTTCAGCATATTGAAGAAGTCATAAAACGCATAGCACTGAGCTATCCCAAGGTTTCATTTGTTTTAAAACACAACGATAAAGTAGTAAAGCGCTTTATCGCCGACAAAGCAGGCAGTTTAGCCACCCGAATTGGTGCTGTGGTTGGACAAAAGTTTGTTCAAAACGCCGTACATATTAGTACTGAGTATGAAGGTCTTCACATTGATGCTTGGCTAGGTAATGAGGCCATGCTTCGCAGCAGTAATGATTGCCAGTTCAGTTTTGTTAACGGCAGAGGCATGCGAGATAAGCTTATTATGCACGCTATTCGCCAAGCGTACGAAAGCGTTTGGGGTGTGGTGGAGCAACCAAGCTTTGTGGTGTACTTAACGGTTAACCCTAAAGATGTGGATGTAAATGTTCATCCCGCCAAGCATGAGGTGAGGTTTCAACAAGGCAGATTGGTACACGACTTTATCTGTAAAACCGTGAGTGATGCGCTGCACGCCATGACCGATGAACAGCCGTTATCAGGAATGGACGCAAACCACCCTTCTGGCTCAGGCTTTATGTCATCTCAGGTAGAACACGACTATATCAGGCCCTTGCAAGAGCAAACGCCTGATAACGATCGCACATTTAATGAAAACTCTCATTATCCATCGGGGGCATATTCGCAAAATTCGATGCAAAGTCGTGGTCAATACCTTGGTAACGCGAAATCGCCATCAGCGGGAAGTTTTAGTGGTAGCGGTGGCGCGACGTCGTTGCAAGGAAGAGGACAAAGCCGAGGACCAAGCGCTGCATATCAATCTAGCTATAACGCTTTGATGACGCCAAATAGTGCCATTGTTGATAGTGGTAGCGGTGAACAGCGGGTGAATGGTCACGTTAATCTCTCTCCCTCGTGCCGAATTTACCCAAAGTCAGAAAAAATCTACCTTCTTTTTGCAACTAAAGTTGCAAGTATCTGGTTAAGCGAACTATTTTTAAAAGCAGAGCATGGTCAACCGCTTTTGATGCCTGTGGCAGTCTCACTAGAAAACGTCGATGAAAACCTTGTTGAGTTACTAAACGCATCGCATTTTGAGGTGAACAAAGTAGCGGGTAAATACCGCTTGCAGCAAGTGCCAGCGGGAACACGGCATTTACCTTGGTTAAAATGGTTTGAATTCTTTTTATCCATTGAAGGTGCAGGTGAAGTAAATTCGCTTGAAGCAGCGATGAAATCACTGACTTTAAATGAACTCGTGCTAGACGACGAGGTATTGAATACGCTCTGGTACTGGTTGGATCAGCAAAGCGAAGCGAAACAATGGGAAATTATTGAGCAATTTGGTAAAGTGCGCCCCTTAAATTTAGTGCTAGATGTATGGGGAGAATAAAGTGTCCAATGGCATAAATTCTGCATTGCCTGTAATTGCAATTATGGGACCCACAGCATCGGGTAAAACCGGTCTGGCGCTAGATATAGCGGCTAAGGTTGACAGTGAAGTAATTAGTGTTGATTCGGCCCTTGTATATAAAGGCATGGATATTGGCACAGCAAAACCTTCGCAGGACGAGCAAGCAGGTGTAGTGCATCACCTAATTGATATTATCGACCCTGCTGAAAGTTATTCGGTGTCGCAATTTGTAAACGATACCAATGCGCTGATTGGCGATATTTTATCTCGCGGCAAAGTGCCAATTTTGGCTGGCGGTACAATGATGTACTTTAATGCCTTGATAAATGGAATTTCGCCACTACCTAAGTCAGATGAAAAGGTACGGGATGAAATAACACAGCAGGCACAACGCTTGGGTTGGTCTAAATTACACGATGAATTACGTGGTGTAGACCCAATTAGTGGTGAGAGAATTCACCCTAATGATCCTCAGCGAATAACCCGTGCACTAGAGGTGTATAGAAGTACTGGCAAGACGTTGACACATTGGCAACAGCAAGAGGGGGAAAGGTGCCCTTATAATATTGCACAATTTGCCATAGCGCCCGCTGACAGGGCAGTGTTGCACGAACGTATCGCGACTCGCTTCGACATGATGTTGGAAGCAGGTTTCGAGCAAGAAGTATTAAAACTCTATGAGCGCAGTGATCTTCATGAAGATTTACCTTCTATACGTTCAGTAGGGTATAGACAAATGTGGCAGTATCTAGACGGCCAACTGAGTTATGCAGAAATGCGTGAGAGAGGCATTATCGCTACAAGGCAGCTTGCCAAGCGTCAGCTTACGTGGTTACGGGGCTGGGAGCAGGTTACATGGCTAGACACATTTGCTAACGATAATTTGACTAAAATTACAGCGAAAGTCACACTTTAAATGTTTGAGTGTGGTATACATTAGACGTGCGGTGATAGTGAAATTTCTATCACGAATAATAAAAACTAAGGATATCAAATGGCTAAAGGGCAATCATTACAAGACCCATTCTTGAACGCTTTGCGTAAGGAACGTATTCCAGTATCAATTTATCTGGTAAATGGTATTAAACTTCAGGGACAGGTTGAGTCATTCGACCAGTTCGTTATTTTACTGAAGAACACAGTAAGCCAAATGGTGTATAAGCACGCAATTTCTACTGTTGTTCCAGCACGCGCTATCACTATGCCTAGCGCAGGAGATTCTGAAAATACTAAAGGTGAATAAATTAAAAGGTAACGCGCTTGTTTGACCGTTATGAAGCCGGTGAACAGGCTGTACTTGTTCATGTTAATTTTTCCGACGAGAACAGTAAAGAAGACTTAGGTGAGCTTGAATTGCTTGTGTCTTCAGCAGGGGTGAATGCGGTAGAGGTTATTACGACGTCACGCAGTGCGCCTCATGCTAAGTTTTTTGTCGGATCAGGTAAGGCAGAGGAAATAGCAGCAGCGGTTAAAGCACATGATGCTAACGTTGTTATTTTCAACCACGCGCTTTCTCCTTCTCAGGAGCGAAATTTAGAAGCGGTGTGTAAATGCCGGGTGTTAGATAGAACCGGGCTAATTCTCGACATTTTTGCGCAGCGCGCAAGAACACATGAGGGTAAGCTCCAGGTCGAACTAGCCCAGTTGAGGCATATCTCAACCCGTCTTATCAGAGGATGGACCCACCTCGAGCGTCAAAAAGGTGGTATTGGTCTTCGCGGTCCAGGTGAGACACAGCTAGAAACTGACCGTCGATTGCTTCGTGGACGTATTAAAGCCATTCTTCGTCGATTGGAGAAAGTGCAAAAGCAACGCGAGCAGGGTCGTCGCTCGCGCAAACGCGCTGAAATTCCAACGGTATCCTTAGTTGGCTATACGAATGCGGGAAAATCGACGCTGTTTAACACCATTACCGACTCACACGTTTACGCTGCCGATCAGCTGTTTGCAACGCTGGACCCAACGTTACGTAAAATCGAGTTAAAAGATGTTGGTCCCGCTATTTTGGCCGACACGGTTGGTTTTATTCGTCATCTTCCCCACGACTTAGTTGCTGCGTTCAAAGCGACTCTTCAAGAGACTCAAGAAGCAGATTTACTGCTCCATGTGGTTGATATTGCTGATGCAAAATATCGCGAAACCATGGATGAAGTTAATGATGTACTTGAAGAAATTGAAGCTGGAGAGATTCAACAATTACTAATCTGTAATAAGATTGATAAACTAGACGACGTTCAACCGCGTATAGAAAGAAACGACGAAGGCGTGCCTGTTAGAGTGTGGCTATCTGCACAAACAGGCGAAGGAACGGAATTATTGAGCCAAGCTTTAACCGAATGTTTAGGTAAAAGCATGGTGAATTACACGTTGAAGATTCCGCCTGCACAAAGTCGATTGCGCGGCGTGTTGTTCGAACTAAACTGTATTGCTAGTGAAGAATACGACAGTCAGGGAGACTGGGTAGTTGATGTAAGAATGCCCGCCGCTGACTGGAACAGGCTTGAAAAGCGTCTGGAAAACGGAATATCAGAGTATGTTGTGCGACATTAGTCAGTGCTAGTCACTGCATTGAGCATGCGAAATTCAAAAATATAACAGTAATCTATGGAGTATCAGCATGGCTTGGAATGAGCCGGGTGGCAATAATAACGACCCGTGGAAGAATCGCGGTGGGAAAGAGCAAGGTCCCCCAGATTTGGACGATGTGTTTAAAAACTTATTTGGTAAGTTTGGAAAGTCAGGTGGCAACGGTGGCGGCTCAGGCAAAAGCCTAGGCGGTATTGGTGCTGGTATTCTTGTAGGTTTACTTGTCGTAATTTGGTTCATTAGTGGCTTTTACACCATTCGTGAAGCAGAGCGCGGCGTAGTCCTTCGTTTTGGTGAGTATCACGAGCAGGTTGAACCAGGTCTTCGTTGGGCACCAACGTTTATTGATTCAGTTATTCCTGTAGATGTTCAGTCAATTCGCGACCAGTCATCTTCAGGTTCTATGCTTACAGAAGACGAAAACGTGGTAAGCGTTCAAATGGAAATGCAATTTCGCGTTGTAGATCCGTATCGTTGGACGTTTGCCGTTGAAAGCCCTGAGCAGAGCTTAAGCCAGTCGCTTGATAGTGCTATTCGCTACGTTGTTGGTCACTCTAAGATGGATGATGTTTTGACTGACGGTCGTGAGGTAACGCGTCAGCGCGTTTGGGAAGAGCTACAAGCTATCATTGAACCCTACAACATGGGTGTTTCCATTATCGATATGAACTTCCGTGATGCTCGTCCACCTGAGCAAGTTAAAGATGCATTCGATGATGCCATTGCTGCACAGGAAGATGAACAGCGCTTCATTCGTGAAGCTGAAGCTTATGCGAGAGAAATTGAGCCACGTGCGCGTGGTCAAGTAAATCGTATGAATGAAGAAGCGCAAGCCTACAAAGAGCGTGTAACGTTAGAAGCGCAGGGTGAAGTGGCACGTTTTGAAGAGTTGCTTCCTCAGTACGAGCGTGCTCCTCAAGTTACTCGCGAGCGTATTTATCTAGAGACCATGGAAGAAGTGTTGGGTAATACCAGCAAGATCATGGTTGATAGTAAAGGCGGCAATAACATGATGTATTTGCCTTTAGATAAGATTATGGAACGCCAGCAATCTACTAATAACAAGAAAACTCGCAATACACTGGAAGGCTTACAAGCACCAGTAACTGATGCTAACGGCCGCAGCCGCAACAGCTCTCCAAGTATGGGCTTGCGTGGCGATAGCTACAGAGAGGGGAGATAAGCACAATGAAGAATTTGTTAATTGCAGTATTTGTTCTTCTTGTAATGCTTGCATCAGGCTCACTGTTTGCAGTTAAAGAAGGCGAGCGCGCCATTGTTATTCAGTTTGGTAAAGTGCAAAGAGACGATGCGACCGGCGATACAAAAGTATTTGAACCAGGCCTTCACTTTAAACTTCCATTTATCGATTCAGTCCGTGTTCTTGATGCGCGAATTCAAACGTTAGATGGATCACCAGACCGCTTTGTAACAAGCGAGAAGAAAGACCTGATTGTTGACTCTTATGTTAAGTGGCGCATAGAAGACTTTGCACGTTACTATCTATCAACGGGTGGCAACAAGCTGCAAGCAGAAGCGCTACTGAAGCAAAAAGTAAACAACGGCCTACGTTCTGAGTTTGGTACTCGTACTATTGCACAAATCGTTTCTGGTGAGCGTTCAGCGCTTATGAACCAAGCAATGGAACAAGCTTCTACATCGTCTGACGAGCTTGGTATTGAAATTGTAGACGTACGCGTTAAGCAGATTAACTTACCTACTGAGGTGAGCAACTCGATCTTCCAGCGTATGCGCGCAGAGCGTGCCGCCGTAGCTCGTGAGCACCGTTCAGAAGGTCAAGAGCAAGCCGAAGTCATTAAGGCGAACATCGATGCTAAGGTAACGGTAATGCTTGCTGATGCTGAGCGTAATGCTCGACAACTTCGCGGTGAAGGTGATGCGATTGCGGCACAAATTTACGCTGACGCTTACTCAAAGAACGCTGATTTTTACAGCTTCCTGCGCAGTATGGATGCGTATAAGCAAAGCTTTAACAGCAAACAAGATGTCATGGTTATTGCACCAGATAGCGACTTCTTCAAGTATATGAACAAGTCAAACGGTAACTAAATAGCCGTAATTTGAAGCTTTAAAAACCAGTCTTTTTAGACTGGTTTTTTTACGCCTTTCAAAAGGCTAAAGGTATGATATAGCGAGTTATATTTCATCTGTGTAGCCGGGCAATTTTAGGAAAATATACACTGACTTAACCCTTCATTTACCCTACCTACTGCCAAATTTTCACAGAATCGGGTAAAATACCACCTGAATATTATTAAAACACGTCACTATTTATGTACAAGGTTGATGCCTTCCCAGCATTAACCTTGGTGTGGTAGACGTCAATAAACGACAGAGGGAAGATTTTGACAACGGAAAATACAAATACAGTGTCTGCCGATGATAGGGGCGGACAAGGTGGGTTATTCTCGCGATTTCTCACCACGGTGGAATGGTTAGGAAACCTGCTCCCACATCCAGTAACGCTGTTCGCTCTGCTTTCACTTTTTATAGTGTTACTTAGTGGGATACTTGGTTACTTTGACATTGCTGTAGCTGACCCTCGCCCAATAGGTGCAAAGGGGCGCGAAGAAGACGGTATGATTGAAGTCATATCGCTGATGAGCGCAGAAGGTTTGCAGCGAATAGTGACAGGCTTGGTTACCAATTTCACAGGCTTTGCGCCGCTGGGTACCGTACTTGTTGCGCTTCTTGGTGTATCGGTAGCAGAACATTCTGGCCTTTTGTCGGCAGCTATGCGCGCATTGGTGATGAATGCCTCTAAACGTGCCGTGACCTTTGCTATCGTCTTCGCAGGTATCATTTCAAACACAGCATCAGAGCTTGGCTACGTGGTACTTATTCCACTGGCAGCGATGATTTTCCACTCGTTAGGTCGTCACCCGTTAGCGGGTCTGGCCGCCGCGTTTGCAGGTGTATCGGCTGGCTATAGCGCCAACCTACTGCTTGGAACTGTTGACCCACTGTTGTCGGGTATCACGGAAGCCGCTGCTCACATGATTGACCCCGACTATATGGTAGGCCCAGAAGTAAACTGGTACTTCATGTTCATCAGTACCTTCGTTGTAGCCACAATGGGAGCGTTGGTCACCGAAAAGGTTGTTGAGCCGAGACTCGGTAAATTTGACCCTGCTGATGCTTCCATAGATTTAGGCAAGCAATCAATGGACGCGCCTACGGATTTAGAAAAGAAAGGCCTGCGTTGGGCAGGTATATCGTTTGTTATTGTTTGCGCGATACTAGCGCTAACGGTAGTGCCAGAAAACGGTATATTGCGTCATCCAGAAACAGGTGAAGTAGCGGGCTCTCCGTTCCTTAAAGGCATTGTTGCATTCATATTTATCACCTTTGCTATTCCTGGCTTTGTTTACGGTAAAGTTACCAAGTCGATGAAGAACGACAAAGATGTTATTGATGCCATGTCTAAAAGCATGGGGGCAATGGGTCTTTACATTACGCTAGTGTTCTTTGCTGCGCAGTTTGTTGCGTTTTTCAAATGGACAAACCTAGGCACAGTATTAGCCGTTAAAGGTGCTGCGTTGTTACAAGCGGCAGGGTTAGATGGCCCAGCGGTGTTTGTTCTGTTCATATTGATGTGTGGTGTAGTGAACCTGTCGCTAGGGAGTGCATCAGCGCAATGGGCGGTAACAGCACCTATTTTTGTGCCAATGCTCATGCTCATAGGTTACGCGCCTGAAGTGATTCAAGCTGCATACCGTATTGGTGATTCAGTCACAAACGTTATCGCACCTATGATGAGCTATTTCGGACTCATCTTGGCCATGGCTGCAAGGTACAAGAAAGACTTGGGAATGGGCACGCTCATTGCCATGATGCTGCCTTACTCAATGGTGTTTATCGTAGGTTGGACAATTTTGTTCTACATTTGGGTGTTCCTACTCGGTATGCCGGTAGGCCCGGGCGCAGCGACTTACTATCAGCCTTAAATAGATAGCTTTACGGGCTGCCACACGCATAATGCGGCAGCAAACTAAGAAAGCGGCATGTGTTTTTGAAAAGTATTTTCGAACACCTGTCGCTTTTTTAATGTCCAAAATCTATTAACGCAATCGCACTTTTTTGGCGTTATAGCAGATCATAATCTAAGGTAATTCAGTATAATACGGATATAGCGCAGTACTTCTCGGACTATGAATATATGAAATACAAATCGAACAAAGGTTTTACTCACGGGCAACCAGATAAAATTGGCGTACTGGTAACGAATTTGGGGACACCGGAAGCGCCAACTAAGCAGGCGTTACGCCCTTATTTGAAAGAGTTTCTTTCTGACCCGCGGGTTGTGGAAGTGCCTAAAGCGATTTGGTGGTTTGTATTAAATGGTATCATTTTAAACTTTCGCCCTAAGCGTTCTGCTGAGGCTTATTCCACCGTATGGACTGAAGAAGGCTCTCCACTTATGGCTATTACTAAAGCGCAAGCATCAGCTATTGCTGAACGCTGTAAAGCCCAATATGGCGATGACGTAATTGTTGATTTTGCCATGCGCTACGGCAAGCCCGCCATTGGTGATACCATCGAGTCCATGTTGGAAAAAGGCGTACGCAAACTCGTCGTTTTACCGCTTTACCCTCAATACAGCGCGTCGACAACTGGCTCCACATTTGATGCTATCGCTAAGGATTTCACCTCTCGCCGTTGGCTCCCAGAACTTCGCTTCGTGAATCACTATCACGACCGCGATAATTTCATTACCGCGCTGGCGAACAAAGTAAAAGCGCATTGGGAAACCCATGGAAAAGCGGACAAGCTTATTTTGTCTTACCACGGTATTCCTAAGCGCTATTTAATGAATGGTGACCCCTATCACTGCGAGTGCCACAAAACGTCGCGCTTGCTTGCCGAGAAACTTGGCCTTTCACACGACGAATATATGACAACCTTCCAATCTCGTTTTGGTCGAGAAGAGTGGTTGAAACCGTATACAGATGAAACGTTAAAGTCTTTACCTGAAAAAGGGGTGAAATCCATTCAGGTTATGTGCCCTGGCTTCTCAGCCGATTGCTTGGAAACTATTGAAGAAATTGGTGAAGAGAATCGCGAGTACTTTATGGAAGCTGGTGGTGAACGCTATGAATACATAGCGGCATTAAACAGTGATGAAGAACACATTGATGTGCTCTTTGACATAGTGCAAGAAAATTTACATGGTTGGACGGTAGAATCGGACAATGGTTTGCGTGCAGGCTTAGCAAGAGCGCTAGGCGCTGAAAAGTAGCGTTTGAAAAGCTGACAGTAAACGTTTCGAGAGAAACCAATAGGGAAGTCACCCTTGGTGGCGCATTTATTATATTAAAAGGGAGATAAGGTCGTGGAAGGAAAAGCACCAAAGGCACTACTTAAAGCGCAAAAACTGGCGAACTTGCTGGATACTGCTGTAAAGCTCCCTTTTATCCCAATAAGAATAGGCTTGGATTCAATCGTGGGCCTCATTCCAGGAGCCGGTGACGCGCTGATGCTCTTCGTTTCACTTCGAATAGTTTGGCTGGGAAAATCATTGGGTATGCCCAAAGCGTTAATAGCTCAAATGGTAAAAAACTCAGCCATCGATTTTGGCTTAGGTTTTATCCCATTTGTTGGCGACATCGCGGACATATTTTATAAAGCCAATCAGAAAAATGTCCGTATCATGGAACGCTGGTGGATAAGCGAAAACAAACATGAAGTAGATAAAGTCACACAGAGGGTGCTATCCGAATGGAGTGCTGAATAACCTAGGTTTAGTGACCCAAATGCCTGCGTTTTTTCCACTTTTGCTTATTTACTGTGTAAAGCTACGTAAATCTTGAGTAAATAAGAGAACCTTGTCCTTTAGCTAAATGTCTTTTTTGCAAAGACAACCAAGGGCAATATACGATGACATCAAACAAACTAACGGAAAAGCCGCTCAAGCGACGCCGCTTTATGAAAACTGCGGTAGGACTTACATTGGCTCCTATTGCTATCGGATTGTGGGGGTGTGGAGGTTCCAATTCCACCTCTGACAGTTCCACAACATCTAACTCCTCATCTTCCAATAACGACACCGACTCAAATGCAGGATCAGAAGAAGATTTTGACGGTTGGGCAAGCGGTGGCACGTCAGCTATGACATCAGATTTTCCAGACGATAGTTTATTTGACACTGCTTCTGTATGCAGTGTGGCTCTCACAGGTTCTCAAACGGAAGGCCCGTGCTATTTTCAAAGTGACTATATTGACGACATATCATATGAGCAAACAGGTTTGCCGATGATGTTGTGTCTGCAGTTAATTGATGAAGCCTGCAATCCCCTATCGGGTTATGAAATTGAAGTATGGCATTGCGATGTAGATGGCGTTTATTCAGGAGATACCAGTGATAGTGCCGATGCCAGAGGATTTAATTCGGCATTTTGCACGGGAAATGAAGCGGATGCATTACGTGCGAAGTGGTTCAGAGGTATTGCGGTGACAGATGCTAGCGGAAGAATAAACCTAAAAAGCTGTTTTCCCGGCTGGTACAGCAGCCGAGCTATCCACATCCATTTTCGTATACGTCGCAACAATACTGATCAATTGGTTTCTCAATTTGGCTTTTCCGATAGCTTTTGCCAAGACATTTGTACCAATCATCCCGACTACAGTCACCGGGGTGAGCCAGACACGTTGCTGGGGCAAGATACAGTGTTTGGCAGTGACTACAATGAATATACATTCAATGTGTCTCAAAACGAAGATGGTTCTTTGCTCGCATACAAGCGCATAATAATCAGTGATTAGACTTCCTTTTTCTCTCCTATACACTATTTTTTAACATGCCCGTTAGCTACGGGCATTTTATTACGCACAGTAAACCCATTCGCAGCATTGTTTCGTAGCACAACTAAGAATAACTTTATTTCCTGCTCAAATTACAAGGAGCGTGCAGCACATGAAAGCGTCCGACTTATTTGTGAAAGCGTTAGAAGCAGAAGGCGTGGAGTACGTCTTTGGTATCCCAGGCGAAGAAAACCTAGACTTACTTGAGTCGTTGCGCGAGTCCTCCATTAAGCTGGTGCTGACGCGTCACGAGCAAGGTGCTGGTTTTATGGCTGCTACTTACGGCAGGCTTACCGGAAAAGTGGGAGTGTGCCTTTCGACCTTAGGGCCTGGTGCCACTAATTTAGTTACGCCCGCAGCCTATGCTCAGTTAGGCGCGATGCCAATGTTGATGATAACGGGGCAAAAGCCAATCAAAACCAGCAAGCAAGGTCGCTTTCAAGTTATCGATATCGTGGACATGATGCGGCCCATTACCAAATTCACCAATCAAATAGTAAGTGGAGACCGAATACCTTCTACCGTTCGAGAGGCTTTCCGACTGGCGTCAGAAGAGCGCCCTGGCGCAGTGCACTTAGAATTGCCTGAAGATATTGCAGCGGAGCAAACGAATGCGCAGCTTTTAACACCCAGTAGAACGCGTAGACCCATCGCCGAATATAAAGCAATCGCTTCTGCCATCACAATGATAGAAGAGGCTCAATCTCCTTTGTTATTGATTGGCGCAGGCGCAAATAGAAAGCTTACTGCAAAAATGCTAAGGGAGTTTGTTGATAAAACCTGCATTCCGTTTGTTACAACTCAAATGGGTAAAGGGGTGCTGAACGAAAGCGATCCTCGTTTTGCAGGAAACACCGCATTGTCTGACGGCGATTTTGTGCATAGAGCTATTGAGCGTGCAGACCTTATTATCAACGTAGGCCACGATGTGGTAGAAAAGCCACCATTCTTCATGCATCACAACGATAAAAAAGTGATTCATGTTAACTTTGATTCGGCTGCAGTAGACCCTGTTTACTTCCCACAACTCGAAGTAGTTGGAGATATTGCTAATAGCATTTGGCAGATAAAAGAAGGCATTACTCCCCAAGACAGTTGGAAACTCGACTTCTACAAAGATGTGCATCAAGCCTATGTAGACCACCGTGCTGAAGCAGAAGATGACGACCGGTTCCCCATTTTACCCGAACGCTTAGTACGCGACATACGAAAGGTGATGCCAGACAATGGTATCGTCACTTTAGACAACGGGGTTTATAAAATTTGGTTTGCAAGAAACTACCCGGCTTATCACCCAAACACGCTGCTGCTGGATAACGCGCTTGCGTCGATGGGGGCTGGCTTGCCCTCAGCGATCGCTGCAAAACTCGTTAACCCAGATGCGCCCGTGTTAAGTGTATGTGGTGACGGTGGCTTTATGATGAATAGCCAAGAAATTGAGACCGCCGTCAGGCTTAAGCTAGACCTTGTGGTGATCATCTTGCGTGATGACGCGTACGGAATGATTAAGTGGAAACAAGCAAACATGCAGTTTGATGAGTTTGGCTTAGATTATGGTAATCCCAACTTTGTAAAATATGCGCAAAGTTATGGTGCGCAGGGCTGGAGAGTTGACGACGCGGATGTACTTATTCACTTAGTTGATAAGTGTTTGAACACAAAAGGCGTACATATTATCGATTGTCCAGTTGATTACAGTATGAATGACAAAACACTAAATCATACGATTAAAGAGCTTAGCGCCAAGCTTTAAGCCAAACGTAACAGAAAGGTAAGGAGTAAAAAATGTTGAAGGAAAGCTATCCCTATTATTTAGCGAGTGAGCCACATTATGCCAATACCGACTTGGACGTGACTAATAAATACACCGGAGAGGTAGCAACCAAGGTGGCGATGGCCGATGCGGATACCATCGATAAGGCCATTGCTGCAGCAGAAGAAGCGCAGCCTGCGATGGCCGCCATGGCTCCTTTCGAAAGACAAGCGGTGCTAGAGCACTGTGTGAAGCGCTTTACCGAAAGAGCCGATGAGTTGGCACAAGCGCTTTGTATAGAGGCTGGTAAGCCAATTAAAGACGCTAAGGGCGAAGTCAGCCGCCTTATCGATACCTTCAAAATAGCGGCAGAAGAATCAGTGCGTATTAACGGCGAGGTGGTGAATTTAGAAATCTCGGCGCGCGCCAAAGGTTATCAGGGCATGACCAAGAAAGTCCCTATAGGCCCATGTTCATTCATATCGCCGTTTAACTTTCCTCTGAATTTGGCTGCGCACAAGGTGGCGCCTGCAATCGCGGCAGGCTGTACTTTTGTACTAAAGCCTGCCTCGCGAACTCCTATTGGTGCGCTCATTATTGGAGAGGTATTAGCTGAAACCGACTTACCCAAAGGCGCATTTTCTATTCTACCTTGTAGCCGTGACGGCGCTGATTTATTCACCACTGATGAAAGACTAAAGCTGCTTAGCTTCACAGGTTCACCTGATGTGGGCTGGGCGCTTAAAGCAAAAGCAGGAAAGAAACCTGTGGTATTAGAGCTTGGCGGTAATGCGGCCTGTGTAATTGATGAAGATGCTGACATTGAAGACGCTATCGACCGCGTAATTGTTGGGGCTTACTACCAATCTGGTCAAAGCTGTATCAGTGTTCAGCGCCTTTTAGTGCATAGCAAAATATACGATGAATTTAAGTCTCGCTATGTAGAAAAAGTGAAAGCCTTAGTGTCTGGCGACCCGTCTAATGAAGACACCTTTATTGGCCCTATGATCTCAGAAGGCGAGGCAGAGCGCCTTCACGGCTGGATTGAAGAAGCAAAAGAGAAAGGTGCCACCATTCTATGCGGCGGAACGCGAGACGGCGCCATGCTTGAGGCTACGGTAATGGAAAATGTACCAAAGGATTGTGATGCCAGTGCCGAAGAAGCGTTTGGCCCTCTATCTATTCTGGTGCCATTCGATGACTATGACGAAGCGCTTGAAGAAGTAAATAACAGCCGCTACGGACTGCAAGCAGGTGTGTTTACCCGCGATATATACAAAGCGCACAAAGCATGGGACGTGCTTGACGTTGGTGGTGTGGTCATTGGAGATGTACCTAGCTGGCGGGTGGACAACATGCCCTATGGTGGCGTGAAGGACTCAGGTCTAGGGCGCGAAGGTATTCGCTATGCGATTGAAGATATGTCTGAAACACGCCTTATGGTTATTCGTACTCCTCAGTAGTAGATTGAACTTCACTGCTCAATCAAGCAATGTTCGCGCAATAGTGCGAATATAAGCATTCGAGGGCGAGGCGGCAGGTTTAGATTAATCTGCCGCGTACTCTTCTAGCAGTGAAAGTGGAATAATGTCTAACGCTTTTTCATGTGTGGCTTCCAAGCGTACTTTCGGCGCTACACCTGCCTCATAGGCTTGTAGCCAGCGAGCGGCACACAAACACCATCTGTCGCCTGCTAACAGGCCTGGAAATGTCATACTAGGCCACGGCGTGATGAGGTCGTTGCCTTGTCGTAGCGAAAACTGAAGGAATTCGTCAGTTACAACCGCGCATACGCTGTGATTACCCACATCAGCGTCTGGTACATAGCAAAACCCTTCTCGCGTAAAGCCAGTATTTCCACAGCATAGCTGTAGCGGTCGACCATAGACATTTTTTGCGTTCGCCAAAATCAGAACCCTCTCTTACAACGTATATTTTAACAGGTATGACTAATTCAAACCGCCAAGTGCGAAATTAGAGTGAATAGAACCTTATCTGTCCACCTTATGACCCTGCTCGATAAGGGTCAACAACAAAGCGCTACGGTAACTACGTTTTAAGGTAAAAAATCGTGCTCGATAAAAGCAAAAAAACAGGCGACAGTAACTTTTCTGAACAAGAAATTTCGCGCTTTGACGCACTGGCAGAGTCTTGGTGGGACCCGCAAGGAAAATATAAAACTGCGCTGGAATTTAATCGTGCTCGACTAAACGTTATAAAAGCACAGATAGAGATTCATTTTGGCAGAGGTAACCTACCGCCAGACTATTCAGCATTATCAATCATTGATATCGGAAGCGGTGGCGGTCTTATAAGTGAACCGCTGGCCAAACTGGGAGCGCAGGTTACGGGTATAGATGCCAGTGCAGTGAGCGTAGAAGTGGCAAAGCGCCATGCTCAAAATACGGGAGTAAAAGTAGACTATCAGCATAAACTTTCAAGCGAGGTAGTAGAAGAAGGTCGGCAGTATGATGTGGTAATTAACGCCGAAGTTGTTGAGCACGTGCCTGACCAGCAGCAGCTTATGCGAGAGTGCGCAAGTTTAGTTAAGCCGGGTGGCCTGCTGATTTTGGCAACGCTGAACCGCACGCTGAAAAGTTATGTTGTTGCCATAGTGGGAGCGGAATACGTAATGCGCTACTTACCTATAGGAACCCATGACTGGAAGAAATTTGTTAAGCCCAGCGAATTAAAAAGCTGGATTGGAAATGAGTTTACCCTTAAGTATCAGGTCGGTATGAGGCTAAACCCACTTAAAGGAGAGTGGCTAACCACTTCGAGCCTGGCCGTAAACTACATTCAAACATATTCCAAACATAAATAAGCGACTATAAGTGTTATTTATGTCCTGTATGTATAGTGAAAATGGTATGGGTTAACATACTTCATACCTGACGCTATCTTTCTGAATTAACTGATTAATAGTAACTAACTCCGTCGAAAACTTACCTATACACAGTAAAAGCCTTTATTAAAGATTTCACACAAAGGTTGATCTTTACATTGTGTTTACATAATAATAACAAAGGTCTGACCACAGACTACACATAACCATAATTATGGGACACACTCGATGACACTATATAACCACTTACGCTCTATAAGAATACGCTCTACAAAACCATGGCTCGGTAAATTCGCCGTTATATTAGCTTTGTTCAGTATGACATTAGGCTTGTCTGGCCAAGCCTACGCTGGCACCTACGCAAAAACCAAGCACCCTATTGTATTAGTTCACGGTCTGTTTGGGTTCGAAGATATCTTATTTGTTGATTATTTCTATAAGGTACCGCACAAACTTAGCCGAAACGGCGCTGTTGTCTATATCGCAGAGGTCTCACCAGCAAACTCGACCGAAGTCCGCGGTGAACAGTTACTCGAGTATATTGATGAAGTTTTGGCGCTATCAGGAGCTGACAAAGTGAATTTAATTGGACACAGTCACGGTGGTCCAACGGCACGTTACGCCGCAAGCGTTGCCCCAGATAAGGTTGCTTCGGTAAGTTCAGTTGCCGGCGTAAACTGGGGAAGCAAAGTGGCAGATGAACTACGAGACGCTTTTTCTGAAGGTTCAGTGGGCGAGGGTGCTGCGGGCGTTGTATTTAATGCGTTCGCCAATATCATCGAGATTGCCTCTGGGTCAGATCCGCGAGACAAACCTACAGATTCAATCGCTGCGCTTAATTCATTGTCTACGTCTGGCTCTGTTGCTTTCAATCAAAAATATCCAGAAGGGATGCCTACTGCCTACTGCCGCAACGATGGAAAAATGTTGGCTGAAAATGGCGTGTACTATTTCTCGTGGAGCGGAGGCAGAACTTACACCAATGCACTTGATGTAGTTGACCCATTCTTAGCTATTACTGGCACCGCATTCAAAGAGCCAAACGATGGGCTAGTATCGACCTGTAGTTCTCATTTAGGCAAAGTACTTAAAGACAACTATAAAATGAACCACCTTGATGAAGTCAACCAGAGCTTTGGCATAACGCACTGGTTTGAAACCGACCCAGTTGACGTGTTTGTTCGTCAGGCTAACCGACTGAAAGGCTTAGGACTGTAGTGGAGAAGCGTCAATTACGCCGTGTTTTTCCAATACTAGGAGGGCTGCTCGCCCTCTTAGTATTCGGTGCTATTCTTTACAACCAGTTAGCGTCTGAATCCCAAACCTCTAATTCAGAAATTTTCAGTCAACGCTCATCCTTAGGTGAACAAGCGAAAGCCGGAGAATATGAGTTAGAAGGAGGCGGTGCAGTACATCAAGTAACTGATGTAGGTAGTCATCGGGATAGTGACACTGATATTGCAGCTGATCTCATTCCCTTTGAACTCAATTACTCGACCAAAGACGCTTTCGATCGCTTCGTATTTGCACGCACCTCAGAAGTGCCGCAAGCAGTGAAACTTGCCTACACAACCCATGCTTATGAAGTATTCACACTCAGCACGCAAGGTGACGCAATCGACTTATTTGCCCGGTATGTCGATTACAAAGTAGCGCTGTCTTTGGTTGAATTGGACGTCGACCTTGCCAGTCACAGCTTGCAGGATGTGTCGTTTAAGCTAGATGAGCGAGAGGAAATTAGACGAACTTACTTTAATAATACTGAATACCACTATCTGTTTAGTCAAGAAGCGCAGGTAGACGAGGCGGCGCTAGCACGTTTAAGTGTTGCCCAAGAAAACACCTTATCCAGAGACGAGAGAAAGGCCCTTATCGTCGAGTCAATTAAAGCGGGAAACTCTGCCGAACGTGAAGCCTTCCAGCCCACGCTTAATATGCATCGAATAAACGAAATAAAAAACAACCACAGCACTATTAACGATCGCTATAACGCAGTGGCGGCTGAATTTGGTAGCGAAGTTGCAGAACGCTTTTCCAAAACATGGGCACAACAAGCTCAGTGGCAAAACAGAATTGCCGAATACAAAACATTCCGCGATAACTTGGCTCAGCAATCTCTTGATTCAAACGCAATAGAAAAAGCACTGCAAGAGTATCAATCTGCCCATTTTACTGACAATGAAATAAAGCGTCTTAAAGTACTCACAGCGCTGTAGCAGCATCTAGATAGAGCTGGTTCAAGACCTGCAACTGGTTAATTATCTGCGAAAAATACAGAGGTATAACCATAAAGGCGCTGAATAGTATGAGTCATATACAGAGTGATTTGAAAGCGTACTGCACAGTTACTAATCTTGGGTTATTACAATTCCTGACTAATCACCATAAGGCCCGTAATCATTATTATGAAAATCTACGAAACGAAGACTGCGCCCAACCCACGTCGAGTACGAATGTTTTTGGCTGAGAAGGGCATTGACGTTGACTACGTTCAGGTCGACATTCAAAAGGGTGAAAATCTAACTGCGGAAATGCGCGCGAAGAACCCGCTGGGAAAGATACCTATTTTAGAGCTTGATGACGGCACCTGTATTGCCGAAACCGATGCCATTTGTACGTATTTTGAAGCACTGCAGCCAGAGCCACCGCTAATGGGAACAACGCCCGTTGAAAAAGCGACTATTTCTATGTGGCAACGACAAGTAGAGTTCGCGTTTATGATGCAAATTGGTATGTGTTTTCAACATACTACAGGTTACTTTAAAGATCGTATGACGCCAGTTCCTGAATTTGGTAAGGAAGCGGGTATCAATGCGTCGAAATATTTGAACATTTTAGAGCGTCGACTTGGTGTTAAAGAGTTTATTGCTGGTGACACCTTTTCTATTGCTGATATAACCGCGTTATGCGCTATGGATTTCGCCCGTGTGGTAAAAATTCGTATGACTGACGAGCATGTCAATCTGGCGCGCTGGTATGAGGCGGTAAGTAACAGAGAGAGTGCAAGAGCCTAATGATAGATTTATATACCGCAGCCACACCGAACGGTTGGAAAGCGTCGGTAGCGCTTGAAGAAATGGGGCTTGAATACACCGCCCATGCCGTAAACCTGATGAAGGGAGAGCAGAAAACTCCTGAATTTTTGGCGATGAACCCCAATGGCCGTATTCCGGTAATTGTGGATAGAGAAGCCGAGGGTCACATCGTGTTTGAGTCTGGCGCTATCATGATTTATCTCGCAGAAAAAAGCGGTATGTTTTTACCCACCGACGCAAAGCGAAAAAGCCAGGTTTTACAGTGGGTCATGTTTCAGATGGGAGGCATAGGCCCAATGATGGGCCAAGCTAATGTGTTCCACCGCTACCTAGAAGAAAAAATTCCAGTGGCGATAGCACGTTATCAGAACGAAGTACGCCGCCTATTTACTGTGCTTGAT
Source organism: Alteromonas marina (assembly GCF_000808575.1). Taxonomy (GTDB): domain Bacteria; phylum Pseudomonadota; class Gammaproteobacteria; order Enterobacterales; family Alteromonadaceae; genus Alteromonas; species Alteromonas marina_A. Next base: position 352,209 of record NZ_JWLW01000023.1, read on the forward strand.
GGGAGGCTAGAAAATCGAGAGTATTTGGTCGACGACTACAGTATTGCTGACATGGCGAACTGGTGTTGGGTGCGTACCTATGAATGGTCTGGTGTAAGCATAGAAGGGTTAGACAACTTAACCCGTTGGAAAAACAGTATTGAAGCGAGGCCAGCCGCACGGCGTGGAGTGGAAGTCCCTAATAAAATTGACAGAGAAGCACTGATCAAAGGGGCTAAAAATGTTGTTACGAAATAGCGCTTTTAACTGAGTCGACAAACCGATTTAGCCATCCCGATGCCATGCTAGGTTTGTAAACAAGTTCGAAGTGCTCCGTATGATAAAAGTTATAACCTAATACATCGACGCTAGTAAGGTTATGGCTTTTTGCTATGAAGTCAGGCACGTAGGCCAAGGCCAGTCCTTGTCGAACAATAGATATCAGCGTGCCAAAATCACTACATCGATAGCGAATTGAGCGGGGCACTTTGTCGTCTCTCCATCCATCAGAACCGATGCCGCGTTTTATTCCACAAAAGGGCGAAACACAGGACTTTGCGCTGTGAAGCTAGCCCCGTCTATTTAGTGCTTTTTTGACCAAAAACGTCGCTGATGGCTTTAATATGCTCAGGGCCGATACCACAGCAGCCCCCGATGATAGTTGCGCCAGCAGCTACCCAAGTCTTAACGTATTCAACATAGCGGGCGGGGGTTATATCGTCACGTATTTCGGAAAGTAGCGCGTTGGCCGCGTGTGTACGTTTTCTCTCAGAAAAGCTATTTGCATAAGCGCCAATATTAATCGAAGCATTTAAACTTCGCGTTATTGAAATAGCGTCTTCCATCTCTTCCGGCTGCGAGCAATTGAAAAGTACGCTCTGTACTTCGCTCAATATTGGCGCTATCTCACTTAGCGGCTCACCAGAGCGCAATGTCACAGGCTCGTTAGATGTTTCTCGATTACTAACGGAAAATGACAGCCATAAAGGCAGTGTAGAGTGCTGTTTTATAAGTGATACCACGGCTTCAGCTTCTTCTACCGAGCTTGCAGTTTCAATCAACCAAACATCAACGTAGGGCTCCTGGGCTTTAATAAGCGGGGTGAGAATGTCGGCTACACGGCTCGCATCAAATAAATCCGGGCGGTAAGAACCAAAAGCTGGAGGAACGCTACCCGCGACAAATCGCCTCTTGTCACCATCGCTCTTTAGTGCGTTTACTGCGCCTCGAGCGAGTTCGGCCGCATTCTGAGCGAGAGTAAAAGCCTGCTCCCTAAATGTATTTTCCCCAATATGAAAAGGTACAAGCGCATAGGCGTTAGTGGTAATAACGCAGGCACCAGCTTCAAGAAAACGTTTGTGCACATCACTTACTAATTCTGGTGTTTGCATTAGTGCCAGTGCTGACCACTCTGGCTGCTTAAAGGGCGCACCTGTCTTTTTCAGCTCTCGCCCCATGCCGCCATCTAAAATTAAAATGTCATGCATTCCTTCTTTCATACTGCCCAAAGCCAAACCTTTTGAGATGTGAGATGGTTAGTAATAATTTGCCTGAAGGGCTAGGTTTGCACTTCCAATGGATTGCGCTTTTCTGCCTACAAGACCTTCGCTTATGTGTACCTGAGCAAGGCCACGCATATCAAGCGTCTCCATCGCGCTTTGCGTATGCGCGACCAATGCGTTTTTGACATCATCAGGAATTGCGCCATCTATGATTACGCCGTCTAGGTCTAACAAGCTCATTGCACATTGAGTCGCAAAAGCCAATCCTCTGGCGGTTTCGCTCAACCAGTCTTCTATTGAGCGCGTGTCACAAGACCAGTGGGATGGCGATTCATAAATATGCTGACCGTTGTGCCCAGCGTCGTTTAGCTTTCTTTCCAGCAAATAAAGTGAAGACTGGGTTATTAGCTGGCTTTGTGTACTGCCATTGTAAAAGGGCAAAGAGCCAATGGCCCCAGCGTTGCCTGTTTTTCCATTAACTAACTGGTTATTGAGAACTAGGCCACCACCTAAGAATGTGCCAACAAAGATATAAAGAAAACTACTGTAGTTTTGGGGATTACCGAACGACATCTCTGCGCTGCACGCTGCTCCAGCGTCATTTTTTATAAAAACAGGCAGTGATAATAAATCTTCCAACGCGGCTTGTGGATTAAACTCTCTCCACTCTTCCAATTCATTTTTTGGGGCGCCGGCTTCTTCTGCCCAGCTCCAAATTTCGAAGGGCATAGCAACGCCTAAACCTCGGATCAGGCGCTGTTGGTCGGCATCCAAATTTTTAATTAATACGTTGAAAGCACGTTTTGCAAAGGTAAGCAGGTTGCTTACGGTCGGGTAGGCAAACTTCTCGTGAAGTGTTGCTCTTACATTGCCTTTTAAGTCGAGTAACGTCATATCGAAACTTCGTCGACCTACTTTCAGCCCTATACCAAACGCGCCGCTTTCATTTAGACCAAACGGCACCTTGGGCTGGCCTACACCGCCTTTGATTGGCTTTAGTCGCCTTACTAGGCCGTCAGCCTCTAGTTTTTTAATGATCACTGTCGCTGATTGTGCAGACAGCCCTGTTAATTGGGCTATTTCAGCTTTAGGTAATGAAGAACGTTGGCGAATTAGGGTAAGAATATCCCGTTCATTCGCTGAGCGGCTATCAAGCAATGTAGGTGCTTTCTGTGATGGTAGGTGAAAGGCCGATTCTTTATTCAATGTATTTACAATCTATCGTTTTAAGAAGCTAGAGTGTAATAACAACCTAGCCGTGTATCAAATTTAAGAAATGGTGTAGGTACTTGTTCCGACATAACTTTATTCGACAGTACTACGACAACCCTATCACACCCATTGATTTTTACGCAAAATGTTAAATCAATCAGGTTGATTTAATTTGTGCTTTCGACAATACTATGCCCCAATTAATTAACGATTCGTTAACCTTGTGCGAACTGTGCATAGGTAAGCTGCAATTTTTAAATTTTGTTAAGAGAGGCTGGTATGAAAATTTTGTGTTTAGGTGAAGTACTCATTGATATGTTAAGCCAAGGTGCTGCGCCCAAAGATGGTAACATACCGGCAATGAAGCCTTTTCAGCCTTATGCTGGCGGTGCACCTGCTAACGTAGCGGTTGCTGTTGCTCAGCTGGGTGGAGAGAGTGCAATGGTATCAAAGGTAGGTGACGATACCTTTGGCGCCTTTCTTAAAGAAATGCTTGAGCACTACAAAGTAAATACGGACTTTGTGTGGACTACACAGGAAGGTAATACGGCGCTGGCATTTGTGAACTTAGACGAAGACGGCGAGCGTTCGTTTGATTTTTATGTTGATAATGCCGCACATAAACATATTTCAGAGCAAGACTTGTCGACAATTGATTGCGACAAAAATACAGTGCTTCACTTCTGTTCAGGTTCAATTTCAGGCCCTGAACTTATTCCTGGCACCGAGTTTATTTTAAACAAGGCGAAGGAAAACGGCATGATGGTGTGTTTAGACATTAATTATCGCCCAGCATTTTGGGATGACACTGCAAATGCGCCGACACGTATTGATGAAGCAGCAAAGAAAGTTTCTATACTTAAGGCAAGCCGTGAAGAGTTAGCAGAGCTTTATGGCGAAGAAAATGCCGATACAAAAGTTCAGCAATGGCTTGATAGCGGCGTTAAAGTTGTATTGGTAACTGATGGTGGTGAGCCAATTCACTATATTACAAAGTCGTTTAGCGGCACGCTAGCGTCACCCAAAATGGATGTAAAAGACACGACTGCAGCAGGCGATTCATTTATCGGTGGGTTCCTTTACTTCCTTTCTACCAAAGTGAAGAGCACCGATGAGTTTGGTGCATGGGTAGAAAACTTTGAAAACGTTAGCGAAGCGACTGAATTTGCTATTCGTTGCGGAGCTTACACGGTCACGCAGTACGGTGCATTTAGTGCGCTGCCTACACAGGCTGATATCGCAAAGTAAAAGGCGTTGAACAACGTTTTCAAAACTGATTTCAAGGCAATTAAAAAAGGGTTCGATATGAACCCTTTTTTGCCACTTTAGAGCTTAACAAGCGTCGATGGCAGGTTAATTTAATAAGTTAACTCAGCTCAGTGCTTATCGGCTCTGCTTTGGAACTTACGTTCCTCGGTGTTGACCTTTATCCACTCGCCTGTACTGATGTATTCTGGCACCTGCACCACAAGCCCGGTTGAAAGCGTAGCGGGTTTAGTACGAGAAGTCGCCGATGCCCCTTTAATTGACGGGTCGGTCTCAACTACTTCAAGTTCTACGCTCATAGGCAAGTCCAGGGCAACAGGCACTTCGCTAACAATAACAACTTGAATGCCGTCAGTTTCCTCGTTAATGAACAAGGCTTCGTTTTCAATGCTTTCTTTGTTCAAGTGATAGGGGGTGTAGTCCTCCTTATCCATGAATACATATTCTTCGCCATCAATATACGAAAACATAGCAGGGCGACGAATTAAGTCAGCCATATCTAGGGTATCTGAGTCTTTAAACGTTTCATCGTATTTGGCACCTGTTACCACATCGTACATGCGCATACGATAGATGCTACCGCCTGCACGACCTTGAGGGACAGAGCGTTCAATGTCTCGCACTATGCAAGTTTTTCCGTCAAATACCACAGTGTTATTCTTTTTAATTTCACTAGCCTTAGGCATGGCGATTTCCTATTGTTTTATTTTCTTAAGGTGTAAACCTTATTTCTATCTCGCCCTATTCTCTGCGATTTTACACGACTAAGAAAGGATTTTTGATGGGCTTATCCTTCTATTAATGCTTTTACATTCGCTAACGTATCAGCTTCACTCGCGGGCTTGTCCCAACGAATTCTATGTATACGGGGAAAGCGCAGCGCGACCCCCGACTTGTGCCTAGATGAAGGGTGTACAGCGTCGAAAGCCACTTCAAGCACTAGCTCTTTTTTCACTTCTCTTACCGGGCCAAACCGTCCTACGGCATTGCGCCTTACCCAATTGTCCAGTTTTTTAAGCTCTTCATCGGTGAACCCAGAATATGCTTTTCCGATAGGCAGAAGCTGACTGTCCTCCCAAACGCCAAACGTGTAGTCAGAATAAAAGCTGGAGCGCTTACCGTGCCCGCGCTGCGCATACATCATTACCGCATCCACAACTAGCGGATCGCGCTTCCATTTAAACCACTGGCCTTTAGGCCTGCCAGGTACATAATGACTATCTAAGCGCTTTATCATCAGCCCTTCTACCGCACGATTTTGGCATACTTGGGTGTGAAGCTGGCGCAAAGTTTCGGGGGAGGTGGCATTGAGTGTTTCAGAAAGAAATAAACGGCTGTTATTCGTTTTGCTAAACCATTCTTCAAGGTAGTGGCGCCGCGCTTTTAGTGTTTTTTCTGTTAGATCTTCACCATTAAGCACTAAAGCATCGTAAACGATTAGTCCAACCGGGGCGGAAGACTGTAACGCTTTGCTCGGTTTCTTTTTATTAAGGCGCTGCTGGAGGGCATTAAAGGTATCCACATTAGGCTGTGTAGCAGATGAAGCTTGTTTACCGCTTTTATCACTACTCGTGCGTTGACTAGCTGCACTTTGGGCAGTCGATTCTTCAGATGGGTGAAAGCCAGGTTCTGCATTATGGATAACCAGTAGTTCTCCATCTAGCACCATATTGCCACTTATAGACTCAAGCAGATCAGGGAATGAGTGGCTAATATCATCGCCAGTGCGGGAGAAAAGGGCTTTTTGGGGCTTATCGCCATCGGCCCCACTACCGTTCTGAGCCTTATCGTTGATAGGGTTATTTGACTTAACAACAAGCTGCACACGAATGCCGTCATACTTGTTCTCAATTTGCCACGTGTTCTTGGTGAATGCCTTGATATCGCTATCTTCAATGGGGTGAGAAAGCATAACTGGATGAAAGGTGACGGCATTTTTAATATCAGGCTTGTCGACTTTTCCTTCTAGCCAACCAAGCATATCGACATAAGGCGGGGTAACCGCGTGCCAAAGTGTCTCAACTTCTTTAATGTCTTTATTGCCATAGTCGGCCAATATCTGTTTTATAGAGCGTGCCGAAACGCCTATACGCAGGCCTCTGGTGCCTAATTTTAGTAACGCCCAGCGTTGGGCAGGCGTCATTATCGTTAGGTAGTGAGCTAGTGTGGCAGAAACTTTCTGCTTACTTATAGACGTAAAGGTTTCTACCACCTCGGTAAGCGTGGGTAGTGAATCTGAAGGCTCGCTATATGGCCATAAATGAGCCACGGTTTCACTAACCTCACCCACATAGTCATAGCTCATAGCAAAAAGCGCAGGGTCGGTATGTTCGGAAATAAGCTTTTTTACCGTGTTTCGCTTAAAGAAGTCGAATCTTAATGTGCCTGCCATAGCAGCAATAGCCCATCCACGATCGGGGTCTGGCGCATTGGCAATGTAGTCGGCAATCAGCTGCGCCTTGGCTTTGTTTCCAGACGTGAAATACAGCTGTTCAAGTAAGTGACTGAATGCTTCCACTAGTCGCCTCCTTGCTCATCTTCATCATAACCAACTAGCGATAGCGCTCTGGCTTTATACCCCATTTTCTCTGCCTGATACATCAGCGCATCTTCTCTGCCATGAGTCACCCACACTTCTTTCGGGTTAACTTCTTCAATGGTTTGCAGCAATTCAGGCCAGTCGCAATGATCAGAGATAATAAGCGGTAGCTCGGCATTTTTTTGCTTAGCGCGAGCGCGAATTTGCATCCAGCCAGATGCTACAACAGGGCGTACATTAGGTAAGCTTCGCGACCACCTATCGGCAAGTGCAGAAGGGGGAGCAATGATTATCTCACCGGCTAACGTTTTTTTATCCGCGACCTCAGACACCGGAATTAACTCGCCTAAGTCTATTCCTAATTGCTTGTATAGATCGCACAATTTTAGCTGCGCACCGTGTAAGTAAATTGGCTTGGCGTAACCCGCCTCGCGCAGCGCCAATATCACCCGTTGACATTTGCCCAGCGCATAAGCGCCTACTAAATGGCATCGTTCTGGAAACACCCGTAACGAATGAAGGAGCTTTTCAATTTCATGTTCAATGGGCGGGTGCTTAAAGACAGGAAGCCCAAAGGTGGCTTCGGTAATCAATACATCGCATGGAACAACCTTAAACGGTGGGCATGTAGGATCGTGGCGACGTTTGTAGTCGCCTGAAACCACAACTCGGTAGCCTGCATATTCAATAAGAATTTGTGTAGACCCAAGAATATGGCCAGCAGGATAAAATGTGGCTCTTACATCGTTAAAATTGACGGCTTCACCCATTGCTACAGCGTGCTGGTGGATAGCCATATCTTCACCGTATCGGGTTTTCATAATTGCCAGTGTTTCTGAACTTGCGAATACACTGTGATGACCTGCCCGTGCATGGTCTGCGTGCCCGTGGGTGACAAGCGCGGTGGCGACTTCATTCATGGGGTCAATGTAAAACTCACCGGGTTCACAATACAAGCCAGTATCATCAGTTTTTAGCCATGTTGATGGGTGCACTAATTACCATACCTGCAAATTAGAGAATGCTTGTTACTACGTATTCACTCCCTTAAAACGACCACTTGAAGTATGCAAGACCAATAACTCAATATGTGTGCTGAACTAGTTGGCTTTACGAATTGTCACAAAATATGTCGATATGCTGTCAACTATTGCACTACACGACCTTTTAATTTAACTTAAACGCCTACTAGAAAAAGAGCTTTTTTTGGATGCTCACTATAAATAAGGATATTGCCTAATGCTGCGTTTGAGCGCTTGTTTACTAGCTGTTTCAACCCTTCCTGTGTTTGCCCAATCAACTGATATTCAGCATGAAATTGCGTTAGGATTTTCTGATGTACGTGATGCCGACGACAACTTTATTGGTGCAAGTTACCGCCACTATTTTGAATCAGTGAATATAGACCAGCAACCTTGGTCGATTAGCCCCTACCTTCAAAGAAAGAACAATGTTTCTGTGGATTATTTTGGTATAGATAACATCGACAGCGTAAATGTTCGAGGAGAATGGTTTTATTCAAATACACTGGTAATTCGAGGGCGTTACGGGCGTGTAACCAACGACAATAGATATTTTGACGAAACATTAAATCGCTATGCCGTAGAGGTATCTACGTTTGCGAACCAAAATTGGGAATACGGCGTCGGCGTAGAGTACTTTCATCTAAATGAAGAACTTTTCAGTTCCATTGATGTTGGCGTTAGCGAGGAGCGTTCAGATTCTGAATTTAGCTACAGTGCATTTGCTCGATATACAAGCTTTGGCCAGCGCGCTGGTAAGTTTTCTCCAGGCTGGGACACTAAATTGAAAGCGACACAGTTTGATGGCGAGTTCTCCATTGAGCTAGATACAGATTATTATTTCCGTCCTGATTGGAGCGTAGGCGTTACTTACATTCACGAGAGTAATGAGGTCATAGGCTCTGACAACGTGATTGAACTAGGCACACACTTCTGGTTCAACCCGCATTCATCTATCGAATTTGGCTTAGGCTATGATACCGACGAGAATCAGTTGGGCTCGGCTACGTTGTTAGGAACATTTAGATTCTAATACGCCACTCAAGTGGACGAGGGCCTTATTTTTCACAGGCCCTTTTTTATACTTCATCCATGTAGGTGAGCTGTTCTTTCTCATCATGTTTCAATTTTTGCTTTTTGTGAAAACTGCGCAAATACATTTTTCGCCATAGGGCTTCAAAGGGACCTTGGTTGAAGTGCTTAGTAATGGCGTTCGCCAAAATAACTTGTACTGCGGTGAAGGCAATGGTGACCAGAAGCAAATCAAGCAACGTCACGCTGTAAATAAAGTTTGGAAAATAAGCGGGCATGACGATGCGAAATAGCACAGCGAGTGCTATTGATTGGGTTAGGTAGAGCGTGAGTGCAACTTTGCCGCAGTTTATAAGCGACTGATACCACCACGCCGCAGTATGTCTTATATTTATCAATAGGTGAGCGTATACCAAAGCACAGAAAATGGCTGGAATGCTAGTGAACATGGGAATCACATCTAATGTTACCTGTTCGAATAAAAATTGCGGAAGTGCAGTAATGATGGATGTGACGATAGCAACCAATACTAACTTCTTAAATAGTAGTGACGAGAAGCCGTGATTGAAAAAGCCTGCCCTGTACAAGTAAGCGCCAAACATCATAAGCCCCATAGACTGCCACAGCATAGTGAATGGCGCGACAATAACCGTAGACAGCATAAACGATGCTTGAATACCAAGCTGCGTTAAGTAGCCGCTTTGCCACAAGGCCACTTCTTCGTTAAATGTTTCACTGGGTCGTGTTGCCAGTTCAGCCCCCATGTCGAACACAAACGCCATGACGAGCCCACCAACTAACATAATTGCGCTTCCCACAATAAGGTAATGAATACTTTTCTTTTTGAGTTCATCTTGAGGGAGCGTGAAGTGTTTTAAAATAAAAAATGCGCACAGGCTGTAATACAGCAAGATGTCGCCGCTGAAAATAAATACGCCATGCAGTAGCCCAAGTACAAACAGCCACTTAAGTCTGGCTTGTGAGAAATCTAGGAAATGTTGTCCGCGCTTTTCACAGGCCTCAAATTGAATTGCCAGACCTGCACCAAACAACAAGCAGAACAGAGAGCGAAATCGTCCATCCAAAAACAGCGTATTAAAAAGTGAAATAACCGTGTCTGATAATAGCGGCTCTTCAAAAAATGCATAGTTAGCGTAACCGTTTTGGTGAAACGTAATGTTCATGAATAAGATGCCAAGAATGGCTAAACCTCTAACGGCGTCTATTGAATGAATTCGCATGTACGGTCCTTGTAAGAAAATCGCTAATTCGTGAAACATAAGAAGGTCAAAAACTCTGCGCTGAAGTTTACGCTAAGAAAATGCATAAGGTCGAAGTGAAAAATGTATCTAAACATTAAACGCGCTGAGGATGATTACATTGTGCATCTATCGTAAGGCGTGACAAGTAAACCTAACCAAGGTTTTGCCGTATAAGTGCTAAAAGTATTAACAAGAACCATCAATGACTTCACTTCCTTCAGTCTTTGCCCATTGGTTTGAACAAAAAGGCTGGCAACTACGCGATTATCAACACACCATGCTGGTGGAGAAAGACCAGCATGACTGTACATTATTGATTGCGCCAACCGGCGCTGGCAAAACCCTGTCGGGCTTTTTACCTAGCCTAGTCGAACTTGCAGAGACATTTGGTATGAGCGAGCTTGCTGAGGCATTCGGTACGAGTGAACTTGATGAGATTTCGGAAAACCAGGAGCTTGTTAAGAAGACCGGAACCAGTGAACAAGCAGAAATAAAAGCAATAAACAAACAGGCAACAAAAGGAAAAGAAAAGGATGGGTTCAACGGCCTACATACCCTTTACATATCGCCGCTGAAAGCACTCACGCAAGATATTCATCGAAATTTGTTACAGCCCATTGAAGAAATGGCGCTGCCGATAACGGTAGAAACACGCACAGGCGATACGCCCTCACACAAGCGCCAGCGTCAACGGAAAAAGCCGCCAAACATCCTGCTTACCACACCAGAGTCGCTCATGCTGATGTTGAGCTACGCCGATGCAGATAAGCTTTTTGGCAAGCTTAAACGCGTGATCATCGACGAAACACACAGTTTAATGGCCAACAAGCGCGGAGACTTTCTTTCACTCGCCCTCGCGCGGTTAAGCGTTCTATCACCGCATTGTAAGCGTATTGGCTTATCAGCCACCGTCGCTTTTCCCGAAACGCTAGGTGCGTGGCTGGCTGGCAGTGACGGTGTAGCTAATATTGTAAAAGTGAAAGCGGGTGAAAAACCTAAGGTGGAAATGCTGCACTCTAAAGCGCGCATGCCTTTTGGCGGTTTTATGGCGCGCTACGCCATCGACGATATTTACCAGGCCATTGAAAACGCCAAAACCACGCTGGTGTTTGTGAATACGCGAGCTCAATCAGAGCTGTTATTTCAAATGTTGTGGGAGGCAAACAAGGCTGCGCTACCCATTGCCCTTTATCACGGCAGCTTGAGCAAAGAGCAGCGTCGTAAGACCGAAGCCATGATGGCAAGCGGCATGCTGCGGGCAATTGTATGTACGTCGGCCTTGGAATTAGGTATTGACTGGGGGGACGTGGATAAGGTTATTCAAGTTGGCGCACCAAAAGGCGTGAGCCGACTACTACAGCGTATAGGCCGGGCAAATCACAGGCTTGACGAGCCGAGCGAAGCGTTACTCGTACCGGCAAACCGCTTCGAAGCGCTGGAATGCCAGGCGGCGATCACCGCTATTGAAAAAGGGGAGCTAGACGGGGAAAGTCCACAGCCAGGGGCACTGGACATTGTCCCGCAATTTATATTGAACTGCTTGTGTAGTAGGGCTGATAACCCAGATACCTTGTATAAAGAGATACTTACCGCCACGCCATACCAAGGGCTCGATAGAGATGATTTCGACAAACTATGGCAATTTACCCAAGACGGCGGCAGTGCGCTTAATGCGTATGAAAGATATCAGCGGCTGACGAAAAACGACGATGGCACTTACTCGCCAGCGAATCGGCGGGTTATTCAAAGGCACAGACAAAACATAGGCACCATCGTTGAGGCAGGGCGTTTAAAGGTAAAACGCATTCGTAGGGGAAATCAGGGCAAGATCATTGGTGAGGTTGAAGAGTATTTCGCCCAGCAGCTAACGCCTGGAGATACCTTCTACTTTGCCGGAGAAGTGCTGCGTTTCGAGGCAATTCGCGACATGCAGCTGCATGCCAAGCCTGCAAAAGCCAAAGAGCCGAAAATACCAAGCTACGCGGGTGGCCAAATGCCGCTATCTACCTATTTGGCAGAAGGGGTACGTGCAATTTTGGCTACTCAGAAATCATGGAGAGCACTGCCTGCACAGGTACAAGAGTGGCTTAAACTTCAACAGTCGTTTTCCAAATTGCCTAGTCCTGACAGCGTGCTTGTAGAACAATTTCCGTTTAGACAAGCGCACTATACCTTGTACTACACCTTCGACGGACGCAAAGCGAACCAAACCTTAGGTATGTTGCTAACGCGACGAATGGAGAAAATGGGCATTAAGCCTTTAAGCTTCAGCGTGACCGATTACGGATTATCGGTAGCATCAGTAAACGCCATCACACAAGGGCAGCTCCAGCAGCTATTCCAGCCAGATATTTTAGGGGACGAGTTAGAAGACTGGATGTTGCAGGCACCTATGCTTAAGCGCTCGTTCAGGCAAGTGGCGGTGGTGAGTGGTCTCACTGAACAGCGCTATCACGCCAGCCAAAAAACCATGAAGCAGGTCACATTTTCTACGGATCTTATTTACGATACGTTGCGTGAACACGACCGCGACCATATCTTACTTAAAGTAGCACGGGCAGATGCAGAGCGTGAGCTACTTGATTTACGACGACTGGCTAATTTACTTATTCGCTATGTAGATTCAGCGACATTAGTGAATCTTGAAAAGCCGTCGCCCATGGCCATTCCTATAGTACTGGATGTGCGTAGTGAACAAGTGAAAGGCGCTGGCGCACAAGCTATTATTGAACAAGCTAATTTATACGCCGAAGCTGAAACTATGTTAGATGAAGTGCGCGCATTGTTATCGGGCTCATCTGTTGAGTAAAGTTAGATAGAAGTAAAAACGAAAAGAATAAGAGGATAATTTGGCAATAACTGACGCGTGGCTAACCGAAAAAGTAAGCCGGCGCCACATCACAATTACAAAATATGCAGACTACTTGTGGCTGTTAGACGCGCGCGGTGTGGCGTACTTACCCGCATGCGATTGGCTTATAGTGTCTGATCTCCACTTAGAAAAAGGCAGTTATTTACGCAGTTATGCGAACCCGTTACCGAGTTTAGATTCCACCGCTACGTTAACGCGATTAGAAAGTATCATCGATGATTACAAGCCACTGCGAGTAATCAGCTTAGGTGACAGCTTTCACGATAAACACAGCATGTCGCGCATGACCTTTGATGACCGTCAGCACTTGTGCAGATTAGTTGATAGTGTGAACGAGTGGATGTGGGTAGAAGGTAATCATGACCCAGATTTACCCGACGGCATACCGGGTACGCCGTGTTTTGAAGTAGTGCTAGATAATATGGTATTCAGACACGAAGTAGAAACAAGTGAAACTCGTGCTCAGGTTATTGGCCATTATCACCCCAAAAAGCGCACAACCATTACTCGCCGCCGTTACTCAGGAAAATGCTTTACTAACAACGAAAATGTATTTGTGATGCCAGCCTTTGGTCAGTTCACTGGTGGGCTGGATATAGATGAAGAGGTAATGCTAACGCTTCTGCCCAAACGCTCACGACAGGTATTCATGCTCTACGACAACATTATATTTAAAGTATGAACCACCAAAATGGGGTCAGAGTACATTTCCAACTCAAAAAAGGGGTCAGAGTACATTTTGTGACTTAAATTTGTCTTGGAAAATGTACTCTGACCCTGAGGTATCCCCACAAAT
>NZ_JWLW01000024.1 GCF_000808575.1 Alteromonas marina
GGGAAATTATAAGCACTCATCTTGTATTCACTGTCAGCGCCACTGACAATCTTTGCTTGTATTTTGTTATTGCGTTTAAGGCGACCGAACAGGGTGACTTCACTGATGCCATCGCCGTCAAAATCACTGTGTTGATAATACGCGGGCGAATGGAAAAGGGCAGGGAAACTGTATACACCGTAGTCAGCACCACTCGCGCCATTTTGCACGCGAAGCTGTGGTCTAGCACCATCTTTAAATGTGCCCTCAAGGGCAATTTCAGGTACCCCATCACCGGTTAGGTCATCCATCACCATAACCTGCATGTTCTTCCAGTTTGCGGGCCAATTGAATACAGAAATGCGTTTGCCAGTACTGCCACTACGCACAAAGAACTGCGGTTTACCTTCGTTCCCTTCATCCTGGCGAATACCGAATAACCCGATATCCATCACACTATCACCGTCCATATCAGGTAAGGCGATAGGTGTTATAGACGAGGGCACGTAAGCGCCCGCTGCCCAGCGAATGTTCGACAGTTCAGCACTATCCACAGGATTTATAATGGAAAGACTAGGCACACCACCACCTACACTAAACACACCCAGTTCCGTGACACCATCGCCATTCACATCCTGCCACAGTAACGGTATGCCAGAACTTAACTCAGAAACACGAGAGTCATCAGGCACGGTAGGGTTGTTATCCAGCTTATCGTTAATGCCATCACCATCAGAATCGGCATTAAACGGGTCGGTGCCATATTCAAACTCTTCAAGGTTAGTCAGGCCGTCTCCGTCGGCATCGCCATCGGCATCAGCCACTAGTGGATTTAACCCCACACGCGCTTCATACACATCCGGCATGCCGTCGTTGTCGTCATCAGGGTCGGCATTGTCGCCTATGCCGTCGAGGTCGTTGTCTGCCCATTCCGTTGGGTCGTCAGGAAAAAGATCTTCTAAGTCTATAATGCCATCGCTATCCATATCTTTTGCTACAAAGTTCAAGAGTAATTCGGTATGTGAGCGTTGGTCATCTTCTGCGTTTAAAGAATACCGAATTATGCGGCCACCTAGTGGCACGCCAGAAAAAGTGATTCCAAATAAGGGAGGAGCAAAAGAAGTGTTTTCGCCAATAAAATTAATAAACGTATTGTCGAAATTACTGCCGACAGTCTTTAAGTTATTAACCGTTAAATTAGTAATTCTAGACCAACCTGCCTCGGTTCTAGCATGGGGTAAAAGAAGCTCGCTAGAGACATCGAGTTCATAAATACCAATAGAGTTTTCGTTTACTACACAAACAGACGCGCTAAAGCATTGATCAGAAAGTGTTATATTGCTGTAATCGTTGGCTTGCGTTATAAATGATGCAACTTTTACTTGTGCTAAGTTTCCTATTTGCCCTGTTTTATCGAATGTCGTATAGGACTGAATAGCTAAACCTCCTACTCTTTCTTGGGCCAAAGTTTCTCTACTTGAATCTATAAAACCAGCGGTTATTGTCATTTCGTAATCAGCAGCTAAAACGCTACTGCTTGCCATTGTCAACGAAAAGAACAGCGCTTTATGGGAATATTTCATTGCTAGACTCCTAACGCAAACGAGGTACGGCAATTACGCGTACATTCACTGCATCAGTAGTTTCTTCAGCGATTTCATTGAACAAAGGAACGATGTATGGCAACTCTTCGCTTTCTCGAATGTTAGTGTATTGCTCAAAACCATAGGGGCCACCATATACCCCAATATCTGGTAGCGTCTTATCAATGTCATATAACATAAGTGCGTCGTAACCACCGTTTTTCGCAGGAGAAGTTTCGCTTACTCTAAAACTGTCGCCAACGAATTGCGGGTCAGCGTTAATGTTGCTCTCACTTTCTGAGCAGTTTTCTACATTCCCAAAACAAATATTATGGGTAGCAACTACTATATTTTCATAACCTTGTGCGGCGGTATCTTGGTTAAAAGATATGGCAGGTATATGGGCTCCAAAGATAATGTTGTTGCGAACTGTTGCATCACCGATAATAGTATAAATAGCCCCCGCATCTGAGTCGTTAAGTGGGGCAGGTAGTGAAGCGTCGTAAACAATAGTATTGTTATAAATTGAAGCTGTTGTATTGAGTCCAACATGCGCCATGCCTACAGCAACAAGGGCCGATACCCGTTCATTTTCGACAGGCCTATCACCATCTTGAATTTTGAAATGAATTTTGTTGGATGCTACAGTGGTCGAAGCAACGCTGTTCAAGTTAATAGCATATCGCTTGTCAAAATTATTGTTTCCTGCACCTTCAGTTTGGCTGTCGTATCGCGCGGTTTCCACTTGAAAAGAGTTGCCTACAATAAAACCTTCATTCAAACTCTGTGCGTTTGGGTGGTTTGATTGAACGCATATTCCGCTACCGGCACTGAAACAGTTGATATCGTTACCCACAATGTGCTGCGCGCTAATAACAGCACCTGAGTTCTGACGTATATTGTTGTAGGCAACAACATTCGCATCCATTCTTTCTTGGCTATCTAAAATAATGTCGTTACCGATAATGACAGCCGGATTAGCTGTAGATTTAACGCTGCCTCGAAGAATACTGTCAGATATCACCATACCGCAGCCATTTATCGTAATATCCGCGTTGGTGATAATCCCTTGAAGGGTAATTATGTCACCGTCTAAAAATGAATACTGCTCGCCTTCTTCAGTGCTACAATTCACGTCAGTAATGCGAACAACATTGAGCGTTGGTCTATCGTCAGCACTTTTAGCGCGAAGGGTGATTGGTTTATTTATAACAAAATAGTCATCGTCAGGGCGTATTGAAGGTAAACTAACATCATAAACTCCCGAGCTTAAGATTAGCGTGTCACCTGCTTCTGCAGCGTTTATTGCGGTTTGCAGGGTGTTTGTTCCAGGGTTTACATTAATAACTTTTGCGCTGACAGCAATAGGCATAGCAGCAAGTAAACACGATAATATTATTGAACGTCTCATCTTTTTCTCTGACCTTGAATGGTTTTAACTATCTATACGTCTATTTATGGCGATCAAATATAGGTAATTGCAATATATCTCTTATATTTTTGTAAATTCCCCCCAGTTTATGTTGACATTTGGATATAGCTAGATTGTCAAGTAGGCGATAAAGCGTCGGGACTTTTGGAGTAATAGATACGTTTAAAGACATGAATGACTACAAATCAAATTCCTTAGAAAAATCGCTGGTCAAATATGGAACATTAAGTTGTTTTAATCAATATCTTCACCTTGTTATGTGTAACTGTTAGAAAGAAAAGGCCAGCATGAGTAATTGTTAATGCCCACACTGGCCTCAATTTTTATCAACATACGGTTTTATCTTTAATGCATAGCAAATTCAGCTTGTGCGTTTTGAACCCCAAACACCACCACATTAGGCACACCATCACCATCGGTATCACCAATCTGATATACGGTTGGAGGGCTATCCCAGTCGCTGCCTA
>NZ_JWLW01000025.1 GCF_000808575.1 Alteromonas marina
TGCATGTTCCGGCCCATTCCGATCACCCATTTCGGTTCAATCCGATCACTGATTTCGGTCTAATCCGATCGCCTATTTCGGAGTTATCCGATCAAAAATGACGTTTTTCCGAAATCACTGATCGGAATCCCGAAATCTTCTTCTTTTTCTCATTAAATCAATTGGTAAGCTCCACTTCATCACTTTATTGAAGGAATGAGCTGCCATGGCGAGAAAGAGAACCGATATGAGAAAGATTAAAGACGTCCTGCGTCTCAAATTCGAAGTAGGATTAAGCCATCGAGACATCGGCCAATGCTTAAGTCTTGGTCCTTCAACCGTGAGTGAAATACTCTCGCGCTTTAAATCCAGTGACTTATCGTGGCCGTTGCCGGAAGCGCTAAACGATAAAACGCTCGAAGCGCAGTTGTATAGCACGGGTCCCGTTCAGCGCCAGAAACGGCTGCCTGACTTTATGCTAATGCAGCAAGAGTTGAAGCGCAAAGGCATGACTAAGCTCTTGCTGTGGGAAGAATATTGCGCCGAGGATAGTGCGTCAGCCTACGGCTACACGCAGTTCTGCGAGCACTATCAGCGGTGGCTTAAAAAGCAGAAACGCAGTATGCGACAACATCACATCGCAGGCGATAAGTTGTTTATTGACTATTGCGGACCAACGGTACCTATCATCAATCCTGATACGGGCGAAGTTCGTTATCACGCACAAATCTTCGTTGCGACCTTAGGCGCAACCAACTACACCTATGTTGAAGCTGGTCGCTCACAACGTGAAGAAGACTGGATAATGGCGCACGTAAGAACGTTCCGCCACCTTGGCGGTGTACCCCGTTTACTTGTGCCGGATAACCTGAAATCGGCCGTTACCAAAGCCCACCGCTACGCGCCTACGCTAAATGAAAACTATGCCAAAATGGCGCGGCATTATGGCTGTGCCATTGTGCCTGCACGCCCATATAAACCGAAGGATAAAGCCAAAGCAGAAAATGCGGTGCTGATTGTTGAGCGTTGGATATTAATGCGATTGCGACGTGAGAGCTTCTACACCCTAGCGGGTCTAAATGCGCGGATTAAAGTGTTAATGGCAGAGTTAAATAATCGGCCACAACGCTTATACCCAGGCTCTCGTCGTGAACAGTTTGAACTGCTCGATAAGCCAGCCTTAATGCCATTACCTGGCACCATGTATGAGTACATCGACAGTAAATGGGCGAAGGTAGGGCCGGATTACCATGTGTTGTACCAAAAGCATGCTTACTCTGTACCACACACTTTAGTGGGCAACACGGTGACCATAGAGGCAAGTGGCAGTGTGGTCAGCATCTATCATCACAATCAACTGGTAACACAGCACGCTAAATCAGCAAAAGAAGGCGGCTTCTCAACCCAAAAAGAACACATGCCGGACAGCCATGTAAAACAGCGCTTCAGTGCTGAGCGCTTACTGCACTGGGCTGAGAATATCGGTGTGGGTACCCGTGGTGTGGTGCAGTGGCACATCCATAGTCGCAAACATCCTGAGCAAGCGATTAAAAGCTGCTTAGCTATCCTAAACCTCACTAAACAACATGGTGCTGCGCGACTTGAAGCCGCTTGCCAAAAGGCATTACTGCTAGAACGCCCTCACCGGAGTGTGGTGATGAA
Source organism: Alteromonas marina (assembly GCF_000808575.1). Taxonomy (GTDB): domain Bacteria; phylum Pseudomonadota; class Gammaproteobacteria; order Enterobacterales; family Alteromonadaceae; genus Alteromonas; species Alteromonas marina_A. The sequence goes on from NZ_JWLW01000025.1 coordinate 1,642, forward strand.
CTTACTCAAACATCATCAAGAAAGCATACCGAGCACCGCTGTTGAGCAGGATGAGCAGCCTGTCACCCATCACAATATCCGCGGCCAACATTACTATCAATAGGAAACCCCATGACACAATCTCAATTACAAGAGCAACTACGTAGCTTACGGCTTGGGCACTTCGCTCAAGCGTTACAGCAACAACAAAGCCAAGCGACAACTTACGACGAGATGAGCTTCGAAGAGCGCTTAGGATTGCTGGCACAGCATGAAATCCATTGTCGGCAAGACAGCAAAGTGAAGCGTTTACTGCGCCAGGCAACCTTGCGCTTAGAGGCTCATGCCAGCCGATTGGAATACCGTGCAGAGCGTGGCCTACGCAAAGATAAAGTCGCCACACTGTTAAGCGGCCAATACTTACATCGTGCCCATAACATTATCGTTACTGGCGCAACAGGGTGCGGAAAAACGTACTTCGCATGCGCGTTAGCCAGACAAGCCTGTGAACAACATCATACGGTGCGATATTACCGACTTGGGCAGCTTCTTGATGAACTGAATATCGGCCACGCCGATGGCAGTTACCGACAACAGCTTGCACAACTCGCTAAGAAAAAGTTGCTCATCCTGGACGACTGGGGAATGGAAAAACTGAGCGCACGTCAGGCTAATGACTTACTTGATGTGATGGAAGAGCGATACCAAAACACCAGTACCATTATCGCCAGCCAGTTACCCGTTACCGAATGGTACAAACTCATCAGTAACCCCACTGTGGCAGATGCATTACTCGACCGTTTATTGCACAACAGTCATCGAATTGAACTGGCTGGCGAATCGATGAGAAAACTAGACCAATCCGATCACTTAAGGTAAAACTGGCAGGGACGAAAAAGAAGATGAAAAAGTGATCGGATAAAACCGAAACGACCGATCGGATTCACCGAAATACGCA
>NZ_JWLW01000026.1 GCF_000808575.1 Alteromonas marina
GTAATGCGTAATGCGTAATGTTGATAGGTTAACGTAAATCGTATGATTATAAAAAACGGGCAGCGAAATAATCGCTGCCTGTTTTTTACAGAAGCTGCTCTCTTTCTTCCTCACTCAATATCCCAGTGAAGATAGTTTCTCTTCTCAAATTGGCGGTGCGTTCATCGTCAGCTAACAATAGAGCTTTAAATACGCCGGGTTGATGGCGAGCCTCAATTATTCCTTTCCAAAGGAGGTAGCTTCCATAGCGCATCATTTTGTTGTGATAACGGGTTTCTAATGTTTTTTCGACTTCTTCGAATAGTTCTGGTTGCAACATCATTTTGTCGGCAATGGCATTATGTATTTTTTTGATGCGTTCGTTTACGTCACTTCGACGTTGCTTTCTGGTTCTTGCTAACATAAATCATCGTGTGGTTAGAGTTTTCTCATTTTAACAATTGGGGACGCTGAGTCCCTTTGTGATTGCTAGTCGTCATTTAATAGCGGTTCTACAACAGGCTCTAAACCGTTTAGCTTAATTTCATACATTAAAGCGAGCTGTTCACCAAGCTTATTTTCTGGAAAGCCTTGCTTGTGAAACCAGACCAAATAGGGTTCAGGTAAATGAAATAGGCGTCTTCCAGCGTATTTGCCAAAGGGCATCACTTGGTTAATAGCGGCTTTAATAAGCGTTGGGTCCATTTACTGATTACCTTTTGACTTGGAATTTTCGTTGAGATGTTCATCTTCACGCTGCTGTGCTTGCCATAGTGCTGCGTATTCACCACCTTGCTCAAGCAAATAAGTGTGTGTCCCTTCCTCTACAATGGTACCGTTTTTAAGTACAAGGATCTTGTCGGCATCAACAATTGTGGACAGTCTATGGGCGATAACTAAGCTGGTGTGTCCTTTAGCAGCGTCGCGAAGGGCCGCTAATATCGCACGTTCTGACGTGCTGTCTAACGAGCTGGTGGCTTCATCAAAAATCATGATTGGCGCGCCTTTAAGTAAGGCCCTTGCGATAGATACGCGCTGCTTTTCGCCACCAGAAAGTTTTAGGCCTCGCTCACCTACCGTTGTGTCTAGCTTTTCAGGTAGGCTTTCTACAAATGCTTCAAGATGCGCGAGTTTGATAACTTGTTTAATGTCTTCATCGCTGGCATCAGGGTTACCGTAGCGAATGTTCTCCAGCAAGGTAGTGTTAAACAGCACCGTATCCTGAGGGACAATGCCGATATGTGAACGCAGACTTTGTTGCGTAACCGATGCGATGTCTTTTCCATTTATCGTGATGTCGCCCTGTTGTGGCTCATAAAACCGAAAGAGTAGTTTCATCAGCGTTGATTTTCCCGCGCCGCTTTCACCTACCACCGCTACTTTTGAGCCTGGCGGTACATCAAAGCTTAAGCCGTTAAGTATCTGTCGATTATCAGTGTATGCAAAATGGACATTGTTAAATCGCAGTGCGGGGTTCGCACAGGTTAATTCCGTAGCGTCGTGGGCATCTTTTATGGCCGGAGTTTGGGCGAGAAGGTCAAACAGTTTATCGATATTCGCAAGGCTCCCTCGAATTTCACGATACACAAACCCCAAGAAGTTTAAGGGCATAAAAATTTGCATGGTGAAGGCGTTTATCAATACAAAGTCACCTATGGTCATCTCGCCATTCATGACGCCAAAGGCGGCGTTTGCCATCATAGATGTCATGGCGATAGCGATAATGGCAGCCTGGCCGCCATTCAATGCAAATAGCGACAAGCGGTTTTTTCTTCGTGCTTTTTCCCATGCAGCTAAATCCGTATCGTAGCGGTTGGCTTCAAAGGATTCGTTGTTAAAGTATTTAACAGTTTCAAAATTTAGCAGGCTGTCTACCGCCCGGGAATTGGTGGTCGAGTCAGCTTCATTCATCTGAGTAACAAAGCGAGTGCGCCAATCCGTGGCTTTCATCGAAAAGCCAATGTAAGCCACCACGCTAACTACAATAATTAACGCGAAAGATACGCCAAACTGAAACAAGAGTAAGCCTACAACAAGAGTGATCTCTAAAAGGGTGGGAACAATATTAAACACCATAAAACGCATGAGGAAGCTTACGCCGTTGGTACCGCGCTCTATATCTCGTGACAATCCGCCTGTGCGTCGATTTAAATGAAAGCCCAAGTCTAAGTTGTGCAAATGTTTGAAGACTTTTAGTCCAAGGCGGCGCATGGCACGCTCTGTAACCCGTCCAAATAGCGTGTCGCGTACTTCGCCGAGCAAAACATTCAGTAAACGCAGTGTTCCGTAGGCAACGATAAGGCTGATAGGTACCGCTAATGCAAGCGTGGTTAGGTCTCCATTTAAGCTATCGACAGTGTATTTCAATACATAGGGTAGGCCGATACTGGCAAGTTTTGCTGCTACTAGGCACAGTAGAGCAAGAAATACACGTTGCTTGAACTCTAGGAGATAAGGCCAAAGCTGTGAGAGAACGTGCCATTTAACAGGTTCGTCGACATTGGTAGGAAAACGGTTTTTTCTCATTTTATAGTGTGCTTTATTATTGTGTTTACAGTGTTAGGAACGCGCTGATTCAAAAAATCGCTTTTCGTAAATGTTGTAATAGACATTGAGCTAACCTGCTCGTGTAGGGCGATTTTCGCTTTTTGAAGTACGTTTTGAAATAGGCTAGAGATTAAAATGGTCTTATTTATAGCGATGAATGTGTTTAATTTTGGTTTCACCGCGCGTACACTAGAGGTAGTTTAATTTAGTTACCTTGTTATTTACTCAATGTTTTACTGACTTTTGTTAGATTGAGAAAGCCGTGAATTGAGTGACTAAGTAGCACAGTATTAAGGAGTTAGTTTGTTAGAAGATAGTTTCGGTAGACAGTTTCATTATTTACGTTTGTCAGTGACCGAAGCGTGCAACTTTCGTTGTCAGTACTGTTTGCCAGACGGATATAAAGGCCCGACTAGCGATCAGTTTATGACGCTAAACGAAATTGATACCTTGCTCAAAGCGTTCGCTAAGCTAGGTACGTCGAAAGTGCGCCTAACAGGCGGCGAACCAACGCTGCGAAGAGACTTTCTTGATATTTTACAGCTAACAAGTAATACGCCTGGTATCGAACGTGTAGCGATGACAACACACGGAGCGCGAATGGAAAAGTTTGCGCATCAGTGGAAAGAAGCAGGGTTACACCAAGTAAATGTAAGTATTGACAGTTTAGATCCCCGTCAGTTTGCTGCTATAACAGGGCAAGACAAGCTTAAAGCTGTTCTTCGAGGGTTAGACGCAGCGATTGATGCCGGCTTAGACGTGAAAGTGAACTCTGTCCTACTCAACGATTTTTCCGACAGCCGTCTACATAGGTTTCTTGCTTGGCTAAAAGATATGCCAGTAACGCTCCGGTTTATAGAATTAATGGAGACAGGCGACTTAAACCAGTTTTTCAATAAGCAACATCAAAGTGGTACGCCGCTAAAAAGTACGTTGTTAGACATGGGCTGGCAGCCTTTGTTGCGTAGAAAAGATGCGGGGCCAGCGCAAGAGTTTTACCACCCTGACTATGCCGGTAAAATTGGCTTAATCATGCCTTACAGCAAAGATTTTTGTAAAACTTGTAATCGACTACGTGTTTCTGCCCCAGGAAAGCTACACCTATGCTTGTTTAGTGAAAATGGGATAGATATGAGGCATCTTCTTGCTACTGGAAATGTGGATGAGGTGGTCGCTTTTTTACAAGATGTGCTGGGTCAAAAACACGAAACACACTATTTGCATGAAGGTAAAACAGGGGCAACCAAGCACCTTGCCATGCTGGGAGGCTAGTTAATTGGCTCTACGTCAAAGGAAAAAGTAGGGCAAAATAAATGCATCGAATAAGTTTGGTTTGTTGTAAAAATGAGCTATATTCAGCGGTGTAAGTATATTAAGAATAATAACGATAAAGGAAGTATATGCATATCAAGGACAGTGCGCGTCTTTCCTATCATTATATCACCGAACAAGACGCAGACTTTTTATGGGAGCTCGACCAAGATGAGCTTGTTATGAAGTTTATCAACGGTGGCAAGATGTCTTCTAAGGAAGATATTCGGGAAATCTTTGTTCCTCGTTTCCAAGCCTATTCCAATCCAGCTCTAGGGTGGGGACTGTGGCGCGTGGAAACGCTAGTCGAAAAGGAAAGCATTGGTTGGATTTTAGTTCGACCCTTTGGCTTTTTTACTCAACACCCCGAAAGTGACAATATGGAGCTAGGGTGGCGTTTTAAGCGCCATACGTGGGGCAAGGGCTACGCAACAGAGGCTGCGAAGTCTGTTAAAGAAGCGCTGTATGATATAGGTGTTGAAAAATTCTCTGCTATTGCTAACCCGCAAAATAGTGCGTCTATCAATATTATGAAAAAGCTAGGAATGACGTTTAGTCATGAGCTTGAATATAAAGACAAACTCTATCACGAGACAGTAGTCGTCTATTCTAATTAAGTAAGCGGATTGGTATGAGAAGGGCGAGGGGGAATGACTGACGTTATTATCCGCTCTTTAGAATGCTTTTTACGTTCTCGTAGCGTGAATACTGATCTTCTGACAAAGCCGCCGACTCGAGTGTTTCTCTGCATTTTTTGATGGCCGAAAGGGTGTCGGGATGCATGGGCGCGTTCGCTTTTCTTGCCCTTATTATTGCTTGAAGGTAGTTAAGCGCAATAGAGGGATTTTTAGGCATGACGCGGAACGCTTGAGCAAATGTTGTGTAAGACTGCTCTAAATTACCTCGTTTATACTGTGCAACTGCGGTGTTGTTGAGTATTTTAGGGCTTAGCGTAATCGCTTCTTTTTCTTCTTTCTCTTGTTTTAAATAGGTGGCCATGAGGTTTAATTCATCGTTCTCCTCGTCCTGCCTTGAGGAAATGGCGTCTAAAATTGCAAGGGACTCTTTCTTCATTCCTACTTCATGAAGGGCTTTGGCTCTATCAAGCAACGCTTCTGTAGAGTGGTGTTGGGCATGATCAGTGTGAAAATCTGACAACAGCATTTGTGCTTTCACTGTGTCGTCTTTCAAATAATGAAGACGCGCGTCAATCACCGTCAACTCATCGTTTAAAGCTGCTTTCGGGTGGGCCTTTTTCAACTGTCGCAAATACTCATTGGTTTGTTTAACTATGCTATTTACGTGTTCGGGCTCAGATGTCATAGCAAAATCAACGCCCGCTCTTGCCGCGGTTAAATAAATATCTGGTTTATCGTGGATTGAGTTTTTTGCGTAGCGCACGACTTTTTTAGCACTGTTAAACTGACCCTCGTAATCGTGAGTGATACGCGCAAGGTTTATTGCGATCTGATGCCTAGGGACGTTCTGAGGAGAAATATTGCATGCTAGTGACGTGCATTCTAGCGCGTCTTCATACGCTGATTGCTTGATCTGTAGTTTGGCGAGTAAGTCGTAAGCATGTAATGCAGAGTCAGGGCGCAAAGCCAGTTGGATAATTTCTCTCTCGGCGTCATCTAGTTCATTGAGTGCAAGCAGGCATTTTGCTATCCCCATTTTTGCCCAGCTAAAATCTTGAATGTTAATTATCGACTCAAAGAAGGTAATGGCTTCTTGATATCTTTCGGTGAAAATAAGTAAGTCACCTTTGATTTTCATCGCTAGCGGAAAGTGTTCGGCTTGCTCAGGCTGTAATAAAAAGAGCTCCACCTCGGACAAGGCTTTTTCGTAGTCATTTTTATCCATAAATGAATAAATATTCTTAAGCGCTTTTTTCCTTGATAACACTCTGGAAAGTCGCCTGTCTAACTCGTTTACCGAAAAAGGTTTAGCGATAAATTCATCCGGCTGTAATTCTACGATGGCGTGAACGACATCTGCTGAGGTATCTGCGCTGGTAAAGATGAATGCGCTGGTAAGAGGTAGTGATTGAGTTTCGTTTAGTTGCTCAAGTAAAAAATAACCGCCTTGTTCAGAGCGCAAATTATAAGAGCAGATAATGGCATCATAATCATGTTCTTGCAGTGCCGAAAGGGCATGAGAGGGCCTATCAACATAGTTCATATTCTTGAAACCTAACTGCTCAAGTGCGTAGTGCATATGGCTTTTCGCCAGCACCTGGTCTTCAGCAATTAACAACTTAGTATTTCTAGCTAAGTGTAGTTTCATTAATTAGTCGCCTCTGAAACATGAGAACCCTTATTTTTCTTACCATATCACGGTAAGTACACCTTAAGTATAGTTCTTTATGGAGACTATCGCATAATGGAAGCTGCTCGTAGCTGAATTTCAGTACTGGTTATTGATAATGATTGCTGGATTTGGTGTAGGAGTAGCCAAAATGCTTTAACGTGACAACGACTAAACATAGTTAGATTGTTGTGTTTCTAAAGATTGAGATATATTGAGAGGGGTGGTGGACGCTACTGGGC
>NZ_JWLW01000027.1 GCF_000808575.1 Alteromonas marina
AACTCATAGTTTTCACCTGCCATCAGATGTGCATCCGGCGTAAACGTAATCGTTCGGCGGTCGCTGCTCAGCGTCACGCTGCCTGCTACTGCACCTGCACTACTGTGAAGCGATACCGTCTCTTCATTCACACAGTGTGCCGCCAGTGATTCATTCAGAAGCAGTCTCACCGGAGCATTCACTGGCACATCCGTGAGCCCTTGCGACAGGTTGTTTGATAACACACTCGGTGCCTGTGCGTCTTCAACATCACCAGCTGTAAACGTATACTGATGATAACTGCCCACATTATTACCTGCGATATCCTTCAGGTAGGTACCCCAACTGATATACAACGTGTAGCGATGCCCCTCTTCTAACAATGCATCTGGGGTTAACGTTACGCGCTTACCGTCAGTACTTAAGCTAAGTGTCGCAGCTTCATTACGTGATTCCGTATTGTTATACAACCTGAATGACTCACTGGTCAGTGATGTTGGGTCAATACGTTCACTGAAGTCTGCCGTAAACACCGCATTTAATGCCACATCCGTTGCACCATTTTTCGGGCTGTAACTTATCAATGAACCGGTTTGTGTGTC
>NZ_JWLW01000028.1 GCF_000808575.1 Alteromonas marina
GCAGGTGAAAACTATGAGTTGGTTGTTGCGGGCGTATGTGATGTCGCGGGTAATGCCGTGGCAGAGTACCGCTTGGATTTCACCGCCGACAGTAGTGGCAGTGTTGATACGGCCTACCCAAGAATAAGCAGTGTTACACCGACAAACAATGCAGCAGATGTATCAGTTAACACAGCGATTGTGGTGACCTTCAATGAAGCCGTTGATGCAGTAAGTATTAGTGATACGCTGCGCGTTCAGGTGAATGGTCAAAGTGGTTATGTAGCGGGTGACTATCAGGTAGAAGGAAACGTGGTGACATTTACGCCAAGTGCGCCATTACCGGGTAGTACAAACATTAGAACTAGTATTTACCATGTCAAAGATAGGGTCGGAAACAGCGCATGTTGTTGGAATTATTATTTCACAACAGAAAACGAGCTTGATACAACGGCACCGACCGTCAGCAGTATCAGTCCGACAGACGGAGCCATGGATATAGGAGTAGGTACGCCAATCGTACTAAGCTTCAATGAATCGTTAAATGCAGCGACGGTCAACAGCAACAATTTCAAGTTGTATTCAGAGGGTAGCATTATCACGCCGAGTGTTTACCGCTCAGCAGACAGTAAAACAATCACCTTGCGTGGTACCTGGCCAGCCGGGAAGTCACTGTCAGTTATCGTCACGGACGATGTGCAGGACCTAAGCGGTAATGCAATGGCGGATTATATCAGCCTGTTTAGCACTGCAGTGGTTGATAATGATAACGGAAGACCAAGTGTCTCACGTTTATACCCGAACAGCGGTGCCAATAGTGTACCGAGTGTCGGCAGTATAGTGATGTACACCTCAGAGCCAATGGATGAAAGCACCTTGCCTGAAGCTTTCCATGTAGCGGAAAACGGCGTACTGGTAGAGGGACAGATCACGTTATCAGCGTCAGGCCAGGCAATCGAATTCACTCCAGATGAAGCCTTTGCAGAGGGGGCACTAGTTCACGTCTATCTAGATAGCACAGCCCGTGACGATTCAGGTAATGCGATGAACCATTATCAAGGTCAGTTCCGCATGGCCACAACGGCAACAATAGGGGTGAGACCAACGCCGAATGCTTATCTGCCAAGTAATGGTTTGACCAATGTGTCGCTAAATCCGACCATGCGTATCGTTTATAACCAAGATATGGATGAGACTACCATTACCGATGAATTCATCGTGATGCGAAACAATGATGGCAGTGTATTCCCAGCTACGGTAAGTCTGGCAGATGATTTACGTACAGTGGAAATCACGCCGCAGTCACTTTTATCGACCGACAGTTACTATTATGTGAGTCTATCAAGCAATATCCTGGATACAGATGGTGACCGTCAATACTGGAGTCGCAGTTATGGCTTTACCACCGGTGAGGCTGCGATAGAAGACTTGCAGGCGCCTCGAGTAACAGGGATGAGTCCGACAACGGGAATGGAAGACGTGGCATTGAACCCGCGTTATCATGTGCGCTTTGACGAAGCGATTAACCCATACAGCTTCGAACGCGCAGCAGATATGAGTGTTTCGTACAGTGCCAGTAATACCGAAGTGTTATACCACCGTTACTCACCATTACTAGAGAGTACGGAATACACAGAAACCATTACACAGGTAGAAGACTTGTCGGGCAATGAAGTTGTTTCACACAGTGAAACCTTTATAACCGGAACAGGACCAGACCTGACAAGTCCAAATTACAGTGCTTATTTGCCTTACTCGAACAGTACAGTTGCAGTAAATAGTAGTGTGATCTGGGTAATGACCGAAGTTGTCGATCCACTCACGGTGAACAGCAGCACCGTGTATGTACAAGATGTAGACAATGGATGGGCTCATGTCTCGGGAAGTGCCAGTATTGGACAGGATGGCAAGACAATCACTTGGGTGCCAGACAATGTACTGACAGCGGGGAGACGGTTTTATGCACGACTCGGCGGTGTAGCGGATATCAGTGGTAATACAAACTCATCAGATAGCTTCTACTTCTATACCAGTTTGGAAGAAGATATAGCAACACCAGTTGTAACAGGTACATCAGTACATGAAGGCTTAACCGATGTGGCGGTAAATGCCCGAGTGAGAGTGAAGTTTAATGAAGCGGTAAATCATTTATCATTGGGTGGCATTACCCTGACTCATAACGGTGAGCAGATAGCGGTAAGTCGTACATTAGACAGCTCACATACCCTGGTAACACTCACACCTGTGACCCTGCTTCCATCGGGTGAGATACTAAGCCTGAATGTAAGTGGTGTGAAAGACTTGGCCGATAATGCGCAGGTAGAAGACGTTAATATTAACTTCACCACAGAGCTGGGTATCGACACACAAACCGGTTCATT
>NZ_JWLW01000029.1 GCF_000808575.1 Alteromonas marina
TAACTGACTGGCATTAGCCCAATGGGCGCTTTTTTTTAACTAGTCGATGAAGTTTTGTTGTTGAACATTCTTTCGTCAGCAACTCTGATGAGGTCATCGAAAGTTTTGGCTTCAGTAGGGTAAATAGCAAAACCTATACTGGCATCCACAAACATTTCACCTTTCGAGGTTATTACCGCCCGGATGATCTCATTATGTGTGCGTTGAATAATGCTCGCTATGTCATACTTTTCGTCTATGTCTGAAACAATAATGACAAACTCGTCGCCGCCCACCCTAGCTGCCATGTCAGATAACCTGCATATGGATGATAAACGTTTAGCTATCTCTACCAATACCTCATCACCAACGTTGTGCCCGTACGTGTCGTTGATAGGTTTAAATTTATTTAAATCTAAATAGAGGCATAGGCAACGTTTGTTTGACCTTTCAACGCGCGCAAATTCTTTTTTCACAAAGGTTGCTAGTGCATAGCGATTAGACAAACCGGTAAGTGAGTCGTGGGTAGCTAACTCGGTAATGCGACGCTCCGCTTCTATTTGCTCGGTGATATCCATATTTATTCCGAACATTTTATTGTTTTCTAATCGTCCATCAGCGCGAATATAACGGAATTTGTTCTTTCCTACTTGGACTCTGAATTGGGTATGGAAGTCTGACTTGGTACTAATGGTGTGGTCTATATGCGCTTTAAGTGACTCAAAATCGTCAACGTGGACAGTGCTCGCCCATACACTGTAGTGCTCGTCAAATTCCTCTTTGGGGATACTGTAAATGCGGTGCATCCAGTCATCCCATATGAGTTCATTAGTCGTTAAGTCCCACTCCCAAACACCAATATGTGCCGCATCAGCGGCCATTGACATTCGCTTGTGAAGTGCCTGAAGCTCTTGTTCAGTTTTCCTTAATTCCGTAATATCCTCAGAAAGTGACAATAAGTATTGTGCTCTATTGTTACCGTCTTGAATGATTACTTTTTTAATTTGGAAATAATGTGCCTTTCCGTTAATCACAAACCTTTCTTCTTCACAGCTCTGAGTTTGTTCACTTTCAATAAGCTTCGTATCTGATGCCACTATACGTTTTGCTTCGTCTAGTTCAAATACATCGAAATCGGTTAAGCCTACAAGGTCAGATTTTGTCATTTTAAGATGTTGTGCAACCATGTTGTTTACGTGGGTAAAGGCGAGGGTATTGGCATCCTTTACAATCAGCATATCTGGTAAGGTATCAAAAACAGTTTGTGTGAACACCTCTTGATTTTTTACATCTGAAAGGTCTTTAACAGTACAAACAAAAGCCTCGTGATTACCAGGCAATTTATTTACTAGAAATGAAAGAGGGAAAGTAGAACCATTTTTTCTGACTCCATCAATGCGATGCGGAATATTTCCCAAATCTCTTCCTTCAACACTTTTAATTACTTCGTTAAGTAATACATGATTGCCCGAATTATTTTGACTGACGAGATCGCTTACACGGCGAAACTTCAATTCATGCTCTTGATATCCAAACATAGTTAACGCCGCTGGATTAACGAATTCCAGACGACCGTCAGAGTCAAAAGTGAAGACGCCTTCTTGAACTGTGTTTAGTACGGCAGTAAACCTATCCGCTGACAGCGTTCTTGCTCTCAGTTCAATTAACAAAATCAAAATAAGTGCGAAAAACACAACCATGAAGGCGACAAGATAGCCAAGGCTTTTTGCATCTTGGTTGTCGATAAAAACGGTAGAAGGGAGGGGGTACACGTGCATAGACAACATACCCGTATAGTGCATACCTGCTATGGCACTGCCCATAATAATGGCGGGAATGAGCTGCTGTACGACATTAACTTCTCTATTTGCGATGGTAGCGTGTACTTTAAGAGATACCCCTGCCAAAACCACGGCCACAACGATGGACGCAGAAAAAAGCCAGAGATCGTAAGCCATAACGGCATCCATCTGCATTGCCATCATCCCAATATAATGCATACTGCCGATCCCGCCCCCCATATATAAGCTTCTCAGCCATAGCTTTTTATTTTTTCTTTGATGATGTGAAATAACTATGAAGCTCGCAAATATTGCGGGGAGTACTGATAAGAGTGTAATGCTGGGGTCATACGATATAGCAATAGGAAGTTCATAGGCCAACATGCCAACGAAGTGCATCGACCAGATTCCGAAGCCAAGAAAACAAGCCGATGCAACTGTCCAAATAAACCGCTCGTTTTTAAAGTCTGCACGAAATATACGTGAAGCAAAAATAAAGCTGAGTAATGCTGCTGTAATAGCTATTAATATAGAAAGTGCGACAAAAAACATGTCGTAGTTTGCAGCAACCTCTGTGCCTAAATAAGCGCCACCATTAATGGAAAAATGTGTATGGCTAATACTCAATGCAAGTTCTCTTCAAAGGTGTGTATTACCTTTAGTCTAGTAGAACTTGTACGATAATACTTTTGAATATATCAAGAGCTTAAATAAAAAGTTACCTAGACTGTTTTAACTGAGTGTTTTACCGCATTTTGCAGCGTAGCCAGTTCTCTCTCGGTAAGATTTCGCCACTGACCGGCCTTTAAATTACTGAGTTCCAAATGCATAATACGCGTCCGCTTGAGCTTGGTGACCTCGTAACCCAAAAACTCACACATTCTGCGTATTTGACGATTAAGCCCTTGGGTGAGAATGATAGTAAACTTGTTTTTGCCGGTAGGTTTAACGATGCAAGGTTTTGTTACCGTTCCTAAAATAGGAACGCCCCGCGCCATTCGTTTTACAAAGCGCTCGCTTATTGGCTGGTTTACCGTTACTTCATACTCTTTGTCGTGCGCGTTTTCAGCACGAAGGATCTTGTTGACGATATCGCCATCACTGGTAAGAATAATTAGCCCTTCAGAAGGCTTATCTAATCGGCCTACGGGGAATATGCGTTCTTTGTGACCTATAGCGTCAATAATATTGCCTTTAACATGACGTTCGGTGGTGCAAGTAATACCTATTGGCTTATTATAAACAATATATACGCGGTCTGATTTGTCTGACGCTACCGCACCTACAACCTTACCATCTACTTTTACTGTATCACTAGGGCCTATCTTAGTACCTAGTTCCGGCGGCTGATTATTAACGGTAACGCGATTTTGCTCAATGAGTTTATCGGCTTCACGGCGAGAGCACAGGCCAGTATCGCTGATATATTTATTTAAACGTTTGGGCGCTTGTTCACTCATTGCGCATTAAGTCCTATTGATTTTAAAAAGAGGGCAATTCTACCACGACAACAAGAAAGGGGCGATTCGCCCCTTTCTTTATTACACGCTGTACATCGCTTGCTGTACTAAGTTAGTTACTCTTGGAACACGTACGTTAAGCGTTATTAATTAACTGAGGGAGAAGGGGCAGACCCGCTGCCACCCGTTGAGCCGCTTCTTGAGACAACTTTGGTGGCTATATCTCGGATTTCATTTTCCAAACTGGTGATGCGTCCAGACAAGGTCGTATTGCGTTGTTCTAACACCGATAGCTTATCGGTTAGGTTACGAACGCTTTGCTGTGTGCTTTGTTTGTCGTTTACCGCTTGTTCTAACTGAACGTTAACAGCCAGTAACTCATCAGCTAAAGACGCTAATTGATTTTTAACTGAACCAATAGCCGCAGTTTGCGTCTTTACATCGTCAGAAACGGCATTGATGTTTTTATTAAGTGCTGTTTGAACATTTCCTACACGGTCGCCAAGGTCAGCGATTTCTTGTTGGTTTCGACGCCATGCTGAAGCCCATAGCTTATCCATTTGCTCCCAAAGTTCGTTTGTCTTGTTAGTCAACTCGGTCACTTTAACCTGCAAAGCAACAGTAGACTCGCCAATTTCTTCGCCTGTGGCAGAAAGTTTGTTCTCTAATTGCATGATTCGCTTTTCGGCCTGTTCAGCCACGGCTTTTTGTTGCTCAAGCAGGGTGTACAAGTAGTAGCAACCACCGCATGCCGCTAAAGCAATTAGGGCAACTAATACAACCCAGATACCGTTGCTACTTCCACTATTTGATGGCTGACGGTTAGCCGACGAGGAAGGTGAGGGCGTAGTCGTCTTTGTGGGAGTAGCCTGTCTTTTCGTCTGATAGTCTCGACGGTCTTCTTCATCCAATCTTATGGTTGGAAACTCATCGCTTTTAGAATTATTTGCCATAGTAAATTTATAATCTCTTTATGTAGCGCTCTCTTCATGGTGTCGACATCTTCTATATTGTTCAAGAGAGCACATTTTTCTTTGCGCACGATTTCATGTTATCGCTAAATTAAGGGAAATTCTACGGCTTATGTTGAATGTCAATAAACATAAGCCAAAGAATTTGAAATTCGAGTGATTTAGCCGCTTAATTAGCAAAAAACATCGTGTTAATTTTTATCGCCAATCCACTCCACACGGTATAAATCGCGACGTCGGTCAAGGTAGTTTCTCACTGAACCTTCATTTTGCAATTTAGTCAGTTTGTCTAGGTCTAAATCAACAATCAGCGTCATTTCAGTATTGGGTGTAGTCTCTGACACGATAGCATCGTGAGGGAATGCAAAATCACTAGGGGAAAATACGGCAGTCTGTCCATATTGAATATCCACGTTATCAACTTTTGGCAGGTTTCCTACACTTCCTGCAATTGCTACGTAACATTCGTTTTCAATAGCTCTTGCTTGTGCACAGCGACGGACACGCAGGTAGCCATTTTTTGTATCCGTCCAAAAGGGGACAAACAAGATTTGCATCTCTTGGTCGGAAAGAATGCGCGCTAACTCTGGGAACTCTACGTCATAACAGATTAACACGCCGATTTTTCCAAAGTCGGTATCAAATGTCTTGAGGCTGTTTCCACCCTTCATGATCCAGTCCTCTTTTTCATGAGGTGTTGGATGAAGTTTGTACTGGCTCTCTATGGTCCCGTCCCTTTTGCAAATATAGCTAACGTTATACAGCTGTTCATCTTCTACTACAGGCATCGAACCCGCGATAATTGTTATATTGTATGACACCGCTAAATGCGATACGGCAGTTAAAATTTCATCAGTGTAAGTAGCCAAATGCCAAATAGCGTCTATGGACGAATCAGACGGACTTAGGCCCATAAGCGGAGCATTAAAAAATTCAGGGAACAAGGCCACATCGCACGAATAGTCAGACAGTGCGTCGACGAAGTACTCAACCTGCTGTAACAGCTCCTCGACATTGTTAAAATACCGCATTTGCCACTGAATACATCCTATGCGCGCACTTGATTTTCTGCTAGCGATCAATGACGGCGTGCCAGGCTCGTAGTAAATGTTGTGCCATTGAAGCAGCGTGGCATACCCCTTAGATGCTTCATCTTCAGGGAGGTAGGCGGTCATTACTTGCTTAACTTCAAAACCGTTTGATAGTTGAAACGTCAAAATGGGGTCGTAAATATCCTTGAGTTTAACTTGCTCAATGTATTCATAAGGCGACAGTTCATCTGCATAGTTTCTATAATTGGGTATACGGCCTCCAGCCATAATTGATTTTAGATTTAAGTTTCTACATAGTTCTTTGCGCGCTTCATAAAGACGCCGGCCTAAGCGAAGGCCGCGGTATTCTGGGCAAACAATAACCTCTACGCCATAAAGCACATCACCATTCGGATCGTGCGTTGTCAGATAGGCATCACCGGTTATTTCATCGTAACTATGTTTATCACCGAACTGGTCGTAATCAACAATAACTGAAATGGCAAAAGCAACGACTTTCCCTTTATCTTCAATACATATTTGCCCTTCAGGAAACGTGGTAACTTGCGCTTTGTAGTTAGAATAAGGCCATGCGCCTCCAACATTAGCGTATACCTTATCCATTAATGCTTTTACGTCGTTGTAGTCGTCTAACCTCAAGTTTCTTAAGTCTAGATGATGCTCTGTTTCTTCTATCTGTGTTTGATCTTGACTCATGGGTTACTCTTTTTGCTAAAAATTCTGATACGTATTTTGTATATTTCTACTTAAACGCCTCGCAAGTGGTTTTTCAACTGTTAAATGCAGCCGCGTGTTTCAAAGAATGAGACAAAGGTGACGAGGACATGTGAAAAGCGCTTTTACTCGGCATTCTTAAAATATACACCTCGGTTTACTTATTGATTTAGTTTACCTTTTACGGGATTTGCTGTTGCACCAATGAATATGATGCAAGCAAGAAGCGTGCGACTTTTCATCGTCAAGACTAACGACAAAAAAAATTTCTTCTATCGATAAAAAAATAACGCAGAAATAAGGTGGTGATGCAATTGTCATAGGGCTCAACCCCGAGTATAAGTTCGCAAACTTTTTAACGAATACAAGCACCCTAAATGCTCGGTCAGTCAACCGCTCTAAGGTAAAGATACTCTGATGAATAGAGAACAACTTGCGTCCTATCAGCCTCTACATGTTTTCGATGAAGTCATATTTGAAAATGTCGTCGATGACTTAGTCACTAAAGGCTTTTCTATTCAAGAGAATGGTTTACCTGATTTTATTACTCAGGCACTTTTGTCTTGCCAGAAAGCAATTTCCGAAGCTGAATACAAAAGAGCAGGTATTGGTCGCGCAGAAAATTATCAACAAGCTGAAAAAGTGCGCGGGGACGAAATTTGCTGGATCACAGGGTCTTCTCAAGAGGGGGCCTTGTGGCTTTCGTGGTGTGAAGCCATGCAGCTATACATAAATCGTTCGCTTTTTATGGGGCTTTTTTCTTTTGAAAGTCATTTTGCCTGTTATGAACCCGGTAAATTTTACAAACGCCATGTAGATGCGTTTAAGGGGCAGGGCAATCGTGTACTATCACTCGTTGCTTACTTAAATGATAAATGGCAAGAAGACGACGGTGGAGAATTGGTGCTTTATGCTGATGAAAGCGACGAAACAGGCACAAAAATTTTACCAACTAAGGGCACATTCGTGGTGTTTCTTAGTGAAGCCTTCCCCCATGAAGTATTGCCTGCGGTAAGAACGCGTCATTCTGTTGCAGGGTGGTTCAGGGTAAATGGTAGTGTTAACGATAACATCGACCCACCACGCTAGTATCTAAAAAACAATACTTATGTATAATACGATTTTGCTATATATCTGTTGTGATGAAGCATGGCCTGAAATTAAAGTGTGGCATAAGCGCGGGCAAGTTACTCGCTGACTGTGCAGTTAGAAGCCATGTTTCACAGATGCATAGTGTTATCCATGATAAGCTGCGCTTACGCTATTGTGTTGCTTAGGGAAAAGATGTAAGAAGTGATTGGCTAATGCTGGAAAAAATACCCGCCCCCACCCCAAGAGAAGAGCTACACGTGCTGGTTATTGATAACCAAGGGCTAGTGCATGATGTTGTTGCATCAGCATTACATGAAGTTGGGATTAAAAACGTAAGTAGTGCATTTAATGCATTTCATGCTAAAAGGCTTTGTTCGGCAAAACAATATGATTTTGTTTTACTAGCGTTTAACGTAAGTCACGATAAAGATGGTTTTCACCTTTTTGAAGAATTAAAACACCTCAATCACATCAATGACACCACGACGGTAATTTTTCTCAGTGCAGAGACCTCCCCAGAACTTGTTAACTGTATTGTAGAGCTGCAGCCCGATGACTTTTGGGTTAAGCCACTACAACGCAACAAGATTGAATCTCGTCTGGAATACCTTATTCAAGTTAGGCTAAAGCTTCATAAAATGTTGCATTGTATGCATGCTGGTGACTATTCCACCGCAATGTATTATGCGCAGCGACAGTTGAAAGACCCCTCGCTTTCTGAATACCACACCCGAATAAAGCGGCTTATTGGCGATTGTTTGCTGCAGCTTCGCGATTATGAAACGGCAGAGGACTACTTTAGAACACTGTTACAAAGTATGGACCACGCATGGGTTCACATTGGTCTTACCCGTTCGCTATTGCGTCAAGATGAACTCGAAGAAGCACAGTTACTGGTTGACGATCTGCTTCAGCGACCCGACACGCGATTCCTAACTTTTGATTTGCTCGCACAATATTTTATTGAAAAAGAGCAGTTTGATATTGCTTACGAGCAAATGAAAGAAGCAAGTCGACTTGCTCCCCGAAACATTGAACGCAACAAGCGTTTATGGGATCTCGCCAGACTTAATCACGACAAAGCCGGTCAGCTTTCTGCCGTGCAAAATATGGCTAAGTTTGCCAAAAATTCAATTCACGATTCGCCCCAACTGACACTTAATGTTATTCGCTCAACTATTGATCTGGCTACAAGCTTAGGTAATGCAGAAGGTGACAAATACTTAAAGCGCGCAGAGTATGAACTGGAAGAACTTAGGCAGCAAAAAGGTATGCAAAATCAGCTCGCCGAGCAGATTGATGTGGTTAAATCGCGAGTGTTATGCCTAAAAGACCAGAAGCGTGAAGCTGAAAAATTAATGGAGGGGCGTACTGCATCTACCGACGGGCTATCGATGGAAGACAGTTTAGACAAAATGAAAGCGTTTCACGAACTGGGCATGCGCGAGCACTGTGTCAGCATTTTGGATAAATTGAGAAAACAGATTGAGGGCGATACGTTTACTTCACAAGTAGTAAATGAGTACCTTAACCAAGAATCGATAGAGCGTACCGAAATTCAGTTTACCACGAAAGAACTAAAACAAATGGCGGCAGTGAACTACAAAGAAAACCGCCTCATCCCTGCGTATAACAACTTGCAGCAAGCGTTAACGCTGTCTCCCAAAGACAAGCAAGTTGCGTTAAGCTTGCTTAAAGTCATTACTCAAATGCATCTTGATGGTGGGCTAAGTGAAGAGCAAATGAAGTCAGCGCAGCGAGCGGCCAAGCTGCTCTGTACAGAAGAGCTATCGGCGACTCAGGCAGATAAACGCGACCAGTATATCGCTCGCATTGGCATTGAAGTCGACGACACTAATGCTGCTGATTCAGTTGGTATGGTTGTGGCAAAAGTCTAACTTTTTGCATTTCACTGTGTGCTGACTTTTTCAACAGAGCACCGCCTGACATTTATTTTTAATCGTCCTACAGTCATAGTTCAATAATAGTTGTGAGACAAAAAACTAAAAAAGCTGCTCTGATACCAGAGCAGCTTTAACGTTTAAAAGAAGTTAACCTTTTCTTTTTCTATTTATTAGCAGCAGTAGTGCGACGACGAAAGCCAATCGCTGCAGCTAGCAGAGCAAGAATTCCTCCCATTGCTCCACCTGAGCTATCATTGCTTTCTTCTTCCTCTTCAACTACATCAGCTTGTAGGTCGAAGGTCGCGATAAATGGGTCGTGGTCTGAGCTTCTAAATGGGCCAACGTCAGTAAAGGCGTAACCGTCTTCATCCGCGTAGTAGCGAAGCGCTTGATCGTACTGCAGCTGATAAGCTTCAACTGAGTTTATGTTCCAGTGTGTGCCGTCAATGGCATCTGCAAGCATGGCTTCACTTGCTAATACATGGTCTAAACTACCTACTTGTTCAGTACCGTAGAACCAATATGAGAAGCCTTCCACATCAAATTCTTCTGCCAAATTGCGATAGCCAAAGCTTGACTCGACCTCTACTGAAACGCCTTCATCCATACCTGTATTAACCGCAGTCGTAATAGTGTACCCACGAGACTCAGGTGTGTAATCGGTGAGTACAGCTACTGGATCTTCAGCGCTATACGCGTTTAAGTCGCCTAAGATAACCTTGCGCTCTGGTAAGCTCTCATCACTTAATGCGTTGCCAAGCGTTATAGCTGCTGATACACGAAGTGCGTTACAGCTGCCTTGAACCGTCGTGATTTCAGACGGCACCTCTACTGCGTCTTCGGAGCATTGACCGCCTTTTGATTTAAAATGGTTCACGGCCACAAGGAAGGATTTGCTGCTTTCAGTGTGAACGAACGATTGAAGAAGGCTTGGGCGCATGCGTGCCAGGCTATCTTCATCAATTTGTTGCTCTGGCATAGCAACTATCATAGCGTCGTTTTCTGGCGTTACGACTGAAGCTTTGTATAACAAGCCAACAGTAATCGCATCTGTACCAATTTCACTGCCATCAGTGGTTGCGATGAATGAGTATTGCTCGGTTTCACCAAGTTCAGCGTTGATAGCATCAACTAAAGATTGGATAGCACTATCTTCACCAAAACCATCGTTTTCTATTTCCATCAAACCGACAACGTCTGCGTTTAGGTTAACGATAGCTTCAACGATACGACCTTGTTGCAATTCAAACGCCACTGCATCATCTGCGCCGCGGTTTCCGTCATAATCGAAAGTCACGTCGCCATTTGCATCTACCTCACCATTAAAGTAGTTAAGCACGTTGAACGTAGCAATAGACAGGTTGCCTTCTGTAACCACTGGGTTTCCTTCGCGAGAAGAAGTTACTTCGATAACGTCGTTTGGATTAATTCTGTAAGTGCCAAAACTGTAGTTTAGTGGTCCAGCAGCTGAAACCGAATCACCAATGCGAATAGCATTAGCGTAGCTGAAAGTAGGGTAGTAATTAAGTGCATCTGGGTACTGCGAGCTGCTGTTATCTTCGATGGTAAGAAGACTTGTTTCGCTCGCTTGTTCTGCTGCTGTGTAAGCTTCTGACAGAGGCGCTGCTACGTCGCTTGGTTGGCGTTTAATTGTGTCACTAACAACGATTTCACCAAAACGCCACAGGTTGTTTGTACTCGTCACTGTTGCATCAGTCACGCTAACAATCATGCCTTCAACGGTTTCAAGGTCAAGTTCGTACGGCATAGAAAGTTCTACCGCCGCTACGGCGTCCGCTGTACCACAATCAAGTGCAGCCACATCACTATCCATAGCAAGTGTGGTCATACCGTAGTTTTCTTCTACTTCACCGTAAAGACGAACCAGGTTACCTGTTTCAACGTCGACGAAACCTTCTACAAATAAGCCTTCAGACGTAGCGTCGTCAGCGTCATAATCAGACGCTTCTTCTTGGACAAAGAAGCCGCCAGCGCGTGTGCCAGTTACAATAGCTTCAATTATAACGCTGTTGCCAACTTCAGCAGAGCTGCTTTCACTGCCCTGAATAGCGCTAATTAGTGTTGCCTCTGCGCCGCAAATACCTAGCTCAACAGCAGGCTCTTCTGGAACTTCTACAACGTCATCGCTACCTTCAGTGGTAAATGTACCAGCAGGAAAAGGCGTTGCAGCGTCAGTGTTAGTGGTCGAGCCATCCAACGCGTCAACACCACTGTAAGACCAGTTAGCTACTTCGAAACTGCCACCGTTTGCGGTTTGGCCTGACGTACGGTACGCCCACCCATCAAGGTATTCCCATGCAGTGCCGTTACCGTCGGTATTGATGTCACCAAATGTATCAATAACGCTGCCATCTTTAAAAAGCTCAACTGCGTCGTCACCATTAATACCCATTGCCGATGTGTCGTAGTCTGGCGCTGAACCGAAAAACGTAGTAAAACCTTCAACCTCTGAGGCGACGTAGATGTAGCTGCCAGCGCTTGCAGAAACACCAGCTGGAAAAGTAAACTCCTCGCCATCTGTGCCGCCACCATTGTTCGCACTGCCTATGCCATAGGCAGATAAATCAGCAATATCATTGACAACGAATAGTTCAACGGCTTTTGGAACACCACCGCTTAACGGTCCATCGATAACACCGCTAATGACTAAATCGTTAGCTTGGATGGCGGTTGAAGAAAGTGCAGAAATGATTCCTGCAGATAGTAAAGTTAATGATGTTTTCACGTCATTTTCCCTTTGTAGTTTTCATTATTTTTAATTCACATAATTACTGTTTCTGCTTTTGTCGGAATAGAAAAGACAGGGTGATATGTGAACCGCAATTTTCTTATTGCTTTGTCTACACTAAGGGCATTTTTAATGGATAGGAATGACTTAACCTTATTCAAGCTGTTTTTTAAATATTTGTTAAATATCAGTTGTTTATCATCTGCAGGTAAGTTTATTCAAAGCTTTAACTCTTAACCAAAAGCGAATGAAGGTGTTAAGTAATACTATTGACACGTCTATGACAACAGTTCGCCTAGTAAAAAATACGCTTTTTTGTTGGTCTCATTATCTCAGCAAACGAGCCAACAGCGCATGCTCACCAATTTTTTTCTATATAAAGATTTGTTATTTTCACAAGCAGGTTTCTACATATCGTTTAACAAATGCGTATACGCATTAATAACCTGTTGGTTGCTTACAATGGGGTTAGTGATGGCGCGTACCCATCGCTCAGCATTATTTCATCCGAGATGCGCTGTAGCAGGGATTCGCCATAGTTTTCTCATTTAGCAGGTTTAAGTCAGTGAAACCGTATTTCAAAAAGCAATTAATCTATTTTGACTCAATTTTCATCGTTCAATTCAATAACCTGATTAAGCGATTCATTTTTACCAATTAGTTTTTTGTAATTGTGCGCGCTATTCTTATCACCAGTTTCAAGAGACATGAATTTCGCGACAAGTGATTATATTCACAAAACTGCAAAACCATGTCGACACAATAAACGTAAAGTTTGTATTCGCATATATTTAACGTGCGAAAATAATTTAAACCAAATGGAGAATTAAACATGGCATTGATTAATACTGCTATCAAACCTTTCAAAGCAACTGCATTTAAAGACGGCGAGTTTGTAGACGTAAGCAGCGAAGACATCAAAGGTAAATGGGCAGTTTTCGTATTTTACCCAGCTGACTTCACATTTGTTTGTCCAACTGAGCTTGGCGATATCGCTGACAAATACGAAGAACTTCAGTCACGTGGCGTAGAAGTATTTTCAGTATCTACTGACACTCACTTCACTCACAAAGCATGGCACGATTCTTCTGACACGATCAACAAGATCAAATTTGCAATGATTGGCGACCCGACAGGCGAAATCACTCGTAACTTCGATTGTATGCGTGAAACTATGGGTCTTGCTGACCGTGCAACATTCGTTGTTGACCCAGAAGGTATTATCCAAGCGATGGAAATCACGTCAGAAGGTATCGGCCGTGACGCAGATGACCTAGTACGTAAAGTTAAAGCCGCTCAGTACGTTGCAAACAACCCAGGTGAAGTTTGCCCAGCGAAGTGGAAAGAAGGCGAAGCAACACTAGCACCTTCACTTGACCTAGTAGGCAAAATCTAAGCAGCACGCTTAGCGCTTAATATTCGAAAGCTCAGCGCTTAGTGCATTGCACAGTATTAAGCAAATAATTTGTAGGGAGTGGGTCTCCACTCCCTGATATTAATTTCCCATTTCCGCTTATATTGTTGACCCTTCAAAAGGTTGGCGGGGATCGGCGTGTCGAAAATAAGGCAGAATAACCGTGTTAACTAAAGAAATTTTACAAGCATTGAAATCATACGCAGAGTCAATGCAGAAAAACGTAACCTTTGTCGTACAGACCGGTGAGCATAGCAAGCGCGAAGAGCTTGTGACGTTTCTGTCCGACATTGCTTCAGTAAGCGAAAAATTAAACGTAGAAGAGCGTGACACTAATGGTGAGTTGCGCAGCGCAATCAGCTTTTTATTGGAAGCTGACGGCGAAGATACGGGAATTCGTTTCTCTGGTATCCCTGGCGGTCACGAGTTTAACTCGCTTGTACTTGCCATGCTGCACGCAGCGGGCACTGAACTAAAGCTAGACGATAGCGTTAAGTCGATGGTGAAAGCGGTGAATGAACCACTTAATTTTGAAGTCTTCATTAGCTTGAGCTGTCATAACTGCCCAGAAGTCGTACAGGCACTTAATCAATTTGCTTTGATTAACCCTAATATCAAGACCGAAATGATCGACGGTGGGCTATATCAAAATCTAATTCAAGAGCGCGACATTCAAGGTGTGCCTAGCGTATACCTGAATGGCGAGCTGTTCGCGAATGGTAAAGTTGATGCTTCTGTGCTTATCAACAAGTTAATTGAACGCGACCCTAGCCTTAAAGAAGCGAATAAAGGCGATGCACTACCGCTTCAAGACGTAACTGTTATCGGTGGTGGTCCAGCAGGTGTAGCTTCGGCGATTTACAGTGCGCGGAAGGGGCTTAAAGTAGCGATTGTTGCTGAAACCTTTGGCGGCCAAGTTAAAGATACCATGGGTATCGAGAACCTTATCTCAGTACCTAAAACAACGGGCCCTGAGCTTGTTGGAAACTTGATGGAGCACGTACGCGATTACGATATTACGCTTAAAGAGCACGTGCGCGTTGATAGCATTGAGAAAGGCAATATTAAAACCATTACGCTGTCTTCTGGCGAACAGATCCGCACTCGCACCGTTATTGTGGCGACAGGTGCGCGCTGGAGAGAGCTTGGCGTGCCAGGCGAAAAAGAGAATATCGGAAATGGTGTAGCGTATTGCCCACACTGCGACGGCCCTTTCTTTAAAGGTAAAGACGTAGCGGTAATCGGCGGTGGTAACTCAGGTATTGAAGCGGCACTTGACCTTGCAGGCATCGTAAAATCAGTGACGGTATTTGAATTTATGCCAGAACTCAAAGCGGATAAGGTACTTATTGATCAAGCCGAAAAGCGCGATAACATTACCATTATCAAGAATGCGGCAACCCGCCAAATTACTGCTGAAAATGGCAAAGTAAACGCAATTGAATACCAAGACCGCTCAACTAACGAAGTGCATACTCGCGAACTTGCAGGTGTATTTGTTCAAATTGGACTGGTACCTAATAGTCAGTTTATGAAAGGCACGGTAGATATGACGCAGTATGGTGAAATTATTGTTGATACTAAGTGCCATACTTCTGAGCCGGGTATTTTTGCAGCCGGTGACGTAACAACAGTCCCGTACAAGCAAATTGTTATTTCAATGGGTGAGGGCGCGAAAGCATCGCTTGCTGCATTTGAATATTTATTAAGTCACGAAGTAGTTGAATCAGACGAAGAAAGTGAAGCCGCTTAATAAATAGCCTGTCTATAATTGTAAGAGTAAAGCCGGACTAACTATGTTAGTCCGGCTTTTTTGTTGCCCTAAATAAAAGCACTAGCGAGGCCTGTGTACTTTTAAATAAGTCTCAAGCACTGCGATGTATTGTCTACGCTTTTTAATCATGTAAATGTAAATGATACAGGTTATCATTTGTGAAAAAGTTTGCTAAATTAGACGAAAGCATAAGGTGGCTCATAGATCACTTCTTTCAGCGATAGGCGATTAGTGAGCTCATATAACTAACAGACAACACTCATATGAATAAGAAAATACTAAGTTTGGCGGTAACGGCTATATTAATGTCTCACGCACAAGCCCAGGAAGATGAAAGTGGCGGTGGCATAGCTATAGAGCATCAAGCGGCAGCAACGGAAAAAGCAGAAAAGAATGCCGTTGAAAAGATTGAAGTAGTGGGCATGCGTTCTCCGTTTGGCGCAACGAAAACAAATACACCGATTGTTGAGCTAGCCCGTACAATTTCCATTGAAACCGCATTAGATTTAAAGCAAAAAGGTGTATTAAATCTTTCTCAGTCTGCTACCTATATGGCGGGTGTGACGGGGGAGTCTTACGGATATGCCACGCGAGTCGATTCAATTTCTTCTAGAGGATTAAGTATTCCGCGCTATCGCGACTCAATTCAAGAGTTGTTTGGCAGCTATAATTCTACGCGGGCTGAAATTTACACAATGGAACAGGTTGAGCTGCTTAAGGGGCCTGCCTCTGTACTTTACGGTCAGGGTTCTCCCGGCGGCATAATGAACTATGTGTCAAAAACGCCAACGTTAGGTAAAGGAAGCGAAGTGGTGTTGTCCTACGGAAACTTCGACCGCGCGCAAGTTGCAGTGGATGTAAACGGCAGCCTGTCTGAAGATGATAAGTGGATGGGGCGTTTTGTTGGTATATATCGTAATGCTGACTCTCAGGTTGATTATGTTAGCGATGATACCCAAGTATTCATGCCGTCACTTTCCTTCATGCCTTCTGACGATACAACGCTAACACTGATTGGATTATTTCAAGATACCGATAGCGATACAGCTGCGCAATTTATTCCTGTAGAAGGCACGTTACTGCCTTTGGCTGACGGCACTTACTTACCCGACCAGGATGTTTACGCAGGCGAACCAGGGTTTAATAAATTCGATACTAAGTCGAACCAAGTTACCTTACTTGGCGAGCACTTGATTAACGATACAACGTCACTTTCATTTACTGCCTTATGGCGAGATGGCGAAGCAGACTACCATCAAGCATGGGCTACGTTTACTGGCGGTACGAGATATCTAAATGCTTATGTTGGCGCTCCGGTTGCACCTACCGACACATTTGTTCCAAGAACGTTTTATCAGGCAGACAATACCTTCAGCCAACACGCCTTTGATGTTCGCGTAAACAAGGGCTTTGTAACAGGTTCTTTCGAACACGAGTTACTAGCGGGTCTCCAATATCAAAATGTAAAAACTGACGCCAACTCTGCATACTACGCAGGTGGCGGGGTATTACAGGGTGACTTTAGGTACATTCTGGACTTGGCAAATCCCGAGTACACCGGCGCACCAGAACAAGCCATTTTCGATGCAATTTATAACGACGCGCCTGAGCAGACGGTTACGGACACGGGGTTATATCTATCAGACCAAATTTCCTTTGAAAACTGGCGGGTAACGCTAGGTCTGCGTCACGACCGTGTTGACAATGATACTGGCGTAACGGAGCAGGATGACACGCAAACATCTTATTCAGCTGGAATTTTGTATCGCTTTGACAACGGTATCTCCCCCTACCTTAGTTACGCTGAGTCATTCGAGACTGTAGTGGGATTAGATAACAATAACAACCAGCTCAAGCCAGAAGAAGGACGTCAATACGAGGCAGGGATTAAGTATGAACTATCTTCAATTCCTGGTTTTATCATGCTGGCGTATTACGATATTGAAGTTTCAAACCTTCCTAATCCCAACGGATTACCAGACGAAGCGGCGCAACAGCAAGGCGTAACGACCATTGAAGGGATTGAGCTAGAAGGGCGCGTAGACTTTGGCCAGATAACAGCCCAGTTTGCGGCGTCGGTCATGGATGCTGAAGATCCTAACGGTTTCTCGTTGTCAGCACAGCCAGATAGCAATGCATCCCTATGGATAAATTATTCTCCACTCGAGCTTGAAGCGCTGACCGTAGGAGCAGGTATTCGCTACGTAGGAGAGTCGGTTTCTGAAAACGGGGTTATTAGATACGACACACCTAGCTACACCCTTGGTGACCTGATGGTGTCGTATGTGCTTTCAGATAATTTGGATTTGCAGCTGAATGTAAGAAATGTGACCGATAAAAAGTATCTCACATCGTGCTTATTCAGAGGTGACTGTTTCCCTGGTGTGCGCAGAACAGTGAACGCGTCGCTAACCTATTCGTTTTGAGGATTTATCATGCTTTCAGTTGCAGCGGGTGGTTTAACACTCGCAGCCTTAGGGGTTATTTATAAAAGTTGGCGCGCTCAAGCGTCAACGTATCTTTATTTAGGTCTTGTCGTATGGCTTATCTCAGCAGTGTGCTGGTCTTATGCACAAGGCTGGGAATTTGGTGTGCTGTATGCGCTGTGTATCCCTTCTATATTAGTGTGGCCTTTTATTGCGTTTAACCAAACGCATTTGCCTCAGCCAAAAAATGTACCTCAGCCGAGGAGCTTTGACTTCTCGCGACGTACAGTTCTAGGGAACATCGCAAACTACATCGTGGTGCTGGGTGTTTTATTGGTTGTGAGCGTTTTATTAACGCTAGGAATATGTGCGCTACTCCCATTCTCAATAGCAGGGAAGTTGGCTACAGGTATCGTGCTGTTGCCAATTTTGTGGGGTCTTATTGTTTATCACTACCTTGCCACCGCCCACAAAATTAAAGTTGTTGTTGCTTACGCAGTTTTGGCTGCGCTTTGCCTACCAATACTTATTTTCTTCCCCATGTAGGTGAATATCGATGGATAAAATAACAAAACAAAATGCATTAAACGCACATACTTGGGTAGGTGTTTTTTTAAGTGTACTTCTCTTTTTGGTGTGCTTATCTGGGACAGTTGCGGTTTTTCACTTAGAGTTTGAAAGGTGGGAACAGCCACATATTGAAGAGATGGAGAATGTTTCCCCACAGGCAATTGAAAAAGCGATGGATAGTTTCCTAGCTAAATATACCGAAGAGTCTCACCACCTTTACGTGGTATTCCCGACATCCGACATACCGAGGTTAGTTGTTGAAAACGACCACGTTGCGTATTTTGCTGATAGCGAAGGTAATCTGCTGGAAGAAGAAAGCGTGGCCTTCACCCAAATGTTGGTGGACTTGCATTTATATTTAAACCTGCCGCATAGCTGGGGAATGATTTTAGTCAGTGCCTTAGGTGCCATCATTTGCACCTTGGTTATTACAGGTATCATCGCTCATAAAAGGATCTCAAAAGATGCATTTAAAATAAGAAGAGGCGGCAATGGTCAGCAAGCACAGATTGATTTGCACAACCGCTTTGGTCTATGGGCAGCGCCGTTTCATTTAGTCATCGGCATTACGGGAACTTACTTTGGTTTGGCCGGAGTTATTTTAGCGTTAGTTGCCACCGTAAATTATGGCGGAGACAGAGACGCTGTAATCGACCAAATCTTTACGCCAGACCCTATCATCGCCCCACAAGAGGGTAAGCCTGCTATAGGAAAGGCATTTGCCCAAATGGAAACGCTAGCGCCCGAAAAGTCACCAATCTTTTTAACGGTGCACGAGGTCGGTGAGCCAGAGCAGTTTATTGAGATATATGCGAAAGCCCCGAACAGAATGATTTACGCCGAAGGCTATCGTTTCGATACAGCGGGAAATTATATCGGTAACGCTAGCTACGAAGATGGAGAGTGGGGCAAGCAGTTGTTTTGGGCCATGTATCGTTTGCACTTCGGTGACTTTGCCGGCATGACCAGCAAATGGTTGTTTTTCATCCTTGGGGTTATGTTAACTATGCTCTGCGTTTCTGGAATGGAAATTTGGCTGTCTAAAAAAGCACACCCACCTTTGGCAAGTCGGCTTTGGTATAGCATGGTCTGGGGAAGTGTCAGTGCGTTGGCTCTAACCGCCGTGGCTGATATGTTCTTTGCAGGTCCACTCATAGCAGTATTTTGGGGGGGGATGGTGCTTAATACTGCGTTGACAGTAGCAATAAAACGCTTAACTAAGCCAATCTGGTTACTAATTTCGGGGCTTAGCGTACTTGTTTTAATCAGTGCTTACGTGGCTGTTCACGGCAATGCTGCATTTACTATTTCTTCGCTGCAACTCAATATTCCTATGGCGGGCTATGTCATTTGGAGCTTATACCGCGCACGCACGTTAATAAAACGCGTTCACGCTAATCGAGCAGATGCGAAGAGTGATGGGAAAGATAGTGATGCGCAGGTGGGCCAAGTTAATAGTATAAAAGAGGCGCGTGTTTAGAAGTACAAAATGTTGAGCGCTTTAGTAGCGCCTAACCATAGCAGCGGTTAGGCGTTAATTGCGCTTTTTCCTTTTCCACGTTCCGCCGTAGAGATAACCCGCGCTATTCGCTGCCTGTTCCTGGCATGTTTTACAAACAATCAACCAGCGCTCACTATCGCTGGTTTGCACTCTATACTGTATGTCATCTGCTTTACCGCAGATATCGCAAGGTTTTGGCGGTCTAACTCTACGTTTTTTGCCCATTCATTCTTCCGCGATGCACTACGTAATATCTCAGAATTAGTTATGTGAAGCGTCGGCAACTTGTTTAAATGAACCTCGCAATGGAAACTGCCGTTGATGAGCCTGCGTTTACCAAGTGTCCCCACAATTGCATAGGCAGCGATGTTTTTTTGGCCATTAAGGATCCTGCCTCGTCTCTGTGGTGCTGCTCGTCCATCTGGCATCGCTTCAACCTGTCGATGACATTTGAAGGCGGGTTAGGTTGCATCACAAGTTGACAGCACTGATTTTCATAATGGGTATCGACAAATTGTTCAACGCAGTAAATAGTATAAAAAAACCAATTTTCACCTAATAAGCGAGGAATAAATCCTGTCATAAATCCAGCCCCAATCCAAAGAGGAAGAATAAAGCTCCCCCTAAAACGTGGCAATTCATTTTCGAAAATATCGAGGTGATGTTTTTCAGTTTTCAAGTGCTGGTGGATAAAGCGCGTAGTTTCGCTTGTTGAACGCACTATCTTAAACAAGCTCAGAATAAATTCAGCACATAGAGCGCCTCGATATATCCATACCGCACCAGTTTCCCCAGCATGACTTGCTCTTAGTTCTTTGTCTAGCTGCTTGGCATACGAAGCTTCGAGTGTTTTTGAATAAAATGACATGATGTACCTCTACTGCATTTTATTATGAAACGCGCGAACGTTATTTATAGATGTCACTTTACGAATTTGTAATGCATAAAAGCGATGCCTCGAAAAAGGTTTGTAAAGGGGCGTGAGTAATAAGTAACTATTCAAAAACGAAAGGGGAGTGTTAACCGTTTGCTTGGTATGGTGAAAAAACTAAACGCCTGTAAATGGGATGCGATTTAAAAAGGCAGAATGCTAATGAAAATAATGTGGTCCATAGCTATATTTGTTGTCCTTTACCTACTATTGTTGCCAGTGCCGATAGAGCCAGTCGCTTGGCAAGCACCTGTCGATAAGGGGTTTGAAGGCAAATTTGCAAAAAACACACGACTATCAGAATTAACGCTCGTTGACATGGGCAACGACTATGGGCCTGAAGATTTTGCTTTGACGCAAAATGGCACCTTAGCAATATCGAGTCATTCCGGCGCTATTCTATTAAAGAAGGAAGGCGAAAGCGCTTTTTACCCTTGGGCTAATACAGACGGTCGCCCCTTAGGCATTGAGTACGACAATAAAGGCAACCTTATTGTCGCTGACGCCCACCTAGGGCTTCTTAAGATAAATTCATCGGGCAAGGTCTCTGTGCTGGTTGATAAGGTAAACAATACACCGGTCGTGTATGCCGATGATGTAGATATTGCTCAAAACGGCAACATCTATTTTACCGACGCGACCACTAAATTTTCGGCAAAAGACTTTGGTGGTACCCTTAATGCTAGCTTGCTTGAAATATTCGAACACCAGGGTAATGGCAGGTTAATTGAGTACAATCCCTCCACTGGCAATAGTGTAATACTCATGGATAAGTTGGTATTCGCGAACGGTGTGGCAGTCAGTCACGATGAACAATCGATACTGGTTAACGAAACCGGAAAATACCGTGTGCTGCGTTATTGGCTTTTGGGGCCAAACAAAGGGCAAGTCGATGTGCTTATTGATAACTTGCCAGGCTTCCCAGATAACATCAGCCGTGCAGATAATAGCAACTACTACATTGGCCTTGCGTCGCCGCGCTCAGCCCCTGTCGATATGCTGTCTGATAAACCATTTATTCGAAAAATAATACAGCGCCTTCCCGGTTTTATGCGTCCTCAAGGGCAGTCTTATGGGCACCTTTTAGAATTAAGCGAAAAAGGTGAGATAGTACAAAGTTGGCAAGATCCAACCGGCGCTTTCCCCTTTGTAACAGGCGCGATTAAAACAGATGAGGGGCTTTATATCAGCAGTCTTACGGCCAAGAATGTTGGGCTTTTGCCGGTGCAGAAGCATTGATTGTTATGGCGACGTAGCTGGTTGACTCCAAAGCTACAAGAAAAAGCGCGTACCTTGAAAAGTAAAAATGCTCTATTGCGAAGTAACTTAGCTGACTAACAAAAGGGTTGGTTAATGCCCTTAGAATAAAAGCACATACATTTTATAACTAGAAATATTTTAAACTTTTGTTTTGAAGTTAGGTTTATAAGGATTTGTCATTATCGGCTATGCTAATGTTTAAATTTCGAGCTGTAGGCTTTGGTTAGCCATTCGCGATAAGGACATGTTAGAACTATGAAAACGTATGTGTATTCTTTAGTTGCATTAGCGGTGACGATTTCTCAGTTAGCAGGGTGTGGGGGCAGTGGTGGTTCATCTAATTCCTCTGCGGTAGTGACTACGCCTCCAGCGACAGTAACGCCTGACCCTACATGGGAGGCTGGAGTTTATAAGCCGCAATCGCAGTTCATAGCCAAATGTGAAACACCAAGGAGTGGTATCGATCCTTTCACAGGCAGAGCTTATCCAGACACCCAAGGTACCGCCATGGATGAAAAACTCTGGCTGCGCTCTTGGACCAACGATACTTACCTCTGGTACGACGAAGTCGATGATAACGATCCTGAGAATTTTTCAGTATCGGCGTACTTCGACCAACTAAGAACAAATGAATTAACGCCAAGCGGCACGCCAAAAGACAATTTCCATTTTTCACAAGACACCGCTGAATACAACGAGTTATCTCAGTCTGGTATATCATCGGGCTTTGGTTTTAGCTGGGAATTCGGCTCAACAACAGTGCCAAGAGAGTTAACCGTACGGTACACCGAGCCCGGTTCACCTGCAGCGTTGGCAAACGTGCCGCGCGGCGCCAAGGTAGTGAGTATAAACGGCGTTGATTTTGTTGATGATAATACCCAGCAAGGCGTGGATGCTATTAACGACGGATTATTTCCTGATGATGCCGGTACGACCACAAGCTTTGGTTTTGAACTGGTTGACGGCACCATGCTAACAGTAGATATAACGTCAGATGATATCAGTGTAACGCCGGTGCAAAATGTTAAGGTATTGGATACAGAAAACGGGAAGCTAGGCTATTTTCAATTCAATAGTTTTATTGTTACTGCGCAAGAAGAGCTAATTGGTGCTTTTGATACTTTTGTCGAAGAGAATGTGACAGAGTTAGTCATGGACTTACGTTATAACGGCGGTGGCCGATTGGCGTTAGCTTCACAGCTTTCTTACATGGTAGCGGGTCCAAGTCAAACCAATAACGCCACGTTTGAGACACTGCGATTTAACGATAAGAACCCAACGACTAATCCGGTAACGGGTCAGACTATCAGTCCTACGCCATTTTACCGCAACGTTATTGATTATAAAGAAGGCGTGCTTACTGATACCTTATTGCCAAGCCTTTCACTAACCCGTCTATACGTTATCTCAACGGATGCCACTTGCTCCGCCAGTGAGGCTGTTATGAATGCCCTTCGAGGTATAGACGTTGAGGTAGTGCAAATTGGCTCTACTACTTGTGGTAAGCCGTATGGATTCTACCCAACAGACAATTGCGGCGAGACCTACTTCACCATTCAGTTTCAAGGGGTTAACAACAAAGGGTTTGGTGATTATGCCGACGGCTTTATGCCAACCGCTACTCCTAGTTTTGATTTTGAACTACCAGGATGTGAAGTTGAAGACGACTTTACCGCAAGCTTGGGCGACCCAAATGAGGGGATGCTGTCAGCCGCATTAGAATATGCTGCTACAGGCTCATGTCCCGAAGTCGTTACGTCAAACGGTGTGGCGGATGTCAAAGCACTGCGCAGTAACCAAAGTGCGTTAGGGGGCGAAAAGCTCATTCCTATCGACAAGCCTGAAAAACGCAAAGAGAACTTTATTTTACACAACAAGATAAATCAGCCTGTTATTAAGGAGCGCAAGTAATGTCGCTTTTTAATAAAAAAGGAAAACTGCTAACAGGAAGATTGCTAGTAGCGCCTCTCGCCATACTTTTGGCCTCGGCGAGCGGGTGCGCGACAACGCAGGAGGCTGAGTTACACGAGGCAATTACCAAATCCATCAGTGTGAGTCAGAATCAAACTATTGAAAGTAAGATCAGCAACTGGTTTGGTGGTCTTAACATAACGATAGCCGATGATGCATTCAGTCAAACCGCGAGCATAACGATTGAGCGTAAAGCAAAGGTTGATGGCAGGGGACTACCTATTGACGGAAGGCACGACAACCCTCTTTATAGCTTTACACTACTCAGTGATGGTGAACAGTGCGTGTTGCGTAACGACCAAAGTGGAGAACTTGCCGAGCTTGAAAATGTGACCTGTTATACTGTGGACTAGGCATAAGTCAGGGGAAATCGACAAAAGCGTAATGTCATCGTCGACAATAGGCCTTAAAAAACGCCCAGAGTTTACACGCTCTGGGCGTTTTTTTTCTATCATTTGTGCTGCTATCGTTTGTGCATGCTTGGCTGCTTTTGCGTGCGGCCGCGACTGTTGCCGCCGCTATTATTTCCTTTTGAAGCGCTGCCTCTGTTCTTATTCCCGCCTGCTTCGTTACGCTTTTCTACTGTGTTTCCACGACCTTGCTTGTTAGCGTTGGAATTACGTCTGCTCTTATTTGCGCCGCTACCGCCTTTGCTGTTCTTGCCCTGAAAGGTAGGAGGAAGGCCAGTATGTTTGGTTAGTGCGCGTTCACCGCGACGGCCTTTTTGCGCTTTTTGGCGTTTTTCATTTGCCGTTTCTGGCGGAACAAGGTGCTGAGGACCACGGCCTATCAAATCTTCGCGCCCCATACGTTTAAGCGCTTCACGAATTTGTGCAAAGTTTTTCGGGTCGTGATAACGCAGCATCGCCTTGTGTAATCGACGGTGGATCTCACCTTTTGCAGAAGGCACTTCTTCACTGTCTTTAGTGACTTTGCGAAGGGAATTTACCTCGGTATGGTACATGGTGGTAGCCGTTGCCATTGGCGACGGATAGAAGTTTTGTACCTGATCAAGCTTAAATTTGTTTTCTTTAAGCCAAATCGCAAGGCTTAGCATGTCTTCGTCGGTGGTACCCGGGTGCGATGCAATAAAGTAAGGAATTAGATACTGCTTTTTACCTGCTTCTTGTGAGTACTTATCAAATAGCTCTTTGAAGCGGTAGTAGCTGCCCATGCCAGGTTTCATCATTTTTGAAAGCGGGCCATCTTCGGTGTGCTCTGGAGCGATCTTTAAGTAGCCGCCTACGTGGTGAAGGGCCAGTTCTTTCACGTACTCTGGATCTTCTACCGCTAGGTCGTAACGTACGCCTGAAGCAATCAATATCTTTTTAATTCCAGGCAACTCACGTGCACGGCGGTATAAGTCGATAGTTGGCTTATGGTCCGTATCCATGTGCGCACAAATGCTAGGGTATACACAAGAGGGGCGACGACATGTAGCTTCCGCTTTCGGGCTCTTACAACGTAGGCGATACATGTTCGCCGTCGGGCCGCCTAAGTCTGAAATAACACCAGTGAAGCCCGGTACAGTATCGCGTATTTGCTCAATTTCTCGAATAATAGAGTCTTCAGAACGGCTTTGAATAATACGGCCTTCGTGCTCGGTAATAGAGCAGAAGGTACAGCCGCCGTAGCACCCGCGCATAATATTAATACTGAAGCGGATCATTTCGTAAGCAGGGATTTTGGCATCGCCATAGACAGGGTGAGGCACACGCTGATACGGTAAGTCAAATACCGCGTCCATCTCTTCTGTTTCTAGCGGCATGGCCGGTGGATTAATCCAAATGTGTCTGTCGCCGTGGCGCTGCATCAGCGCGCGAGCACAGCCAGGATTGGTTTCTTGGTGCAAAATACGCGACGTATGTGCGTACAACACCTTGTTGTCTTTCACCGTTTCGTACGCAGGTAGCTTAACGTACACGTTTTCCCAAGGCTTACGCTTTTCTTTCTCTTTTTGCGCAGGCTGAATAACGACAGGCGCAGCTTCTGGCGCCTCGCTGCTTTTGGTGTCTTTATCCTGCGAATCGCACTCAGGCTCCATCTGATAAGGGCTTGGAATGGCGTCTATCTTGCCCGGCCTGTCAAGAGAGGTCGAGTCAACACCTTGCCACTCAGGTAAGGCTTCTTTTACGATAATTGCCGTACCGCGAATGTCTCGCAAATCAGCAATATCTTCACCTGCCGCTAAGCGATGAGTGACTTCAACAAGAGGACGTTCGGCGTTACCGAAAAAGAGCATATCCGCTTTAGAGTCGAACAGTACAGAGCGGCGTACTTTCTCACTCCAATAGTCGTAGTGCGCAATGCGACGAAGGCTGGCTTCGATGCCACCCACAATCACAGGTACACCTTTAAACGCTTCACGGCAGCGCTGTGAATAAACGGTTACCGCGCGGTCAGGACGCTTGCCACCTATATTGCCTGGCGTGTAAGCGTCGTCGTGACGAAGCTTTTTGTCAGACGTGTAGCGGTTTATCATAGAGTCCATATTGCCGGCTGTTACGCCGAAATACAGGTTAGGTTTACCCAACTTCATGAAGTCGTCTTTGCTGGTCCAGTCTGGCTGAGAAATAATACCCACGCGAAAACCATGTGCTTCAAGTACTCGGCCAATCACCGCCATACCAAAACTAGGGTGATCTACATATGCATCGCCCGTTACCAAAATAACGTCACAGCTGTCCCAGCCAAGGGCGTCCATTTCTTCCTTCGACATGGGGAGAAAAGGTGCAGTACCCAGGCAGTGTGGCCAATATTTAGGGTAAGAAAACAGACCGCGATCGGCCTTAATGGTGGCTTGCATAGTAATCACATCTAGATAAATCAGAGAGTTACTGAGCTTAAATTACGCAAAAGCTCAGAATTAGTGCGCAATTATAGCAGTGTTGGCCAAGCTAAGGTATAGCACTGTCATTAAATAAAAGCGCTTTGTATACTGGTGTTAGTTCAAAAGATAATAGCGCACGTGCAGCGTATCTTTATTTATATGCGCTTTAGTAAGTGTGCAAACTTTAAGAGAATGAATAAAACCATGGCGTATTGGCTATTTAAAACAGAACCTGATGCATTTTCTATCGATGACTTGGCAAGCCGACCTGATCAAACTGAACCGTGGGACGGGGTAAGAAATTACCAAGCACGTAACTTTTTACGAGACGGCGTTAAATTGGGTGATAAAGTATTTATCTATCATTCAAGCTGCAAGCTGGTCGGCATCGCGGGCGTTGCCGAAGTGGTAAGAGACGGCTACCCGGACACCACGCAGTTTAACCCTGAATCAAAATACTACGACCCTAAATCAAGCCAGGATAACCCCCGATGGTATCGCGTTGACGTGAAATTTGTAGAGAAATTTTCAAGCGTTCTGCCGCTTTCAGTGATTAAAACGATGGACGGTATTACTGAACTACCTTTAGTGAAAAAAGGCGGAAGGCTTTCGATCATGCCTGTAGAAGAGGCTGAATGGCAGCAACTTTATGCTGCTGCCACACAATAAGTTAAATGCTAAGAAAGCGTAGCAGTCATGCCTTGTTAGCTCGCTCAAGATAAATACAAGTGCTATCTATGCGGTCTAACTTTTTTGTATACAGTGTATCTAGCGGTTGTAACTCGCGTATTTACCCAACGAAGGGCCGCTACTTGCCAAATGCGAACTTGGTGTCAGCATCGCGCAACAGAAAAAGTGCAAAGCACGCACCCCACATAGGCCATGCGGCAAAAAACAGCAGGTGATTAAAGGCATCTAGGTACTGCGGGAAGGAAGAAAGGGTAGACCCACTGTGAAGAATAAAAATAAGACCGTAGGTGTATTTTTTAGCAAGCCCCGCTAGGAAAGCTAAAACTTACGGTAAGTATCGGTATGGCGTCTATGGAGCTGAATCCATCACGCCATGATGCTGCTTCGCGAAGCAAAGAGAGTGCTTTATCGCTGGTTCAGCAGGCAGACAGAGCCCTTTATCAAGCTAAAGCGTCTGGGAGAAACTGCGCTAAACTTTAATCCATATAAACGTCAAACTCTTAGAGTTTACCTCACACTTTTGTTTAGAGCAGTCCGGCTCCAAGACACTTACTATGTAAATAACGTTGGCGAAATTGAATGTATCTTATTTGGATTTGTTTTCTCCAACTGTCAGTACCATCTTGCCAATATGCTTTTTCTTCTCAAAGTCTTGTTGTGCCTGACAAATTTCAGCGCGTACTTCAATAAGTACATCGTTGTCGCTGAGTGTAGGCAAAGGTATGTTTTCGTTAAATGTAAGCGCGTCGAGATCGCCATGTTTAGTTAACTGCACGCCGTACATTTCATTTGGGTAATGATTTCATATTTGTCCCCCAGAGTTTTTGCTTTCCGCTACGCAATTTAGTCACATGTGAATTTGTGATTAATAACAATCACATTTTGCTGTGTGATTGTTTTTGAATTTGAGATGGTAGCGTGTCATAGTGGACCCCTAAACGGAAAAAAGTGTCTATTGAAAGTAGAAAAGACAATGCGGCGCATAGTGAAATGACAAAAAAGAGTGCTTTAACAAGCAATGCAAAAAAGCGCGCTGGTGTGATTACCGGTGACGTCTCCAACTCTCAGTCTTATTCTGATGCTGAATTCAGAGAGATAATTGCTACGCTGAGAGAGCGTTTAACATACTACGCCGAGTACTACGGTGGAGACTTTGATATTTATCGAGGAGACGCATTCCAGCTAGTTGTCGCACAACCACAGCATAGCATTGCAGCCGCAGTTGGATTGCGGCTAGCACTAAAGGCGCACGCTTTAAGTGTAGATGTGCGAATGAGTGTTGCTGTGGGAGAAGCGCAATTTCGCCCTTCAGAAGTAAAAACTGGCACTGGAGACGCGTTTGTGTTGTCAGGACGAGGGTTAGATAACATAAAGCCGCACCATCTTACTTTTTGTAGCGGTGAACAAACACTCGACGACAAAACGCAGCTCTTAACACGTTTTGCCGACGCGCATATCAGTGGACTGACACAAACCCAGTCGCAAACCTTACTCGCGTATCTTGAAGCCACGGATAAGAGCCATGAAAGTGTAGCG
Source organism: Alteromonas marina (assembly GCF_000808575.1). GTDB lineage: Bacteria > Pseudomonadota > Gammaproteobacteria > Enterobacterales > Alteromonadaceae > Alteromonas > Alteromonas marina_A. The sequence goes on from NZ_JWLW01000029.1 coordinate 28,606, forward strand.
GCCATACTAGATAAAAATCGCAGTAACGTAAGTCGAATTCTCAATGCCAGTAACTATAAACTGATAGCAGAATATCTCGACTATATGGAGAGAGCGCTCATTTTATGGGTTCAAGGTGGAACCTCATTAAAAACGGAACAATTGACCAAGGAAGACTAATGTGATGACGGGTTATACAAAAAACATAATGCTTGCAACAGGAGAGTCACATGCTTGCTGAACCTCAACTGCTGGTGGCACTTGTGTTAGCGCATCTATTAGCAGACTTTTATTTTCAACCGTTTACCTGGGTACAGCAAAGAAACGAACGACACGCACTGGCTTTGCCCTTATACCTACACGCAATCATACACGGTATACTCGCGGCAGCTGCAATGTTCTTGTTTTCATCAACGATAAGTATCGCAAGTATAGGTATTGGGGCAATTGTAGTCGCCGTTTCTCACTTCAAAATTGACGTGATTAAATCGTACTGTAAGCAAAACACTACGTCTTTTGTTGTCGATCAAATAGCGCACATTGTCGTGATCTTAGGCGTATTTTTGTATGCCACCAATCAATGGCGCGAGGCAGTAGGACTACTTCAGCAGGTGGGTACATCGCATCTACTAGTGGTCTTAGCCTATTTGGCGGTACTTAAGCCCAGTTCAGTTATTATTAAACAGCTGCTGTCGCCTTGGAGCGATGAAGTATTAGCTAATAAAATGCCGTCTTCTCACCCCAACGATCCGCCCACAATAAGTACAGAGGCACAGCAAACTTTATCACTGGCAGGTCAACGAATTGGCTATTTAGAGCGCGTACTCATGCTTACCTTTGTATTGTTAAATCAGTTTTCTGCCATAGGTTTTCTTATTGCGGCTAAATCTATATTTCGCTTCGGCGACCTCACTAAACACCAAGACAGAAAGCTAACTGAATATGTACTTTTGGGCACCTTCACCAGTGTGGCGATGACGTTTGCCATTGGTTTGGCATGCGCAGCGGCATTAGGGCAATTACCCATAAAGTCTTAGCAAGGGCTTTATTGAGTAGGTAGTGTCCAAAATAGTTTATTCTACGTGCTGTATTGTTTAATGAATTGGCTTGGGGTAATGCCTTCGTGATTTTTGAAAACACGACTGAAGTGAGATTGGTCATTGAATCCCAGTAATAACGCGATGTCGCTCATGGAATGAGTATTCGCGAGTAAGTATTTTTTACTTTGCTCAACACGGTATTGGGTAATAAATTGGTACGGTGTTTCCCCAACACTCTTTTTAAACTCTCTTAAAAAGTGGAACTTGCTGCAAAAAACGAGTTCGGCCAGCGCATCTACGCTAATGGTACTGCCGATATTTTCTTTAATATATTGCTCAATCTTATCTATCTGTGACTTGCCTATTTTGACACTCTTTGCTGAGGCATCTTGAAGGTCGCGGTAATTTGAATAATTTTGGATATAATGAGCAGAAAGTGCAGACAATAAGCTACTTACATAGGCTTTCCCATTACGACCCTTTGCTTGTGTCTCTAATAACAGAAGCTCAATTAGCCCCTTTATGGTCTCGTCTTCCACGTTATAGTTGTTCAGAAACTGCAGCTGTTCTTGTTCTACCTTAAACGGACATGCGTCTAAAAATACACGCTCTTCAACCGCTAAAATAACAAGGCTCGGATATGTCGTGTGTAAACGGCGTTTTAGATGGGTTTATCCAAATGTTTCCCGGACTGGTTTTTAAAGAAACCATACTTCCATTCGCTTCTATGTTCCAATTCAGGTCGCTTTCAAGGGCGAGTGCGAAATAGAAATAAGGGGTATACACATTTTGAGGGTAAAAGTGAGGCGACTTTCCTTTCTCTAAAATGATGCCTTTCCAATCGAGACCGTCGTTTGAAAACGCAATATCTAGTACGTCTTTGCACGATGAAGGTTAATGTGTCGCATGATCAAAAAAGGCTAAACGTGACTTCAAGCTTTATGTTTCCTTTAGCAATAACCTACAAATAATTAGCATTAATGTGCAATAACTAAGGCGCACCATTTCATATTCTGTCGTCATTGATTCTTCACTTAAAGCGCACAGCAAAAATGTTTAAAACTACCATAACAGTAATTGCACAGTCACTTTTGATATCGCCTCTGGTCATACTACAACCGGGCGTATCACACGCTCAACAAACATCGCAAACAGCCGCGTTAAACCAAGCCCGAGCAGGCATTGAACATCTTAGTCCTAAGAGGACAAAAGCTCTTAAATTGTCCTTTCAGCGAGGTTTCTAGTGATGAAAAACAATAGTACAAATAATGCCCGAATTATCTACGAATATACAAAATTTTTGAAGGAAGCTAAGCGCTTGGATGACTCGACGGTTGATGGTGCTCTTAAATCTATAAATCGCTTTGAAGATTTCACAGGGTATATAGACTTTAGAAAATTTAGAGCAAAGCATGCGATTGCTTTTAAAAAGAATCTTCTTAGCAAAAAGTCTCTAGCAACTGGTGAAAAACTAAGTAAGGCAACTGTGCTTACGGCGACCCGTCACCTAAAAGCGTTCTTTCAATACTTAGCTACTCAAAAAGGATATCGCGCAAAAGTTAACTATAGTGACATCGAATATTTCAATCTATCGGAAAAAGACACAAGGATTGGAAATGCGAAGCGTAAAAGGAGTGTGGCGACAATTGAACAAATCGCTAAAACCCTAGAAGGAATGCCGTGTTCGACTTCAATTGAAATGCGAGACAGAGCTCTAATAGCATTTGTTATTCTGACTGGTGCGCGAGACGGCGCAGTTGCTTCTGCAAAAATTAAGCATATTGACCTTGCTGACAATAGTTTTTATCAAGATGCTAGAGACGTAAATACTAAATTTAGTAAAACATTTACTACTTACTTTTTCCCAGTAGGAGAGTTGCCACATAAAATACTAGCTGATTGGATTGATTACCTAGTGACTGAATTAGGATACAAACAGAATTCGCCATTGTTTCCAAAAACAAAGCTGGCTCATGATGCTAATCAGCAATTTGAAGCGGTAGGGTTACTTGAAGAGCATTGGAGCAATGCTAATCCGATTCGTAAAATATTTGCGCAAGCATTCGCCCTAGCTGGGTTACCCTATTTCAATCCACACAGTTTTCGAAATACTTTGGTGCGATTAGGCGAAAAGCTATGTCAGACACCAGAAGAGTTTAAGGCGTGGAGTCAGAATCTAGGGCATGAGAGTGTACTAACAAGTTTTTATAGCTATGGAGATGTTCCTGACTATAAACAAGCTGAACTGCTTCGGAAGCTTTCTAAGCCAGCAGAAAATGTTTCCCCCAAGATGGAGCAACAAATTAAGCTTTTCCTGCAATTCCAGCAAAAAGAAGGAAATCTATAAACCTCCTAAGTAACTCAGTCTTAGCTGGTATCAATAAACATTCGTATGTTGATACCAGCTTTTTTATGTCTTGATTGGTATCATGAAAATAGGGTCTTCAAATAATGATGCCAATATTATATGATACCCCAATAAGTGATACTAAAAAGGAAGTTTACTGAATAATGCGTATATTTGCTTATTGTCGAGTTTCTACCACAGAGCAAACGACAGAAAACCAAGTAATAGCCATCCGTCAAAAAGGATATGAAGTCTTCGATTCACGGATAGTCAGCGAAACGGTTTCGGGCTCGGTCGAAGCCATGAAGAGAGAAAAGTTCAAGATGCTCATCAACCACAAGATGGAAAAGGGCGATATGCTGGTGGTTTTGAAATTAGACCGTTTAGGTCGAGACAACATTGATGTGCAAAGTACAATTAACTTACTCACTGATAAAGGAATCAAGGTGGTGTGCCTAGATTTGCCAGTGGCTGATCTTTCTAGTGCAGAAGGTAAGCTTATGCTTCAAATGTTCTCTGCATTTGCTGAATTTGAGCGCAACAGGATTAGAGAGAGGACTAGAGAAGGACTTGAGCGAGCTAAAGCAGAGGGAAGGAAGCTGGGTCGACCAGTGGCTAAGACAACAACGCTTTCTGTTCAGGCGAAAAAAGCTGAAGGGCTTTCTCAATCGAAAACCGCTGAAGTTTTGGGGCTAGGTATAGCTACTGTAAAAAGGCATTGGAATAAATAACCCAGTTACAATTGTATTACCTGTGGCCGACTCTTTTTTTAACCATCCTATGGATAAACCTTTGCAGATAACTTAAGTAAATGTCATATTCATAAACAAGGGAAAAATACGGAAAGTTGCTAACTCACGTCTAGTTTATATTCAAAGATAGGATTGGTGAGTCTCGTAAAAGGATGCAGAGTAAATGATTATTGATGACATTATTTCTGATATTGAGCTGCGTGGGCAAGGCGGTCCAAGGAGTTACTACGCATTTGAAGCTTTTGTTCAGCACCTATTAAAACACCATATAAAGGCGCAAAACAAAAGACTTTCGATTGAGAGTGAAGTATCAAAATATGGCGATGCATTTGCCCCCAATGGTTTTGACGAATTTGATGGGGCTACCCTCATAGAGGTAAAGTTTAATCTCTCAAGACTCCCTGCAAGGTACTTTATAGAAAAATCGATATATGGTTTGTTGAATGAATATGCTGATAGTAAGTTTGAGCATGCACTTTTTATATCAGCAAAACCAATACCAGAAAAATTCAAAATTCGAGCCGAAGAAGAGATTAATACGCTCAATTTACCCTTTAAAGTCACTCTTTGGGGGCCAGCAGAGCTCAATAAAATTGCCTATGCAAACAGAAAGGCTGTTAACAATATTGTCAAAAACCTTTTCGCACTTAGATTATCTTCAGCTATATCAAAACCTAGTAACGACTGGAAAATTAATCGTGAAGATATAATCAAAAATCTAAAAGCTTGTTACAAGAAAGGCCAGTTTTCTTTGTTTCTGGGAGCAGGTGTATCTAGCAGTGCTGGGATGCCGGACTGGAGTAAACTACTTAGTTCATTGTTTGTCACTTATCTAACGCAAGAGTTTGGCAACGATATCGAAATGGGAGATAAGGATATCAGTGATCTCGTTGAGAGATTGCATGTTCCGGCCCATT